>JAAVCH010000016.1 GCA_014802425.1 Bacteroides sp.
GAACTCCCACATGAAGTCTTCTGCACTTATGCTCTTGCCTAACTTTGTTCTCATGATACAAAATTACGCATTTACTTTTTTTAACACAAATCATGCACCTAAAAAATCCGCTGACCCGATTGTATAGGCATGGTTCTTGAATGTCTTTATGACAGATCTAAAATTTGGATTACCGAGAGCCAATACTTTCGGCTTGAGCCTGCTTTCCTCATCACCTATAAAGTTTTTGAGGTAGATGATGTAAAGAAAGGACAGAAGCAATTGTAGAAGATCACATTAGCATAGTAGTTCGCGACAACATAGATTTCTATTATGCCAACATCATCCTCCTCTGGCACTTCGTAGTCAATAACTAATGTCTTTGTTAAGTAGTCATTAAAAATTAATGTACATTATGGAAGAACATTTCACATAGGATATGAGCATTGAGGATTTCGCTACATATACGGGGGTTCGCTCGCCACGTTCAAGCGTGATTTCGCCAGAGTGTCATAGGTCACCTCACAGAAATGGCTCATCGAGCGCCGTCTGGAGAAGGCCGGAGATCTGCTCTCAGAAGTCCTGAGTGTGACCGACACCTACATACAGGTCGGTTTCCATAACCGTTCGCACTATACAAAACTGTTTACATCCAGGTATACGGGTGCGCACCTTCTGAATGGCATAATCGGTTGAACGAAACCCTTTCGTGATGCGTAAGGATATCGACGTCAAGCTCCCTTGCAGACTCCGGGCCGGCGACATCCGTTGATGGACATTCCCGGGCCGGAGTCTGGATTCTATAGTTTTTCCATCGCACTTTCCCTGTATCGCTTGGGACTGACCCCGACCACACGCTTAAACATACGGGAAAAATGCTGTGGATACTGGAAGCCTAATTCGTAAGCGATGATACTTATATCATCGGTTGATCCTATGAGTCGCCGTTTGGCACGCTCAACAGCATGGCGTATGATTATCTCCTGAGCAGTCAGGCCTGTCTCCTTCTTGATCATATCGCCAAAATAACCCGGACTCAAATGCGCGGCTTCTGCAAAAAAAGCCACCGTGGGCAAGCCTTCCTTTGACTGCCCCGATTCGAAATAATCCTTTAGCGAGGATTCGAATTTACTCAGTATATCGGAGTTGACCTTTCCGCGTGTGATGAGCTGCCGTTCGTAAAAACGGGTAACGTAATCAAGCAGGACCTGTATGTGACTGGCGACGATTTCCGCCGTGTGCCTATCGACAGGATGCTCGATCTCTTCCTTGATTCTCTCAAGACACTGACTGAAAATCCGGCGTTCATCAGTAGATAGATGAAGAGCCTCCCTCTGTGAATACTCGAAGAAGCCGTACTCCTTGATTTTCGATGACAAAGGAGTACGGTGGATGAGGTCGGGATGAAACATCAATCCGGTGACATCGGGGGCTATCTCGTCGGTTTCCATATCGACGTCAATCAACTGTCCCGGGGAGAAACTTACCACCGTGCCTTCCTGATAGTCGTATGGCTCCCGGCCGTATTTGACAGTGCAGTTTGTACCGTTCTTTAGAAACAGGGCATACACACTGTAGTCCATACGGATATGGTTGACGACCCTGGTGGCTTCGGTGAGGTCAATCACCGTCACCAAAGGATGCTTCGTTTCAAGCCCGTAAAGTTTGTTATAGGCGTCGATTGAGTCGAGTCTTATTGTTGTCGAATCATGTTTCATACTGCAGATGATTATGTCCACGTATAGGTGGATAGCCGGGAGGGGTCCGCATGCGCAGGGGCATCCAACCGGACTTTCCACAAAATTAATGTTTTTTCATCACACCTCCCAATCATCTGCAATAGAGGTCATCATTACCGGAAGCCGGGTAGGTATCTGTCGGAACCAATGCCTAACTTTGCATTCAGGAATTTCGTTATACATACACATGTCGTTAAAAATCATCTATGAATAAAGACATCCTAAGCATGGCGCTTCTGCTGGCATCATCGCTCATTACAAAATCTCAAGTTATGAATAATCCGAATTCAGATCTCTCTGTCGCACCTGTTGCGCAGTTAGACCTCACCCAGGAATGGGATAAGGTTTTCCCGAAAAGTGAAAAGGCGGACCATAAAAAGGTCACTTTCGTCAACCGCTACGGAATAACTCTTGCGGCCGATATGTACATACCCAAAGAGGCGACGGGACAGCTCCCGGCAATCGCTGTCAGCGGGCCTTTCGGAGCTGTTAAGGAGCAATCAAGCGGACTGTATGCGCAGCAACTCGCCGAGCGTGGTTATCTGACGATAGCCTTCGATCCTTCCTTTACAGGCGAAAGCGGGGGAGAGCCGCGAAGGGTCGCCTCGCCCGATATAAATGTGGAGGATTTCTCGGCTGCCGTGGATTTCCTCTCGGTTCAGCCCAATGTCGACGCCGAGAGAATCGGGATTCTCGGAGTGTGCGGTTGGGGAGGCATCGCAATTCAGGCCTCCATCAACGACCCGCGCATCAAGGCTACCGTCGCCTCTACTATGTATGATATGACCCGTGTCACCGCCAACGGCTATTTCGATGCCGATGACTCCAAGGATAAACGCAACGCCAACCGTGCCGCCTTGGCACGCCAGCGGACCGAAGACTACCGTAAAGGGGAATATACACGGGCCGGGGGAGTGGTGGATCCGGTGCCTGAAGATGCTCCGCAATTCATAAAGGATTACCATACCTATTACAAGACTCCGCGCGGCTATCATCCCCGTTCAGGCAACTCCACCGACGGCTGGAACGTCACTTCCCCGTTGCCGTTCATGAATTTCAAGTTTTTCGAATATGCCGACGAACTCGACAGCGCCGTTCTAATAGTACACGGAGACCAGGCGCACTCTTACTACTTCGGCAAAGACACTTTCGCGAAGCTTAAGGGCGCCAACAAGCAGCTGCTGACAGTGAAGGGCGCAAGCCACTGTGACCTTTACGACAGGATAGATATAATTCCATTCGATGAAATCGCAGCTTTCTACAAGGAATATTTGAAATGACCACACCTGAATTCATTAAAATCATGGACTCCGGGGAGGTTATCCCCGGAGGTTCATCCATCCATGCGAAAATGCACGAGCTGAGCCAGGAGGCCATCCGCATTACGATGGAGATCAACAACGCATTCCATACCCATGACGAGATCGTAGACCTGATGTCAGAGCTTACGGGCACTGAAATCGACAACAGTCTTGGACTCTTCCCTCCGTTCTATACTGATTGCGGCAAGAATCTCAGGATCGGCAAAAGGGTGTTCATTAATTCCGGATGCAAGTTTCAGGACCAAGGCGGCATCACGATAGGCAATGATGTGCTTATCGGCCACAATTGCGTGATAGCCACCCTGAATCATGTGATGGATCCCGACCGCCGGGCCGATATGGTCCCGGCACCCGTGAAAATCGGTGACAAGGTATGGATCGGAGCCAATGTGACTATTCTTCAGGGAGTGACCATCGGAGAGGGCGCCGTTATCGCGGCAGGAGCCGTGGTGAACAGGGATGTGCCTCCCCGTACAGTCGTCGGCGGAATCCCGGCAAAGGTCATAAGGCAAATATGAGGCCTTGTCCAGCAAAGCCTTGATCAGTCACGGGGCGGTTCAGATGAACCGTCCCGTGACGCTGTTCTGATTGGCAGACACCTCTTCCGGAGTGCCTGTCGCTACGATACGCCCGCCGTCAATCCCCCCTTCGGGACCCATATCGATGATGTAGTCGGCATTTCGTATCACGTCAAGGTCGTGTTCGATGACGATAACCGTGGCACCGAGACTGATGAGCTGCTGGAAGACGTGAAGCAATGTCCTTACATCGAGTGGATGCAGTCCGATTGTCGGTTCGTCGAATACGAACAGGGTATCCCCCTGTTCCTTTCCCATTTCCGATGCCAGTTTCAAACGCTGGGCCTCACCCCCCGACAGGCTCGGGGTAGCTTCACCGAGTGTCAGATAACCGAGTCCGAGGTTTTTAAGCGTCTCAAGACGTTGTCTGATTGTCTTCCAGTCCATGCAGCTGTCTATGGCTGTGTTGATATCCTGTTCCATAACCTGCGGTAGAGAAAAAACAAGACCGTCTTTGGTATTGCACTCCACATCCCACGCACCTTGGGCATAGCGTGAGCCTTTGCATAAGGGACAGGGAATCTCTACATCAGGCAGGAACTGCACATCAAGGCTGATTTCTCCGGTTCCGTCACATTCGGGACATCTGAGGCTACCTGTGTTGTAGGAGAAATCTCCGGCCTTATATCCACGTTCCTTAGCCATGGGCTGCTTTGCAAAAATCTTGCGGAGCTCATCGTGGACATTGGCATAAGTGGCGACCGTGGAACGTACGTTCGCGCCTATGGGCGTGGAATCAATCAACTTGACATTCCTGATGCCGTCGGCTGTGACCGAAGTCACGTGCGCCGGCATCCTGTGGCCGCTGATTCCGGCTGTTAGTCCCGGGACGAGGCTTTCAAGTATTACTGTTGTCTTCCCGGAGCCGGACATCCCGGTGACTACGGTGAGCCTGCCCTTAGGCACTTTCAGAGTAAGAGGCTTTACTGTGTGAAGGCCGGTCATGGTCATCTCTATGGAGCCTTGTGCAAACATATCGGGTGCCTCCACTTCAGGACGTATCCTCTTATTCTCCTTTCCGGAAAGAAACGGCCCGATCATCGAATCCGGATTACGCTCAATCTCAGAAATTGTGCCTTCCGCGATTATTCTTCCACCGTTCACCCCGGCTTCAGGGCCGAGTTCCACAATCCAGTTGGATTCCTTGAGAATCTGAGTATCATGATCCACAAGCACCACCGAATTGCCGTCATGGATAAGATCACGCATCACTCCGGTGAGCCCCTTGATGTTGGCGGGATGCAGTCCTATGGAAGGCTCGTCGAGCACATAAAGCACTCCGGTGGTTCTGTTTCTCACCACCCGCGCGAGCTGCATACGCTGACGCTCTCCCGTAGATAGGGTAGAGGCGGCACGGTCAAGGGTAAGGTAGCCAAGCCCAAGCTCCCTCAGGCGTGTGGCGGTCAGCATTAACGAGTCTATTATGCTTCTGGCCATCGGACGCATTTCGGGAGGAAGCGAAGCCGGCACATCCTTAATCCATGCCATTACGTCAGACAACGACATCGCTGTCACCTCAGCTATGTTGACTCCCATGATCCGCGGGCCCCGCGCCCGCTCTGAAAGACGAGTACCCTTACAACTTGGACATCCATCGCTTTTCAGAAACTTCTCCACCCGCTTCATCCCTTTTTCATCAGTCACCTTTGAGAGGGCGTTCTCCACGGTATACACCGCATTGTAGTAAGTGAAGTCGAGTTTGGCAGCGGTTTCTGTCTTCTTCGCCTTATAAAAAATCTTGACCTTTTCGGCCGGACCATTGAAGACGATATCCCGTTCCTTATCGGTCAATTGATTGAACGGTACGTCGGTACGCACCCCAAGTTCTCTGACGACATCTGTCATCAGGGCCCACATCAATGTCTTCCAGGGAGCGACGGCCCCCTGATCAATGGTCAGCGTTTCATCGGGCACAAGGGTTGTGCGGTCAACGGTCATGGCCACACCCGTACCACCGCATCTTTCGCATGCGCCCTCACTGTTGAATGCAAGCTGCTCCGCTCCGAGGGCATGGAAGGATGTTCCGCATTTCCGGCATCTCAGCGGCTTGTCATCGGCTGCGATGTCTATTGTGGGTTCATGGTATGTGCCGCAGTGCGGACAGGGTTGGCTTGCAAGGCGTGAGAACATTATTCGAAGGTTATTCAGCAGTTCGGTACCGGTGCCGAAAGTGCTTCTCATCCCGGGCACTCCGGGACGCTGATGCAGGGCTATCGCAGAAGGGATATAGCGCAGGTCATCCACATCCGCCTTTGCGGCCTGAGTCATGCGGCGGCGGGTATATGTGGAAAGGGATTCCAGATAACGCCGGGAGCCCTCCGCATAGAGCACTCCGAGCGCAAGCGATGACTTCCCTGAACCTGACACACCTGCTATACCCACGATCCGCCCCAGCGGAATGTCGACATTGATGTTCTTGAGGTTATGCACGCGCGCACCCCGGACCTGAATGTTGTTTTGTTCCATCTTTAAGACTTATTTTAGGGGCTGAAATATTCCATGTCGGCTTCATGCCTATACAGGTAAAGGCTGATATACGGTATTGTCCATTCTCCGGCAGGGGAATCCACACCGGTATCGCACCGGGCCGGGGTGTTGTAAATGAAACCGTAATCCGCATAAAACATAAAAAAGGAGGAAAAGTCCTTCACATGAAGGCTCATCCTCCTCGATATTCTTACTGACGATATCGTCATTATACCATATTGGGCACAGGACCGTATTCATTGGGATAGGGCTGGCTGTCCTGACAGTACCATATGATCAGGATAATGGCGCCGACCAGGGGAATGAGGGATAGTAGTACCCACCATCCGCTTTTACCTATATCGTGCAGACGGCGCACGCAGAGGCCAAGGCCGGGGAGAAGCAACGCAAGACTCACGAGAGAGTTGACGATGTTGAGGGCGGTGTCGCTCCAGCAGAAGACGATGGAGAGCACCACACTTACAATGAAACTGAATAGGACGAACCACCAGTACTGGGAGCGGGAAGCACGGCCGCTGAAGTTGCAGTAGTTCTGCAGCAGAGCGCTTTGGATGGCTTCCTGAAATGTAACTTGTCGCTGATACATAAACTGTAGGATTTTGGGTAATAGTCAGAATAAGAGTGCTTGAAAAAAGCTCTCCGTCTACAAAGTTAATAAAAATAATCATTAAACTTGTCGGAATAAGTTGAAAATATTATCTTTGTCATACGTTATAATCTTTTTTTGGATAATTTACTGAAATAAGCAATGGAGAACAGCACCGATATATGGGAGAAGATGCTGAGCGGGGAGATTTACGACGCCTCTCATCCCGGGTTGATCAATAGACTTGAGGCCACACGGGAGAAGCTGTGGGAGTTTAATCATATGCGTCCGTCATGCAAGGAAGAGATGCGGAATCTGCTCTGCGGATTACTTGGAGGCCACGGAGAACATTTTCAGGTCAATCAGCCGTTCAGATGCGATTATGGAGACAATATCTTCATCGGAGAGAATTTCTTCGCCAATTTCAACCTGACAATCCTCGATGAGGCCGAGGTCCGTTTCGGCGACAACTGCTTCGTCGGCCCCAATGTAAGCATCTATACGGCCTGTCATCCTCTTGACGTGGAAAACCGAAACAAGGCCCTGGAGTGGTCGGAGCCTGTCACTATCGGCCACAATGTCTGGATCGGAGGATCGGCGACGATTCTGCCCGGAGTGACGGTCGGAGACAATGTCGTGATAGGCGGAGGCTCGGTGGTGACTAAGGATGTGCCGTCGAATGTCGTGATAGGCGGTAATCCGGCGCGGATAATAAAGCATCTCGACTGATTAGTCAACATAATCTTCCTGATATGGAAACGGGCTATATGAAGTCATGGCTGTGTCTGGCGGTTGTGTCTATTCTCGTGAGCAGTTCCTGCGGAAGTGGAAATGAGCTGACATATAAGGAGAAAAGGGTATATGTGCCTGTAGCTCCCGATTACCGGGACCCGACCATGTGGGTGACTCAGATAAATGATTCCTCCGGAGTCAATGCCGATGTCTTCTATATCCCCTCGACCTGGGAGTACGACTGGATTACAGCTGACGGTGCTGTTTCACATCATGCCGACCCATCGCGCGAAGACCACCGGGCCGACATGAAAATAGAAATCGACGGTGTGGCGGAGTATATGGCGGAGGGCAACAATTTCTATTCTCCGTTTTACCGCCACATCACCCTCGACTCCTGGGCCACCCTCAATGAAGACACGATAAACAGGCGCTACCACGATGTGGCTTTTATCGACGTAAGGAATGCCTTCTCTTATTTTCTCGACACACTGAATAAGGGGCGCCCTTTCATACTGGCAGGTTTCAGCCAGGGCGGGAAGTCAGTGGTGGAGTTGCTGAAAGCCATGGACGAGCCTGTACGCGACAGGATGATCGCTGCATATGTGATGGGATACAAGGTCACGCATGACGATGTCGCTTCCCATCCGTATATCCTCGCCGCACGGGATTCAGCCGATACCGGTGCGGTGGTCTGCTACAATTCCGTCGCCGACGTGAAGTATGTAAAGCCCGTGGTGGCCGCCCCGAACGTAATGTGCATCAATCCGGTGAACTGGCGTACCGATGCGACTCCTGCCAGACTGAACGACACTGTCACCGTTACCCTTGATCCGGCTGAAAAGGTATTGGTGGTGGAGGGCTACGACGGCTCATCGCTTCCCAATATACTGGATATCCTCAATGTGGGCGACTATCATGGTGCCGAGCCATGGCTTTACAGCGAATGCCTGAGAAGGAATTTCCGCTGTCGCATCAGGAAGTACATGGAAATATCCGGAATGCCTCAACAAATAGGAACGCGAGGCCGTTTCTAAAGGTACATAATAAAACCGTGATTTATGAAAAACTTTAAACCGAATGCGTGGGTACTTCCTCAGCCGGTACTGATAATCGGAACATACAACGAGGATGGCACCCCCAACGCCATGAATGCCGCATGGGGCGGCCAGTGGGATTACCATGAACTGTTCATCTCACTGGGTGCGCATGCCACTACCGACAATCTCAACCGCAACGGCGAATTTACCGTAGCGTTCGCAACAGCCTCGACGCTTCCGGCAGCTGATTTTGTAGGCATCATCAGCTCAAAGAAAGATCCTGCCAAGATGGAAAAGACCGGATGGAAGTCGCAAAAAGGTGAGACAGTAAATGCTCCCGTATTCGACTGCTTTCCGATGACGCTGGAATGTCGGGTAAAGGAAAAGATAAATGAATCGGAGAGCGGGTTCTATCTGGTGGCTGAAATACTCAACATTGTCTGCGACGAGGCATATCTCGGAGAGAAAGGACGTCCGGACGTAGAGAAAATGGGACTCATCACATTCGATCCCATCGGCAACGGGTACATCGAACTGGGTAAAAAGGTCGGAGATGCCTTCCGCGACGGATTGAAGCTGAAATAACTCCGAAAGCCGACTCATAAGTGTGGTCAACAAAAACCGGGTGTGTGTGACACCCGGTTTTTTTAGTCAGCATCAAGTTTCTCCAGTAACAGGGCAAGCGAGGGCACGCAATCTTGAATGACGCCACAACTTTTTAAGATTCATTGTGTTATACTCATATATAATTATAATTAAAATAAATATGATTAAGAAGATTATCTTGATGCTGGTAGCGGTGATGGGTATTTCCACCGCAGCAATAGCCAAGGATACCTATGCACACGACGCATCCGTGTTGCCCAAGGCTGCCCAGACCGTACTTGAAAAGAATTTCAAGTCAAAGGTCAGTGTAGTGAAAATCGATAAGGAGCTCGGTCGGGTGTCAGAGTATGAAGTGATAATGACCGATGGCTCTGAAATCACCTTCGACCGGAACGGAAACTGGGAGAATGTAGAGGTAAGCGCTCAGGGCAGTGTACCCGCCGCTTTTGTGCCGAAAGCAATTTCCGATTATGTAAAGGCCAATCAGTCCGGTCAGAAAATAATTGGAATCGAAAAGGAACGCCACGGATATGACGTGGAGCTCTCCAACGGAGTGGAGATGAAATTCAACAAAGACGGAAAGTTTCTCCGCTATGACGACTGACCGCCGGCATAAGCAAGCGTTGACATTTTGTTCCATATGGCCTCGGCGGTTGAATCCAGCTCGCTGCGGTATTATCCTTTATCCGGATTGACATATTCTGCCGATTAGCTTATTGAAAAACACACGCTATGAAAAAACACCTCAGATTTCTCTCCGCATTATTGGCAGTCGTTGTCGGCACTACGCTGCTTACAGGCTGTGGAGATGATAAGGATGAACCCGTTTCATCGGGCGAACTCCCCGTAAAGGCCAGGACATTCATCGGCCAGTACTATCCTACTGCACGGATAGTCTCCACCACTAAAGATAAAGATGACTACGAGGTGACCTTATCGGAAGGGACTCGCATTGACTTCGATAAGGCCGGTGAATGGACGGACGTCGACGCAGTCACAGGTATGACAGTGCCGTCGGGATTCTATCCGGCTCCCATTGACAACTATGTGTCCACTACCTACCCGGGTTCGGGGATCAATGAGATTTCCAGGGAGACGTATGGCTACGAAATCGAACTCCTTACAGGCACGGAGCTGAAATTCAATAGCGAAGGCGCCTTTAGCGGCTATGACAGATAAGGGCATTATCAAAAACACCTGATATTAAAGGGCGGATCCGATATGGGTCCGTCTTTTTATCTTTATGTTTATAATGGTATAGTAAATATGGGCGCCACATGCCGGTCAGTGATAAAGGCAGAGAGTCCTCATACGTCAATTCCGTCGAGTGTCAAATCTCATGCCTGATTACAAGCGGACGGATAGGATGGGATAGCCGCGAGAAGACCATGAAGCGACATACTCACTCCGCTGCCATGTTTCAGGCAGGATTTATAAGACCATGATTAAATCCACTGTAATATTGCAGAAAATTGGCGTAATGTGAAAATTTTTACTAATTTTGGCATAGAGTCCTTGATGAGATAGGGACACCGTCAAAAATTTTGTAAAACAATATTATAAAACATATTTCTTATGGCAATACGTCTTGAAAAAGGTCAGCGCATCAACCTTGAGAAGAGCAACGGATCGAAACTCACCGAATTCTGCGTGGGATGCAACTGGGGTGCGATTGTAAGTGCAGGCTTCATGGGGTTGGGAAAGAAGGTCACGGATGTCGACCTCGACCTCTCCTGCGTGATGGTGGACTCCAACGGCAACCTTGTTGACCATATCTACTCTCCGCTTTACCGCCATGATTTCCTCGGGCGGTACGGCATGCCTCCCGGCAAAGTCGACTCCCGTGAGAGGGCTCTCCACCATAGCGGAGATGACCTTAAGGGTGACCAGGCTGGCGACGACGGACTCGACAACGAAATCATAACGGTCAATCTGAGCCGTGTGAGTCCGGACGTGAATCAGATTTTCTTTTTCCTCAACAACTGCGGAAAAGAGGACTTCTCACAGATTCCCTACGCATCGATCCGAATGTACGAAGGCACGCCGTCGCGGGTTAAGGAGGTGTTCGCTTCCTATGATGTGGCAGCCGAACCCAAATACCGTGGAATGACGGCTCTGATTATGGGAAAACTCTACCGACGGAACGGCGAATGGAAATTCTCCGCCATTGGCGATGCATATCCTGATGCCAACCTCTGCGAGACCATCAACCGTATCGTCGGCTACTATGCCAAGTGAGTCAATCGGTTACCCGACTGACGCCTCATGACCGGCAAGGCAACCCTAAAATCCAATCGAATCAAATATTTCAGAATATAATATGAGAAAACTACCCGTTTATCTTCTTCTCGACACATCGGGCTCAATGTTCGGAGAGCCAATCGAGGCCGTGAAAAACGGCGTACAGGTACTTGTCTCCACCCTGCGTCAGGACCCCTACGCACTTGAGACAGCCTATCTGAGCATCATCACCTTCGACTCCACGGCCCAGCAGATTGTGCCCCTTACCGAAATCTCGGCATTCCGGCAGCCCAATATCCAGGCCACCGGATGCACTGCCCTCGGCGAGGCACTGTCGCTCGTCACTAAGAAAGCGGAGCAGGAAGTGAGCAAGACCACAGCGGAAAAGAAAGGGGACTGGAAGCCACTTGTGTTTATCATGACCGACGGAGAACCGACCGACGACCTCAATAAAGGAATCCAGAATTTCAAAAAAGGGAAATGGGGCATGGTAGTGGCATGTGCGGCCGGCGCCGGCGCCAATACCGACACACTGAAGAAGATCACCGAGTGTGTGGTGTCGCTTGACACGGCTGATTCCGCCACGATCAAGGCATTCTTCAAGTGGGTATCCGCATCCGTCAGCGCAGGAAGCATGAAGGTGGAGGAGGCCGGCAAGGAAGCCACCACCCTCAGTGAACTCCCGCCGCCCCCGCCGGAAGTCAACATTGTGGTCTAAAACATCAGTGGATAATGAGAAGACTCCCCGTATATCTTCTTATCGACACCTCCGGGTCCATGCGTGGAGAACCCATAGAATCCGTAAAGGTGGGGCTTGAGGCGATGGTCTCAAGCCTTCGCCAGGATCCGTTTGCCCTTGAATCAGTGAGCATCAGTATCATCACGTTTGACCGCGAGGTGAAGCAGGTTCTGCCGTTGACGCCGCTCGACGAGCTTCAGCTACCGGAAATCGTAACTCCCGAGAGCGGGCCGACCCACACGGGTCTCGCATTGAAACTCCTCTGTGAGAGAGTGGACGAGGAGGTGCGCCTCAGCACTCCCGACCAAAAGGGTGACTGGATGCCGCTCCTTTTCATCATGACCGACGGCAAGCCTTCCGACAGTCAGCTCTACCACGAAATGACGGCGGAGGTAACAAAACGCCGGTTCGCGAGCATAGTGGCCTGCGCGGCAGGAATGAAAGCAAAGACCGAGCCGCTAAAGGAACTGACGTCCGAAGTGTTTTCACTTGACACGATGGACAGCACGGCCTTTAAGAAATTCTTCAAGTGGGTTTCAGACACCATCAACGTAGGCAACCGCAGCATCGGAGCCACAGATGAGTTCCTGCTGCCTCCTCCGCCAGAGGAAGTGAATGTGATAGTATGATATTGATAACCGGCTCTTAAATAAAAAGAAAAATGAATTGTAAACTTGTAGGGCAGTTTGTACAGCATCTTGAAGTCACCCTCTCCCCGGGAGAGGAATTCTTCACCGAAAAAGGGTCCTTGATCTACCTCGAGACCGGAATCGAGAAGGAGCTTGCCTTCAACGGCACGGGACTCGGGCGCATACTCGGAGCCAGGCTATCAGGAGAGTCGCTGTTCATCCTGCGTCTCTTCAATGTCAGCAACATGCCGCGCAAGCTCGTAATAGGCAGCCGGTTCGGCATACTGCCCATCAAGCTGGAAGGTCAATCCATGGTCTGTCATCGCGGTGTCTACATTGCATCCAACAACAAAGTCAACGTAACATCCAAACTTTCCATAGCCGGGCTGACGGGAGGCATGGGTCTGATTTTACAGAAAATTCAGGGATATTCCACCGTATTCCTTGACACCACCGGGACTCCAATAACTATCAACTTACAGTATGGTGAGACCATCGATGTCGATGAAAACCACATCATCGCCCTCCTGAATATCCCTGACCAGAACATAAGGTCCAACTGGTCGTTGGGCAACCTTATCGGAGGTGAGGGGCTGAGCATGATGCGTATCACCGGACCGGGTACGGTATATCTGTCGCCCGGTAGATTCCTTATGCCTCCCGTAGCCTGACTTTTTATCTATCCGCTGAGTGTGCGCCGGTGGAGCGTACACTCAGCCTATCCTTATCGTTTTAAATCATGCGTAGATTACCCATATATTTTCTTGTCGATGTATCGGAATCGATGGTCGGTATGCCGATCGACCAGGTACAGGACGGTATGCGCACCATAATCCAGAGCCTTCGCGTGGATCCCTATGCCCTTGAGACAGTCTTTGTCTCGATCATTGTCTTCGCCGGCAAGGCAAAAGTGCTGTCCCCGCTTACGGAGCTGTACAGGTTTTATCCACCGGTCTTCCCCATAGGAGGGGGCACCTCGCTTGGCAAGGGACTTGAATGCCTTATGGACGACATCGACCGCAACGTACGTAAAAACACCACCGAGTCCAAGGGGGACTGGAAGCCGATTGTATTCCTCTTCACCGATGGCAACCCGACTGACAGTTACGCAGCAGCTTTCCGGAAATGGAATGAACGGTATAGAAAGCACTGCAACCTTGTGGCTGTCTCGATAGGGGAGAACGTAAATATCCTCACTCTTGCCCAGATCACGAATGACGTGCTTCTCCTGAAGGAACCTGACGCGGAATCATTCTCAAAATTCTTCAGATGGGTCACGGACTCAATCAGGACATCCAGTATTTCAGTCGGTGAGAATGATTCTTCCGAGTTGAAACTGGCGCCTACAACGGGCATAAACCTTGAGAAAATGGATATGCGTGAGGTGAAGCAGCCAGTTGACGTGGATGAAAATTTCGTAGTGCTCCACGGACGTTGCTCCACCACCAGAAAGGAATATCTGGTTAAATATGCCCGGCAATGGGAAGACCTGAAGCGTGGAGAACGCTACGTAAACGGAGGCTTCAATCTTGTAGGAGCCTACCCCATTGATTCGGAATCCTATGAGGAACTGGCCGACAACGGCAGCGCCCGTGTCAACTCCCGTCAGCTTACCGGTGTTCCCGCCTGTCCGTGCTGTGGCAATCAGCTTGGCGTCGTGGTATGTGAGTGCGGCAATGTATTCTGTGTCGGTGAGAGGGCTGTAAATGAATGTCCGTGGTGCGGACTTAAGGGAGAACTCGGATCGGGCGACGGAGCCGGTTTCGACCTTACCAGGGGATTAGGCTAAGATTTTTAACGATGATGGATAGAAAAAGACGTAAATACGCACATACCCGTATCTATTCCGCACGCCTGAACGAAACCGCCAGAGCCATAGACATGGCTTTACATAAAGCACGGATTCCGGGACGTGACAGGAAGGGATTCATTGACTGGACCATAGAAAGGCTATGGTCCACCTATAAAGAAGAACGAATGAACGAGCGCGTTATAATCGAGAATGAAATCCGGCAGCTTGGCATAAGGCTCCCGAACGGCACGGTGAAAAAGGATTATTCCTTCACCTTCGCACTTCCGGTCGAGAAAATAGGAAATATCCGACTGGAGGGCGCCGAAGAACTTGGTCTTGAGTTCACAGTAACCCCTGAGGGCATATGCACTCTTTCGGGCAAACCGACCAAAGCCGGAGACTACCAGTTAAGACTGTCCTATGCAACCGTGGACGGCGAACCAAGGTCAGAACTCGACGTACCCGTCGCTTTCAATCCAAATCCACGCGACCTCTGGAAAAACATACCGACTGACAATAACATCGTTTATTATAAGCAGGACAGTGCGACGGAATACGTAAAGGTGGAGTGTGCTCCGGACGGTTCGCCGGCGAAAGACATCGTAGCGGCAAGCCAGAGAGGACGCAGCCATGCTCAGGAGGGAAAGGCCCGCGATGATCATTTCAGCCTGTATCATTGCACAGACTCCGACTGGTATATCATTGCTGTGGCCGACGGCGCCGGATCAGCGAAATACTCCCGTAAGGGCTCGCAGCTCGCATGTGAGACCGTGACGGATTATTGCAGGAAAATGCTCCTTGACAATCCTGATTTCGAGAAAGCGATAGAGGAGTATGCCCTTGAAAGGGACAATAGGGAAAAACAGGCCAATGTCACCGGGATGGTCATATCCCTTCTGCGCGCAGGCGCCATCAACGCTTATGAGAAAATCCGTGCGGCGGCTGAAGCCAATGAGGACGCAAGAATAAGGGATTTCTCTACGACACTGATGTTCGCCATCTGCAAGAAATATGATTTCGGATGGTTTATCGCCACTTTCTGGGTGGGCGACGGAGCTATGTGCCTGTTGGATAAGGAAAACAGGACAGCCAAGCTGCTCGGCACTCCTGATGAGGGAGAATATTCCGGCCAGACCCGATTCCTTACAATGAAAGAGGTGCTTCAGGATCCCGAACTTGCTTCCAAAAGGATGAGGTTCACGATTGTACCAGACTTCACTGCTCTGTTCCTGATGACTGACGGCGTGTCTGATCCTATGTTCGAGACCGACCGGAACCTTAAGGACTACTCCCGTTGGGAAGAGTTCTATGAGAAACTTCGGAAAGGATTTCCTGAGGACGAAATCGGAGGGGTTGACCTCTCGGACGACAATGCCATGGCAAAGGACCAGCTTCTCCGATGGCTCGACTTCTGGAGTCCGGGCAATCATGATGACCGCACGATAGCAATCCTGTATTAATCCCATCCAATCCAAGAACCATAGACTATGGCAAATACAATTAAGCTCAAGGCCACTGACGGCACCGATGTGGAGTTTGTGGATGAAATCTTCAGCAGCGGCGGAATGAAGGATGCCTACTGGAGCCCGGACAAGAGTTATGTCGTGCTGTTCTTCCGCGACCCCCAGGATGCCAATTCCAAAGATCGGCTTGAGAATATCGTCGGCCGCTATCGCGATAAGATTTTCGGTCAAGTCGGCGGAGACTACTGGGAAAACCTCTTCTGCTGGCCCACAAAACTTGTGGAGTGGAAGGGGAAGCTGGGCATCGTGTGCCCGGCCTACCAGAAACAATTCTTCTTTAAGGACGGGATGTTTAAGGGGAAGGAAAAGGAAGGCAAATGGTTTGCATCGGCCAAGCTGCGCAATAAGTTCCTTAAGCCCAAGGAAAAAGGCACATGGCTCACTCATTACCACATGTGCCTTCAGATAGCGCGTGCCGTAAGGCGCCTCCATGCCGCCGGCCTGGCACATTCCGACCTTTCCTATAAAAACGTGCTTGTGGATCCGGAGACAGGCAAGGCAGCCGTGATTGACTGCGACGGCCTTGTGGTGCCCGGAAAATATCCCCCCGACGTAGTGGGGACTCCTGACTTCATCGCTCCCGAAGTACTTCAGACCAAAAGCCTGAAGTTGGGGGACCCGGCCAAGAAGCTACCAAGCATCCAGACCGACCGCCACGCGCTCGCCGTACTGATCTACATGTACCTGCTCAACCGCCATCCGCTTCGGGGAGGAAAGGTCAACGATCTTGACTCGGCACGAGACGAAGAGCTGTCGATGGGGGAGAAGGCCTTATTCATAGAGCATCCCACCGACAAGAGCAACCGTCCGAAAATACAGAATCTGGCACCCTCGGAACTTCCTCAGGGGGATGTGGAGAAACGTCCGTACACAATTTGCGGGCCATATCTGAAAGAACTGTTTGACCGGGCATTTATCGACGGACTCCATGATCCTTCGAAACGGCCGACGGCGGATGAATGGGAAAGCGCACTGGTGAAAACGACTGACCTGATGCAGCCATGCCAGAATCCACAGTGCGAGGCCAAATGGTTTGTATTCGATAACACCTATAAACCCAGATGTCCGTTCTGCGGCACTGAGTATCATGGCCAGCTCCCGGTGCTGAATCTATACTATTCACCGGCCAAGGGGAGGTTTCTGCCGGAGAACCACCGTGTG
Organism: Bacteroides sp.; assembly: GCA_014802425.1. Classification (GTDB taxonomy): domain Bacteria; phylum Bacteroidota; class Bacteroidia; order Bacteroidales; family Muribaculaceae; genus Lepagella. The sequence continues at coordinate 17,155 of JAAVCH010000016.1, forward strand.
ATGGTCTATGACAAACAGTCGCTCTATATGTGGCACGTCAACCGGTTCGTCACCCCCAATGAGCGTACGAAGCCGGAAGACAAGAAGCCGGTCGGAGACTTTCACTTCCATAATGGGAAATGGATACTTATCAACCGGCGCTTGCCCGATATGTGGGATGTCACCGACTCTCGGAAACGTCAAGTCAAGATAGGAGAGTACGTCGAACTAACCGAAGGCAGGAAAATCCTTCTGTCGGGTGCAGACGGAGGACGCCTTATAGTCGTGCAGCTTGTAGACAACTGACCTTTTGGACGACAGACCGCCAAACCACAAAAGTAAACCCGGCACGCATGTCCTGAAAGAAAGGATGCGTGCCGGGTCCGCACATATTTGAACTATTCGGATTCCGTCTAATTCTTATTCCGGGGAAAGCGAAAGGCGCCTGAATATCTTCCGGATCCTACGCCACTTCGGGAAGAAGGCGTTCGGCTTTACCGAACCGTACGACAGCAGAATGAGGATGATGACCGCAATGGATATGATCAACAGCGCACCGTAGAGTTCCTTCAGGGATACTGCCAGACTTTGCAACCGAACCATACCGTACAGCTCACCGAAGGGCATGGCGGCCACACGAGGGTCGGTATCAAGTATTGAGCCTGCCAGAATCACGTATTTCCGGGCCACAAGATGCTTCAACACCACTCCGATAACAGCCGGGCCGAATGCGGCTCCCATCACCGCACCCGTGAACCCATTGACCGTAAGGGCCTGGGGAAAAACCGTAAAGGGGAGTCCGCTCTGTACTATCGAGGTCAGATAAATGATTGAGATAATTACCGACGAGGCACCGCGGATGAAAAGCGGAAAGAAGAGAGCCTCCTTCTCGACCCCATAGTCAAGCATGAAATAGAACCATCCCAGATACACCGCTATAAGGGCGAATGCTATGGCAGTCATTGTCCTGTAGGACCAGCGGCGCAATGCAAAAGTGAAGTAGGTGAAGGCACATCCCGCTATTATTCCTGCGAAAACATACCAGTTGAGGTCAATGATGTCGGTCTCACCGAATCCAAGCACGGCCGATGCGTATGAATGCTCGGCCACATGCTCTGTGGCAAGCATGGTGAAGAATACGAGATACACCAGGGTGGCTCGGACGACATTACGGTTTGTCAGGGCCTTAAGGCTTATATAGGGATGATGAAGGAACGTGGCTCTCCAGAGATTTATCAGAAGGGCGAAGATTCCTATAAGGGAGGCGAAGACTATCTCGGAGCTATCCCACCAGTCATGGAATTCACCATAGACACAGACATATGTAAAGCACAGGAAGAAAACCGACCATAGTGCGGCACCCAGCCAGTCAATGCCAAGAAGAGGAATATAGAGGGGTGCCCTGACAGGCTTCAGAAGTGTAAGCACCATCAGGAGCATCAGGGCGAGGAGCCCCGTCATGATCCACTGCATGTACTCCCACTGAAAAAAGAAATCGACGTAGACAGTGGCGATGCCGCTGAGCTGAATCACGCTGTCCACAACAAGGTAGACATAGCAGAAAAAGACGGCCATATCGCGTACCGGAGTGAGCCAAAGCTGAATGGTGGAGTTACAGGCCAAAGTGGCCTGCATCCTGAACCATCCCGCTATAAAACATACACCGACCAGAAGAGGGACACTGGCGGTATGGGCGCATATCACGTTTGCCGCAAGAAGCACGATGCCGGATACGAGCAACTGGGTACGTGTCGAGAACCGGAATTTAATTCTGAACATCACCGCGAAATTGACCGACATCCCTATCAGGGAAGCGTAGCCTGCCATCAGGACATCTTCCTGCATCAAGGCAGTCGAGCCCACCATCGACGTGACGGCGGCCAGATATATTCCTCCCGAGAACTGTACGATGAGAACGAAAAAAATGAACAGCCAGGGCTTAAGCCGGCGTGGAATATAGTCCACCACATCCGGCACGTCAAAAGGGCCCTGAGTCCCATGCCACTCACCCATATCAGTAAACTACACTACATTCCACATTGAGGCCTGCCCGGATCTTCGCCATTTCCGATGCCGGATTGTCAGAAGAGAACTCAATCCTCACAGGCACACGCTGACGCACTTTGACGAAATTACCTGCAGAATTATCCTGCGGCAGGATTGAAAGCGACGCACCCGTAGCTGTGGATATCGATTGTACATAACCCTTGAACACTATGTCGGGTATGGCGTCTACCTTTATACGTACCTCACTTCCCGGAGCGATGTGACGCAGCTGGGTTTCCTTATAATTGGCTGTGATCCAAGTCTCGCCTGAATCCACCACATCAAGAAGCGTCTGTCCGGGCTGTACGAGCTGGCCTACCTGTATCTCTTTACGTGAAGCGAACCCGTCACACGGAGCCGTTATTACAGTGTACGACAAGTTAAGCTCGGCTGTGCGCAGCATAGCCTCCGCGAGCCCGATTCCTGTTTCTGACTGCGATTTCACCTGCCGCGAGGCATCGACACCGGCCGACGTGACGCTCCGCTGATTCCTAAGCATCTCGTAACGTGCCTTTTTGGCCTCGAAATCCGTCTGCACGTTCTCGAACTGCTGCGGCGTCACAGCCTCCTTTTCAAGCAGCTGACGGTAGCGGGCCAGGTCGTTGGCAGCCATATCCATCAATACCTTTGCCTCGGCAATGGAAGCCTCGCTCACCGAAACCTGAGCTGAAGCCGTCGACACATTCCGCTCTGCCACAGAGCGTCCGGCCATCGCCATGGAAAGTTCCGCCTGTGCGCGTTCCACTTGAAGCCGGAGGTCGGCATCGTCGATTATGACGAGAGTGTCCCCCTTTTTAACCGGCTGATACTCCGAGAAGCGTATTTCCTTGATGTAGCCCTGCACACGGGTGTTGACCGGGACTATCTGCTGGTGGATCTGAGCATTATCAGTAAACTCGACATTGCTGAAGAACATGAATTTAGCTGTCACAAAAGCGGCGGCGCAAATAATGACTGCTATTGTGACGATATAGGAGAGTATCTTTTTTGTACTGTGTCTCATATTGTTCCGGAAATAAAAAGCAGTTTGTAGTAATAATACAGTATATTCATGCGGGAGTCGACGAGCTCCTGTTGGGCGCTCAGCCGGGCATCGGCTGCGTCAAGAAGATCGGTGATGAGAGCCATCCCCTCTGAATAGCGGGTGGAAATGACATGATAATTGCGTTCTGACAGTTCAGCACTCTTGTCACACGTCTTCAGCCGCTCATAGGCCTCAAGATACCTGATATGGTCAGCCCTGAGCGCCATATCTATTTCCTCACGGGTGGCGGCGAGTTCCTCGGTGGCACGTAATGTCGCCAGTCGGCTTTTCGCCATACTTCTGCCGGACTTATAAAGCGAGGATATGTTGTATGATACCCCGACTCCGACATACCAGTAACTAAGATTACGGTCGATCGGGGGGACCTCAACAAGAATTGGACCGTCAAGAGTCCAGGCCGCCTGCAGACCTATCTTCGGAAGCATTTCCGATCTGGTCATGTCTTCTCCTCTTCTGGAGAGTGCCACGCCTGTCGAAGCCAGGGAGACAGCCGGGGAATTTTCCATTGCCGTCGAGACCCAGGCGTCGCTCGCGCGGTCGGGCAGTGATCTTGACAGAATCGTAGAGTCGGGTATCACGACAGTCGATTCAGGAAGTCCGGCCACGGTAATCAGATTGTTGTTAAGTATGGCGATAGTGTTGTCGATGGAGGTCAGCTTTAGTTCCAGATTCGACAACAGCAGCTCGTAGCGGGTGATATCGTTCTGGAGAAGGACTCCCTGATTACGCATTTCAGTCATACGCGCTATCATCTTACCGGCTGATTCAATATTGCTTGCCACGACCTCGCGCAAATTATGATAGCGGTAAAGGTCGAGATAGAATCCTGTAAGCTGAAAGCGGATGTTGTCGCGCTTCATATCGGCCGCATAGCGCGCGGCCGATGATTTCAATTCGGCGATTCTCACACCGGTTGTCAGGGCCCCGCCGGCATATACGGGTTGTGTCACCGTCACTCCTAATCCGGTACCCAGATGCGGAATGGGAGCCTTTTGATAATCCGAGAAATCTCGTTTGGTGGTGAACCCATCGCCTATGTAGCTAAGCGATAGCTTGGCTTCAATTTCGGGAAGCATGGCCGCTTTTGAAACGCTGATTTCCTGTTCAGCCTCGGTTATCGCACTTATGGCCGGACGCAGTTGCGCACTGTTCAGCTCTGCCGACTCAAATATTTCCTGAAGAGTCATTACAGTCTGTGCGTGGGTACATAGTCCGGCGCTCAGCAAAGGCACAATGGCCCCTGCGAGCAAACGTATGTAAATCATGATGTCGAAAAAAAGATGGAAGTGAAAAAAAATCCCGGTAGCACTCGTTTCTCAACGGATGCCGGTGCTTTTCCAGTTTTCAAGATACCCCCAATTCCTTATCAGGGGTTTGGATGTGAGTTTGGTATAGGATATGGACATTGACGGGCAACTCTTTGTGAATTGCCCGGCAAAGTTAGGAAATTTTAAATAATTTTCAAAATCCGCGGTAGACCGCTGCTGAAATTTCCGCCATTATTCCTGAAGCCTCCGATTCGCTCCCCCTGAAGTCCTTGATGAAGATAGCAAGTGTATAGTGGCGGCCGTCGGGGAACATCACGTAGCCCACATCATTGTGTGCGGTGAGTACTCCGTCAGGCGTACGGAATCCCGAACCGGTCTTGTGGCCGACCGTTATTCCCGGCACACTGTCAAGCGGAGCCATGATGCGGTCATTGCCTGTAATGCACATACGGAGTGTCTCACGTATGAAATCCGTATATTCCGCTCCCGCCGCAACGGTGTCGGCATACAGCCGATCCATCAACAGAGTCGCCGAAAGGGGAGAGGTGTGGTTTTCATAAAGGAGCGAATGGTCGGTATACATCTGCTCTTCGGTCACAGCGATTGAGAAGCCATCTCGGGGCACTACAGTCGCAATATACTGGTCTACTTCCTCCACAGGCTGGATGTTATGGAATAAGTAATTGCTGGCATTATTGTCGCTCTTAGTCAGCGTGTAGACCAACATATCTCTTATTGAGATTCGGATGGTGTCTTCAGGATAGTCCTTAAGCATCGGCGACCAGGTATCCGGATTCAGGTTCTTTCGGGGAACACTTATGACGGAGTCGATGGATTGCCGGGTCATACCGTACTCCTTACACAAAGCTATGGCCTGATGGAGCTTGAATACACTCATCAACGGATACTTATCCTCATTGTCAATCAAAAGGGTATCCCCGCGGTCGGTAATCAGCGCGATGCCTACTTCACCGGGAACGTTGTCGGCAATCTTCCGCAGGGAAGACTCCAGAACAGCAAGTCCGCCTGCGGAATCGGAGCCACCGTTGCCCGAGGATGCGCATCCTGCGGCAATAAAGCAGACGGGCAAGAATATGGATAATGATAGTTTTGTCATTAATTGTTAAGAGGCAGTTATTCCTTTACGAGGAATAACGGAGAAAAGGGGATTACAGGTATATGTTTTCAAACATTCCTGAAAAATTGGTGTTTCCCAATGAGAATGTTATATTTGCGGAGAAATCTAAAACAGACTATTTATGGCTATCAATCTTCAGAAAGGACAGCGCATTGACATAGGTCTTCATAAAGTCGGAGTCGGACTCGGGTGGGATCCCAATATGTCGACCGGATTTGATTTTGACCTTGACGCTTCGGCTTTCATGCTTAACGCAAATAAGAAACTGCCCGAAGAGGAGTTCTTCGTATTTTACAACAATCAGAAGTCGCCCGACGGCGCAGTTGAGTCATCCGGTGACGACACTTCCGGAGGAAACAGCGACGGCGGCGATGACGAGACTCTGACCATCGACCTTGACCGTGTGGATCCGCGCATTGAGGAAATACTGTTCACCGTCACTATCCACGAGGCAGAACAGCGACGTCAGAATTTCGGTCAGGTGCACAATTCATATATCCGCGTTTACAATGCCGAGACTAATGAGGAAATTGCCAAATACGACCTTGACGAGGATTTCTCCATAGAGACGGCGATTGAGTTCGGCCGGCTCTACAAGCGTAACGGCGCATGGCGTTTCGAAGCGCTCGGAAACGGCTTTAAAGGAGGCCTGCAGTTCCTGGTCGACAAGTATGTCTGAGCCTTGATATAATTCCAGAGATTAATAATCATACACGGATACATCACAATACAGCCCCGGTCGTCGGAATGGATTCCGGCAGACCGGGGCTGTATTAAATGATAAGTCTCCTTGCCCTTCTTATTCGGTAATGGTGACGAGCTTATACTTCTGCGTGCCGACTCCAAGCTCTTCGGCATGGTCGAGAATCTTAGTGCCGAGGCGAGAATCGATGCGCTCGATGAGGTCTTTCTTGCCGGGGTCATCGGAATTCATCACCATGTCCACACATGCGCGGTCGAGAGCTACCGGATCAAGAGATGCGAATACTCCGAGGTCGCCCATCTGAGGCTCGGCCGGATTGCCGTTGCAGTCACAGTCGACAGAGAGGCGGTTGGCGACATTGATATATAGTACCCGGTCACCTGTATGCGCCACTACCGCCTGAGCGGCTTCCGCCATTGATTCAATGAAGTCGACCTGCTCGGCACGATTCTTCCATATACTGTCGACGTCGGATGTCTTACCGGCGGAATGGATATAGGTCTTGCCGGCGGAAGAGGCCAGACCGATTGAGATGTTCTTCAGGGCTCCTCCGAATCCTCCCATCTGATGACCTTTGAAGTGGGAGAGCACCACCATGAAATCATAGTCCTTGAAGTTCTTGCCTACGATGTCTTTTGTAAGGTGTTTTCCGCCGGTGACGGGGAGTTCGATTTCGCCGTCGGCATCAAGTATGTCGACTCCGGCCAGGTCGGTAAAGCCATGTTCCTTGGCTGCCTGACGGTGAGCTTCTGTTGTGTTGCGGTTGCCGGCATAGGCGGTGTTGCACTCAATAAAGGTGCCGTTGACCAGACGTACGAAGTCTGCGATAAGCGCTGTGTCGAGATGGTTGGACTTGTTGGATTCCCCGGTTGAGATCTTGATGCCTATCTTGTTGCCTTCAGCCTTACGTCCGAGGGCCTCGTAGACCTTGACGATACTCTGCGGAGTTATGTCCTTGATGTAATAGACTGTTGCTACCGAATCAGTCATGTCGACAGCCGAGGCCTCATTATTCGAGCCGGCTTTTGACGTGCACGACATTCCGATCACGGAGGCGAGGATTACGCCTGCCATAAGTGACGATTTGAAGAGTTTCATAACTTGTTGGGTTTATGTCTTGATATCAAGCGATGGTATTGGGGATGAGGATGGTGTGAATGACGACAGCAGCATAACACCTCCAAATCCTCCGCAATATACTAAATCCTTCCGATATGGCAAAATCAAATTCTCATAATCAGGAAAAATGGTATGAAATAAATAATCACCGTGATCTGTGACACAAAAATAGCCGGGAGAGAGGATTCTCGCGCCCTTTTGGCGGACTTAAGACATTTATGGGTAAAAAAAACGGTATAGCGTAGGATTGTATATGGAAAAACGTTACCTTTGCCATATAAAAGAATACTATGTCAAGACTGCCGGTATATATAGACATCTGCTTTTGCCTTATCGTGCTACCCGCGATAATGCTGATGTTTCCCATCGAGCGATGGTATCATCATTATCATGCCTATGTTATCGCGCTGTGTGTTTGGCTGTACGTGGTGTACATATTCAACCGGAGCATCACGATTCCGTGGCTTTTCACAACCGGGGTCAGGAAATTCACCGCAATATCGCTTCTTGGTCTGTCGCTTCTGATTACATTCGGGCTATCGTCAATCGAGCTTTTACCGCCTCCTCCCATACGCCCGTATGATGATTATGTAAGGATTGTCCCGTTGGCCAAACCATATCAGCAGGCGGTGTGGTCGCTTTTCATAATTGTGGAGACCTTCAGTTTTGCGGTCGGAATATTCCGGCACACCGAAAAACAGCGTGCCCGGCAGAGGGAGGTGGAGTCTCAGCGGGACCTTGCGGAAATCAATCTCTACAAAGCCCAGATCAAGCCTCATTTCATGTTCAATACCCTCAACTCGCTATACGGACTTTTCCTTACCCACGACTCCAAGGCCCTCCCTGCGCTCGAAAAGTTCATCACTATGATGCGGTATGTACATACCACTGCATCACACGAGTATGTGGCTCTTGACGATGAGGTGGATTACATCCGACAGTACGTCGGGCTTCAGTCTCTCCGACTGAACGAACGTACCCACGTCACACTGTCGATCGATGTGGAGAATCCGGAGGCAATGATTCCCCCGATGCTGTTGATGACCTTTGTGGAAAACTGCTTTAAGCACGGAGTATCGCCCGTTGAGGAATCCACGATAGAGATATGTATTTCGGAAAAAGACGGCCAGCTGATTTTCAGCACAAGGAACCATGTGTTCGATTTAAGGCATATCGGTGAGCACCAGGGCATCGACAACTGTAAGAAGCGCCTTTTACTCTCCTTCCCGTCGGCACATAAACTGAATATCCGGAAAGAAGTCGGGGAATTCAAGGTCGACCTGTCGATAGATTTCGGGAAAGGCTTCCGGAATCACGAGAAATCAGAATCAAATATAACCAATCATAAGACCCGTTTATCATGATCAGATGTGTGGCAATTGACGACGAGCCGATAGCGCTCTCCATCATAAAAGAATATTGCGAAAGGTATGGAGGTATCCATATCGAATGCTTTACTTCGCCCTTAGAGGGGATGAAGTACATCAGGGGCACCTGTCCCGATCTTGTCTTAATGGACATTGAGATGAACTCCCACAATGGCATCGAGCTTGCCCGCGCCCTTCCGCAGGGGACGCTTCTGATCTTCACGACGGCTTACGCCGAGTTCGCGCTTGCAGGCTTCAATGTCAACGCCGTGGATTTTCTGCATAAACCGATTTTCTTTCCGCGTTTCTGTCAGGCGATGGAGAAGGTTGCGGTATGGCTCTCCGGGAGAAACTCGAAGAATGACTATCCCGAAGCCATATCCCTTAAGGTTGAGCACAAGAATGTGGTGATCAAGCTCGATACCATCAAGTACATCGAGGCAATGGACAATTATGTGAAGGTATTCCGGAAGGGGCTCCCCACCATAGTGTCGCAGATTACGATGAAGGAAGTGGAGGCGGCGCTCCCGGTCCAGCGTTTCAAGAGGGTACATCGTTCCTACATCGTGGCCATGGAGTGCATTGAGAAATTCTCCAACAGGCGTATTTTCATTGAGGGAGAATCCCAGGCGATTCCGGTAGGACGCACTTACAACGATTCTTTCACCTCCCTTTACGAAGCCTTCATGCTCTCGTCCCGCAAATAAAACCAACATGCTTAACACATATAATAAGATTATCCGGAGTTTCCGTTCAGGAAACTCCGGATAATCTTATTATATGTGTTCTTTTCTGTTTGCGTGAGGATGAGAAAGGGAGTGCCTTACTCCGCAACCTCTTCGAACTGGTCTTTTCCAACTCCGCAGAGAGGGCATACCCAATCTTCGGGAATATCTTCGAATGCCGTGCCGGGTGCAATGCCACCATCGGGATCACCTACTGCCGGATCATAAATCCAGTCACATACTTCACATCTGTACTTTTTCATAATTTAAGAATTTTTGGTTTCTATCGTTATCCATTTAACAAAACCCAAGCCCACTAAGTTCAGCCGACCTGTGTTTTTGTCACGTTAACCATTCCTTAATCTGACCCACAAAGGGGAGCGGACCGGGACTGCGGGACAAAATTTTGATCCATAAACACCGGTCGATGAGAATTTTTCCTGAATCCGTGTTATATCTATAAAACCGATTCTATGAAAACACATAAATTATATCCGAAACTCGCTTTGACCGCTCTTTTCGTAGTGGGCGGACGCTCTGCGGCCCACGCGCAATACTACGAATTAGCCCAGCAGATACCGAATCTGATATCTCCGGCACTCTCCGGCTCCATGAACTATAAAGGATATGTCGAACTTACAGGCACCCTTGGAATCGGCAATGACAGGGCTAACTTCGTGGGGATATCCACTTCGCAGGGATTCCAGTATTCATCATGGTTCTTTATGGGAGCCGGCATAGGAGTCGACCTTGTGACTTCCTCGCTTTCGACCGGACGGATGGACTATGGTTTACCCGACTACAATTACGGTTATCCCCCTTCTATGAACAAGACAAAGGCCATGATACCGATATTCTCTGACTTCCGGTTTACACTCGGCAATCCGGCCAATCTCGGTTTCTACATTGACATCAAGGCCGGAGCCACCTGGCTCGTAGGATCGAGCTATCTCCAGCTTAACAACGGGGCGCTTTCCAACAGCGCAAAGTTCCTGTTACGTCCCTCGATCGGATTCCGGGTGCCGACAAATAAGAACAACCTCAAGCAGGCATTCAATATCGGGGTCACATATCAGCTTATCACTGCGGATAATTCATGGGGGTATTGGAGCAATAATTACGGCCCAACGTTAAGCTCGCTCGGTGCCTCGGTTTCGTATGAATGGTGAGACATTTTCCTCAATCCGATACATAAGGTCGTCAAATGACCGTTATCCTCTGCTTTTCCAACCGATATAATAATTTTTATCAAAACTATGCTTAGACTTAATTGCTTTATCAAGGTCGAAGAGACTCATAAGGAAAGAGTGCTCTCCGCCGCACGCCGGCTGACAGCAGCATCGCTTCTTCAGGACGGATGCGTGGCATATGATGTTTTTGAGAGTGCCACACGCCCCGACGTCATGATGATTTGCGAGACATGGCGTGACGAAGCCGCCCTCAAGGCACACAGCGAATCCGAAGTATTCGTGCGCGAAGTGAGAGAAATGCGTAAGCTTTCCGAAATGAAGCTTGAATCTTTCGAATTCTAAGACCTGACACAATCCGGCGTATACACTTTGGAATAATGTGGGATACGCCGGATTTATTAATACCTTTACAAATGGGACAGCGAGTATATACACCGGAAAACATCACTGAGCTTGGGCCAGACGACATATTCGTCTTCGGCAGCAATCTGGAGGGGATCCATGCAGGTGGGGCGGCAAGGGTGGCAAGAAAGAAATTCGGGGCCATCATGGGACAGGGTGTCGGACCTCAGGGGCAATCGTACGCCATTCCCACAATGCAAGGCGGAATCGAGACTATCCGCCCGTATGTCGACCAATTCATCGACCTGGCCAGTGAATGGGACCAGAATACATTTTATGTGACACGGATCGGATGCGGAATCGCGGGGTTTACCGATGAGGAGATAGCCCCGCTTTTCGACAAAGCCTATGACCTTTACAACGTGCGGCTTCCAAAGTCGTTCTGCGAAATTATAGAACGAAACCGTGGTAATACGAAAAAATAACCCGGACGACTAAAATAGAATTTCCGTGGAGACATCCCACTCCACGGAAATTCTATTTTTTAGGCTGAAAGGTCTTTCCGTCGCAGCTACACGGCATCGAGGTCAGGACGTGCGCCTTATAATCATCATAGGAAAGACGGATGACCTTTAGTGTCCGAACCAATGGAAAACGGTTGAACCACGGATCGTTGCTCCAGAACCACTCGATATTCCGTATCCCGCCGACTCCCGACATCCCGCGATGGATTTCAAAGATTTTGGTTTGCCCGCAGACGGTGATTCCCAATGAGCCGTCGTCCCAATGCGTTATGCAGATGTAGTTGTTCCGACGGTGGATATCGGTATCCATCACATCTCTCGGGCCAGCGTAGCTTATCGAAAGGCGACGCCCGTGGAGACGGTTGATTTCATCCATTTTCATTCGGAAATACCGTCCATGGGGAGAAGTGTCCTTGATTCTGCGGTACCATATGAAATAGTGGATCATCTCATGGATAATGGTGTCCTCTATCTCCTCGCGGGGCATGTCAAGACGTGTGCTGATACGTATATGACACTCTCCGACGCCACGTGGCTTTGAGTCAGGATACACGCGCGGATGTACAAACAGTCCAAGAGCCGACCTGGAATTATTCATCCTGATCGGCAACTCCGGGAGCTCACCTCCGAAACAAAGGGAGTTGTATTCCGAGAACTTCTCGCGTACAAAGGCCAATGACGCTCTCATGATTCAGAATCACTGGCCGCCTTCGTCATGCTGCCTGACAAGAATCAATGCTTTCTCAGCGTCTTTATCCGGCACCATGACATTGACACCGTTGAAAATCGGAACATAGAGATTGTTGTTGTTCTGAACCATTGCGGGGATACCGTTGCTGTTCAGCATTCCGGCCACAATATAAGCCTGTTCCGGATTATCATAACTTGCGATATTGACCATTCTTTCTATTTTTATCCTATTTCAAACGCATGTTCGTCATCTCTTCTCCGGCAAACCAGCGGCGTCCGACGGGACGGAAACCGATCTCCTCATAGAGCCTTCTTGCCTCTGAATTGTGATCGGCCACCAACAGCCCCAACGGCAGCCCCTTGGATTCAGCCTTTGCCGCAGCATCCCTGATAAGGGCATGAGCTATGCCCTTGCCTCTGTAGTCCGGACGGGTGGCGATTGTGTCAAGATAGAATTCCTCACTACAGGTCTCCCCAGGAAGCTTTTCCACTTCTGAAGGCGTCATTCGCCAATCGAACACTTTTCCGGCTTCCTCGAAGAAACTCCTGCGCAATTCTTTCAGTAGGGCTCCGTCATAGCTTACGCATACTCCAGCCTTCTGGCCGTCGGATGCAAGGGCAATGCGTGTGTTGAGGTAAGAATACTGTGAATCATCCCTAAGGGCGAGGCGAGAAAATACAAGATGTACATCCTCGGGAGTACCGTCTTCTCCTGCCATCTGGTCAACGAGTTCAGGCCCTACGGCCTCCATTATTCCCCATGCGATGAAATCAGCGTCTTCGGGAGTGGCATCTATGATACTTATATCTTTAATGTCTTTCGTGTCCTTCATGTCTATATAAAATTAGTTATCCTCATTTAGATATCCCTGTCATATAATGTGTCTGTCATTTATAAAGTGTCAGACACAGTAACGCGCGACATCGACGGCCCCCGGGGAGTGACCTGAATCTTGACGGGTATACGCTCCTTGAGACTTTCGATATGGCTGATGACGCCAATCCGCCGTCGTTCAAGCCTCTGCAGCTTCTCAAGGGTCTCCATCACGGTTTCGAGATAATCGGAACTAAGGGTGCCGAATCCTTCATCGATAAAGATGGTGTCGCACGTAGTAGCCGCGTTCTGCATCGCTGATAGTCCCAGTGCAAGCGCCAGGGATATCATGAAGGTCTCTCCACCGGACAGGGTATTGTACGGACGTCGTTCTCCGGCTTCAGAATCATGCACCATGACGTCAAGACTTCCGGATACAGCATACATCTTATAGCGGGGCGAGAAGTATTCCAGATAACCGTTCCCCTTTTCAAGCAGGCATGAAAGGATGTAGGACGCGGCAATATCCTTGAAACGGTCGCCTCCGAATTCCTTGTATGCAATTTCCATAAGCTCAAAACAGTGCTTCAGGGCATCAAGTCGTTCTTTCTCTTTAACAAGTTCAGAGCGGCGTAAGTTGTCGGCCCGTAGATGTTCATTAATCGCGGCAATACGTGAACATGCTTTTTCCGACATCATTTTCGTGCTTTCCAACTTCTCCATGATTGTCGCGGCAGCGGATTCCGATGATACCGATATCCCGCCAAGCCCTTCAGGAACAGCAGGGATAGCCTCATTTATCGCCCTATACTCGGCAAGCAATCGATCCAAAGTCGCCTTACTTATGAGGACTTTGTCGTCGATTTCCTTTTTGTAATCACGGGCGGCCATAAGCTCCTCATCGGAAAATCCAGCGTCACTCCGCGACATGAGCCCGTCATTTGCCCACACATCGTATCCTCCGGACTTAACTGCCTCATAAGCCTTATCACGCTCTTTTTCCCTTTCTGCCAGGCACGCCTTATAGTCGTCCTTCAGATTCTGAAGCTTACCGGCATGACGGGAGCATCGGCTAAGAAGATCTGATGTCCGGCCGACCTGTGATGTCAGCCACTCCAGTGAATCAACCGGCTCCGCCGTCTTGCGTTCCCCGTCGGCTCTTGCATCTTCAGCCTCTGGAATCAAGGCCCTCAATCTGATGTAAAAGTCATTAAGGGACCGCACAGCTACAGCGAATCCGGATTTCTTTTCAGTGAGATGTTCCAGTTTCCGCCTGAGTGAATGAGCCAGCCGATTGACCTTTTCTATCGTATCACGCAGGGGGGCAAGCCAGTCTTTCGGGTCAATCACATCGAGAGGCACATACACGCCGCATGGGTATCTGTAGGCCGAAAGGGCGTTGAGTAGATTCAAAAGCCGACCTTTGGTCTCGGAGACTTTATTTTGTAAGGTTCCGATTTGCTGATCAAGCTTCAAAAGAGACTTCTCCACCTCACCTTTTTCCTTACTCAAAAAATTCAGGCCCTCACTGACGGCCGACCTCCGGCCGTTGAGTTTGGCGATACTCTCTTTCAGAGTCTTGAATTCATTTATCTTTCGGGATACTTCTGTATACTGTCGGTCCTTTTCTTCCAGTATCTGCACCAGATCGGCATCAAGGGTCCTACGGTCTTCAGAATCTTGAAGCGTAGAATTCAGATAAGCCCTAACAGCCGGATGATTAAGAGTGGGGAGTTCCTGCGTAATCCAGTCCGAATACCGTTTGATTGCTATCTTCTTTGAAGAGACACCCTTTTGAAGAGCTAAGACTTCGGCACGGAGCCCAATCAGTTTTCCTGACGTTTCCTCACAATTCTGCTTCAATACGTTTCTTTCCCGTTCGGTTTTGGCTAGGCTTTCCTCCACTGGACGCAAGGCACTTTCAAACACCTCATCCGGAATGATACGGGTAATCAGCGAATCGCACACCGGGCATCGATCGCCGGGATGCATCTCATGACGCAGTCGGGTCACGGCATCTCCCAACGCCAGCTTTAAGCGGTCCCTTTCAGCCGTAAGAGCATCCATAAGTGTATCCTTGACGGATATACTTGTTTGTAACTCTCTGACTGTCTCTTCCAACTTCGGAATGGCCGCTTCGGCAGCTGCCAGGGAATTCTTTTCATTTTCCAGGGAAATCACTTCTTCGTTAAGCGACGAGAGGTTATTCCGTATATCCGCGATGATTTTCCGGCTAACCTTTATGTCTGAGAGTGTGGCACTCAATTCATCTGGCATGAATGCCTCCATCAGAGAGGCACTCTTCATTATTTCCTTATCGATGCCGCATAGAGACTCTGTAAGTTCCTGAGTCTGCACCTGCAGTCCCGTCATACTGTCGTGAAGGGTTTTCCGTTCAACCTCACTTGACCTTGTGGCTTCAATGAAGGAATTATATTCGGAATAGATGCGGGAGTAGGAATCGCACATTGCGATTAGCGACTCATGATTGTCCACTATCGGGAAGAAATCGGAAATCCTGGTTTCTAAAGTTGATGCGACTGTACCGATCTCCCTGGTGCAAGCCGCCTCCATACTTTCGGCATACCGTAGGATATTTCCCGTCTCAAATATTTCATACGAGAGTGACTCATGCTCTTTAACGCATTCCGCAATACGTGCTTCAGCGACCTTGAGTCGCTCTTCTGCTCCACGCAAACCGGAATATAAATCATACAGTTCGAGGCGATGCTCAAGCAATCTGAATTCATACGATTCCTTTAGCGCACATAAAGCCTCATGCTCCGCTTCCGCAGACTGAGACTTTTTCTTCACATCATCTCTACGGATAATCCAATCGCGCAAGCCGTTCAGAGTGTTCAGAAGTGACTGCAGGACACTCTTCTCTGCTTCAAGATTCAGGAGTTCGGTCCTGAAACCCTGCAGTATGTCATCGTCCAGCAAAGAAATTCCGTCGAATTTCGATTGTGCGAGCTGATATTCCTCTTTCTTTTTCTGATAAAGCGCCTTTATCCTGGCTCCATAGACTGAAAAGCGGTCAATTCCGGTTATGTCTTCGAGGATGGAGCTTTTACTGTCCTTACCTGCAGTGAGAAAGGCATCGAAGGCCCCCTGTGCCAACATAGTGGTGCGGCAGAAGCGGTCGAAGTCCTGACCGACGACCTCGCTGCTCCGGACGGCATGGTGGAAGTCAGTCTGTGTATTGGTGAGCGCTTTGACAGGTGCGCCGGAATCTAAGTCATAAGAAAAGAGGGTGTTCTTACTGTCGTTAAGACAACCTTTTTTCTTTCCTTTCCGGTAGAAGCTCACATTGAACTCAGCAAGATAGCAGTGCCCGTCATTACCTTCGAACACAAGCCGGACATAGGACTCCGACGCGCCTTTCCTGACAAGATTGAGAGGATTGTCGCCATTCAGCACAATCAACGTCCGTCCCTCATCATCCACAGCGGCTTCATCAACCCTTATGCTTCGGCACCCCCGCAGACGCGGAGCCGTGGCATAGAGCGCCAAAGCTATGGCATCGAGAATAGTGCTTTTACCTGCTCCCGTAGGACCGGAAATCAGAAAAAGATGCGCCCCGGCCAGGGGAGACGTGGTAAAATCAATCCGCGCCTCTTCCACAGAGGCTATGTTCTTGATGTGAAGGGAAAGAAATTTCATGTATAACTGGCTATTAGGATTTAAATGACGGGCAAATTCGGGATTCAGTCGTCATTCAGTATGCTGCCAAGCAATTGACGGAGCTCGTCAGAGAGCTCTCGGTTTCGCTGACTGAAATGACGTTCGACAATCATAAGTGGGTCAATATCCTGCAGTTCGTCGACAGTATAGTTTCCCGATGAATGAAGCGGGGACAAGCCACCGGCCTCAGTCGGTTTTGCCACACCCTGCATTACACAGTAGCGTACACCGGTACCGTTGAACAGCTGCCGCATTCTTAGATTCACAGATTCAGGTACGCTTCCCGGGGTGGAGACTTTTATCCTCAAATAGCACTCCCGGGCAGACCGGGAATGTTCTTTCAGGAATTTGTCAGCCTCACTATCGACCTCGTCAAGCTCGAACGCTTCACGATCCACGGGAATAGTGATGACCTTGCGGAGTGGCTCAAGTGGAATGACACGCATTTCCGAAATAGAAGACGCATCCGTAAGCGTCACGACAGTCACCGAATGGGCATATGATTCATCAAACGATAGCGGCAGGGGAGAGCCACTATAGCGTGTAATGCCGGCCATGCCCTCTTTCATTATCGTCTGGGGGAAATGGATATGTCCGAGGGCATGGTAGGCGATACCGGCGGGAATGGACTCCGCATCATAAAACTGAAAATTACGTCCGGAATGGCCCTGATAGTCCGCATTCGAGAGTGCGATATGCGACATAAGGATCAATGGTTTACCCTTATCCGACGCCAGCTCCCTCATCCGGCCAACGAAGTAGCGGTAGAAGTCTGCCATAGGTGAAATAGCCTTGTCTCTCAGCTGCTCCGGGATATGGGGGCGGTAATTGAATTCCGGCATATAGGGCACACATCCGATCACACTGTCGTCACGGACAAAAATCTCAGGCTCCATCCCTACGATATGGATACGGGGATTAATAAGGTGCCTGAAAAGAGTCACCTTGGAGCTACTGTCATGATTACCCGTGATGAGAAAGACCTCCAGGCGCTCATCAGCCTCCATCAACCGCTCCATGGCGGATTCAAACAGACGCTGCGAGGCAAGGGACGGTGTGTGGGAGTCATATATGTCGCCGGCGACGAGAAGGGCGTCAGGACACTCTTCCCGGATCATGTCAACCAGAGTGTCGATGAAATGTCGATGCTCATCCGTGCGGTCGTAATAGTAGAGCTGCTGACCGAGATGCCAGTCGGATGTATGTATGAATTTCATGAAAGAGTTATTCAGGCATATAGGAATCCTTGAAGCCGATGAAATACAAAATACCGTCGAGCCCCAGCGTGGATATGGACTGTTTTGCCGTCTGCTTCACTTTCGGTTTGGCATGGAATGCGATTCCAAGCCCGGCCGTGGCGAGCATCGGAAGGTCGTTGGCACCGTCACCCACTGCAATTGTCTGAGCAATGTTGATTCCCTCGAATTGAGCGATCAGACGCAGCAATTCCGCTTTGCGGGCGCCGTCCACGATATCGCCGACGAAACGTCCGGTAAGTTTACCGTCCTCTATCTCAAGTTCATTGGCATATACGTAATCGAAGCCGAAGCGGCGTTTAAGGTACTCGCCGAAATATGTGAAGCCTCCCGACAGGATGGCCGTCTTGTAACCGGCGTGGTGAAGCACATCCATCATGCGTTCCAGTCCTTCGGTAATCGGCAGGGACTCTGCGATATCCTTCATCACGCTCTCGTCAAGCCCCTTGAGCAATGCTACACGGCGCCTGAAGCTCTCCTTGAAGTCAATCTCGCCACGCATGGCTGACTCGGTGATGGCACGGACCTGCTGACCCACTCCGGCTCGATCGGCAAGCTCATCGATGACTTCCGTCTTGATAAGCGTCGAATCCATATCGAAACATACCAGTCGGCGGCTTTTACGGTATATGTCGTCAGCCTGCATCGATATGTCGAACGACTCTTCGGCAGAAATGCGCATGAACTTCTCCTGCATGGCCGCATATCGCTTCGGAGTGCCGCGAACAGAAAATTCCACACACATCTTCGACGATCCCCCGAACTCCTCTACCAGCGAGGGGCGTCCTGTGAGTCGATGTATGACATCGATGTTAAGACCCTGAGCTGCGATCTCTTCGGAGACAAGGGCTATGTGACGCGCCGTGATCTTCGGGCCTAAAATGGTTATGATCCATCGGTTCTGACCCTGACGTGACACCCAGTTTTCGTATTCCTCCACACTGACGGGTTGAAAACGGATGTTGATGCCGAGCTCATTGGCTTTGAAAAGAAGGTCTTTAAGAATCTCACCCGACACATCGGGTGACGTGCGGAACATAATGCCGAGAGAGAGGGTATGGTGTATGTCGGCCTGGCCGATATCCAGAATCGAGGCGTCATGACGGGCCAGTATGGCCGTAAGGGAGGCTGTGACACCCGGTCTGTCCTGTCCGCTGATGCTTATCAGTATTATCTCTATATCCTTCGCTTCTTCATCAAGAGGCTTAAGAGTCTTTTCGTTGGCTGTCATATTAAATATGGATTTGGGAAGATGCGCTATGATTTAAGTACAAAAATAAATAAAATCCACAAAATTTCATTAATTTTGTGTGGAATATTTGCCGACCTTTCAGCCATGACAAAATTTTCTGCCGAATCAGAGGCCAGCGATGCCTCACACGCCAAAATAGGCGTAACCCTTCTTAACGGACTTTTCGGGTGCCTTGGGAGCCTGCCTCTTAAGGTGCTCTACGGGATTTCGGATTTCGTGTCATTCATGGCGGGAAGGGTCGTAGGCTACAGGCGCAAGGTAATCCGGCAGAATCTCGAGAGCGCTTTTCCCGAGAAAAACATTGATGAACTGCGCCGGATTGAAAAAAACTTCTACCGGTTTCTGGCGGATTATTTCGTGGAGACACTCCGGCTTGGCCGAATGTCGGAAAAAGAAGCTCGAAGGCGCATGAGATTCAACGGAATGGACCAAATAAGGAAATCGCTTGAAGACGGGCGGAACGTCAGTCTTTACCTGGGCCACTACTGCAACTGGGAATGGCTCTCCACAATTCCCATACATCTCCGGGATTCCGGCGCCGCCACCGGTCAGATCTACCATCCCTTGGAGAACGAGGCCTCAGACAGGGCTTTCCTTAAGATAAGGGGACATTTCGGCGCCACATCAATAAGGATGGCCGACACGCTGCCCACTCTTTTAAAATGGAAGAAAGATGGTAGACCCTCAATTACGGGCTACATCGCCGACCAGGTGCCGCTGCTGAACGGCGTGCATCTTTTCGTGGATTTCCTCAACCACGACACTCCGGTGTTCACGGGTCCGGAACGCCTGTCACGTATGTTGCATGCCGAAGTCTACTACTGTGATATCGTCCGCCCCAAAAGGGGAGAGTATGAATGCACGTTCCGTAAGATAGCGGATGATGCCTCCGGACTCCCGCAGTTTGAACTTACGCAAAGGTACTTCGCCCTTCTTGAGGAATCGATAAGAAGTAAACCGGAATACTGGCTATGGAGCCATCGCCGCTGGAAGCGGACACGCGAGAACTTTTACAGCTATTTCGGCGAGGAAGTAGCGGATAAGATGTTGAGCCGTCTTTAATTACAATGTTTTGACATATGCCGTAAGAATCGAATGCCATGTCGACTGATAGGAAGCCTCATGTTTCGTGGGTTATGCCGGTGCATAACGGTGCGGACTACCTCAATGATGCCATAGACTCCGTATTGAATCAGACATTCCCCGACTGGGAACTGATCATCGTGGATGACGGCTCCACGGATCAGACACCGGAAATCATTCAAGACTATTGCAGTTCCGACTTCCGGATCCGAAGCATACGCCGGGACAGAGCCTCGGGGGGAGCCAACATTCCCCGACTGGAAGGGATTGCAGCGGCCCGAGGTGAACTCATCGCCCCTCTGGATGCCGACGATGTGGTAATGCCCGACTACTTAGGGAGTTTGCTTTCAAGGATGAAATCGTCGGGTGCCGAAATAGTGTATCCGATAATGGTCGACCTTGAGTCAGAAAAGAGGGTGATAACGTATTCGCATGAGATGCAGGAGCTGGCCGACGGAAAAATCAGCTCCTTGCCTGGGAAGAGCTGCGTGAAACATACACTTGATGGCTGGCGGATGGGATGCAACGGAGGGGTCATAAAGAAGGAAGCTTACGAGCGTGTGATGCAGCATCCGTACGCACGGCTGACCTACTCCTGTGCCGACGAGCTTCTGACAAGGGCTTTGCTTCTGGAGGCAAAAGGAGTGACTGTGACCGACACAAAGTATCTTTACCGTAGGAATCCGGAATCAGTGACACGGAGGAAGAGCATAGACATATTCAATTATCTTCGCAATAATCGGGAACTCCTTAAGTTTACAGACAGGAATTTCGGACAATCCTCCGAAGAGTATCTTTTGGCGCAGAAGCAGAATTTTCACGGAGTGGCCGATGCCTACACACTTATCGCAATCTACGGTTTTTCTCAGCATGACAGGGCGAAAGCCTTTGAAATGATAGACAGTACACGGAAACTGATTGATTTCCATCTCCTGAAAGGAAGGGTAAGCCGGCATCTTTACCGGATACTGAAATGGAGGTGGCTACCCGCATTGTCCATATTCCGACTCCGCCATTTCCTAAAGTCGTAGTTTTTTTGTAAATTCGCACAATGACCTGAGAGTCCCGTAAATGGAAAGACTGGTAAGCAAACAATACACGATCCCATTCATACTGGTGACGTCCCTCTTTTTTATCTGGGGATTCGCACGATCGATACTGGATGTGCTCAATAAGCACTTTCAGGAACTGCTGTCGATTTCCATAGGAGAGTCCGCCCTCATACAGGGGATGACTTATCTGGGATACTTCCTTATGGCTATACCTGCCGGAATCATCATCACCAGAGGAAGCTATCGAAAGGGTATCGTGATAGGCCTGACACTGTTCGGGCTGGGCGCCCTTATGTTCATTCCCGGTGAGCACATGATGTCCTTTTCTGTTTTTCTTATCGCTTTATTCCTGATAGGATGCGGGTTGGCTGTCATAGAGACCTCAGCGAATCCCTATGCCACAGAACTCGGTCCGGCCGGTTCGGCAGCGGGACGCCTGAATCTGGCTCAGGCCTTCAATGGACTTGGCTGTATCGTGGGGCCGGTACTCGTAGGTGGGTTCCTCTTCTCCGGTGAAGAGGCGCATGTATCTCTTCCTTATGCGCTGATGGGAGGGGGTGTGCTGATATTCGCATTGATTTTCACGCGTATAAATCTTCCTGAAATCACTCCGGAGGTCAATTCTTCAACAAAATCAAAGACATCGATTTCCCCCGGCAGAAGTATAGTGAGACTCTTGAGAAATCCTAAGTTCATGTTGGGCTTTGCCGCGCTTTTCTTTTATGAGATAGCCGAAATCTCCATCAACAGCCTCTTCATCAACTATACCACCGCCGACAGCTGGCTGGATAAAGCCGAGGCCTCATCGCTTCTTTCGTTTGGGGCTCTGGGCATATTCATGGTCGCACGTGTGGCGGGAAGTCTTATCATGGGTAAAATCCATCCTGTCACCGTACTGGTTGTATGCGCCGCAATGGCGGTGGTCTCAGCCATTGCGGTCACATTCGGGTCCGGTATTGTGGCGAAGTCCGGTCTGTTCTGCTGCTATGCCGCGGAAGCCATTATGTTTCCCACCATCTTCGCCTTATCGATCAAAGAGGCCGGTGAGGACGTGAAGCTCGGATCCTCCCTGCTGATGATGAGCCCCATCGGCGGTGCGGTAGGCACAGTCATAATGGGCTCCGTGGCCGACCACTTGTCGATGTCACTTTCCTTCATCGTGCCCGCTATAGGTTATTGTTTTGTCCTGCTGTACTCCATTCACGCATCCCTCAACTACAAAAAATAATCCCCATGAACCCCGGACCCAATTCCATCCCATCCGCTATTCCGGACCTATGCTGCATCGGCCATATAACCCATGACAGGGTCATCACACCGACAATGGACGTGCATATGCCCGGAGGCACGGCTTATTATTTTGCCAAGGCCATCCGTAATCTTGCGGGAGACAGGGGAGTGGCGGACGTGGAATTCTGATTGGTGACGTCGGTAGGGCCGGAAGACGTACATGTGGTAGAAGAGTTGCGCGATGAAGGCTTAAACGTGGATCTAATTCCGTCTCCGACGTCAATCTATTTTGTCAACATGTACGGCAGTGATCCAGACAAGAGAACGCAGAAAGTCCTGTCAAAGGCCAGGCCTTTTAGCTCCGAGGATTTGAAAGATGAGAAAGCACAGGTTTTTCATCTCGGCACACTGCTTGACGATGATTTCGACATCGAAGTCATAAAGGATCTGTCGAAACGGGGAAAGGTATCGGTCGACATACAGGGATACCTTCGTGAAGTGAAGGGTGAGGAAGTATGTCAGGTGGACTATCCATTAAAGGAAGCCGCGATGCCCTATATCGATATCCTCAAGGCCAATGAGATAGAAATGAAGGTGCTCACCGGAGAGACTTCTGCCCGTAAGGCTGCCGAGAAAATCGCAGGATGGGGATGTCGGGAAGTCATACTGACACTCGGCCATCGAGGCTCACTGATTCTTTCGGATGGAAAGTTCTACGAGATACCGTCCTATAGGACATCTAAAATCGTAGACGCCACAGGGTGCGGTGACACTTATATGGCCGGATACCTGTATGCCCGGAGCCGGGGCTACGACATATCGGCCGCCGGTAAGTTCGCTTCCGCGCTATGTGCGATAAAACTCGGCCGCAAAGGTCCCTCCATTGCTTCGGAAAGCGACGTAAGGGAAATCACAGGGCAACATTAAAGTCAATATCAACCAATTATTAATAATAATCCTTTTTCAACATGAAAAATTTATTCCTGACATTATCTGTCATCGGATGCTCTGCCATAAGCATGCAGGCGGTCANGGCGGATATGACCGCTTCAATCCGGATGGGGGAGCACCNACCGTCAAAGGGTCAGATCACGCAGCATACTGTTATCGATCTTCCGGGCCATATAAAAAAGGCTCCTGCGAAAGCGGCTGCAATCGAATCAGTCGATAAGCTCGCCGGTGAATGGGAATGGAACTACTATGATCTGATCAAGTCCAATCCCAATGCACTTGGAATGGTCACAATCGAGGCAGGCGAAGGCAATAAAATCACAATCTCCGGACTGCTTCAGATTCCCGGAGTAAAGTCTCTTGAAGCCACTGTCGACCTCACGGCCGGCACAATCAACATCCCNATCCCNCAGAAAATGGGTGCTGACCAGGATGGCGACATCAACTTCTATCTAAAGACCTACGACCAAACGACAGGAGAGATCCATGCCGGTGCCGCGAATGTCGATGTCCTCGTAGGCAGGATATCCGGCAGCAGCATTTCGTTCCCTGAAGAATATATCTGGGTGTCAGGTGATGCCGAACAGGAAAGTCTCGGCTGGTATTTCNTAACGGNCCTTAACAGTTGGACCAATGCCTCGGATCAGGAAGAAGGCTGGACCGACTANTGCACCGCAACATACGTTGACGGCTGGGCTGTTCCCGCTTTCGGTATGGATCCCGAAGCCTATCCCTGGACNGTACAGATCCAGCAGAGCGAATACAATGCGTTCCTATACCGAATCCACAATCCTTATCTTTCGGATACATGCCCGATGCCGTCGCAGTACCTCACGAAAGGCAACATCGTGTTTGACCTGACCGATCCNGACTTCGTAGGTGTAGTTCCGAAGATCACTTCCGGTTTCACTGTACAGGGCACCAACTACATGTATGTCAACGCAGAGGGAATGTACATGTCAGAGGGAATGACCCCTGAGGAAATCAAAGACTTTGTCGGTGACTTAATTGAAAACTGGAGTCAGTATAAGGAAGAGGAAAACACACTTTATTTATACAACCTGGCCGTAAACTACGCAGGTATGACTGACCAGATGTACACTTGGCAGGACCAGCAGGGCAACGACATGAGCCCTTACATGAAGGGATCCCTTGTATTTGACCGTCCGTTGGTAGCCGGTGCCGGAGTGGCAGACATTGCCGACGATGAGATCGAGGCGACTACAGAATACTTTACGATTGACGGTATCCGTCTTGACTCACCCGCCCAGGGCCTCACTATTGTCCGTAAAGGTTCCAAGGTCTCCAAAATCTTTGTGAGATAATCTCATCCCTCACTCCATCAAAAGGAGCCGACCGAGTCTCACCTCAGTCGGCTCCTTTTATTTTTCCCACATCTTCTTTTTACCGTCAGCTCCGAGGTAGGATTCCCAATAAGAAAGGGAGGCGACCGCACGGCCACCTCCCGGGATTCCACTATAAACTATATCTAACTAAACTTTACTCGCATTAGCCGGTTCTCNCGAATCAGCCGACGCTCTCTTTTGCTTTCTGATTATCTAACATTTTGCCAATAGTGATGGTTGACCATATTGGCAGGGTTTAATTTTTATATAGGTACTTTAACATTGTCAATCCATAAAGAGAGATNTTCAATAGAATCTTCTTACGGAAGGATCATATTCAAAGCCCGCATNGCGCAGGGTGCTTACAAGGCTTTCCCTGTCAAGGTCGAGGTCATCACATAAGGCGTCAAGGTCGAGATCGCCGTCTCTGAGTTTCATGTTTATGACACTCATAAGCATATTCGGATCTTTAGGTAGGGTCATATCGGCGTAATTTTACGGGTAAACGACAAGATTGATTTCACAAATTTACTCATTATTCTTAGGATAACAAAAGATTTATTATATTTGTACCGAGAATTTCATGGCATCCATTGCACTATTGGATTCTCCGAATTTTAAAATCAGTGATAATCAGTTTGATAGACCATCATGACATCATATTCTTCTCTAAAACGCCATTTATTTTCGTGGAGATGTATTTTTGGGGTTTCGGCCATGCTGGTGGCCGGTACGCTTGATTCCGTCGCATGCACATCCGCCATCATAGCCGCCAAGGCATCGAAGTCAGGAAGACCAATGCTTTGGAAGCATCGTGATACCTCCACTACCGACAATACAGTAGAATATATTCCTTCTTTTGACGGGAGCTATGCCTATGTGGCTCTTTTCAATGCAAAGGATCGACGCCATCTGGAAGCCTGGACCGGAATGAACGAAGTGGGGTTTGCCGTGATGAATACAGCTTCCTACAATATCAAGGATGACAATGTTCCCCAGAAAGACATGGACAAGGAGGGAC
Source organism: Bacteroides sp. (assembly GCA_014802425.1). Classification (GTDB taxonomy): domain Bacteria; phylum Bacteroidota; class Bacteroidia; order Bacteroidales; family Muribaculaceae; genus Lepagella. Next base: position 42,980 of record JAAVCH010000016.1, read on the forward strand.
TTGTGATGACGATGGCTTTGAAAAGCTGCCGTACGGTTGACGATTTTGAAAAGCTGCTCTGTGACCTGCCAAGACCCATGGGAGTTGAGGCCAATTTCGGAGTTATCGACGCGGAAGGGAACGGTGCTTATTTCGAAACCAACAACCATAGTTATGTCAAATATGACCTGGCCGATGCCACTGACGGCGTTTTGATTCGCACTAATTACAGCCATTCCGGCCGAAAAGGGGAGGGCTATGGATACGTAAGGGAGGCCAACGCCGAATATCTGATCGGAGAGGCTCTTAAAGAAGGTGCCATCAGCGCGGAATTCCTTACTGAAGATGCATCAAGAAGCTTTTATCACGATGTGAGAAAAGTCGATGCACTTGAAAGTCCGGAGCGTTGGGCGGTTGATGAAGACTTCATACCCCGTTACAAGTCGACTGCAACTATAGTGATTGAAGGATGCATTCCCGTGGAGGATGCTTCTTTGATTACATCAAAAGACGTAGTACCGGAATACATCATGTGGACAGGCCTCGGCTATCCTCCCTGTGCGGAAATTGTACCTGTATGGTGCCATCAAGACGGAGTTAATGATGAGCTCAGAGGCCTTCAGGCCAACGGAACATCAGAATTATGCAATACCGTAAAGAAACGGAGGGGGGAGGTTTTCCCTAAACGAAAGGGAGGGAATACAAAATANATTGACACTAATGTGCTTAGGAATGAGAATGGTACCGGTTATCTCCAGACAATCGTACCGAAAAACCGTGAGACTTACCACCTTATTTCCCTGAAAAGAGATGAAGGCCGAATAAATTTCTCCGATAACTGAGCTGCTCTTATGGTAACTGCATCNAATTATTTTAAAGTCCCGCGTAAAAACATTCTCGGTCTGCTCTTTACGCTTTACGGTATCATTCCTACTTTAGTGCTGTTTGTTTTGACACAGGGTCTGATCATCGTGGGAGTATGGACTTCGGACGCCCGGTGGGGAATACTTGCCCTGATGTGTGTGTTCCTCATAACCCCCTTGGTTATGGCATTCCTTTATTTCTTTTACGGACTAAGGGAACTTACAGCCTGCAACACCCTTCGACACAAAGTCATTCTGGAGGGAGANTCTCTTGTGATTGACATCAACGATTCAATATCAGATAGAAAAGGGAAGGCCAAGACAAAAGAGTCCACANATGTTTCCNAAACCGATAACCACGATACCGTGGAGCTCGATGACGACAAGAATCGGATTGAGGTGATTCGCACCGTAAATATTCCGATTTCGGAAATAGGGACTATAAAGGTGGGTTTGTCCCGCGTCAGCCTGCCGGTAGGAAAGAACGGCACCAAAGGAGTAGTATGCCTTTCGCCGGAAGCCTTTGACTCATCTAAGGATTTTCAGACATTTGTGGAGAATCTGATTGAAGTAATGAGGAAAGCCGGTTAACCCTTTAGGACCTTTGACTGTAAACAAACGGATAAAAATATGAATAAAGAGTATGATTTTGAAATGGAGATGGAGGTGAGGGATTATGAGCTTGACACGGAGCACATTGTCAACAACGCCAATTACCTCCACTACATGGAGCATACACGCCATAAATACTGTGCNGAAAAAGGAGTTTCATTCATGGAGCTGCAGAAACGTGGGATAGTGGCGGTGGTGCATAAAATAGAGATCGAATACATCTCCTCCCTGCGAAGCGGCGACGTATTCAGGAGCGCGCTCAGNATAGAGCGCAAAGGACCGAGATTCATTTTTCACCAGGTGATTTTCGCACCCTCCGGGAAGCCGGCGACAAAAGCCCGAATCACCTGTGTCATGCTTGAAAATGGCCGTCCATCGCGTGGCGAAGAGGTAGCGAAGCTTTTCGGATTATGATAATTAGGCGACTGTGCCANAAAATTGAACTGCACTCTAAAAAGTTGAACAGGAAACTTTCGGGATGCAGTNCAAAACTTAATTACGACACAGCNCCCATACATTTTTTATGACACCGTGCTGCGTTTTTTATGACACCGTGCGTGATTACGGAGCAATGGAGAAGCGGTTACCCGGATGACGGATTACAATTCCGTCAAANTCCATTTCGGAAAGGGCAGCCATAACTTTCGGCATCGCCAGCTCGGTAAAGACACGNATCTGGTCGATATGACATGGCTCGCTTTCGCGTTTGAGGAAAGTGTAGATAATCGCGGTGTCTCCGGTAATCTCAGGGAAAATCGATTTCTGAACGGAATGGGACGATTCCTTAGGNGTCCANCCATATAGTTCAGTAATATCGGAAGCACCTGTCATAAGAGAGGCTCGCTGCGATTGGATAAGCTGATTACANCCTTGCGAGCACTCGTCGGAAATACGTCCGGGCAGAGCGAAAACGGGCAGACCTCCTTCAAATGCATAACGGGCAGTCGACATAGCCCCTCCTTTCAACGGACTCTCCACCACAATCAAGGCCTTACTGATATAGGCCACAATACGGTTGCGTGCGAGAAAATTATTCCGATACGGTCGGACACCTGACGGGTATTCCGAAACGATTGCTCCGCCTGACCGGATTATGCTCCGNGCGAGATCGCGGTGAGCAGCGGGATAAATGGTATCCAGTCCGTGAGCCACAACCCCTATAGTATTCCGANCTGCATCAAGGGCTGCTTTATGGGCAGCTGCGTCCACTCCGTAGGCGAGTCCGCTGACCACACATAAATCATCATAATGCGGGGCGAGGTCGGCAACNATCTTCGAGGTGAATGAAGCTCCGTAGGAAGTCATCTTTCGGGTGCCGACTATACCGATNTTATGTGGGCTGTCGATATCGGAAGAGCCGAGTACATACAATACAATCGGAGGATCGACTTGGGCAGCCATATTTGGGGGATATNCTTCATCAAGGAGAGATATGCACTTTATCTTATGCTTCGCCATAAAATCGCCCTCCCGCCGGGCACGCTGAAGTGCTTCATTACGTTTGGCCTCATTGAATACCTTGAGTCCCTTTTCTCCCAANAGGTCATGCACGTCAGNATCCTTAATTGAGAAAAAGGCNTGCAANTCCACACCGGCCTCCCTCAGACCGGTAAGGATTTCCGGGTGAGCGCTCTCAAGCATCGAGAACGCCACCGCGAGCATAGTCTCTGAATCGGATATATTGTTCACGCTACGAAACCGGACATACAAATGAACGGGTGAAGAAACNCCGGTCAATGATCACAAAGGAATCAGAATCTTTCCAGAACAGTCTGCACGAGTCTTGCGACGGATGGCTTATAGTCGGTGTTGGCGTTGTTGAGTCTGCGCTCGGCTATTATGCAGCACACCGTCATCGCCTTATGCCCGAGAAGTCGTGCAAGGCCCTGCAGGCAGGCGGATTCCATCTCAAAATTGGTCACAGGACGTCCATCAAAGCGGAATGACTCTATCTTCTCATTGAGGTCCGGATCAGTCAGTTCGAGACGCACTTGCCTCCCCTGCGGGGCATAGAAACCGACAGCCGCTATAGTGGAGCCTTCCACCATCTCTCCCTGACCGATACGGTCGACAAGACTGCGGTCAGCATCAACCGTATACGGCGCAGCCCATGTCCTGTTCCATCCGGTGTGCTCTACAAACTTTCTTTCGAAATCAAGATCACACACCTTGTCCCGGTCAGCGTAAAAGTTCAGAATCCCGTCGAATCCCGTAGCTTTGGAAGCGATGACGAAATCGCCGATATGGATGTCCTCCTGGAGGGATCCGCTTGTGCCGACGCGCACCATATTGAGGCAACGGTGGACAGGGTTCACCTTCCTTGTCGCGAAGTCGATATTGGCGAGGGCATCAAGTTCTGTGACTACAATCTCGATGTTATCCGGTCCGATACCATGTGACAGGCACAGTATTTCCTTGCCCTTGTATTTACCGGCAATCGCATGAAACTCCCGTGACTGGATATCGTAATCGATCTCATCGAAATACGAGGCCACCATATCGACACGCCCCGGATCACCGACAAGAACGATGTTGTCACGCAGCTGCTCAGGGCGAAGATGTATATGAAAGGCCGAGCCGTCACCGTTGATGATCAGTTCGGAAGGGGGGATGATTCTTTCGGCATTCATGGTAGAAGAGTCTGGTTTGGAGTAAAGGTAGCCCCGGTTAACAGGAGCGTAATATGCACAAGGGTTAAGTCTGCATCCGGGGACATCTTAATAACGTCCCCGGACTGACAAAGTTGATGTCAATGACGGAAAGTGTCAACGGTTTCCATACATCTCTTTATAGTAGTTCTCGTAGTCGCCGGACGTGATGTTGTCGACCCAGTCCTGATGGTCCAGATACCATTTCACTGTTTTCTCAATGCCTTCCTCAAACTGCAGTGAGGGTTCCCAACCCAACTCACTCTGCAGTTTACGGCTGTCGATGGCATAGCGCAAATCATGTCCGGCACGGTCGGTCACGTACGTGATCAGATTGTCACTGTGTCCTTCGGGATTGCCGAGAAGGCGGTCGACCGTACGGATGAGGGTCCGGACAATATCTATGTTCTTCCACTCGTTGAATCCTCCTATATTATAGGTGTCACCCGGTTTGCCCTCATGGAAGATAAGGTCGATGGCCCGGGCGTGATCCTCTACAAACAGCCAGTCGCGTACGTTTTCCCCTTTGCCGTAAACGGGTAGGGGTTTGCCATGACGGATATTATTGATGAAGAGTGGAATCAGTTTCTCCGGAAACTGATACGGGCCATAGTTGTTGGAGCAGTTGGTCACGAGGGTTGGCATACCGTAAGTGTCGTGATAGGCGCGTACGAAATGGTCGCTCGAAGCTTTTGATGCGGAATACGGGGAGTGGGGGTTATAGCGGGTATCCTCCACAAAAAACTCCTCACCATAGGCATGGTGATGTTCGGAAGAGGCCTTAGTGGTGAAAGGTGACTCTATACCTTCGGGAGATGTGAGTTCAAGCGCACCGTACACTTCGTCCGTTGAAATATGATAGAACAGTTTTCCCTCATACTTATCGGGAAGGGAATCCCAATATTCACGTGCGGCCTGCAGAAGTGAAAGAGTGCCCATAACGTTTGTTCGGGCAAAGGTGAAGGGATCCTTGATGGAACGGTCGACGTGGCTCTCGGCCGCAAGATGGATGATACCGTCAATCTTATAATCCTTCACGATACGGCGCATCTCATCCAGATCCGCGATATCGGCACGGACAAAAGTATAATTCGGTCTATCCTCAATATCGGAGAGATTGGCCAGGTTGCCGGCATATGTGAGTTTATCGAGATTTACGATATTGTAGTCCGGATACTTGTTTACGAAGAGGCGCACCACGTGACTGCCGATAAAGCCGGCGCCACCGGTCACCAATATATTTTTTTTCTTATCCATTTTATGTGTTCTTGAGAATGGGGGTTGACAGGAGAAGAGAATCATGCCTTCAAAGCGGACATCTCCTTCATTACCTCTTTCAGGGAAGTACGCCAGTGAGGTATATCTATTCCGAAAGTCTGCTTGATCTTGGTCTTGTCAAGCACACTGAAAGCAGGGCGTACGACCTTCGACGGGAACTCATCGGAATGACACGGTGATACCTTACAGCTGTCATGACCCGCCAGCTCGGCAATGGCGCAGGTGAAATCATACCATGAGCATACACCCTCATCGGAGAAATGGTATATTCCCTCATTGTCTTTGAAATCGCCGGACTCCACAATCCGGAATATCGCAGAAGCAAGATCGCGTGCGGAAGTAGGTGTGCCGATCTGGTCGAAAACGACATTGAGTTCGGGTTTCTCACCGGTCAGCCTGAGCATGGTCTTCAGGAAGTTGTTGCCGTAAGGTGAATAGAGCCATGCCGTACGGATAATCAATGCTTTGGCTCCGGAATCAAGGATAGCCTCCTCACCGTGGAGCTTTGTACGCCCGTAGGCTCCGGTCGGATTGGCAGGCTCCGTCTCAGTGCGGGGAGTATTGCCGGGATTTCCGCCAAAGACATAGTCAGTCGAGACATGCACCAAAGTGCCGTCATGCTTCTTCATGACTTTGGCAAGGATGGCCGGAGCAGTGGCGTTGATTAATTCAGCCGTGGCTTCATCATCCTCCGCCTTTTCCACATTGGTATAGGCCGCACAGTTGATGATCATCTCCGCCCCGGTATCCTCCACCATTTTCCCTACGGCAGACTCATCTGTGATGTCAAGTTCTGCGACATCGGTAAAAATATAGTTGTTGTTTTCTGAGCCTTCCGCCAGATTTCTCAGACATGTACCGAGTTGCCCGTTGGCACCTGTAACGAGTATATTCATTTCAATCCATTTTAAAGGGGGAATCAAAGTCAGCGAGAAGCGGATGCTTCATATCCTTTTCAGAAAGGAGCGCCTCCTCTTCGGATATACGCCAGTCGATTCCGAGTGACTTGTCGAGAATGCTTATACCTCCGTCAGCCTGCGGATGATAATAATTGTCGCACTTATACTGGAAAACCGCCTCATCGCTGAGCACGGCGAATCCATGCGCGAAACCACGGGGAACGAAGAACTGCAGGTGATTGTCCTCACTGAGCTCCACAGCCACATGCTTACCATAAGTAGGGGAGTCCTTACGGAGGTCGACCGCAACGTCAAGAACCTTTCCCCGGACGCAACGCACAAGCTTGGCCTGTGTGTAGGGAGGGGTCTGGAAATGCAGGCCCCGCATCACGCCACGGGACGATTTACTCTGATTGTCCTGTACGAAGTGCACCTCGCGACCCATCACCTCATTAAATACCTTTTCCGAATAGCTTTCAAAGAAATACCCTCTGGCGTCTTCGAAAACACGGGGCTTGAGGATAACGACACCTTCTATCTCGGTTTTGATTACTTCCATTTTTCTCTTTTTCAAAAAATCAGTCAAAGTTGGAATCATGCGTACGGTCCAATTCGTCGACGACTTTCAAAAGGTACTGTCCGTACTGATTCTTGAGCATCGGCTTGGCGAGCTCCACCATGCGTTCACGTGAAATCCATCCCTTACGGTAAGCTATGCCTTCAAGACATGCGATCTTCAGGCCCTGGCGCTTTTCAAGCACTTCAACATAAATCGAAGCCTCGGCAAGAGAGTCATGAGTGCCGGTATCGAGCCATGCGAAGCCACGCGGAAGAGTCCGCACCTTAAGCTGTCCCTCCTTAAGGAAGTCCTGATTGACAGTGGTGATTTCCAATTCACCGCGAGCCGACGGCTTAATCGAGGCGGCCACATCCACAACACGGTTAGGGTAGAAGTACAGTCCCACGACCGCATAGTTTGATTTGGGATGTTCGGGTTTTTCCTCTATCGAGAGGCACTTGCCGTCATGGTCGAATTCGGCGACCCCATAGCGCTCGGGATCATCCACCCAGTAACCGAACACTGTGGCCAGGCCCTTTTCGGCATCCTCGACAGCCTTGTCAAGGGTTTTCTGAAAACCGGCTCCATGGAAGATGTTATCCCCGAGCACAAGGCATGCCGTGTCGTCACCGATAAATTCCCGTCCGATTATGAATGCCTGCGCGAGCCCGTCGGGAGAGGGCTGTTCGGCATATGAGAAACGCACTCCATAATCCGAGCCGTCGCCCAGAAGACGTTTGAATCCCGGCAGATCGTATGGCGTGGAGATAATGAGGATATCCCTGATTCCAGCCTGCATGAGGGTGGAAATAGGATAGTACACCATCGGCTTGTCGTAGATAGGGAGCAACTGTTTGGAAACCCCCTTGGTGATGGGATACAGGCGGGTGCCGGAGCCGCCGGCAAGCACAATTCCTTTCATAAATGAATTTTAACTGACTCAAGAAGTATGGGTAGCTGTAAGCAACGACAAATATAATAAAAACCTCCCATATGGCAAAATCAATCTCTCTTACCTGCATGGGTCCGACAAACCAAAAGCACTGGCAAGGCGTTTCAGAAATAGGAATAAATAAGTTAAACATATGGCTACAGAAAACGAAAAAGAAACAGTCAAGAATTTTGAAGAGAAAGTGAGGAAGGACCTCATGGACTTCCTTAAATATAAAGGTGCGGTCGACGAGCACCTGCCCGAATGCCCCGATGTAGAAGAGAAATGGGGTGAGATCGGACGGGCATATCTGCCGGACGGCGCAAGGGAGTTTCAGGACTATCCCGTCGTCTCATTAGGCTGGATGATGTTCATAGGGATGGCGATGGCTTATTATTGGGATACGGATTGGGAAGCGAACTCCAAACGCAACGACTACTATGAGCAGCTCCGCGACAAGGACGGCTACGACAATCTCGACGATACGGTCGTGAAAGGTCTGCTCGGTTATGAGGGAGAGGCAGCCGAAAAGATTATCGAGCTGGTTGCCGAATGCGCTTCGAGGGTCTATAGCCTTCTGAGCCACGAGCCTGTCGAACCCGGTACGGAAGCCGCGTTCGGAAGCTACATAGCCGCGCTCCACCAACTGTATCTTGCCGGGATGTGCATGGAGCTCAATGCCCTCGGATACCATATGACACCCTTCAATCCGGCATCAATGAACTGAAGAATCCAGAGAAAGGACAACTATATAGGCGGATTTAATACACAATCTTACATGAGCAAAATATGTTGCATAACATATTTTGCTCATTATAGATGATAAAAAGGGAATTTTCTAATAAAAAAAGCTCATTTCTCAGTAACCATATAAGGAAACTTATTGTTATAGATAAAAAGAGCCATAACGCCTCGTTCCCTCCCCGTGGTCGGCAGGCATTAAGCCAAGCGCCTTCCCGCGCGTTATCGAAGCCCGAAATAACTGAACGTTTCACCTACAAATACTGATGCTATGCATTTTACCCCGAAAGAGCAAGATAAGCTTACGCTGCTTTGCGTAGGCATGATTGCCGAGCGTCGACTGAAGAAAGGTCTCAAGCTCAACTATCCTGAATCCGTAGCCTATATCACAAGCTGTGCGCTTGAAGGTGCACGAGAGGGTAAGACTGTAGAGGAGGTCATGCATGACGCCACTAAAGTCCTCACCAAGGAACAGGTTATGGACGGAGTGGCCGACATGATAGGCCTGCTTCAGGTAGAGGCTGTATTCACCGACGGCAGCCGCCTTGTTTCAATCCATAATCCCATCCGCTGATTGCGGTCACCTTAAAAACTCACGAATATGGCTCAGACAGATTCGAACAATAACGCTTACGCATCCGCAGACGCACAGCGTGACGCAATTGAGAACAAACCTATGCCGCCCATGCCGGACACCCCGATGCCCGACTTTGAGAAAGACGGTTACGCCACTCCCAACGGAGTATATACCGGTGCGCCGGATATAGCTTATCCCAAGACTCCCGGCTTTGAGCCCAAAGAATATGTGCCGGTAGGCGGAGTAATCCTTGCGGAGGGCGATATCGAATATAATACTGACCGCCGCACGGTAAAGCTTAAAGTGCGCAATACAGGCGACCGTCCCGTACAGATCGGTTCCCACTTCCATTTCTTTGAAGTGAACCGCTATATGGAGTTCGACCGTCCGAAGGCTTTCGGATACCATCTTAACATCCCCGCCACCACAGCAGTACGTTTCGAGCCGGGAGAGGAAAAGGAAGTGGAACTCGTAAGCTACGCCGGCAAACACCGTGTGATCGGCTTCGATGACCTTGTCAACGGTTATACAGGTCTTGAGGATTCTCCCTCTTTCTATCCCAAATATCTCGAAGCCGTGCGCCGCATAAAGGAGTATGGCTATAAGTCGGTAAGCGAAGACATGGCCGACGGCGAGTATGACGAAAATCAAATAAAATAAAAGCTGAATACCATGGCAGTAATTTCACGCAGTGACAATAACATGCTTTTCGGTCCCACGGTGGGTGACAAAATCCGCCTGGGCAATACCGATCTGTATGTCGAGATAGAAAAAGACCTCCGTAAAAATTATGGAGACGAAGTAGTCTATGGCGGCGGCAAGACACTCCGCGACGGCATGGGCCTGGCCAATGAATGCACTTCAGCCGAGGGATCACTGGACACTGTGATTACCAATGTCACAATACTTGATCCGGTACTCGGAGTAGTGAAGGCGGACGTAGGCATCAAGGACGGCAAGATCGCAGGTATCGGCAAGGCCGGCAACCCGAATGTGATGAAGGGTGTCACTCCCGGACTCGTCACAGGCCCTTCGACTGATGCCATTTCAGGCGAACACCTTATCCTCACGGCTGCAGGTATCGACGGCCACGTACACTTCATTTCCCCACAGCAGGCCTACAACTGTCTCTCGAACGGTATAACCACGCTTATCGGAGGCGGTATCGGACCCACGGACGGCTCCAACGGTACGACAATCACATCTGGTCCCTGGAACATGGAGAAAATCCTCCAGAGTATCGACGGACTCCCCATCAATATAGGTATGCTCGCCAAGGGCAACTGTTCCCGTAAGGAAGAGCTTTATGCTCAGGCGGCCGCCGGAGCAATGGGATTCAAGATTCACGAGGACTGGGGTGCGACTCCGGCAGTGATCCGCACATGCCTTGAGGCAGCCGACAATCTGGACATGCAGGTAGCCATCCACACGGATACACTCAATGAGTCCGGATTCGTGGAAGACACGATCGCAGCCATTGACGGACGTACCATCCATACCTACCACACCGAAGGCGCCGGCGGCGGCCACGCTCCCGACCTTCTCAAGGTGGCATCAATGGCGAATGTGCTCCCGTCGTCAACCAACCCGACTCTACCGTACGGCATCAACTCCGAGGCCGAGCTCTTCGACATGATTATGGTTTGCCACAATCTGAATCCTCACATTCCTTCCGATGTGGCATTCGCAGAGAGCCGTGTCCGTCCCGAAACCCAGAGTGCGGAGAATATTTTCCATGACCTCGGCATCATCTCCATGGTTTCCTCCGACTCACAGGCCATGGGCCGAGTAGGGGAATCGTTCATGCGTACGTTCCAGATGGCTTCCTACATGAAGTCAGTGCGCGGCAAGCTCCCCGAGGATGCTGACGGCAACGACAACTTCCGAGTGCTCCGCTATCTTGCCCAGATTACCCTCAATCCCGCCATCACGTATGGCATAAATGATGTCCTCGGATCGGTAGAAGTAGGCAAAATGGCCGACCTCGTGCTTTGGGAGCCCGCTTTCTTCGGAACTAAGCCGAAACTCGTCATAAAGGGTGGCCTTATCAACTGGGCCAACATGGGCGATCCCAACGCATCCCTCCCCACTCCGCAGCCCAAGATCATGCGTCCGATGTTCGGTGCTTTTGGCGAAGCATTGCAGAATACCCGCTATACCTTCATCTCACAGGCGGCCGCAGAGGCGGATATCAAGAACAAGTACGGCCTGACGTCAATGGTATATCCCGTACATGGAGTGCGCTCACTCGGAAAAGCCGACATGGTGCGCAACACCGCCACCCCGAAAATCGAGGTCAATCCCGAGACATTCTACGTGACAGTCGACGGTGTGCTCGCGTATGTGCCGCCCGCAAAGGTGCTTCCCCTCGCGCAGTTGTACTGGTTCAGCTAAACAGGCTCTTCTCATTTAGGAGTCATGCTTGTCAATGATTTCCACCATACTCTCAGGTTAGCCAAATAAGATTATCAAAATATGTTGTAGAGCACTGTTTTGTTTCCGAGTGAAACAGAACAGTGCTTTTTTTATGCCATTGCCTAACCAATTGCAAGATTTTATTGTTAAAGAATATAAGGAGACTTTAACCGGACTCCCGAATTTTTCAATACAAAATAAAATCGAATAGAAGATTCAATGAAAGTATACGACGCAGTGCTGGGGAATATCCGCCAGTCGGAGGAATGGAAAGATAAGCTCCATGGCCTCGAAGTAGATGAGATTTTTCTCGACCAGTGGACCGCCCAGAAATCACGTTTCCTTGCCAAGGGAATCAGCGGGGCGGAGTATCCTGTAGCGCTTAAACGCGGTTATCATATCGTGGACGGCGATGTAATCGACTATGACCCCGAAGCAGGCAAGGCCGTAGTGCTACGGCTGGAGCTCAGTCCCGTTCTTGTAGTGGACCTCGCCGGAATCGCCGACCAATCTTCAGACACCATTATCCGCACAGCCCTTGAGCTTGGACACGCAATCGGCAATCAGCACTGGCCTGCAGTGGTGAAAGGCACGAAAGTCTATGTTCCGCTGACCGTGGACAAGAAAGTGATGCTCAGCGTAATGGAAACACACCATATCCCCGGAATCACATTCGAGTTCGAGAACGGGCTTGACGTTATACCCTTCCTCGCTCCTCACGAGACACGCAGACTTTTCGGGGGTGCAGGACATGAAAGCCACTCCCACGAGCATGACCATGGCCACATAGTGCACTTCCATGACCATGGCGACGGCCACATCCACGCACACTATTCCGGCGAAGCCCATGGCCACGACCATTCAGACCATGTACATCCTTCAGCCGAATCAGACTCCATTCACTAATCATAATCAATCGACAATGCCATCAGACATCACGCATATAATGCGTTTGCTCCAGTTTACGGATTCAGCCTTTCCGGTGGGAACCTTTTCGTTCTCCAACGGCCTTGAAACCGCCGGATTCGAAAACATGGTCTATGATAAAGAGACATTGTGTCAGTTTGCCAAGTCACAGGCACTGCAGGCGGCCTATACCGACGGCATCGCCGCGCTCGCCGCCCATCGTGCGTTTCTTGCAAATGACTACGACAGGATTCTGGAGTCCGACAGCACACTGATACTCTGCAAGATGAACGATGAATCCCGCCAGATGCTTAAAAGAATGGGAAAGAAACTCGGAGAGCTGGGGACAAGGCTCTTCGACAGTCCCATCATCGGCAGATGGCTCGAAGACATCCGTACCGACCGTACTCCCGGGACATATCCGGTGGCACAGGGAATGACGTTCGCTGCCGCAGGCATTTCGGAAGAGGACCTGTTCGGTTCGCACCAATACGGTGTGGTGAATATGGTGCTTTCGGCAGCCTTGCGCTGTATCCGGGTTTCCCATTACGATACACAACAGATACTTTTCGAAATGTCGGACAGTGTACGAACGCTCTACGAAAGTGTCAGAGAGATGGAAATAGGAGAGATGCACGCTTTCTTCCCTGAACTTGACATCCTCGCCTCTCTACATGAGAAAGGAAACATGAGAATGTTCATGAACTGATCTATTGTATTACTGAAAATGAATTTATAACAGACATAAATATAAAAATGAGTCAGACATGCAGAATCGGTATCGGAGGCCCCGTAGGCTCCGGTAAGACCGCCCTTATAGAAGCCATCACTCCACGCCTCCTTGAGCTCGGACAGAATGTGCTTATCATCACGAACGACATCGTGACGACAGAAGATGCGAAACACGTCCGCAAGACCCTTAAGGGAATTCTTGTGGAAGACAAGATAATCGGCGTGGAAACTGGCGCCTGCCCCCACACAGCAGTGCGTGAGGATCCGTCGATGAACATTGCCGCTGTGGAGGAAATGGAGGAGAAGTTTCCTGACACCGACATCGTACTCATCGAGTCGGGGGGCGACAACCTGACCCTCACTTTCAGCCCTGCGCTCGTAGACTTCTTCATATACGTCATTGACGTAGCCGCAGGCGACAAGATCCCCCGCAAGGATGGCCCCGGAATCTCTCAAAGCGATATCCTCGTCATCAACAAGACCGACCTCGCTCCTTACGTCCACGCCGACCTGTCGGTAATGGACCATGATTCAAAGCTGATGCGTCCGGGCAAACCGTTTGTCTTCACCAACTGCATGACAGGCGAAGGTATCAGCGAGCTTGTAGACCTGATATTCAAGATGGCCCTCTTCGACAAGGCCCAGAAGTCAAACGATTAAATCTTCCGCACGTATGGCGTTTGATTATCAGTTGAGCGAGACCACCTCGTCATCATCGCATATTCCGGAAGTAGACTTTTCCCATGCCCGAGAGATGGCTCCATATCTTACGGAGCCACTGGCCATGTATGTCGGGGCACCCGGCAAGCATGGCTATCTGAGACTCGGCTTCGAAATCGATCCGCGTGGGAAGTGTATTCTCCGGGATCTTGACCGGAGAGCCCCGCTGATTGTGCAGCAAGCCCTTTATTTCGACAAGGGTATGCCGGATATGCCCTGTGTGTACATCCTCTCATCGGGCGGTCCGAATGTGGAGGGTGACCGCTACCAGCAGGACATCACACTAAAGGAAGGTGCGTTCGCATGGGTCTCCACAGGCGCGGCCACCAAACTTGCCGAAATGAACCGCAATTACTCCGGTCTGGTGCAGAACCTCGTACTTGAAAAAGACGCATATCTGGAGTTCATGCCGGAGCCGGTGTATCCCTGTAAGCATACCCGCTTCATATCCGACACTCGAATCGTCGTCGATGAGTCGGCCACGCTTTTCTACTCCGAGATTTTCATGGGAGGCAGAAAGTACTATGCGGAAGGGGAGTTGTTCGACTACGATATCCTATCAGTATGCAGTCATGCCGAGCGCCCGGACGGAACTCCGCTTTTCCGTGAAAAATTCATTATTGATCCCAAACGCGTGAATCCTCGTCAGCTCGGCATAATGGGACAATATGATGTCTTTGCCAATGTGATCCTCATCACTCCCAAGGAAAAGGCTGATGCGGTTTATGAACTCGTGACACCCTTTATCGACCGCGAGAATAAACTGGCGTGCGGCATAACCCATCTTCCCAACGAAGCAGGATTGCTTTTCAAGGTACTCGGAATGGAACCGGGACCGGTAAAAAAGACAGTACGTGAATTTCTTAAGACAGTACGTCGCATAGTCAAGGACAAACCTCTGCCGGAAGAATTTCCCTGGCGATAATCCGGTGAATGAAACCCTGCCGAATGATTGCGGGTATGCTGTAGCCCTAATACTGCGGCATACCCGTTATCCATTTTTTCAATTCGGATTTCATCCTGAAGAACTGTACCTCAGGCCTTCAGGACGAAATGAATGCGAATACCCTCGGCTTCCGGAGAGATGGTCCGAAGGGCTATATTGGATACAATCGGCTGAGCCTTCTTTATCTTCTTTAGGTCAATACGCACGCGATGGCCGTCTTCAGGAAGAATTCCGGGACTGTATTCAGGAAAACGCTTTATAATGAAATTTAGGGCACTTCCGATAACCAGATCCAATCCCATGGCACCCTTATATACGACCACGAAAGAATCAGACTGCACATCAATAAAGTGGAAGGTGACCGGGACAGTGACTTCCTTAAATAGGACTTTCCGCGTATAGGAAACCTTCAGATCGCCTCCCTCTGAATAGCCGAGCACAATCGGCGTCTTGAACTTACGGGAAAGATAGGTGTTCAGTTCGTCATATTTTGCATATAGTTCCATACCTTTGAAATTTAAAAAAGATTCTACGAGACGGTCTGTAATCTCATCTTTGTCTTTGATGTTTCCTTCAAGCCGGTTATTGGTGAACGGATCAGTGATATCCACCGCCTTTACCTCACCGAACCATTTACGAAGCGTAGCTTTTGCCTTATCCTTTACGTCCACGGTGATGTAGGACGCTATTTCTCGCAGAGCGAACAGGATGATTGACACATCATCGGCAAAACCGGCGACCAGGAAATCGGGTATAATGTCCAGTGGGAGTACAAAGTAACCCAGCGCCGCCATCACCAATAGACGTTTATTCAACGGTATATCCTTATTCCCAAGAGCATAATAGAGCAATAGTACGTGATATACCGTCGATGCGCCGACCTGCTTCGCCACTTTCCCGAGCTTCTTCATAAACTCACCGGGATTGTACTGGTCAGCGTAGAATTTCAATCTCGTCTGAAATGATGTCAATAGATTTTTAACTCCAAGCATTTTTATTATACTGTAAAGAATAGATTATTCCGATATTAAACATCCGCCCTCATTCACTTCAATGAAAATAACTGGCATGCGAGAGTGGCGTCTTATGGCACAAGGTAAAAAGACCACAAGTATCGTTTAACTTTTAAGAGACACTCAGTTGACTCCTTTAAGAATCAATAAACATGAAGCACGCATCGAACTGCCTCCACGCGCGGCAGGACACAAAGATAATCAATTTTGTCAGAACTTCCACATCAGATGAATTCAAAATAAGAAAAAGGTGACGCGCATTCACTGCGTGTCACCTTCCTTGACTGCTATTGTCGTTGTTGTCGTTGTTGTTCTATTTTATTTTGAGGGAAGATGATTCCATTGATCATCCTCTATCATAAATCTCGTGAGTTGATCTTACCTTGGGTATTGTCCACCCTGCGTCCATAGACCTGGGTAACAATAGCCCCTATAACCATAATTGCTGCCGAGACACCAAGTACAAGTACTCCACCTCCCCATTTAAGGAGAACAGGCACAATGAATACTCCGGCCACCGCACCGGCCTTTCCTATGGCAGCGGCTATTCCCGTGCCCTGGCCGCGCACTTCGACAGGGTAGATCTTAGGAGGGAGAAGGTAAGTCACCAAATGAGGGCCTATGTTCAGGAAGAGCTCGAAAGCCATGAATGCCATAAGCGAAATCCATACCGGCCACTCATAATGATAGGAGAGGAGAAGCACCAAAAGTGAAACCGCGCATGCCCAGAAGCTCCATGTCTGAAGCTTCACCTCACGCACTTTACGGTAAGCAAGCCATATTCCAATCAAAAAGCCCGGAAGAATCAGACATGATATCCAGAGTGTGGTCTTGACTGATGCCTCCACATTTTCTATCGGAGTCTCGAATGTGGAATGATGCTCGATGCCGAGAGCTATGACGAGCATGGGGATGAAGATGCCGATGCCGTATACCCCGAGTCCCTCACACATCCACGGCACACCGCTAAGCACTACCTTATTCCAATATTTCTTACAGAAGGCAACGAATCCAAGCGACTGTTCGGAGGCACCGCCAGCTGAAGATTCTTCCTGATCGGCCACCATAGACTCCGAAGGATTTACATCATCACCAAGAAAATGATGCAGAGCCGAGAGAGCCTCCTGGGGACGATTATGGCTGTAGAGCCATTTCGGACTTTCAAAAAAATAGATACGCGTGATAATCATCAAGGCCGAGATTCCGGCGACAATCCACATCAGATCAGGCCATCTTACAGGGTCGTTCCAGATCAGAATCAACCAAAATCCAAGTGCGGCGGCTACTATATTGCCGAAAGCCGCCCCGGTCTTCACCATACCCAGCATCACCATTTTCCATTTATCGGGCATCAGGACCGAAGTATAATCAGAGTCAAGACTGTACTCACCCCCGATACCGAAACCAATTATGAAGAGGCATATCACAAGAACCCAGACATTGGGAACAAATATAGCCAGAAGCGAGCCTCCAAGCATCAGTACCGGACATAAACGGAAGAATGGGAGATAGCCATAATTATCACTCAGCTTACCGAAAACAACGCTTCCCACCATTATTCCTATAAGGTCGGAGGCTCCGATCAATCCCTGCATGAGGGAAGAAAGATGGGAATAGGGCCCGGTAAGCATCATCAACGGTATGATGATGCCGGCGACTGTAGCCACTGCGGTGCCTACAAGCTGACCAAGACCTGTCACCAGGACAATCCACCAATGGCGCCAGGTCAGCGGCATTGTGTCGACATCATATGTTTTTATCACACTCATCTTCTGGTAAGTTTATTATGTCAGTTGGATGTGGGCTGGAACATCTTGTAGCCGGGAATAAGGAAAAGCCAAGTGGCTATACAGAATGGACCGGTCAAAGTGGCAAGACCGAGTGGCGCGAATGCGGCATTCATGCCGGCCTGTATGAAGACTGTGGCTATGACTCCAAGCACAGCCCAGATCCAAGTGCGCCAGCTGCCGGAATTACAGAATGTGGCACCGAGTGCGATTCCCGTCAGCACGGCAGAAAAGCCATAGAGACCATTAGCGATATCTGCGGCCGGTCCCTGCCATACGATAATCACAAACAGCGAAATGGCAGAAGAGACAGCGGCCCAGAGAGCGGCCCGCCATGAACTTACGGCCAATGCTGCAAGGAAAAAGATGCCGGTCACCCATGAGTTGATCAGAAAAACCTGTGATATCCCTTTAAGCCAATAGACCACGAGAGAACCGAACGACATGTCGAGATGTCCGACAGTCTCTGTCGCGAACGCAGGAACGGATTCCTCCACCGGAGGCATGCCGTGCATGTAGCGTGCGGCAAGAAGAAAGAACCATGTGCTGAGTACAAACGGGAAAGTAAACGAGCTCACTTTCCAGGGTGCCATTACCTTGTTCAGGGCCGTCCGCACCCAAGTTGTCATGGCGGAGCAAAGGATCAAAGCAATCCACATCCAGACCGTGTCACCCATAAAAGTAGGGAAGGCACACCCGACAAGCACTCCGTTAAAGCCCCAAAGGCCCTGAGCACCATTATCGTCACTGAGATTGAGTAAGTAACCAGTGAGCGTGGAGACCACGACTCCGACTACCGCACCCCATGCCACGGCGGGGAATCCTTCGGAATACGCGCCCCAGAAGATTCCGGCAAGAAACAGCAGTCCAGTCCAGGCGTTGTCCTGAAACATAACCTGTCCGATACCTCTAAGGGTGGTGCGTGGAAAATCCCGCCATACAGGTGTAGGGGCTAAAGATGTTGTGTTACCCATAATATTCGATTTTAAAACTAAGACATATTGTTACGCAGCTCCGGTGTTCTAATTACGGCATTCAATCTTTCGACGAAGATCCTGAAGAGGTTGAAGTCGCATTCGAAGTCGCGGAAGTCGCGGAAGAACCATCCGACACATCGCCTGAAGATGGAGTATCGGTTTTCCGGGAAAGGGTTGACTCCGGTTCGAAGTTCCCCTGTCCCATTACCCAGCCACGTCTGTTGATACGCTGGATGAGATTGGTGATGTAAACCGTGAAAATCGGAAACAGCATCATGCCGAGTGCCGCAAGTACCACCGAGAGTATCTTTCCGATAGGAGTGACAGCGATAATGTTTGAGCCGACAGTGGTCATATCCATCGCCGCCCACCAAAGGGCATCGTCATAGTTATTGACCAGAGGATTGACATGCTGTTCGAACACAAAGAATATCACACTGGAGAAATAAAGTGTGGCCACCAGAGAAATCGTATAGGCAAGAAAGAGACCGGTGGCTTTATTCTCCGTCATCCAGTCGACGACAATGGCAAGTGCATATCCACCTCTGACAAGGGGCACGAAGCGTATGAGATAAGCTATCTGTGGGGAGAGGGAAAGGTCGAAGTAATTGATAAGCGCACCGTACGGAATGGACACCAAGAAAAATACGAAATGAGTCAAAAGATATCTCCACTTACGCTCGGCAAGCGCCCACTCTACGAAAAAATCCAGAAGGAAAAGAATGCAGATCCAATACTGGATTTCCATAAACTTAGGTTCCTTATAGAAGTCTACATTGTGGAAAGTATCAATCGAAATCGAAACAATCAGGAACAGAGACAGCAGCAGAACCAATATATGCATACAGAAATAAATAATCTTTCTCCTATGCGTCTCCTGAGGGGTATAGATACGTTTAGTCATATAGCTTATAGTTGATTTCTGAATCTATATTCTAAACTCATAATCCAACCTCGATGTTCAGACCTCGGTGCAGGTTTTTTAACAAATACCTACAGGCCGAGGGCCTTTTGTATTTCCGGATCCGCAAGAATTCCGGAGCATGGACCGTCTGCAATGACGCGACCGTCGTCAAGCACAATCACGCGAGGACATAGCTCTTTGATCATTTCCAAATCGTGCGACACTATGATCTGGGTATGGGAGAACCCCTTCAATACCTCGATAAGTTCACGCCGGGCACCGAAATCGAGATTAGAGGTAGGCTCGTCAAGGACAAGAATCGATGGTTCCATCGACAGGACTGTGGATATGGCCACACGGCGTTTCTGACCTCCGGAGAGCTGCGACGGACTTTTACGCCGATACTCAAGCATTCCTATCTGCTCAAGTGCTTTAGTGACACGACGCTCTACTTCCTCCATAGGCAGTCCCATATTGATCGGTCCAAAAGCCACATCCTCTTCAACCGTAGGCATGAACAACTGGTCATCCGGATTCTGAAAGACCATGCCCACCGCCTGACGCACCAAAGTCAGAGTCTTCTTTCCGACAGGTATTCCTCCTATATTCACTTTCCCGGACGTGGGCACCAGCAATCCGTTGCTTAATAGAAGCAGAGTTGATTTTCCGGCTCCGTTACGTCCAAGTATGGCTACACGTTCGCCATGCGTGATGTGGAAACTGACACCCTTCAGTGCCTCGAAGCCGTTGGGATACACATACCTCACATCCTCATATATGACATAATGATGACTCATAACAAAACAATGGTAAGAGTGGGATTCTGATAAACTTGTGTCCGATTGACCGGTCATGATAGATTGAAAAGCCTGGAGAGGTCAAATACCCTCAAGACGATAAGGACTATTGTACAGCAACCAAGATATATCCAGTCTGATGCTTCGGTTTTTCTTCCTTCGGAATGATAATCCGGAAGTGTACCAGTAAAGCCTCTCGCCGCCATCGCCCGGCCTATACGTTCGGACCTTGCTATCGACCTCATGAAAAGCTGGCCTATCATGACTCCCCATACCTTTACAGGATAATTCTTACGTCCGTATCCACGGGCCTCTCGCGCCCTCTTCATTGAAATCGCTTCGGTTAAAAGGATGGTGAGATAGCGGAAAATGAAAAGCAACTGGTCGGTAATGAAGGAGGGTACTCCAAGACGCCTTAATCCGCCGCACATTCCACGGAATGACACCGACTCCATCAATATAAGTATCGCCTGCATTCCCAACAGACCTCGCAGGAGTACTGAGACAAATGTTATCCAGCCCAGACTCACGACAACTCCGTCAATCTGAAACGCAGGCCGATGGTCGTAAAAAGGATTAAAGACGGCAATCGGAAGCACTATGGGAAGCACCATAAGAGAGCGCAGGAATATGCCGGAGAAACCAATGCCAAGCACAGCGGAATTCAAAATAGGGAAAACCGCAAACCATATTAGCATCCCGAGTCCTTCAACAGGCACGGACAGCATAATTACAAGATATGCAAATGTCACCAGTATTAACACTCTTGAATCAAAACACTTCGCATCCCGGTCCTGACGGACATCAAGTGCCTGCAGATAGATATGGGCTCTCTCCAGTTTGGTCATGGCATCGGAACAGGGCGGGGAATCACTTTGAAGAATGCTTTCCCCCCATAATCAATGAAGTGAACACCCATACAAGAATCACTACCATCGCAGCACCCAATATCCCGGAAAGTGAGTTGGCATAATCAGGCATCACGGCTGTTGTCTGCTGTATGGATTCGGCGCCGGCGCTGACTGCATCAGGGAATTCGGTCTCAAGTTCAGTCGTTCCTGAAAGCTGCTGGATGCTCCATTCGAGGCCATCGGGATACTCCGAGGCAAAAAAAGCCAGCCCTCCACCCAGAACGGCGGCAGTCAGACCGAACCAGAGCAGGACCTTTTTCATACTCCTGCGGGTTCCGGTTTCATTGCTGACTCCGTAATCCAGTATCAGTTCCGGACGGGATTTCGCTACAAAAGACAGGATAGCCGCAGTTGCAAGACCTTCACCAAGGCCGATGAAAAGATGGATTCCGGTCATAAGGGAAAGGAATGTAGAAGCGGGAAGAGAAGTGATGCCCGATAACTTTGTCTCAAGCGTCACCCCACATGCTCCAAGCTCGATTCCCACTATCGAAGCTATCACAGAGGCAGCAACAAGCCGACCGACGGACTGACGGTGTGCCATAATCGGACGGAATACCAAAGGATATGCGATAAGGGTGGACATGGCTCCCATATTGATGATATTGGATCCAAGTGCAAGGAGACCGCCATCCGCAAAGACCAGACACTGAATGATTATGACGGACGACAGCGTGAGGAATGCGCTCCAGGGTCCAAGAAAAGCGGCGAGAAGGATTCCCCCTATTATATGACCCGAGGAGCCTGTGCCGGGTATAGTGAAATTAATCATCTGGGCTGCAAACACAAACGCTCCAAGCACTCCCATCAGGGGTACCTTACCGGTATCCATTTGTTTTTCACGATTGATTTTATAGCCGGCCACACCTAACAGAGCCACTGCGACTACATCAGCCGCAAGGGCTACCTGGGTATTGACCAGGGCATCCGCCATATGCATGTCAATATCGGTTTGAGATTATACTTCATTAGAGTTAACAATATCCTTTAACATTAGTTGTCGTAGAGTATAAAAACTTCCCGTCGTGAAAGCCGGATGCACTGTCGCTTTCATGACGGGAAGAATCGACTTGAAGAAGTCGCTAAAGCGTATTCTCAAGTCAGGCGTACGAAGAACCTACAAATAGATTAGATATAAGGGTCTTATTTAAAGGTATCTGGAAGGTCGTTCTCATAAAGCACAGTGTCGCCGGGAGAAAGGATGGACGACAAAATCTTCTGCGCCTCATTAAAGTCGGCCACCTGATAAAGGTTTTTCTTATTGAATGCAGTAGAGAGAATGCCTCGGGTCAATGATTCACGGTTGTACTCGTTGACAATTATCGCTACATCGGCGTTCTCCCCGATATGCACGCCGAGCTTTTCATTGAGTTCATCGCGCCGCGATCCGAGCTCTACCATTCCGGGGGTGACACAAATGCGTTTTCCGCCTTTAAAACTACCCAGCACTTCAAGAGCCATTTTGGAACCTACGGGATTGCTGTTGAAGGCATCATCGATTATCGTGACTCCGCCGGGGGTACGTTTCATACTGAGGCGGTGCTCTACCTGCTGGATGCGTCCGACACCAAGCTGTATGGCCTCTTCCGACATGCCGAGCTTAAGTGCCACGATAATGGCGGCAAGAAGGTTAGATACATTGCTTTCTCCCACCAGCCGGGTCGTGAAGCTCAGACGTTCGCCATTTGGCTTCAATACCATGAAATGTGTGCCATCGGTAGAATACTCTATATTGTCAGCCCGGTAATCGGCTGCGCCGGGTTTGCTGATGGCATACCGGATACACTCGGTATTATCTACTTCTCTGGAGGCCGACATGGCGAAGTCATCGTTGATGACCACGAATCCATTAGCCGGAACGGCATCCGCAAGTTCAAACTTGGTATCCCGTACATTCTCTATCGAGCCGAAAGTCTCAAGATGCATGGGGCCGACAGCCGTTATTATACCGCAATCCGGTTCCACCAGATCACAGATTTCCTTGATGTCTCCTTTTTGTTTGGCCCCCATCTCGCATATGAAGATTTCGGTATAGGGCTTCATCATTTCACGTACAGTGCGGATTACACCCATCGGCGTATTATAGCTTCCGGGAGTCATCAGTGTCTCAAACTGTTCGGAAAGGATTGTATGAAGATAATGCTTGGTGCTCGTCTTACCATAACTCCCCGTGATGCCTATGACCTTAAGTTCAGGCATCCCTTTAAGGATGCTTTTAGCCTCATTCCAGTATTTACGGTTGATGGACGATTCCACAGGACGAAGCAGCCACACGGCCGCTATTACAAAACTCCATGAAACAATGGCCTCAAGAAGCAAGACGGACAATACGAAATTAGGACCGCTGTAATATCCCACCATATCACCCGAAAAGCCAAATGCAGCCACACAGCCAAGGAAGATGGCGAGCGACAGACCTCCGGCTACTGAATATATACGCCAGACCCGGCGGGTAAATACCAAAGGCTTCTTGAATCTGGCGGTCAGAATCCGGTATATCTTGAAAAGACACACACATGCCGTAAGCAAGGCACACATAGCCGGAGTAAGCAGCGTGGAAAGGAGTAGGAAAATCAAGGCCATGTCCACCAGTCGGGAGGCTCCGAGAAAGTGTCCTTGTTCAAGCCATGACCAGTAACGGGATATCCTGTAGCTGTTTTGCTGGAGGATATGGATGTCGTGTTTAAGGTTAAGCAGGAGATAAGCCCCGCAGATGACATATATGAATATTAAAAGAAGGCTCATTTTTATTATCAAGTGTCTTATACGATCTACTACGTTGCGATGCCGGTCCATTCAAAAGGGCCCGCAAGAATCAATCGGATTATTATCATAATGACCACAGCACCCGTTAAAGGCACGCAGCCTATAACTTAAAGAAAGACCTGAGTACCGCTGCGAATCCGCCCGGATTATCCAGAAAACTGTAGTGACCGCATCCCTCAAAGCTAACAAGCCCGACATCGGGAATAAGTTTTTCCATAGTCTTCGCGTCAGATAGGGGAGTGGCTGTATCCTCGGCTCCCCAAATAAGCAGGGTAGGAGCCTTTATGGAGGGCATCACATGCTTAAGGTCCTCATTTACGCACTTGCTTAAAATACCCCGCATAATCGGTGTCGAACTGTTATAATCGCTCGATCCCGCCTTACCCCGGTATTTATCCAGAAGGCGGTTGCCGCGTTTTTTTCCACACACCGCCGGAAGCAGATGCTTCAAGGTCTTATATGTATAGACCTTCATGTAATATCTACACGTGCGGTGCGGCTTGATGCCTGCCGCATCCACAAGCACCAGCTTGTCAATGAAATCATTGCGTGACGACATCAGTATGCCGATCCGGCCGCCGAAGCTGTGGCCAAGGTAGGAGAGACGGGCTATCCCCAGTTCTCCGATCATTTTTTCTATGAGCCGCGTAAATTCCTCCACGCCCCATATGGACGGGGGCTCGGGAGTCTTACCATGACCCGGAAGGTCAACGGAGATTACCCGCATTTTCTTTTCGAGAATGCGGGTAATGGATTCCACCGTAGTGGTGTTGCAGCCCCATCCATGTACAATCATCACTATCTCATCGGCGTTCGCCGGACCACGATCATCGTAATGGACGGGTATACCGTCGATATCTATAGTCTTTTCCAAGAGTCGTCTATTTGATTAAAATAGTTATAAAGGTCAGTCATGAATCAGGCCTGATTGCCTGTGCTCACGATAGGAGTGACAGGTTCGTCGCCACAAAGCACTACAAGCAGATTGCTTACCATCGCGGCCTTGCGCTCGTCATTGAGATTGACCATACCCCCTTCCTCAAGACGTCGGAGAGCCATTTCTACCATCGATACGGCTCCTTCCACGATTTTCTCACGGGCCGTGATTATCGCCGATGCCTGCTGACGACGAAGCATCACAGCGGCAATCTCGGGAGCATAGGCAAGGTAATTGAGTCTTGCCTCCACAACCTCGATGCCGGCCATGGCAAGCCTCTCATTGATTTTGGCCTCAAGGAGATTATTGATGGCTTCCCCTCCATCGCGGAGCGTAAGTTCGTCGGGATGGTCGGACTGAGGGTCATAGGCAAACTGTCCGGTCACCTCACGCAGGGCGGCATCACTCTGAATGCGCACGAAATTATTCAAGGCGGCATTACTCAATGTGTTGCCCTGGGCATTGGACAGTGACGAAGCGTCAAGATCGAACACCACCCGGTAAGTATCCTTGACTTTCCATACCAGTACCATGCCAATCATCACCGGGTTGCCGACCTTATCGTTCACCTTGATGGGATCGATGTCCATATTACGGATACGCAGGCTTATCTTTTTCTTATTCATAAAGGGATTAACCCAATAATAGCCTACCTTGTAACATGTGCCACGGTACTTGCCGAAGAAAATCATCACCCTGGCCTCGTTGGGTTCCTGAGTGAAGTATCCGGCACAGCCAATGATAAAGAGTATGAAAAGCACCACCGAACATCCTACGGAAAGGAACATATTGTCTTCCCCACCATACCATATGCAAAGCAGGATGAGTATCGGGATGAAGACAAACGTCCAGAAAAGCATCAGAAAACCATTGATGCACAATCCTTTATATTCGAATTCACAGTTACTATTTTCAGTCATGACGAAAAAATCGATTAAAATCACAAAATATGGTCATGGGATCAGTCAAGGAAACGGGATGTCAATCCCTTATAGCATTCTACGCGTCTGTCGCGTAGGAAGGGCCACCATCGTCTGACGTCTTCTGAGCGATTGAGGTCGACTTCCACGACTCTTTCTTCAGCGGCGTTTTCCACACAAAGAGCAAGGAATTCACCCTGAGGTCCGGCGACGAAGCTTGAACCCCAGAAATCGATTCCGGAAGTGGTCTCTGTCGGATCTTCCTCATAGCCTACTCGGTTGACAGTGACAACCGGCAGACCGTTCGCCACGGCGTGTCCACGCTGCACCGTTATCCAAGCCTCACGCTGGCGCACCTTCTCATCATCCGGATCATCCGGATTCCATCCGATGGCCGTGGGATAAATGAGTATTTCCGCACCGCGCAAAGCCATGAGGCGGGCTGCCTCCGGATACCACTGGTCCCAGCAGACAAGGACTCCAAGACGTCCGAGCGAGGTGTCGATAGGTTCGAATCCCTTATCACCCGGAGTAAAGTAGAATTTCTCGTAAAATCCCGGATCATCGGGAATGTGCATCTTGCGATACGTACCTGCGATTGAGCCATCCTTCTCAAATACCACGGCCGTATTATGATAAAGGCCGGGAGCCCGGCGTTCGAAAGCACTCGTCACGAGGACCACGCCGTTCTCACGTGCCGCCTCCGCATAAAAGTCGGTGAATTCACTCGGGAGCTCCACTGCAAGATCAAAATTGTCGACATTCTCAGTCTGACAGAAATAGAGAGAATCATGGAGCTCGGATAGAACGACAAGATCCGCTCCCTCATCTGCGAGATTGGAGATCGCCACCAGGTTCCTGCTCCTGTTGGAGTCGATATCATCAGAAAAAAAATGCTGAACGATTCCGACCTTTATTTTTTTCGTTTTCATAACATATCTTTTTTACGCTATTTCAAATCACTTTTCATCGGCAATAAATGACTCCGCCACTGCATCGTTGAAGAATCCCTTATGAAGCTGCATGGTGGCGCAGTGTAATGAACCGTGCTGTTTTATCAGTGCACGGCAGTCCACCGGCACGACTTCATGCCCGGGGAAAGGAATCCTGATGGTCATGCAGGCAAGGCGGTCATTGGCCTCCTGCCCGTAGACCGGCATGAAGACATGTGTTGGAGTGACAAGATAGTTGGCATATGTAGCCGGAAGACGCTCTCCGTTTTCATCATAGATTGGATCAGGCAGGGGAAGCTCCACAAGATTGAACGGCTCGCCATGGGCATTACGGAACATAGTCAGCTGGGCACGCATACGAAGAAGTTCCTCGAAATGCTCATCATCCACATCCCGGCATCCGGTAAAGACAATGGTGTTGCCCGGAGCCAGGCGCGCAAGGGTATCTATATGCGAATCAGTGTCGTCACCGGCCAGAGCTCCGTAGTCAAGCCAAAGGATATGGTCGACACCAAGACGCTCGTTAAGTATCCTGTTCAACGCCTCTTTCGTTTTACCGCCATTGCGGTTGGGCGACGTGAGGCACCGTGTCGTTGTCATCAGGGTTCCCATGCCGTCCGTTTCCACCGACCCACCTTCGAGTATGAAATCGCGCTCGTTACGGTACTGCTCTGGAAGAAGGACATACTTATCCTTTAAGTGGAGATTGACAAGATTGTCTTTATCGGAAGCGAACTTGAGGCCCCAGCCGTTGAAACCGAAGTCAAGCGCGCGGCAGCGTCCGAAACGTTCCAAAGCGATGGGTCCGTAATCCCGTGTCCAGGTATCATTGAATTCGCAGCTGACAGGAATCACCCTCTCCTTAGCCGAAAGGTCCTTAAGAAAGCCTTCCGCATCATCATCCGGAGCATGGAGAAGCACAACACAGGAGCCTGCCTTTGTGACTGCATCCAGAATGAGGTGATAACACTGCCGGACTTCATCGAGCATGTATTCCCAGTCAGTCTCTTTATGGGGGAGGGCCATCAGGACAGCGCCCTGCGCCTCCCACTCGGCAGGGAATCTTAGGGATGTAAGAGATGTAGTTTGGGTTGACATCGTATGGGATATTGTGAATCAGCATGAAGCATCCGCTTCATTCAGTCTGATTCAGAAACTATACTTAGTATTAGTCTACAAACTTAGTAAATTAAGCTGAGAAAATGAAATTTTTTGAGTAAATTCGCGTATCACTATAATACTTATCAACCCATATGAACCGCACGGAAACTGAATTCAAACGTGAGATAACGAGATGCCGTGATATATTCGAAAAAAAAATGATGGACTACGGCACATCATGGAGGATAATGCGGCCTACGTCGCTGACAGACCAGATTTTCATAAAGGCCAAACGCATAAGGTCGCTGGAAGAAAAGAACGGGCAAAGGGCCGTGGATGAAGGAATCGAACCCGAATTCATCGGTATAGTCAACTACTGCGCGATGGCCATGATTCAGCTTGAACTCGGTCCGGGCAGTCAGCTTGCCCCCGCTGAGGCGATGAGGCTCTATGACCAGTCCATCAATGCCGCCACATCCCTGATGCTCAACAAGAACCATGACTATGAGGAAGCATGGAGGGATATGCGTGTGTCGAGTTTCACGGACATAATCCTTCAAAAGCTTCTGCGCACAAAGGAAATCGAAAGTCACGACGGCCACACAATCGTCTCCGAAGGGATTGACGCCAACTACATGGATATGATCAATTACGCGATATTCGCCCTGATAAAACTCTACGATGCCGAACACAACTCCGATAATCAGTAACAGCCGGCATTTTTCATGGTCAGCCTTCGCCACATGGATTATGCGTCTGCTGACCGGCGGCCTATTCGTATTCTCAGGGTTTACGAAAGGAATTGACCCTTGGGGAACGCTTTATAAATTCGAGGATTATATGGGGGCTATGGGACTGCCCGACTGGACCAACCTACTCCTCGTAGCCACTTTTCTCCTTTGCGCCTATGAGTTCTGCATCGGTGTTTTCCTCATTCTCGGATGCTTCCGGCGGTCAACGCCGTACTGCGCCGCCCTGCTGATGGGGGTGATGCTGCCACTCACCCTATGGATTGCCCTAAAGGATCCGGTGGCCGACTGCGGCTGCTTTGGAGAAGCCTTTACCATCTCCAACTGGACGACTTTCTGGAAAAACGTGGTGCTCTGTCTGTTTATCGCATGGCTGATCGGCCATAACGCGCGCCTGCGCTGGATAATAAGGCCGCATCTCCAATGGATAGCCTTCATTGTATCGGCCGGATACATCACTGCGGTAGGATTAGCCGGATACGTCTACCAGCCTCTTATCGATTACCGTCCGTATCCCACAGGATCCCTTTTCATAGCTGCCGACAACGATGAAGCAGAGGATGACGAGGAGGAAATCCACCTGGTCTATCAGCGTGACGGAGTGGAGAAAACCTTTTCCATTGACGATGAACTGCCGGATGAGGATTCAGGCTGGGAGTTCGTAAGACGCGACATCGGTGAACACAAGGAGGGAGATACTCCCGACCCCGACGCTCCGAATACAGCCGGCGACTTCCGCATATGGGATGAGGACGGTGAAGACATCACAGAGGAGGTACTCACCGACCATGGACGCGAACTGCTTCTGCTGATGCCGGATATGGGCAACGTGTCGGTGGCCACTACATTCCAGATAAATTCCATGAAGTCGTGGGCCGAAGACAATGACATATCCATGTGTGCGATTGTAGCCGGGACTCCGGAAGAAATAGCGTCCTGGAAAGATGTCTCACTTCCCGACTATCCCATCTACACCGCAGAAGACACACAGATAAAAATGCTCGCACGGGGAAATCCGGCAGTGGTTTACATCGACAACGGCACAATCCGCTGGAAAACCACACTGCGTGCTCTCGGCACCAAGGATTTCCAAAGCCCCACATCATCAAACGACCCGATGCATTACGCCCGCGATAACCGGGCTCTTCTGATGAATGCCACTTATCTGTACTTCATCATACTTGCAGTGCTTGTCTTCCTGTCATTCGTGCCCGGAATAGGAAAATTCTTTTTCAGTACACTCAGAAAGGGAAATGTACAAGACAGCCATACAGGCCGGGAAAATATTCAGTCGTGATGATAGGGGAGTCCGTTAAGAATCGAGATACCCCGGTAGACCTGTTCGGTAAAGAACAAACGCACCATTTCATGGTTGAAGGTCATCTTTGATAGGGAAACCATCGCGTCGCTCCTGTCGTAGATGCGGGTTGAAAATCCATACGGACCGCCTACGACAAAGACAGTCCGCTTGCGTCCGGAGCTCATGAGCTTCTCAAGAAGACCTGCAAATTCACGTGAAGTATATTCACGTCCACGCTCATCAAGCAGAATCACGTAATCGGAGTCCATAAGATTCTTAAGAATCAGATTGGCCTCCGATTCTTTTTGCTCACCCTCGCTGATTTTTCCGCCGCGATGCGGATCCGGAAGCTCCTGTATCCTGAAAGGCACATAGCGGGACAGGCGCTTTGTGTATTCGGCTATCCCATCCACGACATATTTGATTGTCGTTTTCCCTATTGTCAGAAGTAGTATATCCATATTATTTAGTAATTTTGCGCATTAATTCATATGCAGGCTTAAGGCCGTTCCGGCCATTTCCGCTGACCGGCTCTGCAAAGTTAACCATAATACTTCAATATGAAGACAAAAGACCAGCTTATTGAGAGTCTTCTCGACCTCGCATTCGCCGAAGACATAGGCGACGGCGACCACACCACACTTTCCACCATTCCCGCCGACGCCAAAGGACGCAGCAGATTGATCATAAAGGAAGAAGGGGTGCTGTCAGGCACAGATATGGCCCTTAGGGTGATTCATAAGATCGATCCGGAGGTAAAGACGGAAGTCTTCATCAAGGATGGCACGTACGTGCGCCCGGGAGACATCGTTTTCACTGCGGAAGGAAGCACACGCTCTCTTCTCATGGCCGAACGCACACTGCTCAACATAATGCAGCGCATGAGCGGAATCGCGACAATGACCGCAAAGTATCAGAAGCAGCTCGACGGACTCCACACCAAAGTGCTCGACACACGTAAGACCACTCCTGGAATGAGAATCATGGAGAAAGAAGCCGTGGCATGTGGCGGCGGCACCAACCACCGCATCGGTCTCTTCGATATGATCCTCATCAAAGACAACCATATCGATTTCGCAGGAGGAATAGAAAAGGCCATCGACCGAGCCAATGACTACTGCAAATCAACCGGCAAGGACCTCAAAATAGAAGTAGAGGTAAGAAGCCTCGACGACATACGTCGGGTGATGGCTCACGGGGGAGTGAACAGGATAATGTTCGATAATTTCACACCTGAACTTACCAAAGAGGCCGTGGAGCTCGTAGGAGGAAAATATGAGACAGAGTCTTCCGGAGGAATAACTATCGAGAACCTGCGTGCCTACGGAGAGGCCGGTGTGGATTTCATTTCCGTAGGTGCCCTTACGCATAGCGTCAAGGGACTTGACATGTCGTTCAAGGCTTTCTGACGCACTCAGAAATGCTTCCCCGCATAGAGCGACCTATCTAAATGATAAAGTCCCTACAGTGGCAAACATAAGAATTACTCCACATAACCTTGATATCTTTTCGGACTGGATTTCATCCTGTCCGGAAAGATTCCGGGAAAAACTCCAGGATATCCTGAATTATCCTCCGGGAAGTCCGGATGGAGCCAAGGCATATAAATACTCCGATATGGGGTCGTGCGAAGAGGATATCCCCGGCTCAAGAGACACACAACAGAAACAGGAGGCGGAAAAGGCCCATGAAAACAAACGCATCGCCGCGGCATGGGGAAAATATGCCGAAGCAATGGCCGCCCAGTACCTTCTGAAGCAAGGGCTGCCGTTGCGCGAGTGGGACTGGAGTCCGGGTCCGAATTCCAAAGGAGAAATCGACCTTATATCCCAGAAAGGCGACACGATAATATTCGTGGAAGTAAAGGCAAGATGCGGCAAGCACGATGATCCCTGGGAAGCCATCGATACGAAAAAAATACGCCGGCTGTGCCGAGGAGCCAATATCTATCTGCAACGTCAAAACGAATTCTTTAAATATCAGTTTGATGTTGCTCTTCTCACCGGCTCGTATGATGATTTTGTGTTTGAATACATAGAGGATGCGTTCCTATGTCCTCCCACATCAAGAGGGCACTGAATGATTCGACACCGTAACTCCTCATACCTCCTGCCATTTAGATTGGATGAAAAAGTCGGATGGCGACAGCCTTCACAGGTTGTCGCCATCCTAAGTTTTCCATAATACTTTTTCAAACTAACCTAACATCATGAAACGATTTATCTTTCTTTCGATATTATAACATCCTCCGTAATAAAAAAGTTTGGTCCCCGACTAAAAATCGGGGACCAAATAGTAAATTATTATCGCATCCGGTAGTATTACCGAGAGAGACTCATACAGCTCAGAAGATTACAAAGTCTCGGAAATTTCGGGAGTCTCCTGTACCTTCATTGTGTCGTCTTCCTTCTTTCCCTCCTTGATGAAGGATACGCAAACGGCACCGATGGCAATTGCGATACCCGCCACAATCATCATCTTATATTCAGGCGCCACCATACCCGGAGTGGACATCATCGAAAGAATCCATCCGCCGGCAAGCGCGGCAATGATCTGCGGAACGCATATAGTGCAATTGAAGAGACCGAGGTACGCTCCGATATTGCCTCCCTTAAGAGAGTTGGTAAGGATTGTGAACGGCCATGCAAGCATAGCGGCCCATGCACAACCTATAAGGACGAAGCTTATGAAGAGCATGTAGGGATTGGAGAAAATACCGAGAGTCACAAATCCGGCTGCGCCAAGAAGAAGCGACAGGGAGTAGGAGAACTTACGGCTGCCGATACGCGGAAGCACCACTGCCCAAAGCACGCTGCCGAGAGCCTGTACGGCATAGAGAAGACCGACCCAGTTGCCGGCATCGTTATATTCCGGCGAGGAAGCGTTAAGCACGGTCTTCGAAGTATAGCTCATCTTTGAGGCATCACTGATTTCATAGGACTTGGCATCCTCGATAACAGTCTTGCCCTGTGCGTTCTTTGTCACTATTGAAGCAACCGTTAGAACAGCGGACCCCTGCATACGGGAAAGATAATCCGACACCTTGACATTCGTAGGATTCTCCACCTCCACACCGTCCACGCTAAGGGAGGTGATACCGGAAACGGGAGTGCCGAACTTGACCTTAGCCTCACCCTTATCATTCAGGGTAATCTCGTTGTCAGCCACAATAGTGTCATTGCCGTTGATCACGACTGTAGATGCGGGATAGAAGCTGCCGTTAGCCTCAACGCCCTGAGCCATGGCTACACCGTGGCTTACTACCATGACGTCCTTGAAATCGCCATTGGAGATAAGGAGATTCTTGCCGTCGTAGGAAGTTCCGTCGTAGGATATGCCAGTCACACTCTCGACAGTAGGTGTCTTAAAGGCTTTGAGGGCCACGGTATTGGTGGCATATGTCCAAAGGAAAAGGAATGCAAACCAGCAGAAGAACTGCACGATACCTACAGTCCAGAAAGTAGAGGGAGCCTTGACCAGAAGCTTGAAAAGGTTGGTGTTGGCCTTTTCCTTAGTAGTGTCAGTACCGCCATTATATTCGGCATATTCCTTCGGGGGCCATTCCTTAATCTTTACGAGTGAATAAACGACGCAGATAAGAAGAATGGCAGCGCCAAGATAGAACGACCAGATTACTGTCTG
The DNA here is from genome assembly GCA_014802425.1 of Bacteroides sp. Lineage (GTDB taxonomy): Bacteria > Bacteroidota > Bacteroidia > Bacteroidales > Muribaculaceae > Lepagella. The sequence goes on from JAAVCH010000016.1 coordinate 76,543, forward strand.
AGGTACGACTCCGGAAGGAGCCGTATTCATCAGGCCGATCCATCCGAGTATAAGCGGGAATATGTAACCCACCACCGAGCCGGCATTGCAAAGGAATGACTGGATGCTGTAGGCAAGCCCCTTCTGCTTTTCGTTGACCATATCGCCGACAAGCATCTTGAAGGGCTGCATTGCCATGTTGATTGACGTGTCAAGCAACATGAGGGCTATGAGTCCGAAAATAATGGCGCTCTGAACCGTGAAATGGAAGCTGCCGGCATTAGGCAAAAGACACATCACGATCACAGCGATTGTAGCTCCGAAAATCAGATACGGCAGACGGCGTCCGAAGCGGTTCCACGTACGGTCGGAGAACATTCCGACAAGCGGCTGCACGATAAGGCCCATCAGAGGAGGAAGAATCCAGAAATAAGACAAATCGTGCGGATCAGCACCGATAGTGGTGAAAATTCGTGATACATTCGCGCTCTGAAGCGCATAGGCTATCTGCACCCCGAAGAATCCAAAGCTTAGATTCCACAGTTTCCAGAAGCCCAAATCCGGTTTAGTTTTCATAGGGTATTGGTTTTAATTGACATTCCTCTTTCATGGATCAGCTCCGTACCTGCGAATAGAGCCATTTTATTTCCTCGGGCCAGATAGCCTCGTCGGGTGTCTCAAGAATCAACGGCATATTGTCGAAGCGGGGATCATTTACCAGACGCCTGAAGAAATCCTCTCCGAGGGTGCCATGTCCGATTGATTCATGCCGGTCGATACGCGATCCCATCTCCCGTTTGTCGTCATTCAGATGCAGGGCACGCAGATAGTGGGCGCCGATGATTTCATCAAACTGTCTCCATGTTTCCTGATAACCCTCTTCCGAACGAAGGTCATAACCTGCCGAATACGTATGGCACGTATCGACACAGACACCTACACGCGACCTATCTTCGACTTTATCAATTATATGTGCCACATGTGCGAAGTCAAAACCAAGATTAGAGCCCTGACCGGCTGTGGTCTCTATGACCGCAGTAACACCGGAAGTCTTATCAAGCGTCATGTTTATGGACTCCGCTATAAGGTCAAGACACTCCTCCTCGCTTATTTCATTAAGATGACTGCCCGGATGAAAATTAAGAAGCTTAAGGCCCAAAAGCTCGCATCTCTGAAATTCCTCCAGAAACGCCTTACGCGACATGGCAAGCTTTTTCTTATCCGGACTTCCGAGGTTGATCAGAAAACTGTCATGAGGCAAAATGACATCGGCAGAGAACCCGAAGTCCTCACAATGACGTCGGAAACGCTCAGCCTCTTCTTCGGGAATCGGCTTGGTAACCCATCTTGAGGCATTTCCCGTAAAGAGAGCGAATGCCTTTGCGCCTATGGCGTGCGCTTTGAGCGGAGCATTCGACACTCCGCCCTCTATGCTGACGTGAGCTCCTATATATTTCATGTAAAGAATCGCTTTAGTAAGATAATTCCTGCAATGCAGTGGGGCATATCCATACAAAATTATAAAATAAACTTAATCCCACCAACTCAATGTCATGATTTAGTGGGGGAGAAGTCGCTAAACAAAGGCCATATATGTTGTAGAACATATTTTCCTTCGGTCTATTCGAAGAGTTTACGAAAACACTCTTCAACCTTTCCTACCTCGACAACCTCTATTTTAAAGTTTTCCTTCACACCCTTAAGATTCCCCTTCGGAATGAAAATCCTGGTAAACCCAAGTTTCTCGGCTTCGGCGACACGCTGGTCAATCCTGGTGACCGTACGTATCTCTCCGGATAATCCGACTTCTCCCACAAAGGCCGTGGTCCGGGGTATGGAGATATCGAAATTACTTGACATCACAGCTGTGACCACAGCCATGTCCATGGCCGGATCCGAAATCTTCAGTCCGCCCGCCACATTCAGAAAAACGTCTTTCTGAGAGAGCCGGAATCTTGCGCGCTTTTCAAGCACAGCCAGAAGCATGTTAAGACGCCGTTGGTCAAAACCCGTAACACTGCGTTGGGGTGTACCGTAAGCAGCACTTGACACAAGGGCCTGTATCTCCACAAGGAACGGCCGGACACCCTCAGTGGTCACACCGATTGTGATGCCGCTCATCTCTTCATCGCGATTTTCCGAAAGAAGCATCTCGGAAGGATTCGTCACCTCCTTAAGGCCGCGCTCCACCATCTCATAGATACCGATTTCATTGGTGGATCCAAAACGGTTCTTGATTACACGCAGTATCCGATAGAGATATTGCCTGTCTCCTTCAAACTGAAGCACGGTGTCGACGATATGTTCCAGCACTTTGGGACCCGCTATGGCCCCGTCCTTGTTGATATGTCCCACAAGTATTACGGGAACCCCCGACTCCTTGGCATAACGCAGCAGCGCCGCCGCACATTCTCGCACTTGACTGACGCTACCGGCCGCGGATTCTATCTCCGAAGACGCGATAGTCTGAATGGAATCCACTACAAGCAATTGGGGATTCACATTATCTATCTGAGTAAAGATGCCTTCAATGGAGGTTTCACATAATATGAATGTATTGTCGGCCACTTTACCGAGCCGATCGGCACGGAGTTTGAGCTGAGTGGCGCTCTCTTCACCGGAGACATAGAGAATCGTCTTATTGCGTATCGACAATATATTCTGCAGCAGCAAGGTGGATTTACCTATGCCCGGCTCTCCACCTATCAGGGTAAGACTCCCGGCCACCAGACCTCCGCCAAGTACCCTGTTTAGCTCTTTCGACGGCATGGACACACGAGGCTCTTCGAGACTCTCGATTTCCGATAGCCTGACAGGACGGGACCTCGAAACAAGCCCCTTCTTATTCCCTTTAGTCGCGACTTTTGATACCTTCTCTTCAACAAACGTATTCCATGCACCGCACCCGGGACACTTACCCATCCACTTTGGAGATTCGTGTCCGCACTCGCTGCAGAAATACACAGTCTTTGTCTTTACTGCCATCTGTAACGTCATTTATTTAATTAATTCGCCGCACTTTAAGCCCATATTTCATGCGAGTCACTTCCGAAATTGAGAAAGCGTGATAGCAGTGGCAATGGCCACATTCAATGATTCCGGATGATGCCCCGAATCATATGGAGGAATAGTCAATCCCAATGAGATTCTTTCCCTGACAGGGCGAGACAGTCCTTTCCCCTCATTTCCCATCGCTATGAAGGCCGTTTCCGGTAGGGGAGTGGCATAAATACTTTCCCCCTCAAGAAGCAGGCCGACAACCGGAATGTCAGGATTATCATCGATAAGCCTGCAAAGGTCGGTATACACCACTTCCACAGCTCCAAGTGAGCCCATGGTGGATTGAATGGTCTTTGGATTATACAGATCAACTGTGTCGGTGGAAGCAAATATACGCCGTATTCCGAACCAATGGCATGTACGGATGATGGTTCCCATATTTCCGGGGTCCTGTACTCCGTCAAGGATAAGATAGAGTTCCGGAGGCAGACACCGTAAATCTCTCTTTCCTTCATCCTGCATGCGGAACACACCGATCACCTCAGAGGGGGTCGAAAGTGACGTCAGCTTTTTCATTTCAGAATCCGTCACACTCGCAATCAATGGTGTCGTCTGCCTAAGGGAAGGCTCGGCCAGCTCAATGCATCCCGCAATGGCATCCGACTGGACGACCAGCTCGTCAGGATTGGACATGACAAGCATTTCGAGCGGATACTGGCTTCCATACCTCAATAAATCCTCCACTCCCTTACGGCCTTCTACAGTAAAAAGGCCATATCTGGTGCGCATCTTCTTCTGCGAGAGCGAAGCCACAAGCTGACTTTTGACCTTTGAGAGAGGGTTGATTTCGGATAGCTGCATATGAATCTGGATTGAAATCGGATTATCATGGGCATACAGCAGGCAGTTCCCGCCTGCCGACTGAAATAAAAACGCCGAATAAACGTTTTTATTAGAATAAATAAGAATTTTCTTGCCCCTGACAACAGTGAGACATCTACATAACATCTTATCCACCCTCACCCTACATCGACCATCCCTCGGCAGCCTCATCAAAGGGGGCGTGATTCCGGGCATCGCCATGGCCGCAGCCTGCATCACGATTCCATGGACTCCGGCAAAGGCCCAGGTGAATGCCGAACAGGTTCTGAACATCGGCCGGAACGTGCTTTCAATGGAAGATTACCTCCTCGCAATACAGTATTTCAACCTCGCAATCAAGGCAAAGCCATACCTTGCAGACGCGTATTATTTCCGGGGACTGGCCAAACTCAGTCTTGACGACTATGACGGAGCCGTGGCCGACTGCACCCGTGCGTTGGAAAGGAATAAGTTCAAGTCAGATGCTTATAAGGTCAGAGGTTTCGCATATCTGAATCAACATAAAGACTCTCTCGCGGTTGTCGACTTCAAAAAAGGGCTTGAGTATAATCCCACGGATAAATACTTCCTATATTATAAAGGTATCGGAGAACTGGAACTCGACAGGCTTGAGGCAGCCGACTCCACGTTAGCCACGCTTATGAGACTAAATCCGAAATTTGAAGACGGCTATGTGGCCCGCGCACGTCTCAGGGCTCTGGAGGGAGATACCGTAGCCGCCCGGCAAGACCTTGACCTTGCCTTACGCCAGTCAAAGTCGCTGATAAACGCTTACCTGATGAAGGTGGACCTTGCCCAGAAACAGAAAGACTGGGAGGAGGCCCTTCAGAATATGGATGAAGCCATCCGGCTTCGTCCGGATGACGCGGATTTCTACGTCAACCGAGCTTATCTCCGATATAACAACGAGGATTTCTTCGGGGCTATGAGCGATTACAATTATGCCCTCGACCTTGACCCCGAAAGCCGGTCCGCAAGATTCAACAGGGCCTTGCTGCGCACAGAGGTCAAGGAGCTCGCAAAAGCCGATGAGGACTTCACCGAGGTACTTCGACGAGATCCCCATAACTTCTATGCTCTTTACAACCGAGCGCTGGTGAATCTTGAAATGGGGAACTACCGCAAGGCACTTGAGGATTTCTCCGAGACTTCCAGAAGATTCCCGAGATTCCATCCGGCCTACTACGCAATGGCCGAGTGTTACCGCCAACTCGGCAACACGTCACTGATGGTGGAGAACATAAAGAAAGCCGACCGGCTGGTGGAGAGCTATGTAAAGAATCCTACAAAGAACCCGCTTGACAGGCCGACCATAGCCGCAGGAAAAACCCATAGCCGGGAAGACAGCGAAGAAGAGACGGATGAACAGTTCGCGGATAGATTCAACCAGCTCATCACTCATTCGGATGTGGGGGACACACAGCTCAGCTACAACGACCGGATAAAGGGACGTGTGCAGGACAGAAACATCCAGGTGCAGCCCGCACCTGCATACACACTTTCATTTTTCCCTCCTGAAGCATCCCTGCGCCAGGGAGCTACCGGCTACAGGGATCTGGAGTCGCTAAACCACAGCGGATGGCTGACAAACAAGGTGTACGTGGTGACTGACCAGCGTACATCTTCCGACAAACCGTCGCTTCAGCACATCCTCAACATAAAAGAACGATACTCTTCGGCAATCGAAGATGCAGGAGAAAACAGCCGTCCCATAGATTACTTCGCCCGTGGCCTCTCATCTGCCATGATGCGCGACTACGGCTCAGCGATCGCCGACCTCAGCATCGCGGTAGAGACCACCGATGACTTTACCCCGGCATTGTTTGCACGAGCATTCGCCTATTACTCCAGAGCACAGTACAGGAGCAAGGAGGAGGCTGAGCCCGCCACGGCGTTGCCCGGAGTCCATTCCGGATTAGGCGATATGCGAAACGCAATGGACGACCTTGACCTCATACTCAGAATCATTCCGGATTTCACGTATGCATGGTTCAATAAGGGCAGCATCTACTATGCACTGGCCGATTACACATCCGCCATCCAGTGTTATACCGAAGCCATCAACAATGATTCGGAATTCGGGGAAGCCTACTTCAACAGAGGTCTTGCCTACATGATGCAAGGGAATCGCCGCCAGGCCTTCGCCGACCTTTCAAAAGCGGGCGAGCTCGGTGTGCTCCAGTCATATAACATAATCAAACGAATGAAGTGATTCCGGGACCTGCCCGGCGCCGCACCAAAAGCTGGCCCATGCAAGCCGGGTGACCTCCATTCTTTATACTATTTTAAGAAAATACTCTTGCGCCGAAGCGCAAAAATAGTTAAATTTGCGTATTATTTACGGGAGAGCGGATTTACTCTTCTTTTCCACAGCAGACAAACTCAATCATACCCCATGATCAATATAACATTTCCCGACGGCAGTGTGCGCCAATATGAGTCAGGTGTGACTCCATATCAGGTAGCCGAAAGCATCAGTCCGCGCTTTGCGGCCGATGTGCTTGCGGCCAAGGTCAACGGCCAAGAATGGGACATCGCCCGTCCCATCGCCTCTGACGCAGAGATACAGCTCTTCAAATGGGAAGACCCCGAAGGCAAACACGCATTCTGGCACTCCTCAGCCCATCTTCTCGCAGAAGCCCTGCAGGAACTTTATCCCGGCGTGAAATTCGGTATCGGCCCGGCAATCGAAAACGGATTCTATTACGACATAGATCCCGGAGAGCATAAGATCACAGCTGAGGATTTCCCGAAGATTGAAAAGAAGATGCAGGAAATCGTAAGCCGTAAAGAGAACATCGTACGCTCCGACATCTCGAAGGCCGACGCACTTAAGATGTTCGGTGACCGAGGCGAGACATACAAGTGTGAGCTCATTTCCGAACTTGAAGACGGCCATATCACCACATATACACAGGGCAACTTCACGGACCTTTGCCGTGGTCCGCACCTTCCTTCCACCGCACCCATCAAGGCGGTAAAGGTAATGTCGCTCGCCGGAGCCTACTGGCGTGGCGATGAGAAGCGCGACCAGCTGGTCAGGGTATATGGCATCACATTCCCCAAGAAGAAGATGCTCGACGAGTATCTTGTGCTTCTCGAAGAGGCAAAGAAGCGCGACCACCGCAAACTCGGCAAAGAGATGGAACTCTTCACCTTCTCGGAGACTGTAGGCAAGGGACTCCCTCTCTGGCTCCCCAAGGGTGCGGCCCTCAGAGACAGGCTTGAGCAGTTCCTGCGCAAGATTCAGAAACAGTACGGCTACCTCCAGGTAATCACTCCCCATATCGGCAACAAGACGCTTTACGTCACTTCCGGTCACTGGGCGAAATACGGAAAGGATTCCTTCCAGCCCATCCATACACCTGAAGAGGGTGAGGAGTATCTGCTTAAACCGATGAACTGTCCGCATCACTGCGAGATATTCAAGGCCGCTCCCCGCAGTTACCGCGACCTGCCCATGCGTCTCGCAGAATTCGGCACAGTGTACCGTTACGAACAGAGCGGTGAGCTCCATGGCCTTACACGTGTGCGCGGATTCACTCAGGACGACGCACATATCTATTGCGCCCCCGAACAGATCAAAGATGAGTTCCTTAAGGTGATGGACATCATCCTCTACATCTTCAAGGCTCTTGACTTCAAAAACTTCGAGGCCCAGATTTCACTTCGCGACCCCAACAATAAAGAGAAATACATCGGCTCAGACGAAAACTGGCACCTTGCAGAGCAGGCCATCATCGAGGCTTGCGCCGAAAAGGGACTTAAGGCACGCCAGGTAGAAGGGGAGGCCGCATTCTACGGTCCGAAGCTCGACTTCATGGTCAAGGATGCAATCGGACGTCGTTGGCAGCTCGGTACAATTCAGGTGGACTATAACCTTCCCGAACGCTTTGGGCTGGAATACACCGGTTCCGACAATCAGAAGCATCGCCCGGTAATGATACACCGTGCGCCTTTCGGATCGATGGAACGCTTCGTGGCTGTACTGCTCGAACACACCGCCGGTAGACTCCCCCTGTGGCTTATACCTGAACAGGCCGTGATACTTCCCATCAGCGAGAAGTTCAACGACTATGCCTTCCACGTTAAAAAGGTACTCGATGCAGAAGGAGTCCGCGCCGTGGTCGACGACCGTAATGAGAAAATCGGAAAGAAGATCCGCGACAATGAACTTAAAAAAATACCCTATCTCCTCATCGTCGGCGAAAAAGAAGCAGAAAATGATGAAGTTTCTGTAAGAAAACACGGCGAAGGTGATAAAGGTATGATGAAAATCATTAACTTTGCAGAAGCATTGAATGCTGAAGTAGAAAAAATGACAAACCAATCGGCCGACTGAGTCATAAAGCGCCGCCTTCAGGCAATCCTGAGACGCCCACTTGCCCGGCCGATACAGAAATTTTAAATGGAGAAAAAACCCAATTTATCAGGTCCGCGTCGCCCTCAGGGGCCGCGCCCGAAACCGGGACAGCGTCCCGCACAGCGTGGTCGCAGCGACAAGGATCCGTATGCAACAAATGAGCAGATTCGTGCCAGAGAGGTGCGTCTCGTTGGCGACAATGTCGAGCCGGGAATCTATCCCATCGATAAGGCCCGTCGCATAGCCCAGAGCCTTGAGCTCGATCTTATCGAAATCTCCCCGACCGCAGAGCCGCCCGTCTGCCGCATATTGGATTATCAGAAATTTCTCTATCAGCAGAAGAAGCGTCAGAAGGAACAGAAAGCCAAGGCCACTAAAGTGGTAGTCAAGGAAATCAGATTCGGTCCACAGACCGATGACCATGACTACAACTTCAAGCTTAAGCACGCTAAGGGCTTCCTTCAGGACGGAGCAAAGGTGAAAGCCTATGTATTCTTCCGCGGACGCTCGATTCTCTTCAAGGATCAGGGAGAAGTGCTTCTGCTCAGATTCGCCAATGACCTTGAGGAATTCGGCAAGGTGGAGCAGATGCCCGTGCTTGAAGGCAAACGCATGATCATCATGATTTCGCCGCTTAAGACCCAGCAGAAGAAAGCTGAACCCAAGAAGGAGGCGCGCCCCGCCGACAAGAAGGGTAATAAGGATTCAGAAGCCCCCACAGACAACACATCCGCCAAGGAGGCAACTCCCGACGCAGATAAGGAATAAATAATAGAGACCGTAGGCACAACGTGCCGAGGTAAAACTTAACAATCTAAAATTTTTTCATCAAATGCCTAAGGTAAAGACCAATGCCGCGTCTAAGAAGCGCTTCGCGCTCACCGGCACAGGAAAAGTGAAAAGAAAACACGCTTATCACAGCCACATCCTGACAAAGAAGTCGAAAAAGCGTAAACGCAACCTCGACCACACGACTTTGGTGGATTCGGCCAACATCAAGCAGGTCCGTTCACTCCTGAACATACGCTGATTTCCTGCGGACGACCCGGGGGAACGGATTGATCCCCCCATCGTGCAGCCAGCGTATATCAATACCTCGCTCTCTTCTCAAACAACTACAACATTTTTCAATAACCGAATGTAGAGCCTTAAGAGCTATTAAGCCGCTCACATTCAAAATTTCAAAAAAATGCCAAGATCAGTCAATCACGTCGCTTCACGCGCCAAGAGAAAGAAAATCCTCAAACTCACCCGCGGCTACTATGGAAGCCGCCGCAACGTATGGACCGTAGCCAAGAATACTTGGGAAAAGGGTCTTACCTACGCTTACCGCGACCGCAAGCAGAAAAAGCGCAACTTCCGCGCTCTCTGGATCCAGCGTATCAACGCCGCTGCCCGTCAGGAGGATCTTTCCTACTCCAAGCTTATGGGCCTCATCCACAAGGCCGGCATAGAAATCAACCGTAAGGTGCTCGCCGACCTCGCAATGAACAACCCCGCAGCTTTCAAGGCTATCTGCGACAAGGTGAAATAAACCATTCACCGGTTGAAATCGTTATAAGGATATAGCAAGCTTACTCGATTATTCCGAGCAACGCCTGAAAATATTCCACATCAAAGTCGCTTGGGAAACTCATCAAATCTTACGAAATGCCGAGACAAGCTTCTGGTTTGATGGCGGGCCCCACATCCTTTCGGGGGTGCTTCTCCTTCGGGAGAACAAGGCGGATTACAAAGAATCAGAAGCACTCAAAACCTGTCATACGGAGTTTCATCACAACTCTTTGATGTGGGCCTTATATCGGGGGGCGGAACGGATACCATCCATTCCGCCCCCTCTTATTTTAAGACTCTCCAAAAACATGTGGTGTATTACCTCAACGGTAATCCATACACCATAGGGATCAACCATAATTCTACTCACGCATGAAAGACGTAAAGACTTCGCTTCTCGACCGCACAAGTGTGCGTCGATACGAACGGGAAGCAATTCCACAGGAGACAATGGATTTCATCTACAAGGCCGTAGAGAATACCCCCACATCCTACAACGGACAGCAGTTCTCCGTCATTGACATCGATGATCAGGAACTTAAAGAGAAGCTGTATGAGATGACTAATCAGAAACAGCTCAAAACCTGTAACCGTCTTCTTATTTTCCTCTCCGACTATAACAAGATTTCCCTTCTCGCCAAGAAAAAGAATCTGACAATGCCGGGAATCACCGACACTATGGACGGTGTGACAATCGGTATAATCGATGCCTCACTGGCCATGATGAGTGCCGTAGTGGCGGCTCAGGCAGCAGGACTCGGATCCAACTGCGTGGGCTATCTGCGTACTGTGGATCCGGGACGTCTTGCAGAAATCCTTAAGCTTCCGAAGGGAGTGTTCGTCGTGTGCGGGCTGGCCCTCGGCATACCCCGCGAGCAGCCTGACCTGAAGCCTAAGCAGCCGACTTCGCTTGTATTCCACCGTAATCATTACCGTCAGGACGATGATAAGATGGTTGAAGAACTCGAAGCCTACGATGAAATCGTAAAGCATTACAATGCAACCCGGAGCGGTGGGACTTCTGACAACGACTGGGTAGCCCATATCCTCGACTACTATGATCACGCCACTCACTACCAGATTCTGAAATATCTTAAGGATCAGGGATACGACATCACCCATTGACCGGGTAAATCATGGAAAAACGCCCTTTGACTTTGTTAAAGTCAAAGGGCGTTTTCCATTATATTTATAATATGAGAGTCGGGCGCTGTCCATGACAATAAAATGGAATCGGAGTAAAAGTAAAACGGAGCATTGGACGCATCCAAAACTCCGTTTTTGTCGTAAAAATAGCATTGTTTTATTATTGGCACCCTCACGGGCTACGCCTTACGGAACATGTCTACGACAATGTTTCCACTCTAACTGTAAGACGTCTGAGACGCTAAAAAGTTTAAAACCAATTATGTTTTTAACTTCTATTAACAAATGTNCTATTTTCCCGGGCGACCNGTCATCAAAGTAGGTGCAGGACCCTGCTGTATAGGACCAAGGCTTCCAGCATCCGGCATAAGCATGGACGGAGAGAAGGTACTGTCGAAATACCTGTACTGAGAAGGGCTGAGAANTTTTCTCATTTCCATCTTATANTCAGCAATCAGTTTATGCTCCTTTTTAGGAGTGAGGCGCTTTGAACCNAACTTCTTCACATATTTCTTCCTAAGCTTCTCAATTTGAGAAGCCTGGGANNNGGATACTCCGGGAATCGTGCTCGAGCCCGGCGTTCCATATAGCATGGGACCTTGAGGTTCTCCCGAAATGCGGCGTATAACCTGAGATGCATTAGAACGGCCGTGATGCTCACCGGGTTTACGGGTAGCCGCATCAGTNCCCATAACAGTAATCAGACTGAGGATTAAAATAAGGATTGTCTTCTTCATAGCTCTTTCTTTTTATTATATGACCGATAAGGAATGAAAAAGTTTATTTCCATTCCATCAACAATCACTGACGGCCAGTCGTCTATAGCGAGGCGCCGGATGCCGTAGCAAGCTTCAGGATTTCATTTGGATTGCTGACAATGTGTTCTGCATATGCCTTTCTCAATTCCGATACAGGCCGGAATCCCCATGTGACACCTATTGAATTTATACAGGCACGTCTGGCTGTCTCCATATCGACAGCACTGTCACCGACCATCACGACCTCCGCCTTCGGAGTAGGGTGCTCGTTCAGTATGGAAAAGATAATCGATGGGTCGGGCTTGGTGAGCCGACCTTCGACCTGTCCCTGGATACTGACGAATGGTATATTGGGGAAATAATGCTTTATTATCTTGTCAGCGGCACACTGATATTTATTGGTGGCCACAGCGACGNTTATGCCGCGCGAGGTAAGAGCATCAAGTAACTCGGGTATGCCGGGGTACGGTTCGGTCGTGTCGGTGCAGTGACTATCATAGAACTCCCGGAAATGCTTGAGCAAAGTATCGATAGTGGCTTCATCGGCATCAGGCTCGGCGCGTTCGAGAAGCTTGCGTACCCCATTGCCTACCATGAAGTTATAGGCGGAAATAGGGTGGGGTGGAAACCCCATTTTCTCCAGTGCGTAGTTACAGGAGGCGCCAAGATCGGAAATCGTATTGAGCAAGGTGCCGTCGAGATCGAATATTACAAGTGATTTCATAAGTATAAATTTGACTGAAACGGGAGAATCAGAACGGATACCCTATCGAGAAATGAAATGATCTGTCGCGGCCCCAACGTGGATGGAATATCGGCCAGGGTTCAGCTCCATATGCGGGGTTATGGGCTTTCATGCCGAGGTCAAAACGAAGCAGGAAATAGTCGAAATCCAGACGGATGCCTAAACCATAAGCTGCCGCAAGCTGAGGGAAAAAGTTCTTGAATTCAAAAACTCCCCTTTCCTGATTGGGATAGCTTCTGATTGTCCATATATTACCAACGTCTATGAACGCGCCGAGTTCAAGGATCCAGAAGAGTTTCGCCCTATATTCGGTACTGAATATGAAACGTATGTCACCGCACTGGTTCATGAAATCGTTGACATACTCTCCGCCGGCAAAAGCTCCCGGGCCGAGCGTACGGACATCCCAGCCCCTGACGCCATTGGCGCCACCTCCATAGAAACGCTTCTCAAAGGGCACAATGGTGGAGTTGCCGTACGGCACAGCTACCCCGAGTCCGATACGGGTGGCAAGTGATTGCCTGGGATCGAAGCGATGGGTGTAGGCGAAATCGCCGTCAGCCTTGAAATACTGGGAATAATGTATTCCGAATATCCTGTAAGGATTTTCCGCCGCATCAGAGCGATAAGCGAAAATATTGCTCAACGCGTACAGTAGATTGCCGGCGATTTCCGCATTTACCCTGATGTTGAATATATTTNTCTGGAAAGAGGAATCCCACGGCATCAGGACTCTCTTATTGGTATGATAGAAACTATATCCAAGACGCATTATAAAATGATCCTCATAACTGTAACGGAGCAGAGGATTGTCAGGTGCTATCTGATCTATGAAATCATATGTCGAACTGGGAAGATAGACATAGTTGATGTCAATAGGAGTCAATGTATGCCTATTACGGGTGCGACGTTCGGTCCACTTATAGCTCCAGCCTGCAGTGGATATGATACGGGTGTACTCTGGACGTTCCTGATAGTTCATGGAGAGATGCACCTCGGTAGAAGCATTTATGCGTCGCTTGAAGCGTTCCCGCAGGAAGGGTGCCTTGAATTTCGGAAACTGCAGCCCGACATCAAGGGAATATTCCATGTACCGGTTGGAGAGCAAACCGTCAAGATCACCGCTTATTGATTCGTAAGCTCCCCGCAGTCGGGTGGATAGGGTCTCCGAACCCCGGCCCACATTCCGGTGAGTGTAGTTGAGACCGAGTGCCACTCCAAGATCCCCTTCAGAGTTAGTACCCTCAAGCGAAACCGAAATCGACTGACTCTTCTCCGGAGTAAGCAGAATATAGGCGTCGAGTAGACCGATGTCATTAATCTGACCGACAGGCACATACCGTATATTGATGTATCTCAGAATCTCAAGTCTCGAAAAGGCATTGTAAGTCCGGTCAGCGGCACGGTCGGTGTAGCGGTGTCCCGGTACAATAAAATTATTCTCCGCTATCACTGATGGCCTGAGATACTTGTCCCGGCCATATAGAATGTGGATACCCTTGTACTCCAAAGAATCCACAATAACCGAAGACCTCATGTCGTCACCCTGAAGGGGTTCATAATCGGTAAGGCAATATACATTCCTCACCATATACTGACGCGCAGCGACATTCTTTGCATCCTGAGGGTCACCCGTGGCGTGCGCGTCAATGACAAGCGTCAGGTCCACGTCACGTGAGCCCGCCGTAGTATCAGCAACAAATGCAATCTTTTCCTTCACAAAGGAATAGTAGCCCTTATTGCGAAGCGTGCGGACTATCAAATCCCTCCGTGTATCCAGTTCGTCACGATCCAACAATGCTCCACACGGCATAGAGATAAGGGAAGAATCCGTCATTATGATTCTACCTATGATACTGTCCCGTATATCATAATTGAAGGACTTTATTCTATGGGGAAGACCGGGCGAGACATGATAATCCACCTCCATCTTCTTTTTTTTCGAAACAGTATCGGCATAGGCTTCCGCGCCAAGATAGCCCTTGTTGATCATGGCCAGACGCAACTGATTGACTCCCGCTTCGGTAAGCACAGAGTCGTAGATGACTGGAGGTTCACCGAGCCGACGGACCCAACGATTATACCATTTTGTAGTGTCGCCTCCCGACATATTGTAGACACCGAGACGGAGCCGGGCGCTCCACAGGGTCTTTCGATTGGGCTGCTGGCGGAGATAGTACATCAGTTCTTCCGACGAGATATCCGAATCGGTGGAATCGACGAAGATCTTTACCTTGTCAAGCAAATAGGACCCATCAGGCACATGACGAGTGCTGGCACACCCTCCCGTAAGGATTAAAATCCCTAAAAGAGCCGGTGCCACACCCCGCCGTAAACGGCGTCCGGCCTGACTTCTGAACTTTCTTTTTCCGGGTCCCATCTATATCTTCAGCGATATTTCACCTCAACGGGCCACCATCGTGATTCTTGCATACAGCACTCCGGATTTATCGGATGCCTTCCGAATCAGAAATGCCGAAGTATGTTCGCCGGGCTCATCATCCTTTGCCTCATACCGGAGAATCTCTACCTCCGTACCGTATCCTACCTCATGGAGGAACGACAGCTCGATTCTTCTGGCATGAAGCGCATCGTGCTCGGCAAGCGAGTACTGATTGGCAAGCAGCTGCATATACTTCACCGTATTCACATGGCGATAGGCGTCAAGATCGGAATACCTGAAAGTGTACTGTGTGGGAGGGACGGATGCGATGTGCGCCCTCCCTTCTTTTGCCGACGCCTCTTCGCCTGGGAGCAAGATTGTCTTATGACGTGCCTGCCGCTCCATTGGGCACACTCGGTCGGAAATATACTCGGGCTTGAAATTAAGGGATGTAAGGGGGAAGTTGGCACGGGCTTTCGTATCCATCACCATCCATATACTTCGTGCGTAACCGAGGGGATGACCCTGAGAGTCGGAAATGCAGAACACCCTCTCAGTGAACCTGCGATTCCAGCTCTCAAGCCAAGTAGTGATATTGAAGTACGTATCCACACGCGGAATACGCTCCATCTCTATGGCAAGACGGGAGAATACCCATCCGGTATGCGCATTGGGCATATCGGCATTACCGAGATGCATGGCGTTGGCGTGGGCGGTGGCCACTTCTATGAGACGCGTGATCAGCAGAGAAATGGAAAGTTCCTGTTCAGCATCGGTGTCGCCTGCCGACACAAAATATGACTCCGTGAATTCAATCGGCACATCAGGGATTACTGAGTCGCCCTCCATCTTTTCACCGAAGGCATCTTTGTGTGAGTCCTTATCATCCATACAGACATAGGTCTCGTATGGCGAAGTCAGTCCGATATATTCCCCCCTACCGAGGGCATAGCGGGAAAACGCCAGAGCGTCAGAACGAAGCCGGACCGATTCGGCCTCAGTCTCACCCATAGCGAAATGCATCGGGAAGAATCGCTTTACCTCAAATCTCCTTATAAATTTCATGGCGCCCTCGAAGTATCCTGTGCCGATACGGGAATCCACCGGAAACATAGCGACATCAAAAGAAGAGAACTCTTTGGATATGAAGGTCAGTTCTGACTCATAGGCATCTTCCGCAGCACGGATTTCGTCCTCTTCCGATTCATCTCGCCATGTCCAGCAGTTAAGGTCGCCGGCATGGAAGGCAGTCAGGCCATCCGCCAGAAAGGTCACTGCATAGGAATTACCTATATCTGTACTTCCAAAGGCATTGACACGCAATATCGGGTCGCTGAACACATCCCCCTTATTGAGCACCGTCACCTGATCAGGCTCAGGGCGCGGACCGGAATAACATGAGTCTTTCTTTAAAAGATACCTCACATGACGCTCCACATCCTTCGATATTATATATCTGACCGGGGCATCGCGATGAATATGCCATTTGAACACATCCGGATTCAGATGGTCCTTATGGAAGTGACTGACAAAAATATAGAGCGGCAGCTCCACAGGCAGTCGGCGTATGAACTCTGGAAGTGCCTCCTGACCGTACTGGACGGACTGAGGGTCCTTCCAAAAATCAAACACGACCGCGCACCTGTCGGTACGAAGGAGAAAACAGTCGTGATGTATGTATGTTATTTCAAACATGATTAAGATTACTGGTAATTATGATTTAAGGTCTGATGTCCCTTCTTCAATATGATTCAATTGACTCCTAAATTCAAGCGGCTAAACAGTGCGATTCCCTATCATGGCATAAAGCCAATCCCCGGAATCCGGCTGTATCGGATGGATTGCCTGTTCAACGGTCAGAAAGCTTACCCTCGTAATAGTTGATGAAGGCCTTGTTGACGAGTCTGTTTCCTCCGGGAGTGGGATAATTTCCTGTAAAATACCAGTCACCGGGACACCCGGGGATAGCCTTATGGAGGTTTTCCACACTCTGGTAGACAATCTCTACCGGGGTCTCCACTTCATCGGGACGCAGCATCTCAGCTATCTTAGCGGATATTTCCTCATCCGAGAATGGGGCATAGATTTCCTTAACGTAATTCACGACCTCTTCCTTGGGAAGAGACTCCTGAGCCTTACATTTTGCATATACCGTATCCACCACATATCCCATGCCACGTTCTTTAAGAAGAGCCATTGCGGCCTTGAAGGCTATGAATTCATCCATACGGCTCATGTCAATTCCATAACAGTCAGGATATCTCACCTGGGGAGAAGAGGATACAATCACGAGTTTACCCGGGTCGAGCCGATCAAGTATCCTGAGGATTGATTCCTTAAGTGTGGTGCCGCGCACAATACTGTCGTCGATGGCTACAAGATAGTCACCTTTCTTTACAGATCCATAAGTCACGTCATAGACGTGGGCCGCAAGATCATTGCGGGAGCTTCCCTCGGCAATGAAAGTACGCAGTTTAATGTCCTTGATCGCTATCTTTTCCCGACGCACCCTACGTTTCAGTATCTCGCGCATCTTGTCGTCGGATAAGGCACCTATTGCCGAAAGACGTTTAATATCATGAATCTTACTCTGAATAAGGTCATCCTCCAACCCCTCGATAAGGCCGAAGAATGCCACCTCGGCAGTATTGGGAATAAAGGAGAACACGCTTTTATCTATGTTTCCATCGACTGCTTTGAGCACAGAGGGCACAAGCAACTGACCGAGTTTCTTTCGTTCGTTATAGATATCTCGGTCAGAGCCCCGGGAAAAATATATACGTTCGAAAGAGCAACGTTGGTTCTGTCCCTCGAGAAGAATCCTTTCAAGACGCCATGAACTGTCACGGTCTACTATTATCGCCATTCCGGGTTCAAGCTCATGCACCTGCTCGGTATCAAGGTCAAACGCAGTCTGGATTACAGGACGCTCACTCGCCACGACCACCACCTCATCATCAGCATAGTAGAAAGCCGGACGGATACCGTTAGGGTCCCTCATGGCCCACATGTCACCGTTGCCCACTATACCGCAAATGACATAACCTCCATCCCAAATCGGAGAACACCGATGCAGCAGGTTGGCTACATTGAGATCCCGGGCTATTGCCTTGGAAAGGGGTAGCCCTGTAAGTCCTTCACCTGAATGAAGCGAATAGAGACGTTCGTTCTCACGGTCGAGCGCATGGCCAAGCTGTTCAAGAAGAAGAAAAGTATCGGCATAGAGACGCGGGTGCTGGCCGGTGTCGGTGATGGACTTGAAAATTTCATCGACATTGGTCATATTGAAGTTGCCGCACAGGAGGAGATTGCGTGCGCTCCAGTTATTACGTCTCATAAACGGATGGACATATGCCAGACCGGACCGTCCTGTGGTGCTGTAACGCAGATGGCCCATATATACTTCCCCTTCAAAAGGAAGGCTTCCGGCGGGAACCCCGTCTTTAGCTGCCTCGTCAATACGTGCGCCGATATTGACAAACACCTCACGAATGGCATCGGGTCCCTGGGCACGTTCGCGGAAAATATATTCGTTACCGGGCTCCGCGTCAAGCTTCACGCATCCGACTCCGGCACCCTCCTGACCGCGGTTGTGCTCTTTCTCCATTATCAGATAGAGCTTATTCAGTCCATAGAATGTGGAGCCATACTTCTTACGATAGTACTCTGGAGATTTGAGAAGGCGGATCATAGCGACCCCGCACTCGTGCTTTATCAGTTCCATACAATCAATATTCGCTTGAGAAATGGAGATAGGGAGAGTATATTAATGATTTACAATCAGTTAATAAGAATTGACGGTGGGATGCGCAACAAATACGCAACGGAATCCCCTAAAATGCATCTGGAGTGTTTTACGACACTCCAGATGCAGGACAACTGATAAGAAGAATCAGCATTACAAAGATAGTTATAAAAAATGAGGTGACCAATTACTTGAGTTCTTTTCCTCTGATAAGTTTTCAAAGGGGATGTGTGGACTACGTGCTTTTTCCCAACAAATGCCCTGTCCAAATGATCAAGGCAAAAACGAGGGCTTACGTACGCTTTTTCACGTGCCGCCGGCGCAGGCCCACCACGGTGCCGAGGACGATGAGCGATACCATCAGCGCCACGCCCCACCGCACCGCCCGCTCCCACACCGGCCTGACCGTTACCTCCGTCCTGGACTCCTGGCTACTGCGCCCCTCCGAGTGCAGGGCGGAGGAAGAGGCGGCATGATTCGCGGCGGAGTCGATGACCGACTGCTCCTGCCGGCTATCGGACTGCTCGTCTATGTGGGTGACGCGGTGGCGATTGGCAGTCTCCTTCCGGGTGCCTCCGGTGACCTTGCCGTCGGCATCGAGGGTCAGCACCGTCTCGGAGTGGGTATGCAGGGAGTCTATGACGGCTACGCGGGTCGAGAGCGTCAGCGAGAGCAGCTCGGTCAGATGTCGGAGGGTCTCGTCCGTGGAGGCCGTGACGAGGATGGAGTCCGTTTGCAGTTCAGTCTGTAGTTTTTTGGTTCTGCAAGCGGGGAGGATGAGGATCAGGAGAAGAATCAGGGCATGGATCGGGAGAATCCTCGCTTCATGTGGACCACGATCGATATGGGAGGTGTAATTTTTCATATGGGTATATAAAATGACGGTTCCTATTGTTCTCTGGAATGGATGGAGGGTCGGTCAGACGTCTTTATATTCCGACTTGGCGTCGAAGCTCGGGCATGCCTTGCGCAATCCCTTGACGTCCTTGTGCCCGATAATCTGGGCGTTGGGGTACTTCCCGCGCATGGTGCGCACGAGAGTCAGGAGGGTGCGCTTCTGGGCCTCGGTGCGCGTGTCGCACGGCTTGTTGTTGTTGTCGATCCCGCCGACATAGCATATGGACACGGCGCGGTTATTCATGTTATCCTGGGGACAGTGCTGGCCACGGTGCTCGTCGGGCCGGAGGCGTTCGTAGGTGCCGTCGAGGTGGACGAGGAGGTGGTAGCCGGCGTAGACGTTTTTCTTGAGTGCCGGGTCGTAGTATGGCTCGAAGCGCGCGGCGCGGTGCCAGGCGTCGAGTTCCTTGCGGGTGACTTCGCGGCGCGGCGGGGTGGCGGTGCAGTGGATGAGGATGGTGTCGATGGGGGTGTTGTTGTGTCGTAGCATAGTGTATGTTGGGGTTTTAGGGTTATTCACATGCGGGGGCGGGGTGTGGCCTCGTGGGGGTCGCGCAGTAGTACGGGCGGGAGGCGGAATAGCTGGCCACGGAGTTTGGCATTTGGGGGGATGCGTCCTTCGGGATCGCTGCAGACAGGTTTGCGGCAGTGCCATTCGAGGAGGTATTCCGCGGCCACGCGATATTCGGCAATTTCTTTCTGGGCTTCGATCAGGGTGTTTTTGCAGTCTGTGATTTCGCGCAGGAGTTGCATTTCGTTGTCGGTGAGGCGGCGAATCTGCGCGGTTTTGTCGTCAATGGTGCGGTCGAGCTGGGCGACGCGTTCGGTGAGGGTGACCTCATTTTTGTTGAGGAGGTCGATTACTTTGTGGAGTGCGTCGATGCGCATTTCATAGGCTTCGGCCATTGTTCTCATGGCTTCGGCTTTGGCTTTGATTCGGCCGTTTTTGGTAAGGAGGCCGGCGACCCCTCCGATGAGGAGGGTGCCGGCGGGAATCAGGAGCTGGGTTATAAGGGTGTCAAGCATAAGGGGCTTTTTTTACGGACGGGGGATTGTGGGCGCAGGGCGCCCGGCGGAGACGGCTTCGCGCGGACGGGCGGAGGCCGGGTCGGGCGCCCTGCTTCCGGTGGGTTATTCGGGGTTTTCGGAGGCGGGGGTTCCCGCCTCGCTGACGAGGGTCTGCTTGAGGGCGAGGATGTCGGCGAGCTTGAGGTCGGGGTTGGAGTCGAGGAGGCGGCCGAAGGCTGGCTCTTCGATGAGGGGCCAGGAGGGGGTGATGTCGCGGGTCTCTTCTTCGGCTACGAAGGCTGTCATCTCGCGGTTGTAGTCCATGACGGCACGGAGCTCTTCGGGTGTGCGGTCGATGCCTTCGCGCTCTTTGCGGGCGATTTCGTCGAAGTCTTCGGGGCGGAGGCGTTCGGAGGCGGCGCGGACTGCCGACTGGTAGGCTTCGGCGTGGGCGCGGAGGGCTTCGGCGGCGCGGATGAGGGCGAATTTTTCGGAGGTCTCGAGCTTGGAGAGGGAGGCTGTGGCGAGGAGGGAGGAGGCTGTGAGGATTGTGGATGTTTTCATTTTTGTGGGTTTTAAAGGGTTAATGAATCATATGGGTGGGGAGGGAGGTTGTTTTGCGCCATGGCGCGCAACGCGATAGCGGGGCAGGCCACGGGGGAGGGGAGGGCATGGAGAGGGAGGAGGAGTCGTGGTCTGAGTCAGGGATTGAGGAAGGGGTCGGTTAGGTCGAACTGGTCCGGCTCGGTCATTCCCGTCTTGGTGTCGTTGAAGTCTACGCGGTAGAAGGTGGTCTCTCCGGGCACGCGGTAGATGAAGAATCCGGTAAAGGAGGTGACGGAGGTGGGGAAGACGACTGAGACGGAGGTTCCGAATCCGAAGGCATTCTTGGGGACTATTACGGGAGGGTTCTGGGGGAAAGTCTGATTGCCGGCGGTGGCGGGGCGGATGGTGATGGATGTCACCTCGACGGGAGCCTCCTCCCAGACGGGGACGCCCGTGGTGTTGTTGCCGAACTTGAGGATGATTTCCCGGGTGTTGCCCGTGACAGTGCCCCATTCCCAGGAGGCGAGGAAGGCGCTCGGGCCGGCGATCTTTTTCTCGTAGTGCGCCCGGTAGTCCTTGTTGTAATTGAGGGGGACGAAGCGCACTCCTGATGCCGGCGGTGTCCATGGTCCCTTTCCCTGCGGCACGGTGCGCGGTAAGGTACTCATCATCGCCCATGGCACGATGAGGATCGTCATTCCGGGCTGGAGGTTGCTCATCGTCTCCCAGGCTACCTTGAGTTCCTGCTTGTCGGCTCCGTAGGCTCCGTCGGCATAGGAGTCGGTGGTCTGCCCTCCGTTGAGGAACATGAGGAATTTATATCCGTTGCTCTGCTTGAGGTAGACTGTGGCTCCGAGGTAGACGTAGGGCATCGCCCTGTTCCCGAGCAGGACGCTGTTGAGGCATACGGAGCCTCCCTTGTTGGCTCCGTCGGTGCTGACGGCGTCGGCCTGGCGGGCGCCGGGGAAGAGGCTGCATGCCGGGGGACGGTTTCTTTCGAGCACGACGGCTCCGACAGGGTCGAGGGGTACGGCGCCGTGTCGGTATCCGTCGAAGTGGGTGAGGTTGAGCCAGGAGTCTCCGTCGGGGTCGGCATGGACCCAGAAGAGGTCCTTCACCTTCTCGATCAGGGCCGGGTCGGCTATGGAAGGGACGTAGTATTGCCACGAGGCCTGGATGTAGGTGACGGCGACTCCGTTGACGGCCTGCGGACTGGCGGGGCGTCCTTTCCAGTTGGTGAGGCTGTTGGTGTCGCCGGCCAGTTCTTCGGGGAGGCGGTTGGGGACTTCGCTCCATGCGGGGCGCACAAGGGATGCGGGGTTGATTTTCTGGGAAAGGCAGAGGGTGCCTACGTCGAGGGATGCCTCGCCGAGGGTCTGCGCCACTTCGGCCACGCCCACGGGGGCCTGTATGAGGATTCCTTCGTTTGTTATGTCGGTTGTCATTGCAGTGTTTTATGAGTTTATTGATGATTCCAGTCTTTTGACTTTTTCTTTCAAGGACTTGACCTCAGCACGCAGGGCTATCACCTCACGGCCCGTGACGATGGCCGCAACAAGGGCGGTATTGCCGCTGTCGAGTCGCTTGATGCCGTCCACTTCCCTGACCGCCTCCGGAATGGCTCGCTCCCAGTACTGCGCCGTGGAGCCGAATCCGGAACGCCCGGTGTCCTTCCATCGGAAGTTGACCGCCGGAGCCTCCGCGATAGCCTCGATGCTGAGGGGGATGGGGCGCAGGTCGGTCTTGAACCGTATGTCGGATGTAGTGGAGTTTTCCCGGGAGGTGATGAAGGAGTCGGAGTAGAAGCCGACGTTGAGGTGCAGGCCGGAAGAGGTTTTGGTGAGCACGGCGTTTGAGCTGCCGTCGTTGAGCCAGAGCGCACCCTTTATGATTGAGCCGCCGTTGACCGTGAGGCGGAACGCTGAGTCGGACCATCCTCCCACGCCGAGGTTGCCGTCCCAGTCCATATCGAGGCGCACTCCGTCTGACGAGCCGTTCGTGTGCGCACCGGCGTAGAGGTGGCCTGCGGTGGATGCCTGTAGGTATATGCCTTTGCTGCCGGTGTTGGCCGCGCTGTAGTCGGTCAGGTAGATGCGTCCTCCGTTCACCTTGCCCGCAGAGTCCGTATATGTGAAGATGTTGATGTCACCGCTGACCCGCGTGTTGCCTTGGATGTCAAGGGGATATTCCGGGGAGGTGACATGTACGCCGACATGTCCGTTGGAGGCGTTGACGTGCAGGCGCTCCTTGCCTGCCGCGCAGAGGCGCAGGTCATAGCCGGTATCGGTGTCGATGTAGCGGATGTAGGCCCGCTCCCATACCTTTGCGGTGGAGCCGAGGTTCTGGGCGTGGGTGGTGGCCGGGAGCACGGCGCCGCCGGATGTGATGGTGCCTCCTGTGGTGATGGTGCCGGTCGTTGTCAGGGTCTCCGTGGCTATGCCGTTGGCGAGGGCGAACTCCTTGACGAGGTAGTTGGCCGGGATTTCGCCGGACGTGTAGGCCTGGAGCAGGCTGCCGTGCAGCGAATTGCTCATACGCAGGTGCAGGGTGTTGGCTTTCTCGGCCACGTAGTACACCTCCAGGTAGTACTTCCGCTTGTTGTTCGCGTCGGGATATACGATGCGCGCCTTGTTTATCATCGCACTGCAGCCTATGGAGGTCAGCTTCATGTTCGATGGCTCGTTGAAAAAGGCGTTGTGGAAAATCAGCTTGATGCCCCGTGTCGGATTGTTGGTGTAGTTGTTGCAGATGTCTATGGTGGCGTAGCTGACGTAAGTATCAAACTCCGCGATACGTATCCAGCGTCCTGCGGTTTCCGTGGGGGCGGCGTATGACGCCACGCCGCCGCGTGCGAACTCCGAGGCATGCAGGCCGTTGAGCAGGTCGGCGTTGAGGTTGACCACGACATTTGTGTTGGCCATCGTGCCTCCGCTGAGCTTCAGGAACGTCTTTGATGTCCAGTCGTTCATGGCCTTCGGGGTGATGGTACCGTCGTCCGAAGTGGCCGTGGTGACGTTCTCCGCCTTGTACAGTGTCTGCGTGGAGCCGTCCTGCATGAGGAACTTGTTGGCGGCTCCGTTATGGACTATGTACTTGCCGCGCACCGTCAGGTCGCCGACTCGGACGTTGAGCCACATGGCGTTCTCACCCTGCGGGACAGTCTGGTTGGCTACGGACGGGTACCATCCCACGCCGTACCACGAGCCGAAACGGAGGTTGGCGTCCGTCGATGTAGCGCCATCGGTGCCGGTATGGATGTAGGAGTTCGACAGTTTGCCGTACTGTGTGGCCGTGGATGCCTGCAGTGTCATCATCCTGTCCTTGCCCATAATGATGCCGTCGTCAAACGCAGGCCGGGCCGAGAATGTCTTGATGGCGGTGATGGACTGCTCGGTGTCGCGGGTCACGTACTTGTCGTTGATGTAATCGAGGGCCTGATGAGCCGTTAGATAGTCGCCTTTCGGCTGATAGGCGCCGGCCGCCGCGACCTGCGTGAGGTAGGTGGCCTCGGCATCCGACTTGGAGAGCTTGTTGTCATAGAGCCACTTGCCGAGTACCGCCGACAGTGCGTCGGAGGCCGAGGGGGTCTTGGTGAAGTCGGAGTAGAGGCCGAAGAGGGAGCCGCCTGAAGAGCCGCCCGCCGGGTTCTGGCCACGGGAAGACACATAGCCGTCCGAGTAGACACCCGTGGATAACCTCAGCCCATCGCCGTCATAGGTGATGGTACAGTCGCCGATGCGGATTTCAGAGACGTAGAGGCGGCGCCAGATGCGGGTGGAGGTGCCGAGGTCTACCTTGTTGTGCATGGATGTGGCGGGCGCGACAAACGGATTATCGGCATCGGCGCCGTTGAGGACCAGAGGAGTTACCCCGCCGACGTTAATATAGATATTTTTTGAGGAGTCGGCTGAGATGTATGCGTTTGAGGACGCGGTGCCCGTGATGTAGAGCCGCGGTGTGGTGATGGCTCCACGCACCCGGGCCGTGCCGTTGACGTCGACGAGGTGTTCCGGCGCCTGGGTGTTGATGCCGATATATCCGTTGGCATGCAAGATGCGGAGCACCTCCTTTTTCCACCCGAAATTTTCATGAGTGTGGAGGCCGAAATCGCCGTTATCGTCCGCCTGTAGATAGAAGCCCTTGGCGGGGTCTCCCTTATGGAGGAAGAGGTTGCCTGCCATCCAGATGTTTGTGACATCCGAGAGTTGGCCGCTGACATCCTTGGTGCCGTCAAAGTCCTGCCCCCATAACTTCCGGGATGTCTGGAGTTTTGTAGCGGAGGCGGCGTTGGCTGAGATGCCGAGGTAGCGGGCGTCTGACTTGCCTCTGATATAGTCCCAGAGCAGGGATGCCTTGCGGCGGTAGAAGAGGTTGTTGGTGGCGGAGGGGCTGGCGTTGGAGGTGACGAGATACGTGGCGTCTGTCACGGCAGAAGTGGCCTCCCCAAGCTTCTGAATCAGCTCGCTGACGCCCGCATGGGTGCCGTTGGAGCCGGTGACGTTGAGCTTGTCGGGGAGGGTGTCGGCGGTTTGGTTCCAGAGAGTGCGCTCGGCGGCGGTGATGTGGAGGGTGGTGTCGGCGGTGTGGGTGGAGAGTGCCGTGGCTGAAGCCACGTCCGGTATGTTGATGGTGGTGGCGGTGGCGGCTGTGGGGTCGTAGGTGCCTGCGTCGGTGCCGTTCTTCTGGATGGTCAGGGTGCGGATGGACTGATGCGCGGTGAGGTAGCTGCCTTTGGGCTGATAGGAGGCCGAGGCGGCGGTCTTGGTCAGGTAGGTTGACGAGGCGTCGGTCTTCGTGAGGTAGGAGGAGGCGGCGTCGGTTTTCGTGAGGTAGACGGAGGCGGCGTCGGTCCGGGTGAGGTATTTCGACTCGATGTCGGTGAGGCGGGTGTGGAGGTCATGGCCGAGGGCGGCGGAGAGGACCCAGCCGCTTTTGGCGGAGGCATAGTCTGCCCAGGCGTCGAGGCGGTCGTAGCTGACGCCGGTGCCGGAGCCGGAGGCGTCGGAGGCGCCTCGGGCGGAGAGGAAGTCGGTGGAGTAGAGGCCGCGGGTGACTTCGATGGCGGTGACGGTGTCGGGCGCGGCGTCCCAGCCGAGGGGGGTGCGGGTGCCGTCGGCGGTGGTGCCGACGGGGTGGATGTAGCGCAGGAGGTGGGCGAATTCCACGGAGAAGCCGGCCATGAGGTCTTCGAGGCGGGCAAGGCGGGCGGAGTCCTGGTATGGGGTGCCGGAGGAAGCGCCGGAGGAGGCGGTCGCGGTGCCGGGCTTGGCTTTGCGGAGGATTTTGACGTCGATCATGATTTTTCGGATTTATAGCCAGCTTTCGCGGAGGGTCAGGCGGGCGGTGCCCTGGCGGAGGTTGCGCTCGATGGATTGCACCCAGAAGATGCGGCCCGGGAGGGCTTCGAGTTCGTAGCGGGAGAAGGGGGAGACGTTGCCGGCGGTGTCCTCGAGGCTTTGCTCCAGGGTGATGCGGGGGAGGTGGAGGCGGTTGTAGAGGGTGTCGACGTAGCTTTTCTCGGGCTTTACGAGGGCGCCCTTCGTGTGGTCGTAGATGGCCGTGAGCCCGAGGCCTGTCGTGGCATCGACGGGGGTGGAGAGCATCATCTGCACGGGGACTCCGAGCTCGCGGGCCTCGTCGGCGGTCAGCGCCGAGGTCAGGCGGAATGTGAGGTCGTCGCGGACGTTCTCGAATGTCTCGTCCGTGTCGGAGACGTAGACGAGGTCTTCGGGGTCGAGCAGGTCGACGCGTCCGTTGTCGCTTTGAAGCTTTATGTCGAAGTCGGAGAGGATGATGTTGGAGAGCGAGGGGAGCACGGGGACGGTCGTCGTGGTCCAGGCCGTGTGGCGGAACCATGTCGGGTGGCGGCGGGTGACGTTGTCCCATGTCAGGTTGACGGGCCCGAGGATCTCGAAGCGCACGGCGCCGGAGAGGGCGTCGGAGCGGCGGATGGGGACGGCCATCCCTTCGGTGTCGAGTCCCATGTCGAGCGTGATGTTGTTGCCGATGGGGAATTCGGTGCCTATGATGTAGTCGCCGAGTTTCGGGTTGATCCCTATGGTGAAGCTCTGGGCGTAGTATTCGTCGTCGTCGGCGCAGGCGGAGCGTTCCTTGAAGGTTTTCCATTTGAACCGCGAGACGGCGCCGTCGTACCCCTCCTCGACAAGGCATTTCCCGCCTATGCGGAGCATGCAGGCCACGACGCCGAGTTTCGACACCGTGTCGGTCCAGTCGCCGGCCGAGGCGAAGTTGTATTTCAGGAGTCTCGGGCCGGTCTCGGTGAATGGTTGGAGTCCGGGCCATGAGTAGTAGCCGGCTCCGGTATGGATCTGCGATGTGGCTTTCGGGGGCCAGGAGGAGCCGCAGGCGGTGTCGATGGAGGGTGTGGCCGTCGGTATGGCGGCTTTCCAGAAGTGCTGTACGCGGTAGTAGCTCTTCCCTTCCTCCGGGCCGGGCACGACGGCGCGCGATGACCCTCCGCCGGCGTTGGTCAGCGTCACGAGCGCCACGGGGTTGAGCGTTATCTTGCCGGAGAAGATGATGTAGTTCACCGTCCCGTCATCGGCCGGGGAGAAGACTCCGCCGGAGGTGTTCCCTTCATATACGGCCACGGGGGCGGCGGCCTGCAGTGCCGCCGCGTCGGGGTAGGCGAGGGCTTCGGTGATGTAGTCGTTGCCGGGGACGTTGATGACCAGGGCGCGGTTCATCGACAGGCGCCCGGTGACGGTGTCGTCCTTGCCGTCGACGTTGACCTCCTCCTTGCCCCATGCTATGAGGCCGGCGCCGATGCGTCGAGAGAGCTCGTAGGGGAGTTTCTGCTGATTGGCGTTGCCGCGGCAGTAGGCCTCGACCATGTCGGCCACTCCCGAGCCTCCGGGGAATCGCCAGCCGGGATGGTCCATCACCCGCAGGTACCACCTCGAATGCCGGGCGCTGTCGTGCTGCACGGGGCGCCCCTCCATCATGTCGGTCATCATCTGCCATGCGTCGGCCTCCTTCATGCCTGCCACGCAGAGGGAGTAGTCGTCGAGGTAGAGCTGACGCGCGGTGTAGGGGGATGTGAGGGATGATTCGTCGAGGGGGTTCTCTACGAGGGTGTCCATCGGGGTGGTGTCGCAAGTCAGCTCGATACGGTTGAAGACCTCGCCGATGCTGATCTGCGCGTCGGTGTCGGCCGCCATGGCGGAGGTCATGAGCTTCGGGGTGCGGGGGAAGGTCTTCGTCACGGTGCCGGTGGATCCGGTGGCGATGTTGCGGAATGTGAGCGTCGCGCTTCCGGCCAGTGACCCGGCGGAGAATATGTAGAAGTCCTGCCCCTGCTGGAGGATGCGGAGGTCGAGGTAGCGCATCATTTCGTCGAGCACTTCCTCGCATGTCCAGACGTCGTTCTCCCCGTCGCCGAGGAAGAGGAGCTCGCTGATGAGGATCTGCGGGAAGATGTTGGCGGCTCCGGTGGCCGTGAGGGTCTTTGAGCCGTCGTACCATATTGCGGGGAGCGTCGTGGTGACGCGCGCGAGCAGTGAGGAAAGTATGCTCCACATGTCGCGCGTCGTGGCGGCCCGGCGCAGGGCGGCGTAGTCGGCGCCGGTGCCTCCGTAGGGTTCGTATTGAAGGGCGGAGAGGGCGTCGATGCAGTTGAGCGTCAGTTCGTCGTAGAGTTCGTTGTAGGGCTGGGAGTATGTCTGGGGCTCGATGAATCCGGAGAAGAGGCATGTGCCGCCGACCGATATCCGGACCGTGGCCTCGCGTGCCGAGCGGGCGAAGAGGTCCTCGCGGAAGTCGCGGGCGAGCAGGCGTATCTCGGCGCCGTGGCGCAGGAGGTGGTCGGTGTCGGAGCTGACTCCGGATGTGATCGTGACCGGGTCGTCGGCAAACCAGAGTCCGGTGGCGTCCGTGCCGATGACCACGGCCTTGGCCGTGGAGCCTCCGGTGGTGATTTGCACGCTTACGGTCTGATTGTGCAGGTTCAGGAATTCTCCGGTGTAGAGCATGGTGGGGTCAGATTTTGATGTTGGTCTTACGTCCTGTCTTGGATGCTATGCGGGTCTCGTTGGCCAGGACCCCGACGAGGTCGCGGCCTGAGATGCGGAATGTCCCGCCTACGACCACCGGTTCGCCCGTCGTCTTGAGCATCGATCGCAGTTTGTCGAGCGGGGCCACTACCTCCGGATTCGATGAAGCACCGGCATACTCGCCGATAAGGCCTACGGTCGGGCCGCTGACGATGCCGCCGTCGGCGAAGGGCATCACTCCGATGGCCTCGACCATAGCCGTGGCCGATGCGACGAATCCGGAGGCTATGCCGAATCCGGCGAAAGGTATCGAGGCATGTGCGGCGAAGTAGGAGGCAGCCGCCAGCTCCATGAAGCTCCCGGCGGCGGCCTTGTTGGCTGCTATGACGGGTATCTGTGCCGTGGCGGCGGCCTCCGATGTGGCAGTTTCGGCAGTCTGTGCCGTTGCGGCGGCTCCCGTTGCGGCGGCCTCCGCAGTCTTGGAGGCTGTGAAGAGCTCGTTGGCTTTCGTGAGGCTGTTGACAATCTCCACGATTGAACTGATCCCTTCATAGATCTGGATGAATCCGTCGACTATTCCCGTCACCATGCTCCAGGCGTCGCCGTTCCCTTGCAGGGCTTCGGTCAGCGTGCGTATGCCTCCTTCAGTGGCCTTGACCCGGCTCCATCCCTTGGACATGATTTCGGACCACGACTCGCCCTCCTCGCCGGCACGGCGGATGGCGTCGGCCTTCTTGTTCCATAGCTCGATCTCGCGGTTGAGTTCGGTCGCACGGGAGAGGTCGGTGGTATTCTCGAGCTCGTCGGTGAGGACGCTGATGTTGTCGGCGATCTGCTTTATGGAAGCTGCCGTGGCGTCATACTTCGGCTTAGTGTCCTTGGCCTCGATTCCGGCGTTGCGGAAGCTCTCGGCGAGCTTCTCCTGCTCGCGGATCTGAGCGTTGATTCCGGCGGCCTTGTCGATGGGGGCCTGCTCCAGGCGGTCGCGCAGTATGGCGAGATTCTCGTTGACCTCGCGCAGCGATGCCGGGGTATCGTGCCATTGCTTCTCGACCTTCTCTTCCTCCACACCGGCCTTGCGTATGGCGTCGGCCGCATCGCGGAAGAGCTTTATCTGGCGGTTGATGGCGATGGCACCTTCCTTGTCGCAGTCATCGAGTCTCTTGGTAAGTATGGAAATATTGTCCTCGTATTCGCGGAGGGTCTCCGGGGCTTCGGTCCATACGGGATCCTGTTTTTTGGCGGATCCGGATGATGATTTTGTCTTCGTTTTGGGAGTCTTGGCGGGTGTAGATACCACGAGATTAAGCTTCTCCTCTTCCGAGAGGGTTTTGATTACCCCCAGCTGATCACTTATGGCATCTGAAGCTTCTTTGGCCGCGTCTCGTTTTCTGCGGGCGGCTCTGTACTCATCAGTCTCGACATCATACCATCCGACGGACGGAACCGAGCCATAGCTGCTTGAATAGCCTGACGTCTTCCATACTTTCTTTTTAGTCGTCTTATTTCCGGCAGCCTCAAGTCTATCCATATCCCGCTGCGCCTGAGCCGCCTCAATGTCGTGCTTGGCTTTCTGCTGATAAAGGGATTGGGATTGAGCCACCAGACCCATAGCCCGCGCATAGGTCTCGCATTTCGAGGTCAGTATGTCGTACCAGTCGGCGGCAGTCTTTTGGTATCCGAACATTTCCCCGTATTTCCGATTCATTTCGGCTACGGCCTCTGTGGTGTCCTTCTTACTTTCGATGAGGAAGTTGAGCGCCGTGATATCTTTCTCGATCTGAGTCTTCGCTTCTGTAGCGGCCTGTACATACTCTTCTTCTGCAAGCGTACCCTTACGGGCCTCTTCGCTCACCTTCTCCCGGGCTTCGACAAACCGGTTGGCTTCTTTGGTCGCCTCGCTCGTCTTGAGGGCGAAGTATCCGAGGGCAGTAGTGACGGCGGCTATGGCAATGCCTATGCCTGTAGAGACGAGCACACCCCGCCAGGCTATGGCGAACAGGCGCAGCCCCTGTGTGCCCTGGGTTAGGGCGCTACAGAACTGAGTGACGAAAAGACGTGCCGTCCCGACCACCTTGACAAGTCCGGTAGTCCTGGAGGTCATCGTGGCCGTCGCAAGCCAGAATGCCTTTATCGACTTTACGCCTGTTGCATATGTGGACGCCATAGCCTTTACTCCGGTCGCGAGTTTGGTTATCCCTATCAGTGCCATTCCGGATTCACTTACTATAGTTAGGAAAGGAAGTGCTTTCTGCGCTAAGCTCCCGAGTTTCTCCTTAAGGTCCCCGATAGCGTTATTCATCTGGGTAATCTTGCCGGAGTCAGTCTTGGCCATTTCGGCATTCATGCCTCCGACCGATGAGGAAATGACGTCACACAATACGGCGGCACGGGACATCTCATCACCAGTCTTCAGTATATTATCCTGGATATCATCGAATGTATACCCGTACCTTTTGAGCGCTCCCGTCTGCCCGTCCATCACCTTGCCGAGCATGGTGGCGATCTGGGCCGCATTTTCCTGCGAGGCCGCAAGTCCGTACTGTTGTACGAGCATATCGTTCATCACCGGGATGAGGGCGGCGAGACTCTCTTTTTTAGTCAGATATGTGGCCAGTTCCTGTGCTCCGGCCAACTGTACCTCATCGCCAACCACCCCGAGCTCCTGCTGAGCGGCGCAAAGGTCCTTGATACTCTGGATATCCTCCTCGCGGGCATCCATCGTATTGCGCATATTTACGGCTAGCTTCGTTTCTACCTCTACTTGCGACGCATAGGCATCGGAAAGATTCCGACAGACGCCCGCAAGACTCTCCAGCCCTTGCCGTGCAGATTCGAGGACCGTGACTGCAGCCGCATAGTTGAATATGCTGTCCTTCAGCCTGTCAGCCTCGACGATTGTCTCGGTCATTATCCTGCGCAGATCCGAGGCATCGGCAGTCAGTTGCTTGAACCCGTTGACGTCTCCGCTCAACTTGAATGATATGGATATTGTACTATTTGAAGCCACGTATATATTATCTTACAGGTTATGTCCGTTAAATAATAAAAAATTATTTATGAATCCCTTCGTAGAAGCTATAGGCACTGTCTTTTTCTATGGTCTGGCCGTTTTCATGGCGGTGGCAACCATCTGTACTGTCATAGGAATGATGCGACTTCTTGATAGGAATACCAAGCCAAAGAAAAAGGAGGATGACGATGACAAGCTGACGATCAAAATCACATGGGAGTCAGATGAAGGCTCAGAGTCCCGAAGATAATCACTCCCGATCCTCCGTCTTCCTGACCATACTCTCGAATCTTCGGCGCCGAACGTCGGCGCTCAGCGTCTCAGCCTCGCCCTCCGGGCGGGGCGTCGTCTTTTTGTCCCAGGGCATCGGCAGGAGCTGCCGCGGAGTGAGCCGTTTGCGGACGTGAGGCTGGATCGAGACGGCTCCCAGTGTGCGCATCCTCTCCCAAGCCTCACGCTCCCGGAGTTCGGTCATCTCCCGCCAGGCGCGGCAGATGCTCTCGAACTCCCCGAAGGTGCACCGGCAGAAATCATCGTACGACATGCCGATGCACCCCACGGCCACTCCCAGCAGCTCGTAGATGCCTACGGGCTTTTTTTTTCGCCGTCAGCGTCCGGCGTCTCCTCATCAGCGTCAGGGCCGGACAGCACCGCGCGGTTCCATTCCGCCATGTCGTCGGGCGTCAGGGCGTCGGCGAAGTCCATGAAGGGGAGGTCGAACCTCTTCCCCTCCCGCTTCGCTCCGGAGACTACGCAGCACCAGAGGTACGTGCACAGCTCCGTGAAGCTTCCGGCATCGATCTCGGTGATCTCCTTGCCCGTCTCCTGGCGGAAGCGCACCATGGCGCCCATCGTCGGCATGCAGGGGTAGGTCTCCCCCCCGACGGTTATCTCTATGCGCTTCATGAGGCCGGAGTGGTGTCGGTGATGGCGGTCTCGTCGAAGGTGACGACGCCGTCGTTTTCGAGTGAGATGCTGTAGGTGGCGTCGTCCTGGGCGGGGTCGGTGCGTTCGAGCGAGGCCACGACGAACTTACCCGTCAGATAGGGCTTGTCGGTGTTGCCGCGTTCCATGCACTTCACCTCGACGCTCTGCCCCTCGGCGATGACGGCGAGCACCTGCTTGTAGCCGTTCTCGGTCTCCTCGTAGAAGCAGAGTCCCTCGGCGGAGATGGTGACGCTCATGCCGGTGACCCCTTTGTTCTTCCAGAGTCCCGCCGATAGGGGGGCGGAGGCCACGGGTTTGACGGCGCGGTCTTTCGTCTCGCTGTTGATGGTGACGGTGTGCGTGGTACAGTGTCCCACGGCCTTTCCGCCTACGTAGAGCAGCATGTCGCTGCCGTTGCAATAGCCTGTCTTGGTCATATGGTTTTTGGATTGGTGATTGGGTTTCAGTTCTTTTGGGAAAGGGGATATNCCTACATGCGGACGGTGAAAATGAGCGTCTGCACGTAGGCGTCATCCTGCCAGCTCTCCTCGCTGTCGGTGAGCATGCAGGAGCGCATCCTCAATCCGCCTGAGGAGGCTGAGCGCATGTCGAGGGCCGCGCGCACGGCCTCGGCAAGGGCCACCCCCTCGCCGTACTGCTCCGTGAAGCAGACGATCTCGATCTGAGTCGTGTCGGCTCCCGGCTGTCCGGTCTTCTGGGGCGTCTGCTCCATCGAGACGCGCCGGTAGAGCAGATAGGGGAGTTCGGCCTTCTCGGTGAAGACCGGGAATATGCGGCCCACCCGTACGTTCACTTCCGGGTCTTCCGTCAGCACGGCGCGTATCAGTTCGCCGGCGCTGAGCGATGTTTTATTTACACCCATATTTCTTCGCTGTCTTTATGATGTTGTCGGCCAGTTCGCGCCGTAGGTCTTCGGTGACCTGCCCGCGTGTGCGGTCGAGGGTCTGCCGCATGAATCCGTAGGTCCTCATGCGTCCGCGGTTGCGGGTCGTGGCCCATCGGTCCGGAGTCCTGAGCGGCACCCGGTGGCGTTTCCTGGCGGTGCGCTCCACTGTGCCGGCGTCGGCCCATACGAGTATGGGGATTTCCTGGCCTCGTCGGTTCCGGTGGTATCCGCGCGCGCCCTTGCCGGTCCTGCGGTTGGCCCTTTTGGTGCCGACCGTCACACGGAATCCCGCCGCTTTCTTCTTGAATACCATTGCCCGCACACCCTTCTCCAGTTGGCGTGAGCTCCGGATGCTCGTCCGGATCTGGCCGATGGCCTCGCGGCGCACTTTCGAGGCCTCGCGCCGGAAGGCCCCGCGCAGAGCCCTGAGCCTTACCTTGGGGTCGAGCTCCTCCCATAGCCGGAGGAGGTTCGAGTCATCGTATATGAGGGTGCTGTCTGCCATATTCCTGTCTTTACGGGTTGACCCTTTCGCAGATGAGGGTCTTCATGCCCCGCTCGCGGTTGGGAATCACGTTGGTCACTGTATAGAGGTCGCCGCCGAGCTGGCGCACGCGCCAGTGCTCGGCCACGGGATGGGCGTCGCGTACGTTCCACTCCGTGCGGTAGTCGGCAAACATCTCGCCGGCCTCCGACGAAGCGAATCCGCGCATCTTCACCCGCTCGGCCCGGCATGTGCCCGCCGGTGTGAAGGTGGGAGACTTCGACCCGAAGGAATCCGAAACTCCCTCGGGCCGGAGCATCTCAAGACGGTGTCTCATCTTTCCTGCCTGCATGGGTCACTCTTCTTTTGAGGGTTGGTCGTCATCACCGGGCTTCGGGCTCACGAGCCGCCGCCAGGGCTTGATCAATGCCTGCACCGTGTAGGGCACCTCGTGCATCTNCACGGCCGCCACGCCCTCGCGCTGGTTGTACCAGTGGCCCGCGAGGAGCATCACCGCCTGACGGAGCATCGGAGGCCAGNCACAGGCCCCCGAGAGCTCCGGACGGTTGACGGCCTTGACCACACTCTCCTCAGCCGCCTCGAGGATCGAGGCAAGATAGGAGTCGTCGTCGGCGAAGTCGTCGGCGCGCACATGCTTTTTGAATAAATCAAGGTCTACGACAGGCATCTCTGAAGAAAACTAACCAAAAAACAACAGACATGAAAGTAATCACTCTCCAAAGGTTCACTCACCGGCCGCCGGAGCCGAGGCCTTCCCGATCTTGCCCAGGGCGAACGCCTCGGGGCGCAGGGTGACGGTGCCGTAGTCGGCGTTGAGCACGAAGTCCACGCAGTCCTTGCGGGCCTTCGAGTAGGGGTCNACGATGAAGCGGAGCGCGCCGAAGAGGCCCATGGGCTGGTAGCGCCAGTCGCCGAGGCCTATGTACTCGGCGTCCTTGGTGCGCATCACGTGGGTGGTGTACACCGGCAGACCGCACAGCATGTGGTTCTGGACCATGGGCACGAAGATCCCCTTCTCGTTGACGGGCGTGCCCTCGAGGATGGCCTCCATCGACTTGGTCATCGTCCAGCAGAGGTGTTCGCCGTCGATGCCGGTCTCGAGCACGGCGGCCTTCATGCCGGCGTTGAGCTCCTGGAAGGTGGGCACGGCCGAAAGCTCCTTGGCATTGCCGGCCAGNGCCACGTACGGTCCCACGAGATGTGTGGCGTTGTTGGCCTTCGTGGTGGAGAACACGACCTTGTTGAGCAGCTGGCGCAGCGCGCGGGGCATNACTTCGCGGATGATCATCTCAAGCAGGCCGTCCGTCTGGTTGAGGCTCTGGTTGGTGGCCGGGATGGCTATGCCGATGCGCTCCGGATGGGCCACCATCTTCGAGAAGGGAATCTTGGCGTCGGAAAGCTCCACGCCCTCGCCGGCTATCTCGGCCTCGGCCATCTCGTAGACGGGCCATACGAAGTCACCGCGCAGACCCGTCGGCATCGGCAGCCCGACCTTATCGAGGATGAATCCCTCCTCAAAAGGGCGGATGATATCCTGGATGTTTAGAGGGATGATCGCCCCCTTGGCGGCATCGGCCACCATCATCAGGTCGCGGCAGAAGATGATCTCCGTCTGGCGTCCGGCCCGGTAATTGTCGCGCATCAGGCGCTCGGCCTCGCGACGGCGGTCATCGGCCGAAATCTCGGCCGCCGGAGCCAGCGCCGCCTGCATGCGCATGCAGACGATCTGATCCTCGCGGATCAGCGCTTCGTACTCCTCGTTCTCGGCATCGTTGCGCGTGCGGTTCTCGCGCGCGCAGAGATCGGCGATCTCCTCGATGCGGGCGCAGATCTCCTGATGGCGGTCCATCTGCGCGCGCACGTTAATCTTGTTCTTGATAACCTTGGTCATTATATTTTAAATTTAATGATTGATCAGAAATAAATCTTCCGGCGGGCGGCCCGGCGCATCTCAGTCACCTGCTTCCGCACCTCACGTTCCTCCTGTGCTCCTGTCAAAAGCTCATCCTCCTGTCCTCCTGTCAGAAGATCCTGTCCTCCTGTCAGCAGCTCGCGGGCCGAGACCGAAATCTCCGGATAAGCCGGGTCAGGCGTCAGAGTGAAGTCATAGATGCCCAGCATCCGCTTCACACGGTAAGTGAATACCGTCCGCCCCCCTTCCTTCTCCACCGTCCGCTCCACGCAGTCCGGATCCCCGTACCACGTCGAGAAGTAGAACGAGCACCCCGTGATGTCGCCACGGCGCACCATCTCAAGGGCCTCGTCGCCATTCGGCGACTCCGGAAGCGTAAGCTCGAAGCTCACACCCCGCTCATCGACATCATAGCTCAGCGTCCCCTTTCCCTGCCGGCTCCGCCCAAGAAGGATCTGATGGTCATGATACATCGTGAACTTGATATCCGACTCATCCAGCAGCTCACGGCTGACGGCCCCGCGGTCGATCACCTCGCGCACCTCTTCCGTGCCGTCATCGACAAACGGCGCCGACGGCGAATCAAACAGTATGGCATACCCGGTGATCGTGCGGCCCGGAGCCTCACCCTCCGCTACCTCGCGGAGACGTATCCCCGCGTCGGCGGTCATTATCTGGCGGCGTACTATTCTCGATTGAGTCTTCATTGTTGGTTTCCTGATTGGTTTCCGATTAATCCCGATTAATCCGGTGAGTCCGGTGAGTCCGGATTATTGCCGGCTCCGGAGCTCTCCTCGATTCCCCGCAGATTGGCCGAGACGAGCGGCTTGTCGCCACCCTTGACCGGAGGAAGGTCCCCCATCAGGCGCACCTCGTTGACCGTGGCTCCCGTCTGAAGCATCTTCGCCCTGAAATCGGCCATGCCTGCAAGGTCGCAGGCATGAAGGCTCCGAGGGTCGAAACGGAACCGGCGCTTCCTCGCCAGCCGCGGCGAGACGAGCTTCCGCAGAAGCTCCGTCTCGATACCGCGCAGCATCGGAGTCAGCGTATGCGACAGAAAAGCAATGTTGGCCTGTTCGGCGGATTTGTAGTTATTGCTCGTGTCTCTCCGCAGAGGATTATCTGATCATCGATTCGGACAATCCCGATTATCAGAATGAGGAAATTGTAAGCCGCGCGGAGATCCGGTGTATCTTCGAGGCGCGTCAGGTGCTTTCTTATCCCATAATGTGATCTGCCGCGTATCCCCGATGTGGCTCCTGACCCATTCTTGACCATGTGAAAAAAATAAAGCGAAGGTCATTCGCTGACTTCCGCTTCACTGTCATTCGCATCCCCTCATTCCTTTTTTCCGACCGGCAGGATCGGGGGAATCAGCATTACTGCTTCCTGCTTCTTCTTGTCCATCATTTTGGCGTAGATCTGGGTCGTCTGAATCTCCTTATGCCCGAGGAGCTTCTGCACCGTATATATGTCCGCTCCAAGATCCAGCATCATCACGGCGAAAGTGTGCCGTCCGCTGTGGAAGGTTATGTTTTTCGTTATCCCTGCCCGGACTGCCCATCGCTTCAACTCCATGAGGTAGTAGGTGGAATAGGAGAAGTTCGGGAAGACGTGCGCGTCCGGCTCTCCTCGCTCTCCCATGAAGGCGACCGCCTGGGGGTTGATGTCGATGTACTCCTGT
>JAAVCH010000017.1 GCA_014802425.1 Bacteroides sp.
CCTGCATCCGGCGCTTACCGGCGAGCAATATGAATGGTATGTCGACGGCACCTGCGTCAGCCATGAAAAGGATTATATTTTTCTGGCTGCAGAGGAAGGAGATTACGCTCTGGAACTTAAGATTATTGACACTGACACGCCTTACGACTTTAAATTCGATATTCATGTGCTTCACGAAGAGATTGAATATANTCCATATATATCCAAGGTATACGAATACAAACCTGCGCCCGGCCAGTTCATAAACGAAATGCCGCGTTACGAAGAGGGAGACACNTACGAATCNATTCTTNAAAAAGTGGAGGAATCAATATCGGGAACCAATGATATTATGATTTCGCTTGGCGGATATGGCGGCTATGTCACGTTTGGTTTTGATCATANCGTAATAAATATCNCCGGAAANAAGGACTTCAGAATATGGGGTAACTGCTTTTATGAGTTGCTTCAACCTGATAAAAAGGGNGGTTCGGCNGAGCCGGGAATAGTCATGGTGAGCTACGANACNAATTGTAACGGNCNGCCCGANGATGANTGGTATGANCTNGCCGGNAGCGAATACAATTCGGATAAAACACGCCACTGCTATTCCATAACCTATCAGCGTCCCGACCCGNACAGGGAGGTGGTAGCTGATGAAAACAACAGCCTCGACGATATTTATTATATCGGTTGGAGTGACAATATCGGTAANAGCGGNTTTATCGCTAAAAACATATTCCACAATCAGGACTATTTTCCNAAATGGATANATAGCGATGAAATCACNTTTTCNGGCTCTTTGCTCTCCAATAATGCTGAGGATATAAGCGGTAACGGTAGTTACTACGTACTATACAGTTTCCCGTGGGGCTATGTAGACAATCATCCCAATGAATATGAAGAACTGAACTCTTTTGATATTTCCTGGGCTGTAAATGCCGANGGTNTCCATGTGGAACTCCCCGGAGTNGATTTCATCCGTGTTTATACCGGGGTCAATCAGTATTGCGGNTGGCTTGGGGAAACGTCCACCGAACTGAGCCGGGCGCAAGACCTTCATATCTCCCTTCCCTCTATTCCAAATCCCTGACAAAACCTTTTTTTCAACAACTTAATAAACCAATCATGAGAACAAAACTATTCTCATTAGTCTTTGGATTATCGGCCATTTCAGCAGCCGCACATCCAATCGACTTCTCAAAAATCCGGCATTGGACCGGATCAGGNCCTAACAAGGCCGCTCTGGTAATCCAGTTTAATGGAGATACCTATGGTAATGACGCTTACGTCTGGGGCTATCGCTGGGAAGATGGCGAGACTCCCANCGGTGAAACTATGATGAAGGCGATATGTGCCAATTCATCGAGGTTATCTATGCTCACCCAATACACAGGAAGTATGGGCAGCACTCTTTGTGGAGTTGGCTATGGACTGAATCAGTCGGTTCTTCAAAATGTCTTTTTCAATTTTGAAAAGGCAAAGAGCTTTGAGTTTATCAATTTTGACTATTATGAAGTCAATAGTTTTATGGGACAGACGTCTGCTCCCGGCGACAATGCTCCGACGATNGCTCAAGAATCAATCAACGCCGCTATTGCCGGCAGCCACTGCATTCAGCACCCGTTTGACTATGGTACGTACGGCTATCCGGCATACGACTATGATTGTTGGGATCTTAAGGAAGATGCTCAACAAAAAGTCGGTGTCTCAAGATTCGAGCCAAAGTGGCTGTCTGCATGGTATGAAGGCTACTGGAGCTACTGGTGCGCTAATAATCCTTCGCAGGAATGGATGTATTCCGGCTCGGGATTCTCAGGACGTACTCTTGCTGACGGGGGGGCCGACGGATGGAGTTTCACTCAGTTTGAGAGNG
This sequence comes from Bacteroides sp., assembly GCA_014802425.1. GTDB lineage: Bacteria > Bacteroidota > Bacteroidia > Bacteroidales > Muribaculaceae > Lepagella. The sequence goes on from JAAVCH010000017.1 coordinate 1,856, forward strand.
CACAGGTAGGTGGTATGGGTGAGGGTATCGCCCCATGCGAAGGAGCTATATACTATGTGCCCGGGAGAGCAACCGGAAATGCCATAGACTTCGAGAAATGTGTTAGAGAAATAGGCACGGGTAATATTTCGATGCCGCTGGTTGTGAAGTTCGGTGACCCCNCCAAAATAGATAATGTCGTGNTCAAGCTGAATTTCAGTGGCGAATTACCTGNTGCATCTGACATCCTTAATCTTCTTGCCTCTGACCCNGCGTTCAATGTCGAAGGCAACACCCTCTNTNTAGATGCAGATGGTGACGGCGCTTTCAACACATCAGGTGACGACACCTCNGCATCCGGCGACTGGACGCTTACGGAGTATGAAGATTGTCTGGTACTGTCCAGTTCTGAAAATACCGTTACTGATTACTGCGTCTATCTTCCCATAGCCGGCGAGGCGTGTGCTGTCATTCCTGATGAGATGACATTTGCCCTCTCGGATGCTGACAATTATATCCCTGTCTTTGTGCAGAGNGCACAGGAATATGATGCTATCAACTATTCATGGTACCGTAACAGTGAGGACAACAANGCCGTCACGACAAGCAACTCAANTGACATTGTGAAGTCCATCGCCACNGCGGCGACTACATTCGGNAAATTGACCTATGCAGGAAGTAGTGCCGGAGAACTGTATATCCATGTCCGCGTACGTACAGGAAAAGGTGCATCTTACTCGTTCAGCAACTCCTGTCATTTCACCTTGCTTCCTCCTACCATCCCCATTGAAAGCATTTCGTTTGAGAAATCATCTGTCGAATCCNCGCTCAACTCCTCAATCGAGAATACATTGACTGTCTTACCTGAAAATGCCACTTATACGGGATTGACCTACAAATCAAGCGATACCAAGGTGGCCACCGCTCTGGCATCAGGCTTTAAGACCACCAAAACTGCCGGTTCCGCCACTATCACGGTTTCTTCAACATGGAATCCTGAAATTTCTGCATCGTTTGATGTGACCTCTGCTTTGGCCAATCAAGTGTCCGACTTTGTCATTGACGGAGTGGAAGGCGATGTCATCGTCCTTAATCCCAAACAGATGTTAGGAGTAATCGCCAAGCCGGTTCCGGCAAATGCAGATATACCTGATTATAATGTCGAACTTACCGGCAATGGTACTTCGCGTGAAGATTATATCGCCACAATATATAAAGTAAATTACTGGGACGAAAACAATACCCGTATCCAGTTCTATGAACTCAGTGGACATCGTAACGGAGAATGTACCCTTACTCTTACATCTACCGATGGAGGAAATGTTACAAAAACATATACAGTAAAAGTTGAGGAACAAGACAGGACTCCTATTGAAAATGGATATACTGAAGGAACTATTATACTGAATGAGGAGTGGTTCGGCCATACTAATGGTGGTCTGAATTACATTACACCTCAAGGAGAAATGATGTATCAGGTGTATGAGCGTGAAAATCCCGGTATGTCGTTCGGATGCACGTCACAGTATGCGGCAATCTGGGCGGATAAACTGATTGCTATCTCGAAGCAGGCTGCCGACGGAGGTGATCCTCTGCCGGGCGGTGGTCGTGTAGTTGTCGCTGACGCAAAGACTCTCAAGCGACAGGGATCTATTGACGAGCTTGTATTTGACGATGAAACCAAGAGTGCCGATGGGCGTGCCGTAGTAGGTGCGACACCAAGCAAGGTTTACGTAGGCACCTCAAACGGTATCTATATCGTTGATATTGATGAGGTAAAGATTATCGGTAAAATCACAGCCTTTGATGAAGAAGGGTCTGCCGGAGCTGATCTGTACGGTGGACAGATAGGCGATATGGTTCATGCCGGTAAATATGTGTTCGGTATCAAACAGGCCACCGGTGCATTTGTCATTGATACTGAAACTGATCAGGTAATCAAGAATTATCCGCTGGTATCAGTTCAGGGTATCACCGAGACTGCCGATGGCAACGTATGGCTCGCATCTTCATCAGAAGGTAGAGGTATGTTTACCTGCATCAATCCCGAGACTCTTGAGATAGACGAAGATATGAGCATCATTCTTCCCGAGGGAATGGCTTATCCCACCTGCACGTGGGGCGCATGGCGCAACACACCTTTCGTCGGTAGCCACACCACCAACTGTATCTGGTTCTCCACTGGCGGTGGCATCGCTGGCGGCTCATCCAAGGATAAGTATTATCAATGGGAAGTCGGTACGCCCGCAAGTGATATCAAGCTTGTGTTTGATATGGAAGCTACAAAGCTAACCGGTTCCAACTCTCGCGTTCTGCAAAAGACTTATGGTACTCTACGCTATGATGAGCGTTCCGGTGAACTCATCGTTATGACGACGGAAGATTCCGCATCAGGCCACTACCGTTATAACTGGACGCATTTTGTTGATCCCGCTACCGGTGAAATAAAGAAGACAATCGCGTTACGACCTTACTACTGGTTCCAAGCATTTGCCATTTTCCCTGACAAGTATGATGTTGCTATTGATCTCAACGACATTTCTATTGATGTCGCTGATGGGTGCAAGGAAATAGATCTTGCCGAATTTATCTCTGATAAAGATAATATAAATAGCAATATCAAACTTTCAATTCTTGAAACTCCAAGCTTAATGGCAGAGGATGACAATACATCTGAAAGTCATGCGGAAGTAAGTCTTGTAGGCAAAAAATTGATGGTTACACCCAAGTCAGTCGGTAACCATTTCTTCACTTTGGTAGCTGAATCAAACGGTCGGTCCGTAAGCAAAACTGTGGAAGTTAAAGTTGGCGATGTTACAACCGGTATAATTAATGTCGCTTCTGAATCAAAATCCATTATCTGTGACGGACACCGTGTATGTCTCCACGGTTTTAATGGTGAGAAATTTGCCGTTTATGACATTTCAGGACGCATAGTTAAATCGTTCCAAGTTGACGCTGATGATTATGCCTTTGATTTCAGTGGTCATAGCGGCGTATATGTTCTGAAATCGGATTCTAACTGCAGTTCAAAAGTTATCATTAAATGATTAAACTGAAAACAATCCTTTTATCTGCTATCCTGTCGGCAATGACCTCGGTCATTGCCGCTCAGGAGGCGGATTATACCCACGGAATTATATGGGTGAACGAAGACTGGTATGGACATCAGAACTCAACGGTCAATTACTTGCTTCCGGATGATCCCGATGGGAATTTCTGGAAATATCGGATTATCCAATCTGAAAATCCCGGAGTTGAGTTAGGTTGCACTAATCAATATGGAGCATTATGGCACGGGAAACTATATCTTATAGCAAAACAAGATAAGGATCCCGGAGCCTCCATTACCGGCGGCCGTATCACCGTTGCTGATGCAAAAACAATGAAAGTGCTTCATCAGCAATCTCTGATTGACCCATCCGGTGCGCAATGCGACGGACGAGGTTTCGTCGGGGTTAACGAGCATAAAGGCTATATCTCTTCAAGTAACGGCGTTTGGATTTTTGATCTTGACAGCTATACTGTAACCGGACAAGTCGAAGGCTCAGCCAATCCGAATGCAGGTGGCAACAACGACCGACCCAATACTGATCCAGCCGGTTCGCTCTACCATGGACAGTCTGGTATGATGGTTTCGGCTGCCGGAAAAATCTTTGTGGCACATCAGCAATACGGACTGCTTGTGGTGGACCCTGAAAAGGATAAGGTTGTAGAAGTTATTTCCATGGATATTGTGCAGGATGGTGCCGGTATCGGTTCTGTCGTTAAGTCAAAAGATGGTAATCTTTGGCTTTCAGTAGCCAAGAATCTTCAGGGAAGCGGGACTTTTCTGAACTGTATCGTTAAAGTAGACCCTGAATCATTGGATTATGAGATAGTTGACATTCCGGAAGGAATGTTTCCTCCCTCCAATTCATGGTATGCCTGGACTCCGGATGCTTTTGTCGCTTCGACCGTTCAGAATTGCCTCTATTGGAAAGGCGGTCCAAACAGATGGTTCACAGGTACAAAAATATATAAATTCGATTGCGATAAGCGGGAGCTAACGTTGTTCATAGATCTTGAGGAAGAAGGTGCTGACTGGAAACTATATGGTTGTGCACTTGGGGTNCATCCTATAACCGATGAANTATATATGGCTCTTTATCATGAATTTGGTACTCCCACCTATATTACAAGACGCTATTCACCNCAAGGGNTGAAAATTCGTGACTACGAAATGATAATGAACTATTGGTTCCCATCCCTTCCGNTATTCCCTGAGGGNGGCTCACAATCAGGAANTNATAATATTTTATCAGATTCTTTATNCTCAATTGGAAATCTCTATTCTATNAATGGTATTATCGTAAAACNNAATATCNAGTATGGAGATTGGCNCGACATCTCTCCGGGAATCTACATCTGGAAATCCANNGATTCAACGAGAAAGGTTNTCATAAGATAAAANAACTNTGCAAGACNTGAGTGAGCAACTTGGGTCTTGCAANACATATATNCGTNTATGAAAAAACTTTTACANATTATCATTTTAGGTGTNCTGATAGCGGGTTGTTCAACGAATAAANATGACGTTGCTGACTTCAACCAACTCGTTTATACCCCNGAATATGCCTCCGGCTTCAGTATCAANNGNGCTGANGGATATNAAAGCTCCATCATTACTGTCACNAATCCNTGGCAGGGTGCGGACAGCATAACCACTNANCTCTTCATAGNAAGAGNNGGTGAGTCTGTTCCNGAAGGATTCANNGGTCANGTNCTCGAAGGCGATGCTTCGCGTATTGTTGCTATGTCATCNACNCATATAGCNATGCTCGATGCTGTCGGCGAAGCCGGGCGTGTCGTCGGTGTNTCCGGCATNGACTATATTTCCAATCCGGTCATCGCCGCTAACCGTGACAGTATCGGTGACGTAGGCTATGAAGGGAACATCAATTATGAACTGCTGCTTTCCCTCGACCCTNACCTTGTCCTACTCTACGGAGTGAACGGTGCAAGCTCGATGGAAGGAAAACTAAATGAACTGGGAATACCGTTTATGTATGTCGGTGACTATCTTGAAGAATCACCGCTTGGCAAAGCCGAATGGATGGTAGCTCTTTCCGAGGTTGTTGGAAACCGTACAGAAGGCGAACAGGTTTTTGGCGGCATCCCGGTCAGATACAATGAACTTAAAAAGAGAGTCGCTGATACTGTGCTCGATGCTCCCTCCGTGATGCTAAACACGCCCTATGGAGACTCCTGGTTTATGCCTTCCACCGAAAGCTATGTGGCCCGGCTTGTCAAGGATGCCGGAGGCGACTACATTTATAACAAGAACACCGGTAATTCTTCAATGCCTATCGACCTTGAAGAAGCGTATAAGCTGACTTCCGAGGCGGATATGTGGCTCAATGTCGGTATGGCTAACACCCTCGATGAACTCAGGACATCATGCCCGAAGTTCTCAGACACACGCTGTTTCCGTAACGGTTCTGTCTGGAACAACAATCTGAAGACAAATCCAGCAGGCGGTAACGACTATTACGAATCAGCTGTTGTCAATCCCGATATTCTACTGCGCGATCTTGTAAAAATCTTCCATCCGGAACTCGTTGAAGAAGATTTCGTCTATTACAAGCAACTGAAATAGAAATTACAGAAATGCGGACAAGAGCATCGATTCTTTTCATTGTTCTGGCTGCTCTCACGCTCATCCTGTTCATGCTGGATCTGTCCGTGGGTGCTGTCCCTGTGCCGTTACGCGATGTGTGGGCGGCTCTCACCGGTGGAGATTGTCCCCGGACAACGGCAAAAATCATTCTCAACATTCGCCTCATAAAAGCGGTAGTTGCCCTGCTTGCCGGGGCTGCTCTGTCAGTGAGCGGACTTCAGATGCAGACTCTTTTCCGGAATCCGCTTGCAGGTCCATACGTCCTTGGCATAAGCTCAGGTGCAAGTCTCGGAGTGGCTCTGTTTATTCTCGGTGCGCCTCTATTCGGTCTTTCGGCTTCCTTTGCCTCACTTGGCATTGCAGGTGCTGCATGGCTCGGAGCGGCCGCTGTTCTTATTGTTATCGCTGCTGTGGGACACCGCATCAAGGATATTATGGTAATCCTCATTCTCGGCATGATGTTCTCGTCGGGTGTCGGTGCGATAGTACAGATTCTTCAATATCTCAGCAAGGAGGAATCGCTAAAGGCTTTTGTCATATGGACTATGGGGTCGCTCGGTGATGTCACCCTATCACAGCTTTATGTCCTTGTCCCGGCGGTGATGATTGGACTGGCTGTGGCGGTTATAACCATCAAACCGCTCAACCTGCTCCTTTTTGGCGAGGAGTATGCCGTGACTATGGGGCTGAATATCCGGAGTTCCCGTGGACTTCTATTCCTCTCAACTACATTGCTTGCAGGAACGGTAACAGCCTTCTGTGGCCCCATTGGCTTTATCGGTCTTGCCATGCCACACGTCACGAGGATGCTCTTTGACAACAGTGACCATCGTATCCTCATTCCCGGGACGGTTCTTACGGGCGCGTCCGTCCTGCTGCTCTGCG
>JAAVCH010000018.1 GCA_014802425.1 Bacteroides sp.
TTCCGGCCCACGTGGGAGATAGGAGGTCTTCGGTTGATCCTACTCCTATAATCCATTTGCATTCACATTGATGCTGCCACTCATTATCCAGATCGCTATAGATTGCCACATTCAGTACCCTTTTAAGATTTATAACCCGTCGCAGCCGGAGCCGCAACGGATCATATCACTACTTATCTATTGGAACTGAAGTAAAATATTTTTGCAAGAAGTGCGTCGGCAATGTCACTGCACTGCAATCTTGCGGGTGGTGTCGCCATCACGCAGGATATACAAGCCGGCGGGGAGTGCGTCGGGCGAAGACGATACACGGCGTCCGCTATATCAGCCTCCACTCCTGTTCATGCCACAGATAAAGCTTCTTTCCGATGGTAGAGATATGGCCTACCACCAAATCTGCATCATAAAAAGCATTTAACTGCCACACCTTATATGCCTCGACTCCTCCGACGGTTTCTTTCCCATCGACTTTAATACAGCATAGTTTAGCCCTATGCTTGTGGCAGTAGTCGGAAGTGTGGAATAACATACCGTATATGTCATCCCCTCCTGAACATTCTCCGGCTGAGCAACCTCAGCGCCCTTCATAGAGAATACTCCCGCAATCATGCAGAAAATTCCTAATAGTAAAATTCGCGTTTTCATATATCGGGTTATGTTGAGTTAATAAAAAATGGGTTATGATCCTACGTAAATTTTGGCGGAAATCTCCCAGTCGTCGCTGTCCACCCCGAAAATACGGATGATCCAGATTCCGGAGTGGTCGGACTGGATGGTGTACGTGTACGGGAGCCAGTCGGAATCATGGAACCAGTTGCCGTACTTTAATAAAGACCTCCTATAACAAGCGGATAGGTGAAAAGTCAATCGGGTTATAGAATGTATAAATTAGATTGATTTTTTGCAAATATAGTTATTGATAATGTGATTATCAAATTATTTAGATTAATTTAACATAATTTAACTAAAAAATAATTTGGGTATTATTACTATCTGAATATCTGAGAGTTAAATCAGTATCAGAATGATTAGTTCGATAATTCCCAATTAAAAGAGATATAGCAAAACGGTTCTTGTACGGGCGCTGTAATCGTAAACCAGGGAAAGAGAGTTTAGTCCGTCTACGAAGATTAATCCTATGAGGTGATTAACTCCGTCTCGTTCACTCCATCAGCAGCGTGCGGGAGCCGTCGGGGTTGACGCGGATGACGACGCGCACGGTGTCGTCGGGCAGGAAGGACTCGATGCGGTCGGGCCATTCGATGAGGCATAGGTCGCCGGAGTAGAGATAGTCCTCGATGCCGAAGTCCAGGGCCTCGGCGGGGTCGTCGATACGGTAGCAGTCAAAGTGGTTGATGCGGCGCGGAAGGTCAGGGAAGCCCGTTTCGGTCGGCGTGGCGCGGTACTCGTTGACGATGGCGAAGGTGGGGGAGGATACGTCGTCGGTCACTCCCAACGCGCGGCAGAGGGCCGAGATGAAGGTGGTCTTGCCGGCACCCATCCCGGCGTCGAAGGCGAATACGCGGCGGGAGCCCACTGCCTTCATGAATTCACGCGCCGCCGCAGGGAGCGCCTCAAGGTCTTTTATATGTATTTCCATGCTTTAAAATGGCTCTTAGAAATTGAACGATGTATCTGGCTTTTAATCCTAAACCATAAGGACGACTCCCGCTATCTGTCGCGGCTGAGGGAGTCGGTGATCAGTTCGGCGGTGTAGACCGGGGCGACGGAGGTGCCCAGGCGTCGGCGCATCAGCCGGTAGCCGTTGATTTCCCACTCGCGTTTGGGGCTGGGCTGGAGCAGCGGAGTCAGTTCGCGGCAGATATTGGGCACGTTACAGCGGTGGAGCAGGAGCTCCGGCACCACCGAATTGCCCACGATGAGGTTGGGGAGCGAAACATACTTCACCTTCAGCAGGCGCTCCATCAGCCGGTAAGTCCAGCGCTTGCCGTTGCCACGGTAGCAGACCACCTGCGGCGTGCCGACAAGTGCGGTCTCCAGAGTGGCCGTGCCGGAAGTGACCAATGCCGCCTTGGCGTATTTGACCAGTGTCGGCGTGGCGCCGAAAGCCAGTTTCAGCCCCGGGTCCTGCGCCACCTCGCGGTAGAAAATCTCCGGCACCGACGGAGCGGCCGCCACGATATACTGAAAATCGGGATAACGCCGCGCCGCCTCAAGCATTACGGGGAGGTTGGCGCGGATTTCCGACAGGCGTGACCCGGGCACAAGCGCGAGAATCGGCCGCGGGTCGTCGATGCCCTGGCGCTCAAGGAAATGCCGCAGCGGAGCGATGTGACCCATGGCGTAGTCGATCTCCTCGACCGAAGGATTGCCGACATACGTGACGCTGTCATATCCGCGCCGGCGGTAGAAATCCACTTCAAACGGCAGAATCGAATAGACATGCGAGATATACTTCCGCATCGACTTAATGCGCCATTCCTTCCATGCCCAGAGCTTGGGGGAGATATAATAATCCACCCTGATGCCGAGACGGCGGGCGTACTTGGCGACCTTAAGGTTGAAGCTCGGGAAATCAACGAGAATCAGCACGTCAGGCCGGTATTCCGCCACAATCCCCTTTGCGCGCCTTAGATTGCGCAGTATCGAGGGGAGCCGGCGCATCACCTCGTTGAAACCCATCACGTTGAGCTTCTCATAATGGAGTTCGGGAGCCGTGCGGGCTTCGGCCGCCATGAGGTCGCCGCCGAAAAACCGGAATTCCGCCTGCGAATCCCGCTCGCGCAAAGTCTTGATAAGTCGGGAGGCGTGGAGGTCGCCGGACGCCTCGCCGGCAATCAGCATGTATTTCATATGAGTTTCCGCATGTAAAGATAATACCCAACCCCGGCCCCGCGTTATAAAGAAGCAAAATTAATAAAAAATTCAGAAGCCACGATTGTGACCGCTGAAATTTAACAGACACTTACCCCGATATGCGCGGCTTACTATACATGATCCTTTCGCTGCTGTGTCTCTGCGGAGTCCAGGCGTGCATTTCCGACGACTTCACCACGTCGTCGGCCGTGCGGCTTGGGTTCAGCCGCGATACCGTGGCTTTCGATACGGTCTTCACCGACCTCGGCACACCTACCGCCCGACTGAAAGTATTCAACCGTGAGAAAAAGAGCGTCAACATCTCCTCCATCCGTTTTGCCGACGAGGACACTCCGTTTACCCTCAACGTCGACGGCGTCAGCGGACGCGATTTCCATGACGTCGAGATACGCGGCGGCGACTCCATCTTTATTTTCATCGAGTGCTTCCTTCCCGAGACCCAGGCTTCGAAGCCTTATCGGGTGGAGGATAAGCTGCAGTTCGTCACCAACGGCACGACGCAAAGCGTCGTGGTGGAGGCCTACGGGCAGAACGTCACCCGCCTGCGGAATGCCGAGGTGACTTCCGACATGACCCTTACCGCCGACCGCCCCTACGTGATCTTCGACTCCCTCACGGTGCGCAAGGGCGCCACGCTGCGTATCGAGCCGGGAGCGCGGCTGCTCTTCCACGACAAGGGGGCGCTGGTGGTGGAGGGCACACTCGAAGCCATCGGCGAGCCGGGACGACTCATCGAACTCCGCGGCGACCGTCTCGACAATGTGCTCCCCGACGTGGGCTACGACATACTCTCGGGCCAATGGCGCGGAGTGCGCATAGCCGCCGATTCTTACGACAACCGGATGGAATACTGCGACATGCGCAGCACCTCCTTCGGACTCCGCTGCGACTCCACTCCCGATCAGGAACGCACGAAACTGACGCTCGTCAACTCCTGGCTCCATAACTCCGAGGGGTGCGCCCTGAAGACGGACTACGCCAAGGTGCGTGCATACGGGTGCGTTTTCTCCGAGGCGGGGGAGGCCGTGGTCAGCATCACCGGGGGGGATGCCGAGTTTTCGCAATGCACCGTCTCCAACTATTACCTCTTCGCCCTCGGCGCTCCGCTGCTGAAGCTCGGACATGCAGTGCCTCCCGCCGGCGCCACTCCCTCCGGGGACGAGCGCCCCCTGCTTCGCGGCCATTTCGACAACGGCATACTTTACGGCATGAGCGCGAGCATCGTGCCGGGCGACCTCAGGGACTCCGGATTCTTCGTGCGATATACCATGCTTAAGGAGGACGGGAAGGATGACGATAATTTCCTGCATTGCTTATGGGGAGAAGACCCGGAATTCGAGACCGTGCGCGAGGATTATTACTTCAATTATCATCTGAAAGAGGGTTCGCCGGCCATCGGAGCGGGGAATCCGGCCCTCGTCCCGCCGGAGTCGGAAGTGGACATCGACGGAGTCCCGCGTGAAAATCCACCGGCCTTGGGCGCGTATTCCGCCCCATAATTTTGGAAAAACGGCGCTAAAGATATAATTTTGCAGACGGACGGAGAAGGCTTTCCTCCGTCCGTCTGAGTTTTAATTACCGAGAACCGCAAGTTAAGAGACACTTATGATATTTGACCATAAGGAAGAAGACGACTATTTCGAGAATACCCCGCAGGAGGAGCCGAAGCCGAAGCCGGTGAAGCAGCCTCCGTTGCGTCCCGACGACCCGAAATACTATGATTATGAGGACGAATGGGAACATCTGCGTCCTGCCTCGCGCAACTGGAAGGCATGGCTATGGACCATACTCGGCGCCGTGGCAGGGATGGTTGTCGTCGTGATGTATTTCCGGTATTGCAGTCCCTGGTCGGACCGGGAGACGCAGTACGGCTATGTGGAGAACATCACCCGACGCGGACTCCTTTTCAAGACCTACGAAGGGGTGATCATTCCCTATAAGTCGATAGCCGACACGGTAAAGCCCTATGAAGGGGATATAGTGTTCTCGGCCAAGGATGACAAGGTAGCCGCTCAGCTTCGGCGGCTTCATCTTGCCAACCTTCCGGCCCGTGTGGAGATTGCCCGCTATCGCGGCGCGCTGCCGTGGCGCGGGGAGAGCAAGGTGGTGATCGTAAAGGCCGACACGGCGGATGTCACTAAGATATATCCCGTGACTTCCGGCAAACATCCCATTCCCGGCGGAGGGTTCACGGGCAAATGATGGCGGACTGTTTTAAGGCGAATCGCACCGTACCCGGGTGGTTTGGCAGTGGCTTGGCCCGGATAGCGGTGCTATGCCTGCTTCTGACCCATATGGTGGCGGGTCATGCCCGGACGGTTAATGACGGGGACGACGCTGCGCGACAGGTAGATGTCGTGCCGGGATTACGTCCCTCCGGCCTGGCGGAGCGGTATGGATATGTCGCGGGTGCCAGCGTGGTGAGGATTCCTGCGGCGGTGACGGCGATTCCTGACTTCTGTTTCGCCGGTATTGGCGGCTTGAGGCGTGTGGAGTTTGAACCCGGGTCGAGGTGTGTGAGCGTCGGGGCGTATGCTTTCGCGGAGTGTGGGGAGCTGGAGGAAGTGATTATGCCTGCCGGCATCACGCAGATAAAAGAGGGGGCGTTCCGGGAGGCGCGGAGTCTGCGCCGGCTGGCTGTGCCGCAGGGGGTGACGGCGTTGCCGAAGGAGATGTGTCTGCGTTGCGGGGCGCTGGAGGAGGTGACGTTGCCGAAGGGATTGGTCAAGATCGGGAGTTTTGCGCTGGCCGGCTGTCAGCGGTTGAAAAGCATTGTGATGCCTTCCGGCGTCCGGGAGATAGGGAGCAATGCCTTCACGGGGGATGAATCTTTGCAGGAAGTGAGGCTGCCCGCCAATCTCACGACACTCGAAAGCTATGCCTTTGCCGGATGCACTTCCTTGCGCCGCATCGTATTGCCGGCCAATTCCAACCTTCTCGGCGAGCTGATACTATCCGACACTCCCTCGCTCGAAGAAATAGTCGCGGCAAGTCCCGTCCCCCCGAAATTCGACTGCGAAAGTTTCCTGCTCGAACCCGACGACGAAGCCGGCTACCGCCGCATACGCCTCGTCGTCCCCTCCGCGGCTGCGGCAGTCCGCTACCGCAGCGCTCACGCCTGGCGCCTCTTCCGCAACATAACCCCCGCACCGCCGATCCGCTGACGCGATCCTGCCGCGCGGGAATATGGATCAGGCCCGCATCACTTATTAAAAAATGCTGTGGGATTGACGAAAACTACTGAGTCACCACTGCTGACTCTACAGAGTTTTGCACCGGCAGTTTTAGGTGAGGGGCAGTTGTTGAGGAGTCCGGCAAGCGAACCGATACCTTTTATCCAAATCGTCGGACCGATTGGCTCACGGTTGTCTGTATTCGGGCCCGTGATATGGTATGCCATAAGATTCATGGCGATAAAATCCGGGGCATTTTCGAGTGGTTCGACTGAAATACATTCTACCTCTACATCCTGTAACTGCGTCCTTTCTCCTGATGAGATGAATGGATCGTAGTCTATGCGTTTGAGCCGGATCTTTTCTCCCGGCATTAGTGAGAAGTCGTAAATCATATGATATACGGCATTAGCTTCCGAGTCGTCCTGAGTCGCATAAAAGATTTTTTGCCCCTCAGCATATATTTCACCTCCATATACCGACTCTGCAGGATTCTCAGGAGAGGGAATATATATCTCAGGATTCCATCTCAGTGATGGTTTTGTGTCGTAAGTAATATCGACAGATCTCTCGATACCCTCCATTTCTTGAGTGAATTTTGTATTCGGAGTTATGTAATTATTGTAATGTCGTGCATCAGGGGATGTGAAGTATGTGACTTCTCCGTTGTATGCTTCAATTATACTGGTAGCTCCTCCGCCAATCCAGCCACATGAACCGATTTGGAAAAAACCGCGATTGTCGCCTATGCCCACAATCCATTTCTCAGTTGTGGTCCAGTCTTCAACCTTAAGATCTTCCGGCGAAGTGCCAAAGATCATTTTTAAAGTCTTAAGGCCGCCAAATTTGGGGTCGTAATCGATTACTTCAGCGCATCGACAATAATATTCCTTTCTCCTCTCCAAAGGATAACCCACAACCTTAAAGGACTTGTCTATCGGAGGGTCGAAATCATATAGTAATGCCCATCGCGATGCTTTGCTTTGTCCCTCTTTAAGATAAACATACACCTTGGAGCCTTCTGTGCGGAGTGTCTCAATTTTTGTCTCCGGGCTGCCGGTCATGATATTGCAATTAAACACATCGAGGGTTTTATATCCGTCGATTTTCTTGCCCGGTACGAAACCAAGCATACGTTGGTACTGATGCTTGGTGTAGGCTCCTGAAGTCTTTTCAATGATACGGAGGTTTGCCTCAATGTTAACAGGTCGGTGCACTTTTTCAGCCGCACAATATGCGGAGATGACAAGCATTAACACAATAATCGAATTATATACTATCTTCATAAGTTTCTATTTATGAGTAACGTAGGGCATAGTTGGTATTAATCTAATCTTCCGGGATGTGGAAAATGAAGTTAGCACTGTCGGGCCGCTGACGCAGCGAAGGGACCGGCAGCCCGCGCCTCCGTGCCTCTGACGCGATTCCGCCGAGCGGGAATATGGATTAGGCCCGCATCATGGTGGTCGCGTAGCGGCTCGGTGATGCGGGCCTAAAGATAAGGTGAAGGTTGCGCCACGCATGGCGGGAGGCGGCGGTGTCAGCGGAGGGCGATCTTGCGGGTTTCGGTGCCGGAGCGGAGGATGTAGATGCCGGCGGGGAGGGCGTCGGGCGAGGCGAGGACGCGGCGTCCGCTGAGGTCGAAGATTTCGGTCGGCGCGGAGGATGGCGCGGGTGTGGCTGTCACTTCGCGGATGTCGGCTGAGGGATTGTTGAAGACTTCGGTGCCGCTCTCGATTACGCTGGAGAGCGCCGGGGAGGGGTAGGCGGCGGACGGACAATTGTTGAGCAGCCCGGCCAATGAGCCGATTCCTTTGATCCAGGTGACCGGGGCGAGGATTTCGCGGTCGCCCGGCTTCGGACCTGCCAGGCTGTAGGCCATCATGTGCATGGCTATGAATGAGGGGTCATGTTCATACGGCTCGACCGAAATACACTCCACCTCCACGGGCTCTACCGAGGGCATCACCTGCGCATCGCTGAACGGATTGAATTTCACGCGGGTAAGACGCGCCTTCTCTCCCGGTTCGAGCGAGAAGTCGTAGATATCATACCATTGTATCCTTCGGTCGTTGTCGGGTAATAGCGTGAAGCATATTTTTTGGTCTGAAGCGTAAATTCCTCCTATATCCCTCATGCCGGAGGGGGCAGACTCATCCGGCACACTCACAATGGGAGAACGTGTATATTTATGATCGTCGCTGTCATGGGGCCCTCCGATCTGCATGGAGAAATTCTCTCCGTTCCACTGTTGATTGAAGTCAATGCCATAGGTGATATAGTTGCGGTAATTGCGCACTGCCCGAGAGGTGAAGTAAGTGTCATCACCGTTGTAGGCGGCGATGATGCGGCTGCCGCCTGTCCCTGCCCATCCCGAATATCCTGAGTCCAGGAGTCCGTATTGGTCGCCGACACCGACGATCCATTTTTCTCCGCGATCTGATTCAATCCAGTCTCTTGACCCGTCATAGGTATCATAAGTGGTGAAGGCCATTGTCAAAGTTTTCATTCCTCCGAATTCAGGATCGGACTCATTCACTTCGCGGCAACAGCAGTAGTAACGTTCTCTTCTCTCGGTTGGATACCCTACAACGGAGAAAACCTCCCCTACTGTGGGATTGAAGTCATAGATAAGTTCCCATTTCGCCTCATTCTCTTCTGCCTCCGGGAAATAAAGATAGACTTTGGACCCCTCTGTACGTACAGTTGCTCTTGTGCTTCCGACCGCACCGGTAGCGATGTCGCAGCCTACGAGATTCAATGTCGAGAACCCATCGATCGGTTCACCTTCCTCAATGCCTAAGAGGTGTTGAGTCTGTGGGTGAATCATGTAGCCGTAATGCGCTTCCACGATGCGGAGGCCGGCTTCCAGATTGGTCGGTTGACCGGGAGTCTCAGCCGCGCTTGTTGAGATGACGCCCGTTATCATTGCGACAGGCAATAGGTAAATCTTTTTCATAAGTGGTGTGGCTTGTAGGTGATACATTATTTTTTGCTAAGATATATTAAGAAAGATGAAATATCAAATAAAAAGAAATGTATTAACAAAAATTAACATAAATAATTTTGGAATTGCATAATGTATGTGAATAGGGGGGTGAGGGTAAACATGGGCCCGCGATGCGGAATCTAATGGACAGGCGGCGGACAGGGGATAGGAGCGGACAAGAAAAAGGCCGAATCACTTCGGCCTGTTTTCTTCAATTAAAACAACAATAACAACTTTTCAGAACGCTTATAGCAGTATATCTTTTGGTCTCCAAGGATGGGCCTGAGTGACTTGTAATCTTTTTATTCTCAGATTCCTAAGTCTTGGATGACTCGTTTTATCCTTTGTTCGATATTATAACACGGCCGGGGCAAGGATGGTTTGCTCCGGCTGCTTTTTTTCGTGTTTTTTTCGATTTTTTTCAGGGAAGCTCCGGATCGGGCGCCTACGTTGGCTGGCTCCGCCACCGGATTACGTCTCACTCCTCCGGATCTTTCGCACGCGAGAGGAGGATATAGCCGATGGTGTAGAGGCCGAGTATGAACAGCATGACGGCCTGTCCGCTCCACTGGACGATGCTGAATGTGGTGCCTTCGGCATCGGGGATGCCGTAAATGGCCAGACCGAACATCACGGCGAGGTTCCAGGGTCCCAGTCCGCCGTTACTCGGGATGCCCATACCGATCGAGCTGAGCACGAAAGCCACCAGACAGGGAATAAGCCCGTAGCCTAACGCAGGTTCGGCCGCCAGCGCACGTGTAAAGGGGAAAGCGAAGAAGGCCAGATAAAGCTGGATGAAATAGCATCCCCAGATAAGGACCGTGTAGAATACAAATCGGTTGCGCCCGGGCATCGACGCTACGGAGGCGAAGCCATGCCAGAGCTGACGCGCAATCCTCCCCAGAGCCTCTCCGAGACGTGACCGACGCCATTTCCGCCACGCCAATACGCATATCAGCAGGGCGCCCGTCAACCCGAGCCATATCCACGGCGAACTGATCAGCCCTACGATGTCCTTCCCGACCGGGTATCGGTCAAGAAAAGACATTATACCCGAGTAAGCCACACACAGTGTCAGCAGGAACAGCACCAGTACCGCAGCCGAATCCGAAAGGCGGTCAGCCACTATCGAACCGAACACCGTGCTGAAGGGAGCTTTTCCACGACGGGAAATGTAGCTGCATCGCCAGACCTCGCCAAGGCGCGGAAAAAGGATATTTAGCGCGTAGCAACCGAATACGGAGCAACATAGCGCCATGAATGGCGCACGGATGCCCAGATGGTCAAGCTGCAGGCGCCAGCGGGCGCCCCGCACCATGTGCGACACCACCGAAAGTCCCATCGCCGCCAGAATCCACCACCAGTCGACCCCATTGCGCAGTATGGCCGCCATTTCCGCAAGGTCGACCTTGCGGAACATAACCCATACCAACGCGGCGGTCAGCGCGAACGGCAGGATCCACTGCACCACCTTCCTGATATATTTCCTATTGAGACTTCCCATATTCAGACTGCAAAGTTAATAAGAAAAGAAATAAGTTGAGATAACTTCAATGAAAAAGCCGGACCTCGCGTGGAGGTCCGGCCGATGTATTCAGTGGGATTCGGGATCAGTTGAAGCGGCGGTTGCCGTTGAGGGCGGGCTTGCCGGTGTTCTCGATAGCCTTCTTCTCGATCGAGCGCTTCAGGATGCGGTAGGCGATGGGGGCTGCCGCATAGAGGGAGCAGAATGTGCCCACGATCACGCCGAAGATCATGGCGAAAGTGAAGGAGCGGATTGTGTCGCCACCCAGGAAGAAGATGCAGAGGAGCACCAGAAGAGTGGAGAAGGATGTCATGACCGTACGGGACAGGGTCGTGTTGAGCGACTTGTTGAATGTCTCGAAGCGGTCCTCTTTCGGATAGAGGCCCATCATCTCGCGCACGCGGTCGAACACCACCACCGTATCGTTGATCTGGTAACCGATGATGGTCAGCACGGCGGCTATGAACGACTGGTCGATCTCCATCGAGAAGGGGAAGAAGCCCCAGCAGACGGAGTAGAAGCCGATGATGAGGAAGGCTGTGAGGGCCACGGCGCAGAGTGCGCCTACGGAGAAGGCGATGTTGCGGAAGCGCAGGAGGATGTAGAGGAACATGCAGAGGAGCGCTATGCCGACGGCCCAGTAGGCGTCGCGGCGCATGTCGTCGGCCACGGACGGACCCACCTTCTGGATGGAGATGATGCCGTTGTTTTCGTCGGCCACGCGGAATGCGTTGATGTCCATCACCTTGCCGTCAGCGCCGGTGAGTTCGGACTGAAGGTTGGAGTAGAGTATATCGGTGATCTCGTTCTCGATGCCTTCGGACTCGTCGGCGATCTTGTAGTTGGTGGATACGCGCACCTTCGAGGGGGCGTCGATGGTGATGACGTTGACCGAGACGGTCTTGTCGTTGGCCTGAGTCTGGAATGCGTCGAGAAGCTTGGCCTCCACGTCCTTCGGGTTGACATCCTTGGCGAGCTGCACCACGTAGTTGCGGCCTCCCGAGAAGTCGATGCCCTGGTTCATGCCGCGGATGGCGAGCGAAGCGATCGAGATGACGATGAGCGCGATCCATACCACGGAAGCGGCCTTGGCCTGGCCGAGGAAGTTGATCTTCGTATCGGTGAGGAAGTTGCGGCTGATGCCGGTGGTGAAGGTCATATTGGCGCAGCGGCCGTTCTTGGTGATGAGGTCAAATGCGATGCGGGTCAGGAACACTGCGGTGAAGAATGAGCAGACCAGACCGATGATCAGCGTGGTGGCGAAGCCCTTGATGGGGCCTGAGCCGAAGATGAGCAGGATCACGCCGGTGATGACCGAAGTGAGGTTGGAGTCGAAGATGGCCGAGAAGGCGTTGGAGTAGCCCTCGGAGATGGCCTGGCGCAGCTTCTTGCCGCTCTTGAGCTCTTCCTTGGTGCGCTCGAAGATGAGCACGTTGGCGTCGACGGCCATACCCAGGGCGAGCACGATACCGGCGATGCCGGAGAGCGTGAGCACGGCCTGCAGCGAGGCGAGGATGCCGAGGGTGAAGAAGAGGTTGAGGATAAGGCCGATGTTGGCCACAAGGCCGGGAATCACGCCGTATATGAGGATCATGAAGATCATCAGCAGCACGAGGGCCACGATGAACGATACGAAGCCCTGCTGGATGGCCTCGGCGCCGAGCGACGGGCCGATGACGTTGTTGCTGACCACCTTCACCTGGGCCGACATCTTGCCGGACTTAAGCACGTTGGCAAGGTCGTTGGCCTCTTCGGGAGTGAAGTTGCCGGTGATTTCGGAGCTTCCGCCGGTGATCTCGTTGTTTACGTTGGGGTAGGAGTAGACGTTGTTGTCGAGCACGATGGCGATGGGGCGGCCGATGTTGTTGCGTGTAAGCGTGGCCCATTCGCGCGCGCCGCGGTCGTTCATCTTCATGTTGACCGTGTTGCCGCGCATGTTGTCATACTCGCTTGTGGCGGAAGTCACGGCGTCACCCTCCAGGGCTGCGTCGCCCTTGAGGGCCACGAGCTGGTAGTAGGGAGTGGTGCGGTACTCCTTGTCGTTCTTCTTGACGGGCTGTCCCTGGGCGTCGAGCAGGGGAATCTCCACGGGCTTCACCTCCCATACGGCTGAGAAGTCGCTGGGGAGCTTGGTGGCTGCGAGGGGAGAGGAGAGGATGCTGTCGACGAGGGCGCGGTTGGCCGGGGCCACGAGGCCGATTACGGGGCTGCCGTCGCGCTGGCGGCCGCCGAGAAGCTCGATGACGTTGTAGTGGTGGATGGTGTCCTGGGCGGCGTAGGCCTCGGCGAATGCCGCGAGCTCGGGGAGGATCTCATTGTAGTTGTAGACCTCGTAGAACTCCAGGTTGGCCGACGACTTGAGAAGGTCGGTCACACGCTCGGGCTCCTTCACGCCGGGGAGCTCGAGGAGGATCTGTCCGTTCTTGTCCTGGAGCTTCTGGATGTTGGGGGCCACGACGCCGAACTGGTCGATACGCGTGCGGAAGATGTTGAACGCGGCGTCGACCTGGCTGTTGACCTGCTGGTTGAGGGCCTCGGTCACTTCGGCGTTGGAGCTGGAGTTCTTGAGCTTGCCGAGGAACTCACCTTCACGTGAGAACATGGAGGCCATTGTGCCGGGCTGGAACTGGGCGGCGACCTTCTGGACGAAGTCCTTGTCCGACGACTTGGCGCCTTCGCGCTCTACCTTGGCGATGGCGTCGTTGATCTGCTTGAGTGCGACGTCGCCGGAGGCGTACTGGCGGAGGATGTCGGGCACGCTGATCTCAAGCACGACGTTCATGCCGCCCTTGAGGTCGAGGCCGAGGCCGATTTCCATTTTACGCACCTGGTTGTAGGTGTAGTAGCCGAGATAAACTTTCTCTTTGTCGATTGAGTCGTTGAATTGCTTCAGACTTTGCTTGTAGACGTCGTTGGTGGCGTCTGTGGTGCCCGACATCTTGGCCGCGTATTCACGAGCCTGCTTTTCGTAATGGGAGGTCACGAAAGAGAAGCTGATGTAGAATCCGCAGATAAGAATCAGGAGCACAGCGATGGTGCTGATAAACCCTTTGTTCTGCATTGTGAAGTTAAGTTGTTATTGTATTTTTAGTTTTTTCCGTCATGGCCTCGGGGCGGGGCATCNNGGCCTCTTCCCGGGCGCCCCGGAGGAGGGTCCGGGTCAGGGTGAATTTTTCAACTTGCAAATATAANCCAAATTTTTCATGTATTGAAACCTCGGGGGCTAAAATCGGCCTAATTTGGCAATTTTTAATGAATTATCCCTCTGCTCCGCAATGCGCCGGGGGTGGGCTGCGGTAAAAGGGGGCGGCTTTACCAGGGGAGTTCGTAGTCGTCGTCCTCATCCTCTTCCTCACCTCCGGAGGCCTGCTTGCGCGAGCCGTTGCGGTTGGCGCGCTGCGTGGGCTTGTTCTTGAGGAGGACGTCGGGCTTCATGGCGTCGGCAGGGGTGTCGAACACCCGCCAGGTCTCCTCCTTGTTCCAGTTNGCCTTGATGTTGATGGCCTTCGGGTAATAGTAGGCCGCTTCGGGCTGGCGGTGCTCGAAGATGTCGCCGGTGGTCCATGCCATGTCGCCGTCGAGGTCTTCGGTGATGCGCAGGTAGTACTTGCCGGGATTGAGATGGCGGAAGATGACGCTGCCGCCGGCTCCGAGGGGCTGCCGGGCCACGGGGGTGTCCGACGCGCTGAGCAGGTCGACGAATGCCGGAAGCCCTGCGGGCCAGTCGGGGATGCTGACGGCGATCGAGCAGTATTCCTTTTCGGCCTTTGTCTTGAATTCCCGGCTCACCGGCGCCGTCTCAAGGCCGTAGATGCCCTGCATGGCGAGGGAGTCGACGAGCAGGCGGTACTGCGTGTCGTAGGCCCAGGGGTAGGAGAGCGTGAAGCGGCGCGGGTCGAGGGTGTCGGAGGCGGGGCGCAGGTCGGCCACCCGGGTCCATACGGTGTCTTTCTTCATCTCCAGGTGGAACGCCGCGGAGTCGAGCCGGGCCAGCGGAGTGGCCGTGCGGAATGTTATCGGGCGTCCCGGCTCGGGGGCGGAGCCTCCGGGGAAGTCGATGCCGAGGCGCGGGATTTCGGGGGACACGCTGTCCGGCGTCTCGCCTCCGTTCTTCTTCGCCTCGCGGGCGGTGGCCTTCAGCGCCTTGGCCGATTTCTTCGCGGTCTCGGTGGCGCGGGTGGTGATGAGGCGCAGCGTGTCGGTGCGCAGGGCGTAATGGTTGAGGGTGTCGGGGGTGAGGTAGCCCACGGCGAGGCGCAGCGTGTCGGTGTTCACGAGCTGCGGGTCGTTGAGCCAGAGCGTCACGGTGTCGGAGTGCAGGGAGCGCTCAAGGATGTACCAGTCGTCGGGCAGCTCCCCCCGGTAGTCGACGAGCGCGAACTCGGGGGGCGCCTGCATCGGAGCGCTGAATGTCAGCTTCAGGGCCGTCGAGTCGGCGCGCTGATAGTCGGTGATGTAGCGGTTGAGGCGTGAGCTGACGAACGAGCGCAGCAGTATGTCGTTGGGGAGATAGATGGTGCGCCTGCGGGTCACTACGGAATCGACCGTGCCGAGGCGCGGGTTGAAGATGGTGTCCTGCGCTTCGCCGGCCGTCGTGGAGGGGGTCACGGTGGTCTCGTAGAAGGCCATCTCTTCGTCGGGCGAGGAGTAGATGTAGTCGGAGTTGGCGTCGTCGAGGGCATAGACCCGGTAAGTCCCCTCGGGGAGCCCTTCGATGGAGAATCGGCCGCGGTCGTCGGTGCGGGCCACGCGCTCGAACGGGCGGGCGAAAACCACGGTGTCGCGGTCCACGCTGTGGATGCCCACGATCTTGCCCTGCATCGGCTCCATCTTCTCGGCCGAGAGCACGCGGCCGGCTATGCGCAGCGAGTCGACGGTGGGTCCGGTGGAGAACGTGTAGGCGAAGCTTTCCAGGGGATTCCCCTCGTTGTTGTCGGTGATGGCGTCGGCGAAGTCGATGGTGTAGGTGGTGTTGGGCAGGAGGGAGTCGGTGAAGTTGACGGTCACGCGGTGCCCCTGCGACGTGACGCGCGGCACCGACTTCGACGGCGGCGACACCACCACCTTCGAGAATGCGTCCTTCAGCACGATTATTTCGTCGAAGTCGAGGTTGAGGCGCTGCAGGTCGACGGGCACGTCGGTGGCGCCCGGCGCGGGATTTCCGTGCAGGAAACGCGGCGGGTCCTCGTCGCGTGGACCTCCGCTGGGATTTCCTATCGACGCGCATGCGGCCGCCAGGAGGGCCGTCAGCGTGAGCAGCGGCAGGTAACGGTACGGTATTCGGTGCTTGATTTCATGCTTCATGATGCGCAAAGTTAACAATTTTCGCCCGTATATGAAAAAAAACCGCCCCGGCCGTCGGGCCGGGGCGGATATGGTGTCGTGCCGGTGCGGTGGCAGTGACTTACTGCTTGCACTTGGCGGCGATGTAGTGGCGGTTCATGCGGCCGATGTTGTAGAGCTTGATGTTCTTCGGGCATTCGGCGGAGCAGGCGCCGGTGTTGGTGCAGTTGCCGAAGCCGAGCTCGTCCATCTTGTCGACCATGGCGCGCACGCGGCGGTCCTTCTCGACGGCGCCCTGGGGGAGCAGAGCGAGCTGGCTGACCTTGGCCGATACGAAGAGCATGGCCGAGCCGTTCTTGCAGGCGGCCACGCAGGCGCCGCATCCGATGCAGGAAGCGGAGTCCATCGACTCGTCGGCGTTCACCTTGGAGATGGGAAGGTCATTGGCGTCCTGGGCTCCTCCGCAGTTGAACGACACGTAGCCGCCGGCCTGCTGGATCTTGTCGAATGCGTTGCGGTCCACCATGAGGTCCTTGATGACGGGGAACGCGGCCGAGCGCCAGGGCTCGACGGTGATTGTCTCGCCGTCCTTGAAGCGGCGCATGTAGAGCTGGCAGGTAGTGGCTCCGGTAGCGGGGCCGTGGGGGTGTCCGTTGATGTAGAGGGAGCACATGCCGCAGATGCCCTCGCGGCAGTCGTGGTCGAACACGATGGGTTCCTCGCGGTTCTCGACGAGGCGTTCGTTGAGGATGTCGAGAGTTTCGAGGAAGGAGGTGTCGGGAGTGGTNTCGACATCGGTATAAGTCTTAAACTCTCCCTTAGCCTTAGGGCCGGCCTGGCGCCAGACCTTAAGGTTGACTTTCATTATATTGTCTTCCATTGTGTAGAATAATCTTCTTAAGCGGTTTATGACTTATAGTTGCGGGTCTGGACCTTGATTGCCTCGTAGTGGAGGGGTTCCTTGATGAGCTCGGGGGCCTTGGCGTCGCTTCCCTCGTACTCCCAGCAGGAGACGTAGAAGCAGTTCTCGTCGTCACGCTTGGCCTCGCCTTCCTCGGTCTGGTATTCCTCGCGGAAGTGGCCGCCGCAGGACTCGTTGCGCGAGAGCGCGTCGTAGGCCATGAGCTCGCCCATGGTGATGAAGTCATTGAGGCGGAAAGCCTTGTCGAGCTCGATGTTCATGCCCTCGGCGGAGCCGGGCACGTAAAGCTCGGTGTCGAACACCTTGCGGAGCTTCTTGATTTCCTGGATGGCGTGTTCGAGGCTCTCCTTGGTGCGCGCCATGCCGACGTAGTCCCACATGATGTGGCCGAGTTCCTTGTGGATGGAGTCGACGGAGCGTGTGCCCTGGATGGCCATGAGGCGGTCCATCTTCTCCTGGCATGCCTGTTCGGCCTTTTCGAATTCGGGAAGGTCGGTCGAGAAGCGGGGCACGGAGATCTGGTCGCTCAGGTAGTTCTGGATGGTGTAGGGGAGCACGAAGTAGCCGTCGGCCAGGCCCTGCATGAGGGCGGAGGCACCGAGGCGGTTGGCGCCGTGGTCGGAGAAGTTGCACTCGCCGATGGCGAAGAGGCCCTTGATCGAGGTCTGGAGCTCATAGTCCACCCAGATGCCGCCCATGGTGTAGTGGATGGCGGGGAAGATCATCATCGGGTTGTAGTAGTTAAGGCCGTCCTTCACGCATGCGAGCTCGCCGGGGTTGACGTCGGTGATCTCCTCGTACATGTCGAAGAGGTTGCCGTAGCGCTGGCGCACCACGTCGATGCCGAGGCGGTTGATGGCTTCGGAGAAGTCGAGGAACACGGCGAGGCCGGTGTTGTTGACGCCGTAGCCCTTGTCACAGCGCTCCTTGGCGGCGCGGGAAGCCACGTCGCGGGGCACGAGGTTACCGAATGCCGGGTAGCGGCGTTCGAGGTAGTAGTCGCGCTCCTCCTCGGGGATGTCGCTTCCCTTGATCTGTCCGGCCTGAAGCTTCTTGGCGTCCTCGATGTTCTTGGGCACCCAGATGCGGCCGTCGTTACGCAGCGATTCCGACATAAGGGTCAGCTTCGACTGCTTGTCGCCGTGCACGGGGATGCAGGTGGGGTGGATCTGTACGAACGCGGGATTGGCGAAGAGGGCTCCCTTGCGGTAGCATGCCATGGCTGCCGACACGTTGCAGCCCATTGCGTTGGTGGAAAGGAAGTATGTGTTGCCGTATCCGCCCGTGGCGATGACCACGGCGTGGGCGGCGAAGCGCTCGAACTTGCCTGTCACGAGGTTCTTGGCGATGATGCCGCGTGCGCGCTCCACACCGTCCTTATCCTTTACGAGCACCACGTCGTGCATCTCGTAGCGGTTGAAGCTCTTCACCTTGCCGAGCTGGATCTGGCGGTTGAGCGAGGAGTATGCGCCGAGCAGGAGCTGCTGGCCGGTCTGGCCCTTGGCGTAGAATGTACGGGACACCTGGGCGCCGCCGAAGGAGCGGTTGGCCAGCAGGCCGCCGTATTCGCGGGCGAAAGGTACGCCCTGAGCCACGCACTGGTCGATGATGTTGTTCGACACCTCGGCCAGACGGTAGACGTTGGCCTCACGGGCGCGGTAGTCGCCGCCCTTTACGGTGTCGTAGAAGAGACGGTAGACGGAGTCGCCGTCGTTCTGATAGTTCTTGGCTGCGTTGATGCCTCCCTGGGCGGCGATGGAGTGGGCGCGGCGGGGGGAGTCCTGGATGCAGAAGTTGAGCACGTTGAAGCCGAGCTCGCCGAGGGTGGAGGCTGCCGAGGCGCCGGCAAGGCCTGTGCCGACCACAATCACGTCAAGCTTACGCTTGTTGGCCGGGTTGACGAGCTTCTGGTGAGCCTTGTAGTTGGTCCATTTCTCAGCGATAGGACCCTCCGGGATCTTGGAATCGGCCGGATTCATTACTTTTACTTTCAAATCTGTAGTTGCCATATCGAAGTGAAATGATTAGTTGTTAGCGGGATTGGCTGTGGCGGGGATTTCCTCGGGGGCGATGAAGTCGAGGAATTCGATCTGCTGTTCGAGGGCCTCAATCATGCCGTTGTAGGCCTCGGGGTCCTGGGCAGAGTAGTAGGCGGCAGCCTGGGGGTCCTGCATGCTGCGGTACTGTCCGCGGATGGCCTGCTCGTACTGCTCGAAGGGCATCGAGCTGAGCTGCTGCACGGCTGCGGGGCCGAAGTCCTTCTCAAGCATGGGCACTACCATTGTCTTGTACTGGTTGCGCAGGGCTTCGTCCTTGAGGTAGTGCTGCTTGTTGGCCTGCACTGTGAACACGATGGCCTCGGCGATGAAGAGGGCGATCACTACGGTAGTCCAGCAGCAGGCGATCTTCTTCAGGCGGGGAATCCAGATGGTGCTGTCCCATCCCACTGACTGGAACATGGACCACATGCCGTGGTTCATGTGGAACCAGAGGGCGATGAAGCCGATGATGTAGACAATCGGAGTCCATACGAGCTGGAATGCCTCCTGGATGAAGAGTGTGCCGGCGGTGGCGGGGATTACGGTCTCCTTGCCGAGCACTTCCATGAGCTGCATCTTGGCCCAGAACTGGATCATGTGTACGGCGAGGAACGCGAGGATTACGATGCCGAGCACGAGCATGTTCTGGCTCGACCATTCGACGCCTGCGGGGCGCTTGGAGATGGCGTAGCGCTCATGGCCGCGGGCGCGGCGGTTCTGCACCGTCAGCATTACGGCATAGATGATGTGTACGATGATAAACGCGGCCAGGCCTGCGGATGCGATGAGGGCATACCAGTTGGCGCCGAGGAACATACAGATGGAGTTGTACGCTACGGGCCAGGCGATGGCTATGGCGTTCATCAAACAGTGAAAGGTCACGAATAGGACGAGCACGGCACCTGTGACGGCCATGATGAACTTACGTCCTACTGAAGAGCTTGATAACCACATAGCAGTTCTGAAAATTTAGGTATTTGGAAATTTGGTTTGAGTTTGATGTCGGTTAGCAGGGGCCGAAAGGAGGGGGAGCCGACAGGGCACACCGCCTCCAGGAGCCGTGAATAAATGCAAAATTATGATAAAATCACATATTGGCAAAATAAATCGGCAATTATTCGGGCAAGAAAACGAGGGAATGTCCCGCCGGAGGGCCGCATTACGTATCCGCCGGGGGACGGCGGGAGGGGAGTCGCCGGCATCAACAAAGCACGTTTAAAATGTGTTAATAATGTGTACGGTTCCTTAAACGCGGGGGAGCGGGCGGGTATGCCGTCGCCGTTCGCCCCGGAGGGGAGGTCGGGAATTTATAATCAATCATTAGCAATATGTGGTTTATCGACGCCTTCCGTGAAGCTCCGGCCCTTGCCGTCTTCCTTACGATAGGACTCGGCTTTCTGCTGGGTAAGTTGAAATTCAAAGGATTTTCTTTGGGCACGGTGACGTCGGTGCTTATAGTCGGCGTCCTTGTCGGGCAGATGGACGTCAACGTGGGCGGCCCGCTCAAGAGCGTGTCGTTCATGCTCTTCCTGTTCTGCATCGGCTACAGCGTCGGCCCGCAGTTCTTCAGCTCGATGAAGGGGGACGGGCTGAAGGAGGTGCTCTTCGCCGTGGTGATGTGCGTCATGATCCTCGGAGTGTCGTGGGCGGTGGCCGTATGGATGGGGCTTGACCCCGGTCAGGCGGCAGGCATGATGGCCGGAGCCTCGACGGCCTCCCCGGTAGTGGGGGCGGCCGAGGACACGGTCAGCACCCTCAGCGCGCCGGCCGAGAGCATCAAGGGGATGCTCGACGCCATACCGGTGTGCTACGCCATGACCTACGTGTTCGGCACCATCGGCGCCGTATGGCTTATCGGCTATATCGGGCCGGCCATGATGGGTGGGCTCGACAAAGTGCGCGAGGCGACACGACGGTATGAGAACGAGCACTCCTCATCGTCGATAAGCGCCGATCCGGCCTTCTTCAACGCCGCGCGCCCGGTGGCCTACAGGGCGTTCGTGGCCGACGGCGAGGGGATGAAGGAGCCGCGCACCGTAGAGGAAATCGAGCGGCATTACGCCTCGGAGGGGCGCCGCATAATCGTAGAGCGCATGAGGGGGGCCGACGGAAAGGCCGTGGAGGCCACCGGCGGCATGACTGTAAGCCCTGGTGCGACAGTCGTCATCTCCGGGCGCCGCGAGATGCTTGTGGGGGATAACTCATGGCTCGGCCGGGAAGTGGCCGACGTTGAGCTGCTGACCTTCCCCGTGGAGGATGTACCGGTCACGATCGGAAAGCATACCGAAAGGATGCTCGTCAGCGAACTTGTGACGAAGGACTACATGCACGGCGTGGATGTCAAGGGGCTTAAGCGCGACGGAAAGTTCATACCCCCCGGCAAGGATGTCTACGTGCAGCCCGGCGATGTGCTGGAGATAGTGGGGCGTAAGAAGGATGTCGGCGTGGCGTCGAAGCATCTCGGATTTGCCGACGTGCCTTCGCTGGCCACGGACTTCGTGTTCGTAGGGCTCGGCGTGCTCATAGGCGGCCTTCTGGGCATGATCGCCTTCAAGGTGGGGGATGTGTCCGTAAGCCTCGGCACGAGCGGAGGAGCGTTGATATCGGGCCTCGTATTCGGATGGCTGAGATCGAAGCGACCTGTCTACGGAGCGATACCCAAGGCCTCGCTGTGGGTATTCAACAACCTTGGCCTGAACATGTACATAGCCGTTATCGGCATAGCGTCGGGTCCGTCGTTTGTAAGTTCATTCGAGGCTGTCGGGCCCAAGATATTCCTTGCGGGCATGATAGTGACGGTCGTCCCGTTGTTCTTCGGCCTGATAATAGCGCACAAAGTATTCAGATTCCATCCCGCCATCGCCCTTGGCTGCTGTGCCGGCGCCCGCAAGACCACCGCCGGCCTCGGCGCCATCCAGGAGAGGCTCGGCAGTACGGTTCCCGCCATTGGCTACACCATCACCTACGCCGTCTCCAACACCCTCCTCATCATCTTCGGCATCGTCCTTGTCCTCCTCACGGCCTGACGCCCAGTTCCACACCGCGCAGCGTAGCGCTCCGCCCGCCGTCTGCCGCATAGCGTGGCTCTCCGGCCAGTCCCCCGCCGCATAGCGTGGCTCTCCGCCCGGGGATTCGGTGCATAGTATGGTTCTCGCCCAGAGGTTCGCCGCATAGCGTGGCTCTCCGCCCGGAGATTCGGCGTGTAACCTAACCATACCTCCTTTGATTCGGCGCCTAACGCTCGTAAATGCCACTGCATTCCTCCTCATGCCCAATCCTCCCTCCAAGTTAGAGCCGCCATACTCGGTTACCCCGGAGGGGTTTTACCTCGGTCCCGGAGGGACTGTACCTCGTATGATCTGATAAGCCGGCTTGAGGGAGCTCCGGCGCCCGGCCCCCGGCGGGCATGAAAAAAGGCCACGATTTCGTGTGAAAATCGTGACCCTTGTGTGATCCGGCTGGGATTCGAACCCAGGACCCACAGCTTAGAAGGCTGTTGCTCTATCCAGCTGAGCTACCAGACCATCCGTTATCATGAGAATTTTTCCTCTATGAGGATTTAAATGCAAAGTTAGGCATTTTTTCCCGAATCAGCAAAATTTTAGCCGGGTATCTGGTCGAGGAGTTCCTGAAGAGGCTCCATGAAGAAGGGGCGCTCGCGCAGATGGGGGTGGGGAAGGGTGAGTTCGGGGGTCTGCATCTCCACTCCCTCGATGGTCATGATGTCGATGTCGAGGTAGCGGTCGGCGTATGAGCCGTCGGGATTGCGGTGAGGGTCGGCGGCTCCCGCCGCAAGCCGCGAGCCGAGGTCGCGCTCTATGTCCTGAAGGGCATGGAGGATTTCCAGAGGGGCCTCGTCGCTGCGGAACACCATCGCTATGTTGAGGAAACGGTGAGGCGACTCGTAGCCCCACGCTTCTGACTCCACCACGTGGGATAGCTCGAAATAGCCGAAACGGCGGCCTATTTCGGCCACGGCCCGGGACAGGTTCCTGCGCCGGTCGCCTAAGTTGGAGCCTATGTTGACGAATACTAAAGGCATGGCTGTGGATTTAAGGCATGAAAAAGGAGGGTGTGCCGACTGTGCGCCACACCCTCCCGGTGTATCGTATTATCAGAGGGTCTTCTTTACCTCCACTTCCTCGAAGGCCTCGATGATGTCGCCTTCGCGGATGTCGTTGTAGCCCTGCACGCTGAGGCCGCAGTCGTAGCCGCTCACCACTTCCTTGACGTCGTCCTTGAAGCGTTTGAGCGATCCGAGGTCGCCGGTGTATATCACGATGCCGTCACGCACGACGCGCACCTTCGACTTCGACTTGATCTTGCCGTCGCGCACGATGGCGCCGGCGATCGTGCCGACCTTCGAGATATGGTACGTCTGGAGCACTTCGGCGTTGCCGGTGATTTCCTCCTTGATTTCGGGTGAGAGCAGTCCCTCCATGGCGTCCTTCACCTCCTCGATGGCCTTGTAGATGACGCTGTAGAGGCGTATCTCGACACCTTCCTTGTCGGCTTCCTTGCGGGCTGCCGCAGAGGGACGCACCTGGAAACCGATGATGATGGCGTCGGAAGCGGCCGCCAGGGTGACGTCGGACTCCGAGATGGCTCCTACGCCCTTATGCAGCACGTTGACCTGGATTTCAGGTGTGGAGAGCTTGATGAGCGAGTCGGAGAGGGCCTCGATCGAACCGTCGACGTCGCCCTTGACCACGAGGTTGAGTTCGTGGAAGTCGTTGAGGGCGCGGCGGCGGCCGAGTTCCTCAAGACCGGGACGCTTCTTGGTGCGGAGGCTGAGCTCACGCTGCAGCTGCTCGCGCTTGGCGGCGATTTCGCGGGCTTCCTGTTCGGTCTCAAGCACGTTGAACGTATCGCCGGCCTGCGGGGCTCCGTTAAGGCCGAGGATGAGCACGGGCACTGACGGACCGGCCTCCTTGATGCGCTGGTTGCGCTCGTTGAACATGGCCTTGACCTTGCCGTAGTGGGTTCCGGCCAGCACTACGTCGCCCACACGGAGCGTGCCGTTCTGTACGAGCACCGTGGCCACGTAGCCGCGTCCCTTGTCGAGGCTCGATTCGATTACGGAGCCGATGGCCATGCGGTCTGGGTTGGCCTTGAGGTCGAGCATCTCCGCTTCGAGGAGCACCTTCTCCATGAGCTCGTCGACGCCGATGCCCTTCTTGGCCGAGATATCCTGGCTCTGGTACTTGCCGCCCCATTCCTCCACGAGGTAGTTCATGCCGGCGAGTTCCTGCTTGATGTTGTCGGGGTTGGCGGTGGGCTTGTCGATTTTGTTGATGGCGAACACCATCGGCACTCCTGCGGCCGATGCATGGTTGATGGCCTCCACGGTCTGGGGCATGACGTTGTCGTCGGCGGCCACGATGATGATGGCCAGGTCGGTCACCTTGGCTCCTCGGGCGCGCATGGCGGTGAATGCCTCGTGGCCCGGTGTGTCGAGGAACGTGATGTGGCGTCCGTCGGCGAGCTTCACGTTGTAGGCGCCGATATGCTGTGTGATGCCTCCGGCCTCGCCGGCGATCACGTTGGCGTTGCGGATGAAGTCGAGCAGCGATGTCTTACCGTGGTCGACGTGGCCCATGACGGTCACGATCGGGGGGCGCGACACGAGGTCTTCCTCGCGGTCCTCCTCGGTGGCGATGGCCTCCGACACTTCGGCCGACACGTACTCGGTGGTGAATCCGAATTCCTCGGCCACGATGTTGATCGTCTCGGCGTCGAGGCGCTGGTTGATCGACACCATCACTCCGAGATTCATGCAGGTGGCGATGATCTGGTTGACGGGTATCTCCATCAGGTTGGCCAGGTCGCTGACGGTGACGAACTCGGTGATCTTGATCACCTTGCTCTGGGCTGCGTCGCGTTCGGCCTGTGCGAGCTCGCGGTTGTGGGCCTCCTCGCGTTTCTCCTTACGCCACTTGGCGCCTTTCTTGATGTTCTTGGTGGTGAGGCGCGCCAGAGTCTCCTTGACCTGCTTCTGCACGTCTTCGGAGCGGCTTTCGGCGTTGGCGCGCTCGTTGTTGCGGTCACGCCCGCGTCCGCGCCCGCGTCCTGATTCGCCGCGTCCGCTTCCCTGGGCGTTGCGTCCGCCTCCCTGAGAGTTCTGTGCGTTGCCGCCTCCGTGGCTTTTGCCCCGGCGGTCCTGTCCGGGGCCTACCTGCTGTCCGGCCTTCTCCACATCCACCTTTTCCTTGCCGATGCGGGTGCGCTTGCGCTTGTCGGCGTTGTTGCCGGCGCCCTGCGCGTTCTGGCCGTTGGCTCCGCCCTGGCGGCTCCTGTCGATTCGTTCGCGGCGGCGCTCCTCCTTTGATTTCTTTTTGGGGCGCGTGCTTGCGTTGATGGCCGAGAGGTCGATCTTGCCTACTACTCGGAGCTGCGGAGTCTCGGGGAGTTCCCCTTCCGGTTTATAGGGATTGAACGGGATTTTGCCTTCCTCGGCTTTTGGGGTCTCCTTGTTTTCCATCTGGGGTTGATCCTTTTTAACTTCCGTCGCCTTTGCTTTGCGGGCGGCCTCGGCGGCAGCGGCAGCCTCTTGTTGAGCCTTGCGCTGGCGCTCGGCTTTTTCGGCGGCCTCGCGCTCCGCCTTGGCTTTTGCCTCGGCGGCCGCGCGGGCCTCAGCCTTGGCTCGGGCTTCGGCCTCAGCCTTGGCTTTGGCCTCAGCCTCAGCCTTTGCTTTGGCTTCGGCTTTGGCGCGTGCGCGTGCTTCGGCCTCCGCTTTGGCGCGTGCTTCGGCGGCGGCCTTTTCGGCTGCCAGCTCCTCGGCGCGGTCCTTGGCGGCGGCGCGTTTTTCCTCACGCTGCATGTCGATAGATGCCTTCACGCTCGCGTCCTTTGAGAATTCCTTCTGCAGCATGGCCACGGCCTTTTCATCGACCCGTGCGTTGGGGTTGTCGTCGACTTCGACGCCATGCTTGCGCAGAAATTCCACGGCGGTGTTGACACCTACATTAAGTTCTTTGGCTAACTTGCTTATTTTTTGTCGCATATTGTCTGTTTAATGTTCCCTTAAATCATCCTGGGTCCCCCCTCCCGGGTAGCCGCGCCGCACTCTTGCGGGGCGGCGGGAGCAAGGATCAGTCTTCGAATTCGGCGCGGAGCACGTTCATCACGTTCTCCAGCGTGTCGTCCTCAAGGTCGGCCTGTTCGAGCACCTTCGGGTCGGCGTTGAGCACGGCCTTTGCCGTGCCGAGGCCGAGGTCCTTGAGGGCTTCGATCACCCAGCCGTCGATTTCGTCGCGGAACTCGTCGAGATAGATATCCTCCTCGCCCTCCTCAAGGTCGCGGTAGACGTCGATGGAGTAGCCTGTGAGCTGTGTGGCGAGCTTGATGTTGAGTCCACCCTTGCCGATGGCCAGGCTCACCTCCTCGGGGCGCAGGAACACCTCCGCCTTCTTTTCTTCCTCGTTGATGCGGATGCTCGACACCTTGGCGGGGCTGAGGGCGCGCTGGATGAAGAGCGAGGGATTGGCCGTGTAGGAGATGACGTCGATGTTCTCGTTGCGGAGCTCGCGGACGATGCCGTGGATGCGGGAGCCCTTGATGCCGACGCAGGTGCCTACGGGGTCGATGCGGTCGTCATACGATTCGACGGCCACCTTGGCGCGTTCGCCGGGCTTGCGGGCCACGGCCTTTATCGTCACCAGGCCGTCGTGGATTTCGGGCACTTCCTGCTCGAAGAGGCGGCGCATGAAGCGCTCGTCCGTGCGCGACACTATGATCTTGGGGTTGTTGGCGTTGTCGACGCGCTTCACGATGGCGCGCACGATGTCCCCCTTGTGGAAGAAGTCGCCGGGAATCTGCTCTTCCTTGGGCATGAGGAGCTCGTTCTGCTCCTCGTCGATGAGGAGCATCTCGCGCTTCCAGATCTGGTGCACCTCGCCCGAGATGATCTCTCCCTCGCGCTCCTTGAACTTGTTGAAGATGGCTTCCTTCTGCAGGTCGAGTATCTTCGACTGCAGGGCCTGGCGCAGGTTGAGGATGGCGCGGCGGCCGAACTTCTCGAAGAACACCTGCTTCGTCACGTCTTCGCCCACCTCGCACTCGGGGTCGATCTCGCGGGCGTCGGTCAGGCCTATCTGGCGGTCGGGGTTCTCCACCTCGCCGTCGGCCACGACCTCAAGGTTCTGGTATATCTCGCAGTCCCCTTTGTCGGGGTTCATGATGACGTCGAAGTTCTCATCGGAGCCGAACATGCCGGCGAGCACTTTGCGGAAGGATTCTTCGAGCACACTGATCATGGTGGCCTTGTCGATGTTCTTGTATTCCTTGAACTCGGCAAAGCGGTCCACCATGTTTACTGTTTCAGCTTTTTTTGCCATATCTTGTGTAGGGACTTTTATGTCTTGTTGGTGGCCGCGGGGGGATGGCCTCCGCGGCGGGAATCGGGTTTTATGTCAATGCGTGCCCCCGTGGGGACTCAGAACTTGAGGTCGTAGCTGGCGCGCTTCACGTCGGCGAAGGGGATTTCCAGCTCAAGCCGCTCCACCACGGGACGCTTCATTCCTTCGCGGCGTGTCTTCTGCTCCGTCTCCACCACGGCGGCGTCGGCCGTCAGGCGCAGGAGGCGTCCGTAGAGCTTCCTGCCGTCGCGGGTGAGGAGCTCGATGTCGTTGCCTATGTTTTTCTCCCACTGGCGGCGCACCTTGAAGGGGGCCGTCAGTCCGGCCGACCCCACTTCGAGCGTATAGTCCTCGTCGTCGCGTGGGAATGCTTCTTCGATTCGGCGCGAGAGGGCGCTGCAGAAGTCGATGTCGATCGAGCCGTCGGAGTCGATCTCTACGATTATGTCGTTCTGGGGTGATACGGTGAGGTCGGTCAGGAAGCAGTCGGTTTCGGCCAGAGCCTCCGTCACGAAGTCCTCGAGTTTCTGCTTATCAATCATTTGGGTTGGATGTCCGGGGGTTACATGCCGGATTTACATGTGGGTGTCCTCCGGCGTGGCGTCCGGCGTACGGACCTGTCGGGAGGAGGTGGTAATAATAAACGCGGAGGAGACTTGCGTCCCCTCCGGAATTCATATGCAAAGGTAAGGAAAATCAGTGGATTTTGAAAACTCTGCAACGGATTTATGGAGATGTTGGGTTAAATATTGTTAAAAATATCATACAGGCGTTCTATGAGCGGCTCGATGAGGGATGCGTCGAGGTGAGTCAGCGTGTCGGATGCCTCGTCGAGGCAGGGGCGCGGCACATAAAGGGCGCTCTCGGCCTGGGGTGTCTCCACGGGGCAGAGGCGGATGAGGGTCCCGGATGTGCCGGAGTCCGGGTCGAGGTGTGTCTCGCATTCCAGCCAGGGGAGCGTTGGGCGCACGGCCATCCATGCGGGCGCGGCGGGGCCGAGGGCCTGTCGGAGCGGATTGACGCCGGATAGGCGGTTCTGCCGGATTACGGTGGCGGGCCACCCCTTCATCCTCAGCGAGTGGAGCGCGAGGAAGTCGGCCGGCATGGCCAGGGAGTGGATGCCGCCTGACTCGGCCTTGAGGTTGGCCTTGAGGTAGTCGCGGAAATCCACCGTGGAGGCCGGCGGGGGCCCTGAGCCGTCGGCGGCTTCGAGGGTGAGGCGCGCCGCCAGCCCGGGGGCGGCGGCGCGCACCATCGATTCGAGGTCGGAGGCCGCTTCTCCGGCCGATGCCCTGCGGCAGGGATAGCTGCCGAGGCGTATGGCCACGAGGTCGGTGAGTCGGCTTATCTTCATGACGGGGCAGGAGGTCGGTGGGGTGTCATATCCGGCGGATGCGTCCTCCCTTATAAAGGGCGGAGCCTTCGATGATGCGGCACATCACGGGGTCGGCCGTCTCGAAGGTGGCCGGACGTACGCCGAACCCCGACATTTGGCCGCCGGTGAAATGGATGTCGATTTCGCGTGGTCCGGCGGGGATCCTCGCCATATACTCTACGTATCCTGAAATGGCGTAAGTTCTCTTGGTGGTCATGGTGGATTATTGCTGAGGGGTTGTCAGGTTCAACATTGGGTGAAGGTGATTTTGTCGCCCGAGCGCTGGGCGAGCCAGCTTTGTCCGGCGTGCGCCAGTCCGCTTATGCCTGGGCAGTCGTTGATTAGGTAGAACACCACCTCGTTGTCGGTCATGTCGGCTGCCGTGGGCGCGTCGGCGGAGTCCCACATCCGGATCTGGCGCGTCGGTGACTTGAGCCCCTCGCCGTCGATCCATATATGGCATCCCCCTTTCAGGGCCAGGGCGTCCCAGATGAGGATGCCGTTGCGGGTGGCCTCCTCGCTCTCCATGCGGTCGGAGAAGGAGTGCTCTGCGGAGTAGACGTAGTGTACGAGGCGGTCCTCCCCGATGAGGGCTCCCGAATTGCTCCATCCGAGGCGGTCGAGCGTGGGCTCGCGCTTTATCTGGATGTCGCCGAAGACGGTGTGGAAATTGGTCACGCACCATCCGAGGGCGTTCTCGCGTGTGGTGATCTGCACCTCGGGGTGGGCCGAGTAGTCGATGCACTGTATCTGCTCCAGGAGATTCTTGCCGGCGAGCAGGAGGGCGGTCTTGGGTACGTCCTCCCCCGTGAAGAACATCTTGGCCAGCGCTATGACGCGCTCCATCGTCCAGCGGCCGGAATGCTGGATTTCACGCTTGAACTGCCAGCGCAGCCCCTCGGTGCAGTAGACGTACTGCATCCCCATCTTCGGCACATTGACCTTGAACTTGCCGGGGCGTCCGGCCCAGAGGGTGCGGTTGCCGCGCACCTTGAAGTTGGCTATGGCCTGCTCGGCTATGACGGCTTTGGAGAAGGGGAGGCGCTTGCGCTGCGACTCGAAGTAGTCGCTGACCACCTGGTTCATGCCGCGCTTCTGGAGGTAGACCCTTGTAGGCTGGGGCACTATGATGTCGGGGTCCACCTCCTTCTGGGTCTCGTAGAGGGAGTTGGCGAGGATGGTGAGGCGGGTCCCCTTCGGGATGGTCGGAAACATCGGGTATTCGTCGGTCGTGTTGTTCTTCGGGCCGTTGATGGTGCGCGCCACGGGATTGTTGGTGGTCGGGTCGCGGCTTTCCACATAGAGCATGAGCCACTGTCCCGGGGTGGCCGTCTTGCCGTCGGGCAGGTAGCCGTCCACATTGTGTACGAGCAGCGTCGTGTGGGGGCGGATCACGTTCTGATGCGCCGGGTCGAGGTTGAGGGTCATCAGGTGGCTTGAGCCGGGCGTGATCGAGGAGAGGAGGGTGACGTTGGCCACGGGCTCGTCGATCATGTAATGGTCCACTTCGGGGGAGTTCACCTTGACGCGCTTCGCCTTGAGCATGAGGTTCATCAGAGGTGTGTCGTCGGAGTTGAAGCGGAAGAGGGCGTCGTCGATGTCTGTGTCGATGAGATGTCCGGAGTCGATGCCGTCGGAATTGGCGGCGATTGCTGATACTGTGTTCATTGAAAAGGGATTTGGTGTTGTTCTGTAAGGTCGGTGGATGCGGGCGGATGGAAAATCACGCTCCGGCGGCGATGTCGAATATGGATGCCGAACGGCGGCGCGGGGCGGGGGAGCCGTTCAGGTCGGGTATTCCGGGGGGCGCGGTCTCCAGGCGCTCCTCGATGATGGCGTTGCGTCCGGCCAGCTCCCCTTCGCGGCGGGCCTCCTCGATGGCTTCGGCGGCTGTGGCCGCGCAGGTTAGGCGTGTCAGGGTGCCGGGGGTCATGGTGCCGTCGAGCACGGCCAGGGCGGCCTTGAGCAGGGAGCGCAGCGTGCGTGCGCTTTCATGTGCGGCGTCTGCGCCGGAGGGCTCGGCGTCGTCCCTGTCGGAGCCGATGGGAGCGATGTCCACACCGGGGTCGGCTATGTCGGGGGCCGGAGCCGGGGTGCCGGAGGTCTCCGCCGGGGTCAGCACTTCCAGGCCCGAGGCGTCGCCGATAGGAGAGAGGTCGTAGTTCAGACTGTCGTCTTTGTTGGGAGGTGTCATGGATTAATGTCTCTAAGTTATTATATAGCGTGATTAAGGCGTGCTTAATGCCATGTCGGTCAGTCATGAGGTTGATGCATAACCCTTGTCGCTGATTGACACTGCAAAATTACTTTTAAAAAAGTCAACAATTATTATAAATGTTGACAAATATTTTATTAACTTTGCAGTGTTGAAAAATAGCAATGTTTAATATAAAGATGTTTAACCTCTGACTTACCCCCTCAAATTATGCGTAAGAAAGGAAATGTATGTGACTATGTCGCCCAGCGCGACCATGAACTCGCGGTCTGCTTCCGCCGCCATCTACGTGAAGCCTTCATTCTCGACCTCGATGAGATATTCAGAAAGGTGAGCCGTTCTCCGGCCAGCCGGTTCTTTATTTCGGAGTCACGCGCCTATGAACTGGTGCGCCGTTATGAGGCCACAGGCAACTGGAATGTGCGCTCCCGCACGCGCCTCGCCATGATGGCCGAGATATATTCGCGTGTGGAGCGTATGCGCCGCGCCGACCCCACGCTCCCGCTCCAGGACGCCGTCTACGAAGTGGTGGGCTCGCCGGCTCCGGCCTTCTATCTCACTCCGCGCAGTTGCCGCACCATCCTCTATGCCTATGCTGCCGGAAGAGCTGATTGAGGCCGACGACGCCCGCATGGAGCGGCGCCGGCTGCCGGTGGACTGCGTCACGGGCCTGCGCGCCGGCGGCGAGCGGCTGCCGCTCGAATTGCCCGACTACTTCCTGCCCCTGCAGTACCTGCCCGCCCACCTGTCCGGCCATCCTCTCGTCAGAAACCTTGCCGAGGCCGGGAGCGTGGCCCGGTCGGCGGAGGCCGGCGGCGTGGCTCCGGAATTCCGGGCCCGCGAGCTCCTGCTGTTGCGTCTGCGTGAGGACTTCCCTTTCTGGGCGGCCA
This sequence comes from Bacteroides sp., assembly GCA_014802425.1. Lineage (GTDB taxonomy): Bacteria > Bacteroidota > Bacteroidia > Bacteroidales > Muribaculaceae > Lepagella. The sequence continues at coordinate 31,607 of JAAVCH010000018.1, forward strand.
CGACCGTCAGGATCAAATGCAAGGGCGGTGGCCCCGACGTGCCTTTCCTTCTCAATCCTCCGCAGCGCCGTCTGGTGGAGACGTTCGAGTCGGCGCGGGTGGCGGGGCGCCCCATACGCCTCATCCTGCTCAAGGCCCGGCAGTGGGGCGGGAGCACCTGCGCGCAGCTCTACATGGCATGGCTCCAGTTGATGCACGCCGAGGGGCTCAACTCGCTCATCATAGCCCATCAGGTGGCAGGCACGGACGAGATAAAGGATATGTTCGACCGTATGATGGCCTCCTATCCGGCGTCGCTCCTCCGGGCGGCGTCGGCGAAGGGTGGCGGGGAGGCTCCGGCTCCCGGCGCGCCGAAAATGCGGCGTGTGGGAAAGAGCGGCAACATATTCCGTGTCATGGCGCGCAACTGCAAGGTGAAGGTCGGCACCGCCGAGCGTCCCGACTCCTGCCGGGGAGGCGACTACAATCTCGTACACCTCTCCGAGGTGGGAATATGGAGGAACACCGACGGGAAATCGCCCGAGGATATAGTGCGCAGCGCCTGCGGCGGCGTGCTGCTGCGTCCCCTGACGATGATAGTGTATGAAAGTACCGCCAACGGCACCGGCAACTTCTTCCACCGCGAATACGTGGCCGCCGCACGGGGAGAGTCGCAGTTCGGCGCCATGTTCGTGAGCTGGTACGAGATCGACGCCTATACGCTCCCGTTCGCCTGCGGGGAGGAACGGCTCGGTTTCGCGGCCCGTCTTCTCGAAGGGCGCGGTTCGGAGTCGGAGTCCTCACGCACCGCCTCCGGAAAGTACCTCTGGAGCCTATGGGAGCGCGGAGCCACGCTTGAGGCCATCCACTGGTACGTCATGGAGCGCGCCAAATACAACGACCACTCCCGCATGGCCTCCGAATATCCCACCGATGATGTGGAGGCCTTCGCCCACAGCGGCTCCCGTGTCTTCGACCGCTACCGGGTCGAGGCCCTGCGTGCCGGATGCCGCGACCCTCAGGCACGCGGGGAGGTGGTGTCGCCGTTCCCCGACGGCCCGGAGTCCTTGTCCGGACTACGTTTCGAGCCGGCGGCGGGAGGAGGGCTGGAGGTATGGGATTTCCCTGCGGCCGACGGTTCCGTCACCGACCGCTACCTCACCGTAGTCGATATCGGAGGGCGAAGCTCGAAGGCCGACTACAGCGTGGTGTGCGTCATCGACCGGGCGCCTATGGCCGAGGGGCGCCCTCCGGCAGTGGCCGCCCAGTGGCGCGGCCACTGCGACACCGACCTGCTCGCCTGGCGCGCCGCCCGCATCGCCGCCTGGTACGCCGACTCCCTGCTCGTGATCGAGAGCAATACCCTTGAGACCCGCGAGCGCGACCGCCTGCTCGACGACGGCCAGAGCCCCTATGTCCTCATGCGCCTCCAGGACGCCTACCCGAACCTCTACTCGCGGCAGGCCTCGGCGGCAGAGGGCTCCGGAACACGTCTGGGATTCCACACAAACACCGTCACGAAGCCCATGATCATCACCACCCTTATCCGCGTGGTGCGCGAGGGCCTATACGAGGAGCGCAGCCACGCGGCCCTTGACGAGTACCTCACCTATGAGCGCCGCCCCAACGGCAGCTACGGGAGCCTTCCGGGCACCCACGACGACATGCTCATGACCCGCGCCATCGGCCTCCATATAGCCCTCCACGAGATGGAGCCCCCGCGCCTCCGCGTGGCGCGTACCCGCAGAGGCTCCTCGCGCCCCATGACCGAATCCACCTTCTGATTACAACCGAAAAAATGATTTCAAAGCAATCCAATCCACTCCTTGCGGAGGCGGCATCACACTGGCATGCCATGTCCGACTTCCGCTCCCGCCGCGACCGCTGCAAGCGCTACTGCTACGGCCGCCAGTGGGACGACGTAATCGAAGTCGACGGACGCCGTATGCGCGAGGAGGACTATATCCGCAGTCAGGGCAACATACCCCTGAAAAACAATCTCATCCGCCGCATGGTGCGCAGCATCCTCGGCGTATTCCGCAATCAGTATGCGTTTCCCCCGGCCGCCGCACTGCGCCTTGATTCCGGCTCGGAGGCTGATGCGCTTCTCTACCGCCGTCTGCTCCTGAACGCCTCCTACAACCGCCTCGACGAACTCCATGCCCGCACCATGGAGGAGTTCCTCATATCCGGTCTGGCCGTACACCGCAAGACCTTCAGCCGCACCGCCGGGGAGCATCTCCCCGAGGCCGGTGTGCTCCGCACTGACTATGTGGCCCCGGATTCCTTTTTCATCGACGCCTCGGCGCGCGATTTCCGGGGGTGGGACGTGCGCATGGTGGGTCAGCTCCACGACCTTGACTTCGGCCGGCTGTGTGCCTCCCTCGCCGAAAGCGACGACGACTGCCGGCGTCTGCGTGAAATCTACCTCGGCGACGGAGCCGCTTCTGCGGCGGCCGGCCAGGTTTTCGGCGATCCGGCCGGAGCGCGGGGGTTCCACACCCCTTCGGCCCCGGGCCTGTGCCGCGTCATAGAGGTATGGCATAAGGAGGTGCGCGGACGCTACCGCGTGCATGACCCCGCCACAGGGCGCATCTATAAAGTGGAGGCGGACCGCCGCCCTCTTCTACCCGAAGGAGTGCGCCTGCAGTGGATGGCCGACGAAGTCTGGAGCTATGCCTTCCTCGCCCCCACGGGCGAAGTGCTGGCCGAAGGGGAATCCCCCTTTCCGGGGGGCGGCCACCCGTATGTGTGGCGTGCCTACCCTTATATTGACGGCGAGATCCACTCGTTCGTGGCCGACGTCATCGACCAGCAGCGCCACACCAACCGCCTCATAACCCTCTACGACTGGGTGCTCCGATCCACGGCCAAGGGAGTCCTGCTGTTTCCCGAGTCGGCGTTGCCGGATGGCGTGGAAATCGACGACATAAGCGATGAGTGGAGCCGCTTCAACGGCGTAATCCTCTTCCGTCCGAAGGCGGGTGTGCCCCTTCCGCAGCAGGTCTGCGGCAACGCCTCGAATGTAGGCATCACAGATCTCCTTGACATACAGCTGAAAATGTTCGAGGACGTAAGCGGCGTCAACTCCGCCCTTGAGGGGAAGGTGACCGGCGGCAACGTCTCCGGCGCCCTCTACGACCGTCAGACACGCCAGGCCATGACCGCCCTCCTCGACATCCTCGAATCCTACAACTCCTTTGCCCGCGAAGGCGCCCTCCTCGACGCCCGCCTTCTCTCTCCGGGCTGACCGAGGCTGGACCCGTTTAGATGTTGTCAGGGCCGCTCCCAATCCGGGGCGGCCCTGAACTCATGTCATAAAGACCCGATGCTGTCTGATAATCATTGCGGTCGCGACCATTTATCTCAATTTATCCGAATTTACGATAAATTTAATCGTAAATAGCTGATTGCTAATGAGTAGTATTGATGAAGGCTGTTGGGGATGTTCATATGGGGAGGTAAGAATCCCTTACCGACCATGCTTAGCCGATCGCGGAGTCCGAAGACGGAAAGCTGCTGCGCCGGATTTTCCGGCAAATCCGTAGCTGTATTCAGTCTTGATGGTTTTTTTGAAGTCCTGTTGATGGGGAGTTGGCGGCAATGAGGCGTTTAGACGCTGCTGCCTTATTTCCGGTGATGGGGGAGGCGTGCTGGATTCACTCCTGGATTCACTCCTGGATTCACTCCTGGATTCACTTATTCGGTGTCTCCGTTTCGCGCTCTTTGTCGTAGATCTCGAAGACGGAGTGCTTGGAGATGAATTCGGGCACGGAGCGCTTCATAAGGCGCACCACGGCGGGCACCTCCACCTTCTGGGCGTACTCATGGAGCTGGTCGACCATTACCCGGGCGCTCTCGTAAGGATACTTGCGGACCTTGGCCACGAAGATGCGGTCATGGTCGGTCGGGATGGTGTTCTCCTTGGTGGCGAGCACTTCCTCGTAAAGCTTCTCGCCGGGACGCAGTCCGCTGTACTCGATCTTGATGTCCTTATCGGGGGTGAATCCTGCCAGCGAGATCATGCGGCGGGCAAGGTCGTCGATCTTGATGGGAGTGCCCATGTCGAATACGAAGATACGGGTGCCGTCGGCAAGCGTGGCGGCCTCCATCACCAGACGGCATGCCTCGGGAATGGTCATGAAGAAGCGGCGTATCTCGGGGTGGGTCACCGTCACGGGGCCTCCGGTCTCTATCTGCTCCGTGAAGCGCGGTATCACCGAGCCGTTGGAGCCAAGCACGTTGCCGAAACGGGTGGTGACGAACGTGGTCTTGCCCGGATGCTTGCCCTGTTCGATGGCCAGTCCGAGGGCCTGGACGTAAATCTCCGCCAGGCGCTTCGTGCAGCCCATGATGTTGGTCGGATTCACCGCTTTGTCGGTGGAAATCATCACCATCTTCTCCACCTCGTATTCCACACACTTGTCGGCCACGTTGCGGGAGCCGTGGACATTGACGTTGACCGCCTCGCAGGGATTCTCCTCCATGAGGGGCACGTGCTTGTAGGCGGCCGCGTGGAACACCACCTGCGGACGGAACTCACGGAACACATAGTCCAGGCGTTCGGGCTGGCGCACGTCGCCTATGACGGGGGTGAATTCAAGGTCGGGGAATTTGTCCTCGAACTCCAGACGTACATTGTGGAGCGGAGTCTCGGCATTGTCGAACATTATGAGGTGCTTCACGCCCAGACGCGCCAGCTGGCGGCAGAGCTCGGAGCCGATGGAGCCGGCCGCGCCGGTCACCATCACCACCTTTCCGTCGAAATTGTCGTGGATCTCCTTCATGTTGATCTTGATTTCGGAGCGGCCCAGAAGGTCCTCGATGCGGATCTTCCGGATCGAGGGCACCGGGGCTTTGCCGTCGCGCATCTCGTCGATGTCGGGCACGATGAACATCTTCACGTCAAGGTCCTGACAGATGCGTGCCAGATCGTTGCGCTCCTCGTGGGCATCGGCCGAGCGGGCGAAGAGCACTCCGTCGGCGCCGCTCTTCGAGAGCACGTGGCGCAGGTCCTTATCGCTGTTGCAGTAGTAGATGGGCTTGCCCATCAGGAGGTTGTCCTTGTGGTCCTTGTCGTGCATCAGGAAGCCCACGACGCGGTAGTGCGAGCTTTCGCGCAGGCGCGGCACGATGGCGGCCGACTTGTCGCCGATGCCGAAGACGAGTATGTTCGTTGGGCGGGGTTTCTGAGCGTTGCGGGCTCGTTTCACGAGCCAGTAGAAGCCGAGCATTGTGGCGCGTGTGAGCAGCAGGGCGCCTACGGTCACCAGGAAGTCCATGGCCAGCAGGGCCGCGAGCAGGAGGACCGGCATGTCGCCGTCGAACGCCACCATGGTGACGGCCAGAAGCATTTCCTTGCCTAAGGCCGCTATGCAGATGCGTGACAGCTCCGCTATGGTGGAGAAGCGTATCACGAGCTTATATACACGTGTGAAATAAAAAGCGAGCAGAGAGGCTATGGCGGCGGCTATGACCCAGGTAACGACGAACGGACGTTCGCTTACCGAAGAGGAACGCAGAAGATAGGCAAATATGAGTACCAGCCCCGATGCTACGGTAGACGTGAGCGTGTCGATGGCGAGCACGATGGTGGAACGGAGATACTTCTCCAGAGTTAGCTTAAACATAGCGGTGATTCATGGTTATTCTCCGGCGCAACGGGCCGGGAGAAGCCCTACGTGAGAGAGGCGGTGAGGTGAGAGTTTTGCAAAGATAGCGGTTTTTAGGCTTACTTGCAAGAAAACGCCGTGAATTATTCCTCGGGGATGGCCCGGGGAAGCAAAGCGTCAAGAATCGTGCGGTCATTCCGCAGGCGGGGTATCTTCCGCTGTCCGCCGAGCTTCCCCGACCCCTGTCCCGACAGCCATGCGTCAAACGTGCCCTCCGGCACGCTGAACACCTGCGGCGGGTCGAGGAAGAGGTCGCCCGAGCGTTTGGCGGCATAGTCGGAATTCGATTCCTTGAGTGTGGCGTCGAGCACGCCGAGAAATTTTCGGGCGTCGTCGGGGACGACTGAGAACTCGAACACCCACTGGTGGCGTCCCTTGCGTCCCTCCGAGGCATAGAGCGGCCCGGCGGTGTAGTTGACTATTTCCGCTCCCGTGGCCCGGCAGGCGGCCGTCACGGCCTCCTCGGCGTTGGATTCCATAAGCTCCTCGCCGAAGGCGTTGATAAACGACTTGGTGCGCCCCGCAACGCGGATCTTCAGCGGGTCGGCGGCCACGACCTTCACCGTGTCGCCTATTCGGTAGCGCCAGAGGCCGTTGCAGGCCGATATTATCATTTCATACACTTCTCCCTGCCGCAGCTCGCCGACTCCCAGCGTCGGTGTGCCGTAGGGGGCGTCGAGGGGAAGGAATTCGTAATAGATGCCGTTGTCGATAAGGAGGAGCAGGCCGTCGTTTACCCTTCCGGACTGAGTGGCGAAGAATCCCTCGGAGGCGTTGTAGGTCTCGAAGAAGTGCATCTTTTCCGGATCGGTGAGTTTCTCGTACTCCTCGCGGTAAGGCTCGAAGGAGATCCCTCCGTGGAAGAATACCTCAAGATTGGGCCAGAGGTCGGAGGCCTTCTCCTTGCCCGAGATGTCGAGGGCGTGCCTTATGACGCGGAGGAACCACGAGGGCACGCCGCTGATATTGGTTATGTCGCAGCCTACCGACGCTCGGGCAAGGGCGTCGAGCTTCACGTTCCAGTCGGCGAGAAGGGCGGTCTTCTTGTCGGGCACGCGCAGCCATGCGGAAGGCCCGGGCATGGAGTCGATGAGGGTGGCCGAGAGGTCGCCCACCTTCACGCCGCGCCCCTTCGGCCGGAGCCGCGACTCGAACGAGCCTCCGAGGATGAACGCCTTGCCGCTCAGCAGCCGGCTCTCCGGGAACGCGCGCAGATACTGCGCCACCACATCGGCGCTCCCCGGATAATGGTTCAGGCGCAGGGAGTCGGGGGTGACGGGGATGAACTTCGACCTTCCGCCCGATGTGCCTGAACTCTGGGCGAAGTTACGGCATACACCGGGCCAAAGCACATCGGCCTCGCCGTCGGCCATGCGCATCACATCCTGGCGGAAATCCTCGTAGGAGGCCGCCGGCACATGCTCCGCGTAGGCCTTGCGTATGTCTGCGGAGCGGAGTATCCCCTCAAAGTCATGGGCTCTGCCGAAGTCGGTGTCCTTGGCGCGCTTCAGCAGGCGGCGCAGCTGAGCTTCCTGTATCTCGGCGCCCCGGCCGCGCCAACGGTCGACACGGCGTCCGCGACTGCGCAGCAAAAGACGTCCTATGGGAGTAAAGTTCATTTTCACGTGCGTGGTGGAGTAAAGTTAAGCCGTCGCCCCGGCCCCGGCTCAGGCTCCGGTGGCGGCCGGAGCGGTCTTCTCGGAGCGCTTGATATGGCGGATCTGCCATATTAACATTCCGGCGCTCACTATTGTTGCCAGAGTATCGGCTATGGGGAACGACGACCACACTCCCTCAAGCCCGAACACGGGGGGCAGGATGAAGAGGCATGGAATCATGAAGATGATCTGGCGCGTCAGACTGAGGAACACCGCCTTGCCCGCCATGCCGAGGCTCTGGAAGAAGTTGGTGGCCACAATCTGGAAGCCCACCATCCAGAAGCTTATGGTGGTGATCTGCAGACATTTCACGGCCACTTTTATCTGCTCCGGATCGGTCATGAACATCGACGCGATCGTTTCGGGTATCAGGCGCCCCACGATGCATCCTATGGTGGTGATGGTGAGGCCGCTGACGGCGGCCAGACGGAGAGTGCGGAAGAGGCGGTCGTACTTGCCGGATCCGTAGTTGTAGCCCAGGATAGGTTGCATGCCCTGGCATATGCCGATCACCACGAATACGAAAATCGTCACGAAACGGTTGAACACCACTACTGCGGCGATGGCGTTGTCGCCTCCGTACTTCAGGAGCGAGTTGTTGATGATGGCGTTGATGACCGAGCCGCAGACATTGATCAGGAAAGGTGCCATGCCGATGTAGAGCACCGAGCGTATCACCCTCCAGTTGAACTTGAATGTACCCCTCACGAAATGCAGCGTGTTCTTCTTATTGAAGAAGTGGCTCATCACCCAGATGGCGGTGCAGAGCATGGAGATGTCGGTGGCGATGGCCGCGCCGCGTATCCCCCAGTGGAAGCCGAAGAGGAAGAGCGGGGCGAGGATGGCGTTGAGTACGGCGCCGAAGATGTTGGTCAGCATGGCCTTGCCGGGGTAGCCGGAGGCGCGCATCACATTGTTGTAGGAGAAAGTCAGGTTGATGAGCACCATCCCCGGGAGGGCCCACAGGATGAACTCGCGGGCATAGGGGAGAGTGGCCGGCGAGGCGCCGAACACCGTCAGGATCGGGTCGACGAATATCGCGAAGCAGCTGGCGTAGAGTATGCCGATTATCACGGTGAGCTGCACGCTGTTGCCCAGGATTATCTCGGCCATGTGGATGTCCTTCTGGCCGAGCACGATCGAGGCCCTTGTCGCCGCGCCGGCGCCGATGAGCATTCCCAGGGCGGTGGCGAGTGTCATCACCGGAAAGGTCACGGCTATGCCGGCCACCACGTTGGGGTCGGGGATGGCGTGCCCGATCACGATGGAGTCGATGATATTGTAGAGAGCCGTCACCACAGTGCCTATCACTGCGGGCAGACTGTATTTAATCAGAAGTTTCCATACGGGGGCTTCGGCGAGTTCGCGCAAGCGCCCGGCGTCTTGATCAGCCATAGTGGATTCTTTTATAACGACGATTTGCTGTAACGACAATTCCGGCGTCCTGTCTGTCAGGGCCGGCCATGCCGGCGGAGGTCTTTTATCGGAAGAGGTCCTCGGCTCTCCGCCAGTCGGCCATGGTGTCGAGGTCGAGGCTGCGGCCGGAGGGCATTTCGTAGGGCACGACACGCTCCATACGTGAGATTTCGGAGCGGCGCAGCGCCTCCGGGTCAATCACATAGACGGCGCCGTTGAATTCCCATACCTTCGGGGCGTCCTGCCGGCGTGTGTAGCGGCCGTCCCCCTTGGAAATGTGGAGGAATCCGTTGGCGTCGGGTTCGAATGCCGAGTAGTAGGGGTTGGTGCGCGCCTCGGCCACACTCACTGCCATCTGCGGGCGCCGCGTCGGGTCGGGATGTCGGCGCCCTTCCTCATAGAGGCGTATGGCGCCGCGTATGTCGTCGGCCGTGCGGAGCGGGGATGTAGGCTGGAGCAGCACCACGGCGTCGTAGTGGCGCCCGGCTTCCTGAAGCGTGTCGAGGGCGTGCAGGATGGCCTCGCGTGACGATGCCGTGTCCGAAGCCAGCTCAGCGGGCCGCATGAAAGGCACCGAAGCCCCTTCCTCACGGGCCACGCGGGCTATCTCCCCGGAGTCGGTGGATACGACCACATCCTCCGCCGGCGCTCCGCTCAGCAGGGCGGCGCGGATGGAGTGCCCTATTAAAGGAACGCCTCCGAGGGGTTTAATGTTTTTACCCGGGATCCCCTTGCTCCCTCCTCGGGCTGGAATCAGATATAGATATCTCATAGCGGTGGAATTTCTTGGTTGGGTAGGGCCGGAAATCGGCCTGCAGTATTTCATCGGCCATGCGTGCGGCCGTGCCGGGCATATGGTAGGGGTTCTCGCGCCGTGCGGCCACGGCGCGGGCCTCGGCGGAGAGGATGCGTCTCAGTCCGGCCTCTATCTCCTCGCGGGATGTGCCGCAGTGCATCACTCCCGGCCCGCATTCGCGCCCTTTCTGCCGGATGCCTATGTCAAGCGTCGGCACTCCGAGCGAGGGCACTTCCACGAGGCCGCTGCTGCTGTTGCCTACCACACCCTGCGAAAGCGCCACGGCCGAAAGGTATCGCTTCCGGCCGAGCGAGGGCACTACAAGCGCGCGTCCCTCCATGCGCTCCTCGAAGCGGCGGAGCGAGGCTATGAGCGGCACGGGATCGATGTCGGAGTTAGGGTAGGTGAGTATCAGTCGTATGTCGGCGGGCAGGGCCGCCAGCGCGTCGAGCATCCCTTCCTGGATGGCCAGGGGGTCCCCTTCGGCAAGGGTGGCCGCGTGGAGCGTCACCACCATGAAGCGTTCGCCCGGATCCCATCCGAGGGAAGCGGCGAGCTCAGGGCGCGTCATGCGCGTTATCTTCAGGGCGTTCTCCACTCCCAGCGCGCCGGCAGTGCGCACGTGCCGCGGGTCTTCCCCCATGAGCAGGAGTCTTTCGGCGCATGCCGGGGTTTCGGGAAAATGGAGGGTGGCCATCTTGGATATGGCGTGGCGCACGCTGTCGTCGAACGCTCCTTCGGACACCGTGCCTCCGGCGATGTGTACCACGGGCACCCCCTCCAGCAGGGCTGCCGAAGCGGCTCCGAGCATCTCGCAGCGGTCGCCGAGGATTATCAGCGCGTCGGGACGCACCTCGCGCAGTGCGGCGGCGAAGCCGGCTGCGGCCCGGGCCATTATTTCGGCAGCGGTCCCTTCGGCGGGAATGCGTGCGGCGGGGGTGAATCCGTCGGCGATTATCTCGTTCACCGTGTCGCCCATGCCGGGGATGAGGTGCTGGTGGGTGACGAACACCGACGGTTCGACACCGCGCGAGCGCAACTCGGCGGCCAACGGGGAGAGCAGCCCCCAGTCGGCGCGTGTGCCGGTGGCTATGGCGATATGCGGATGTTTCATCGGGGCGGTGCTGGTTTTTCCCCGTATCAGGCGGGAGCTATTTCGATTACCTCGTCGTATTCGAAGTCGCGGGGGGCGGTGAGTCCGATCACTTCGTCCCAGCGCATGGGGGAGATGCCAGAGCCGGGACGCTTGACGGTGATGTTGGCTTCCGTGAACGTCTCTCCGGCCTTGATGGGGCGGGCGGCCACGATGCTCTTGCGGGCCACTTCCATGTTCGGACGCTCCGAATCGGTCACCTGTTTGCGGGCCGATCCCAGGGCGGCGTCGATGTTGCGCACCCCGCGCACCAGGGCCGCCAGTTCGTCGGGTTCGAGCGATGCCTTGTGGTCGGGCCCGGGGAGATCGCGCGAGAGGGTGAAGTGCTTCTCCACCACCTCGGCTCCGAGAGCGGCGGCCGCCAGTGTCACCTCTATTCCCTGCGTATGGTCGGAATAGCCGACGCGCACGCCCAGACGGTCGCGGATTTCGTTCATGGCGAGCAGGTTGACGTCGGAATACGGCGTGGGGTACTGAGTGTTGCAATGGAGCACCGTGATGTCGTCGCGGGTAAGCGCCGACTCCGAGCTGTGCTTCGGATGCGTGCCTGTGAGAACCTGTATGGCCTCCTCGATTTCCTCAAGGGTCGACATCCCTGTGGAGAGTATCACCGGACGCCCGGCGGCGGCTATGCGGCGCAGATAGGGGAGATTCGTGATCTCTCCGCTTGGAATCTTGAAATAGTCCTGGCCGAGGTCGGCCAGAAGGTCGATCGATACGAGGTCGAACGGCGTCGACATGAAGCCGATTCCCTCTTCGGCGCAAAGGGCCTTAAGGCCTGCGTAGTCGGAGAGGGGAAGATGGATGGCGCGGCACATCTCAAGCTGCGACTCGGCCTCGCCGGTGGTGGCCTTCTGATATTCGGCCTTGGGAGCGAACGTGGAGATGACCAGCTCGGGCACGGCTGTCTGGAATTTCACGTAATCGGCGCCGGCGCGTGCGGCCTGACGCACCATCTCGCGTGCCATTTCAAGGTCACCGTTGTGGTTGACTCCGGCCTCGGCTATGATAAGGGTGCGTTTCATGGGGAATTATTTCATCACCTCGAAGGTGTTGTCGTTGTTGTAGAAAATCACTTCCTTCTGATAGCGGGTCATGAGGGTGCCGGGAATCCAGTCGTCGACCGGATGCACGCTCATGCCGAGGGCCTCGGAGATGATGTAGTCGGTGATGGGGGCTCCGGCGAATATGCTGCACAGCACTCCTCCTCCCAGACGGGGGTTGATCTCCATCAGCAGGAAGCGGCGTTTATATGTGTCGGGTTCTCCTTCGGCGGGTTCGGGCAGGGAGCGGTCTTCGAGAAACTGCAGGGTGATCGGGCCGCGGAAGTTGAAGTTGGAGAGCACCTTGCGGCTCATCTCGATCAGACGCTCCGAGTTTACGGTGCAGGTACGTGTCACCTCTCCGCCCATTATCTCGATGCGCAGGCGGGGCACCGTCACGAGCACCTCGCCTTCCTGCGACACGTAGCAGTCCACCGTAAACTCACGGTTGTGCTCGATGTATTCCTGCACGAGATAGTCCTTGAGGTTCTCGAGATGCATCAGGTCGTCGATGTCGTGGAATATCTGTATGCCGCGTGAGGCCGAGCCATGTCGCGGTTTGGCAATGGCGGGCATCTCGGCGTTGATGGCGGTATAGGTGCGCGGTATCACGAGGCCCGCTTCCTTGAAGAGCTTGGCGGCCTCGGTCTTGTCGAACATGCGCGAGGCCAGTCCGGGCTCCACCACCGGCACGAACACTTCGGGCATCACCTCCTTGCAGCGCGCGGCCACCTCGATGGCGCCGTCCACGAACGGGAGGATGATGTCGATTTCCTGTTCGCGGCAGATGCGGCAGATGTCGGCCACCACTTCCGGATCCGACCATCTGAGGCCGATTATTACCTTGGCCGTTATGGCGATGGGCACCTCACGGGTGAGCTCGTAGCTGACGAGTTTCACTTCATGGCCCAGACGTTTGCCGGAGCGGATGAGCTGCTCGGCGAGAGATACACGGCGGGCGCCGCCGAGCATAAGGATCTTTATAGTCTTCATACGTTATAGATACCCGCCTTATAGCGGGAGAGATTGCTGGGTTGGGTAAACCACGCGACCGTCTTCCGCAGACCCTCCTCAAGGGTGTGGCGCGGGCGCCATGGGGTCAGGGAGGTGATGAGGGTGTTGTCGCCGCAGAGGCGGAACACCTCGCTCCCGGCCGGGCGGATGCGTGCCTCGTCGCGCTCCCACGTGACGTCGGCTCCCATAATCCGCGCTATGGTGTCGAGGGTTTCCTGCATCGACACTTCGGTGCCCGTGGCGATGTTCACCTCCTTACCGATCGTGGACGGAGTCTCGGCGATGGCTATGAATCCGGCGCACGTGTCCTCGACGAAGTTGAAGTCGCGCGTGGGTGAGAGGTCGCCCACCTTTATGACACGCGATCCGGAGGCTATCTGGGAGATGATGGTGGGGATGATGGCGCGGGCCGACTGGCGCGGGCCGTAGGTGTTGAAGGGCCTTACCACCGTTACGGGGAGGCCGAATGCGTTGTAGAAGCTCAGCGCAATGGCGTCGGCCCCGATCTTCGAAGCGGAATAGGGGGACTGGGGCTGCTTGGGGTGCGCCTCGTCGATGGGCACGTAGCGCGCCGTGCCGTAGACTTCCGATGTCGATGTCACGAGCAGGCGCTCCGTGCCGGCGTCACGGCATGCCTGGCAGATGTTGAGGGTCCCCTTGACGTTGGTGTCCACATAGGAGTCGGGCGCCACGTAGGAATAGGGGATGGCGATGAGGGCCGCGAGATGGAACACCGTGTCGGCGCCGCCGACGAAATGCCGGCAGAAGTTCGGGTCGCGCACATCGCCGGTGACAATCTCCAGATTCGGGTCGGACACCTGTTCGAGCCAGCCCCAGTCGTTGAACGAATTATACTGGGCCAGAGCCCTTACGCGGCATCCGCGGGCGAGCAGCGCCTCTACGAGATGGCTTCCGATGAATCCGTCGGCGCCGGTGACAGCTACGTGTTTCATTTCTTTGCGGGTAGGTATGTGCCGATATGGCGGCGTTTCTTTTCTTCGAATATTTCAGAAATCTTGAGGAATATTCCTGTTTCCTCGACATCTCCGAATTCGTCGTTGACGGCAGTGCCGAACATACGCATCGTCGGCGACAGCGACATGTAGGCGTTGACGAGCGGCGGGATGTTCTTCCCCGCCGCGCGGATGAGCGAATGGAGCGTCTTGTAGTCCTCGCGGAAGTCGGCGCCCGTGAAGAGGGCCTTCACTTCCGGGCGGTCGGCCTCGCAGGGTAGGGGCTGGCGGGGGGTGACGAGGCCGTCGGGGTCGGGGAAGTGCTTGCGCAGGAAGCAGAGTATGAGGTCGCGCTCGTGCTGGCCGAACGAGGGATACATCGTCACTTTTCCGAACAGGTATTCGATTTCGGGATATTCCACGGTGAGGGCTCCGAGGCCGTCCCAGAGATTGTCGAGGGCGTAGAGGGCCTTCTGCCCCATGCCGGAGGCCTGATAGCCTGTGGACACGAACGAACGCCCCAGCTCCAGGGTGCGGGGGAGATAGTCGGTCAGGAATTCGTCGGAGAAGTCAAACATATGGGCCGTGGCTATCCTCGGGCGTCCGTCGGGAGTGAGGCGGATGTCGCGGCCGAGTATGAAGCGGTAGCCGCCGAGGATTTCCCCGGCGTCGGGATCCCACACGATGAGCTGGCGGCATGGAGGGTCCATAAGGTCGAATTCGTCTATGTCGCAGCTCTTTCCCGTGCCTCCTCCGGCACTGCGGAAAGCTATCTCGCGGAGCCGGCCGAGCTCACGCATGGTGTGGGGCGCCGTCCGGGCGTCCACTACATAGATGAGGTTGTGGGCCTTGTTGGAATGACGCAACAGAAGGTCAGGAGTCAGTTCGCTCCTGATGAGTTCGCGGTCTACTTTAGGTATTATTTCCTCCATACAGTCAGTGCGGCGCCGCCGCGACATGCCGCGGCGGTAGTGAAAAAGGGGAGAAGTCGGTAACAAAGTTAGCAAAAATCCTCCATTTCCGCAAGAAAGGGGGTCAGCGCTGCCAGGTGAAGTGGGATTTGCGGGTGGAATGATGGTTGAGTCGGAAGAGGAAATTGCCGATCGGCCGCCAGAGCATGAAAAGCGGCACGCTCCAGAACAGGCGCACCGCCTCCAGACAGGACGCCGTCCGGCGGTAAAGGCTGATTTCGGCGAATGCGAACCACAGGTAGATTCCGATGGCAGCGGCGGTTCCGGCGCACGCTCCGAAGAGGGTGCGTGGAATCAGGTCATACCCCATGAGGTCGGTCAGCGAGTTGATGTCGCGTGTCAGTGTCTCGGCGGCTTTGGCGGCCGAGGGGAGCCATGCGCCGAGCGAGGCGATGAGGCGCGGCATGCACAGCGCCACCGACAGGAGGGCGCCCAGCGGCATAAGCCACTGCGCCCACGAGGTGAGGGAGCGGCTGTAGTGGGGCGCGTTGTTCAGGAAGCGGCGCGTAAAGGCGTAGCGCTCCTTGAGGTCGACGTGCAGACGGTCGGTCTGCTCGCCCCAGCGGGTGTAGAGGAACGACTCCGGCACTACCACGGGCACACACGTGCCGTAGCCGGCCAGCAGCTCGACGAACATATCGTCGTCGCCGTCCATGAGGTTGATGGTCGAGGCATACCCCTTCACCTTGAAGAATAGTTTCCGGCGGAAGGCGAGGTTGCGGCCATCGGCCCGGAACGGCGCACCTTCATAGGCCGCGCCCATCCATTCGGCCGTGTCGCATACGTGATCGAACTGGCGGTACCATTTCGAACCTCCCTGATAGTCGGTGAATACTGGGTGGATATACCCCAGCGAGGCGGCCGTGTGGCTCTGGGCCAGCGGCGCCACGAGGTTGGGTATCCAGCGCGTTGATCCGGGCCATACGGAGGTGTCGGTAATCACCACCACGTCCCCCGTGGCGGCCTTGATGCCGATGGTCTGGGCCAGTTTGTGGCGGCTGAGGTTATGCGAGCCGGGCGGTATGAAGGTGATGTGCAGGTTGGGCACGCTCTCGAATTTCTCGGAGAGCATCGCCGTGGCTTCGGCCGAGGCGTCGCATACGAGCACTATCTCCAGGTCGGCGTATTCCTGGGCGAGGAGCGTGTCGACGTATCCCGAGAGGTTCTCTTCATCGCGCAGGGCGAAGGCCACAATCGAGACCTTGCCGGCATCGGGCGTGGAGTCGGCGGGCAGAGGGGTGTCGGGCATCTGCGTGACGTGGCGCCACGCGGCCAGACCGCCGCGCAGGGTCCACATCCCCAGCGCGGCCATCAGGATGAGTAAAATCAGGACAAGCATCAGTAGTCGGAGAATAGACGCGGCTTAAAGACGAGACCCACGCGCAGACGCGAGTGGAACTGGTTGTAGTCGAGCAGGTTCTCGCCGTAGCCGTTGTAGTATTGGGCAAACAGGTTGAGGTTGGTCTTCGGGCTGACGTTCCATGTCAGCTCGGTGATGGTGTTCCAGTTCATGTTCCATCCGCGCCGCTTCACCATGGTGAAGCCGAGGGCCCAGCGGTGGTTGGGAGAGGTGGCCTGGAATCCCCACTGGAAGAGGCCGGTGTAGTCGAGGATGTCGCGGTTGTTCTGGCCGTCCACGATCGGTATCCAGTACTTGGCATGGACCATGAATTCATCGGTGATCATCGCCGAGCCGGCGAGCGACACCTTGTTCCAGGAGCGCGAGTCAAGGCCGTCGCGGCCGTTTGACTCATGCTCCACGATGAGTGTCATCTTGCCGATGTAGCGCCCTTTGGAGAAGAAGGGCTTGGACCAGCCGATGCCCGGGTTGAAGTTGAGGTCGCGCATGGGCATCGAGTCCTCGAAGACATTCCAGAGGGTCTTCTGGCTGTAGAAGAGATAGAGGTAGGTCTTCCAGGGGAGCGACATCTTGGTGAGGCGTATCGCCAGCGAGATTTGGAATTTCACGTCGGAGTTCGTGCGCGAAGGCTTGTGGATGGTCGATGTGCCGACGGTGAAATAGTTGTCTTTGTACAGTCCGAAGAATGGACCGATGTCATAGTCGGTCTTGAGGGAGTCGGCTATGGCTTCATAGTCCGCGCCCAGAATCTGGGCACGCCCCGGCAGGGTGGCTCCGCAGAGGGCCGCGATTACTGCGAGGCAGGCGATGAGGCGTTTCATGATGCTTTCGGATGTGGTCGGCGGTAGGTTATTTTCTATTGACTTCCACTTTCGCTGTCGGCGGCAGGACCTCGTTGCGCCGCTCCACGGCCTTGACGACCCTGTCGGCGAAGGCGGCGAATGCCTCGGCCTCGGGGTTGAGGTATGCCTCGTTGCCGGAGAGCTCGGCGGCCTGCACTCCGAGCGACGTCGGATTACCTGCGTCGACGTCCTCGCGTATGCGTGCCACGAGCGGAATCTCCGCCAGAAGCTCCACGTCGAGTTCCTCGGCCAGACGGCGGGCTCCGCCTTCGCCGAAGATGTAGTACCGCTCGTCAGGATGGGGAGCCGGGGTGAACCATGCCATGTTCTCGACGATGCCGAGGATGGGCACATTGACCTTGTCGCCACGGAACATGGCTATCCCCTTGCGGGCGTCGGCCAGAGCCACCTCCTGCGGAGTCGACACCACCACGACGCCGGTGATGGGGAGCGTCTGTACGAGGGTGAGGTGTATGTCGGAGGTGCCGGGAGGCATGTCGATGAGGAAGTAGTCGAGCTCGCCCCACCATGCGTCGGTGATGAGCTGGCGCAGCGCGTTGGAGGCCATGGAGCCGCGCCAGAGCACGGCCTCTTCCTTTTTGACCACGAAGCCTATGGAGAGCATCTTGACTCCGTATTTCTCCACCGGCTCGATCCAGTCGCGTCCCTCCTGGTTCACCATGTAGAGCGCTTCATCCTCCACGCCGAACATCTTGGGCATCGACGGCCCGAATATGTCGGCGTCGAGCAGGCCCACCCGGTATCCCTTGGCGGCGAGCGCTATGGCGAGGTTAGCGGCTACGGTCGATTTGCCGACTCCTCCCTTTCCGGAGCTGATGCCGATGATGTTCCTGACGCCGGGCAGCACCGGGGCCGGAGCCTCGGGGAGAGGCTTGCGCGACTGCACGGCGATGTTGCCCTTGATTTCGAGTTCGGGTCCGATGGCCTGCTGAAGGGCGGCCTCGGCGCTGCGCACCACCGAGCGGATGAACGGGTCGGTCGGCTTGTCGAATATCAGCGAGAATGTCACTTTGTTGCCGTCGATACGGATGTCGTCGGCCACCATATTGTTCTCCACCAGGTTCTTTCCGTTGCCCGGATAGCGCACGTTGCGCAGTGTGTCAAGTATCAGATTAGGATAAATGGTCATATCTTGTCGGTGTTTTTGGTCTGTGTGTGGTCGAGGGGATTGAAGCGGGGCACGGCGCGGTAGTCGTCCTTCTCAAGGTCACTCACGTCCGGCTCCGTCAGGGGGGCCGAGCCTACGCGGAACGCTATGTACTTTATCGTCTTTCCGCGTGAGAGCCATTGTATCTCGTAGGCCGTCTTGATGGCGGTGGTCATGTCGGAGCGCCCTTCGCCGTGGAGGTCGGTCGAGAGGTCGAGTATCTCAAGGCCGTTGGTTTCGGCGAGGCGCCGGGTGTATTCGAACATGAACGGGGAGTCCGTCTTGAGACGCACTATGCCGTCGGGAGCCATTATGTGGCGGTAGGAGCGGATGAAGCGCGAGGAGGTGAGGCGCTTGTTGACCTTCTTCATCTGCGGGTCGGGGAAGGTGATCCATATTTCATCCACTTCTCCGGGGGCGAAGAATGACTCGATAAGCTCTATTTCCGTACGCAGGAATGCGGCGTTGGCGATTTCGCGCTCCAGGGCCAGCTTGGCGCCTGTGTACATACGGGCGCCCTTGATGTCGATGCCGATGAAATTCCCTCCGGCATCCGTCTCGGCAAGCCCGACGGTATATTCCCCTTTTCCGCACCCGAGTTCGAGCACAAGGCGTCCGGGGTGCGGAAAGAATTCGGTGTTCCACTTTCCCTTGAGCGGAAAGCCGTCGCGCATGAGCACGTCGCGCGGCGACTGCACCACATTCTTCATCTCTGCCATTGCGGCAAACTTCTTGAGTTTATTCTTTCCCATTTCGCTTTAAGGGGTAGGCCGCCGGTGCGGGAGTCCCCCCGTCTTGGTTCATTTGATTAGTTTCAATGCTGTCGACGCGCTTCCGCTGCGGGCCTCGACTACGAGGAGGCCGTCCGGCAGGGCGTCAAGTGCCAGTGTCTGACCGGCATCGTAGAGGGTGGCGCGTGCGTGAAGGCGTCCGTCGGCGTCATACACGGCTGTCTCTACGGGATAGCTTGCCGCGATTACGCTGACCGCTCCCCCCGCGCAGACTATCCTCATCTCCCGGGGCGCCGGGTCGGCGCCGGCCACCTGTTCGATGCCCAGGGAGGATATGTCGGTCGTGACGTTGAATCTTCCCCACACAGGGTCGCTTTTCCAGAGGTCGGCCGTGTTCTCCGCCACGATAAGCCGTATTTTGCCGGGGTCCGTGCCTGCCACTGCG
Source organism: Bacteroides sp. (assembly GCA_014802425.1). Classification (GTDB taxonomy): domain Bacteria; phylum Bacteroidota; class Bacteroidia; order Bacteroidales; family Muribaculaceae; genus Lepagella. The sequence goes on from JAAVCH010000018.1 coordinate 50,808, forward strand.
TCAGCGTCGGCCACCGGCATGGCCGCGCCCAATGCGCGGGCGTCGATGTCGGTGAGGTTGACGCATCCGGAGAGCACGCCGGCCCCCACCTGACGGAGCCCTTCCGCCAGCGTGATGACCGACACCGGAGAGTTGGCCAGAGCATAGGCGCCCACATGCGCGGCCGCCTGAAGACCGCCTCCGTCACGTATGGCTCCGCTGTTGGCCGCGAAGAGGTCGGGGATATCCACGAGTGCCCCGTCGAGCCTTGACAGCTGAGGGGAGTCCATCAGCACGCCGCGCCCGGTGATGACCCGGTTGGGAAGCGTCACATGCTTCAGCGCCGGAGTCCCGGCAAGCGCGAACTCGTCCAAGGTGCGCACCGAGGGGAGCGACACCTCCTCCACGCCGGAACCGCGGAACACGTGGCTCCCCGCTTTGAGCAGCCGTGTGGAGGAAAAGTGCTTCATGGCCTGTGTGGCCGCCAGGGCGCCCTCGGGCAGTTCGGTGACCCGCGTATGGTCGAGCTTCAGCTCCTTTAGCGCCGAGCAACCGGCGAAGGCGTATTTGCCAATGAGGCGCACTGAGGAGGGGAGCGCTATATTCTCCAGCGCCGCGCACTGATAGAAGGCCTCGGCCTCGATTTCCACCACACCTTCGGGGATTTCCACCGATTGCAGGGCCGACAGGGCGAAGGCGGCCTCGCGTATCCTGCGCGTGGAGGCGGGGAGTGAGACCGACTTTATCTTCGAGCCGAAGAACGCTCCGGCCGGAATCTCGCCTGCGGAGGGGGTGCCGGTGACGACGGCCTCCGAGAGGTCGAGCACGTCGATGTCGGTGCGTGCCGAGAGTGAGGAGACGCTGTCGGGGGTCAATTCGCCGGTCACCTTGAAGGTGACGGCCGTGGCCGTGGCTGCCAGGCAGCCGAGCAATGCCGTGAATATAAACCTGATGCCTCCCATATGTCAGCTCATTACCATTATTTTGGTGACCCCCGACGGTCCGGAGCCGGAAGCCGGAGAGGTAAGTATGTAGTAGATGCCCGAGGGTACGCGGCGGTGGTTCATATCCATGATATCCCATTGTATTGTGCCCCCTTCGGCGCGGCCGAGCTCGCGGATGAGCTGTCCGGAGGCCGAGGTGATCTTCACGAGGGTATCCTCCTCAAGTCCGTCGATGGTCACCCAGCCGTAATAGTCGGGAGCCACGGGGTTGGGGTAGGCCCTGACGGCCTCGGATGAGCCGGAGGGGGCGCTCCCCGTCGAGCCGAGGAAGAATTCGGTGAGGCCGGCGGAGGTGGAGGCCATCATGCTGCGTGAGGCGGGGTTATAGGCCAGGGAGTAGACGATGTCTGACGGCAGGCCTGAGTTCTCGGAGTTGAATTCATCGTAGATGGTCTTTCCGTCGGAGGAGGTCACCACGATGCCGGCTCCTTCGGTGGCCATCCATTTGCGCCCCTGGGGATCGGTTACGATATCGAACACGCTTACTCCGTTGAGCAGATAGTCGGCCAGCGAAGTGCCGTCGTTGCGCGACACCTTCACACGGTTGATGACGCTCTGGCCCTGGAGCAGGTTGCGGGGATTGGCGTAGAATATGCCGGAGTTGGAGGCGATCCAGATGACCCCGCTGTCGGAGTCCTCCAGTATGCGGTTGGCGCCGAGCAGCGTGATGGCGCCCCCGTCCTGGTCGGTGACGCGGTCCAGGACGCGCACGGTGTCGTCGGAGGTGTTCTCAGGGGTGCCGTTGTGGTCCACGATCACTATCCTGTCCTGTGCCAGATAGAGGAGCAGGTTCTTGTTGGATGACGACGTGAGGGGGATGAAATAGCCTGTCAGGGCCGTGGTGTTGGAGGGTACGTCGACGGCCAGTGTCTTCCACGGGCGCGCCGAGGCTGCGTCCTTCGAGGCCGTGCGGTCGGCCGCGGTCCAGTAGCGGAAGAGGAGACGCGGGTCGTCACCCTTATAGAGCATCGACCACATCGTCTGGTTGCGGTCGAACTGAGGCGCCATCATGGTGTAGGCGCGTGCCCACACGGAGGAAGTGGGTCCGTCGTTGACGTAGCCCGGCCTGTCGGCCAGCGGGTCATCGGGATTGGTGAAGTGGAGCACGTCGTCGGGGTCCTCCAGGTTGAGGCGCACGAGGCCGTTGTACGAAGTGCCCATGTAGACGTACTTCGGATCCGAGGGGTCCACCAGCAGGCCGAGCGGATTCTGTCCGAGGTTGGCCTGGGAGGGGAGCGTGTAGGGGGGGCCGGCGGGAGTCCATTCGCCGTTGCGGTAGACCGAAAGGAGCGAGGGCACGAGGAAGACGGTGTTGTTGAACACGCGGTCTGAGCCGAACGTATTGACCAGCATGCCGTAATCGGCGTTGTACGCCATGTTGCGGCTGAAATAGACGGCCGGTGCGTTGGGACGGATGTAGTCCCGTGTAAGCTGGGTGTTCCCCTCCTCGTCGGTCAGCTTGCGGGAGTAGAGTCCCTTACGGGGCACTACGCCGAAGAATTCCTTGTTGTCCCACGTGGCGGTGGTCTGGATATCGGCCTGGATGTCGGCCGTGGGGCGCTTGTAGAAGCTGTTGTAGTTCTTCTCGGGGAGAACGGTTATCACGGAGTTGAAGGCCGTGATGTTGTAGCCGTCGCGGGAGGGGAGCACACTGCGCACGTTGTTGAATTTCGACGCCCACACTTCGTTGAGTGCAAGTTCGTCGTCGACGTCGTATTTGCCGAACTGCGTGTCGGTACTGTCCACGGCCCGTGCGGTAAGGATGCGCTTTGGAGCGAGCGTATAGATGGCGTCGGCGCCGGCGAAGGGAGTGGTGTCGACATCATAGTCGGTCAGAGAGAGGCGCGGCGAGGAGTAGGGCGCTGTATAGGAGTGGTCGTGGGTGGTGAGCACCACGAGGTCGCCCACACGTGTGGCCGCCGAGAGGGAAGTGGAGTAGTTGCGCGACTCCACCACGTGCCCTTTCTTGTCGTCGAGCACCACATAGCCGAAATCGGTGGCGAGCCATATCTGATTCCGGGAGGGCACAAACGTCACGCCGTTGATCTCTTTCGAGCCGGGCATGGAGGCGTTTTTCAGCGCCGCTATATTGCGCACTTCGCCAGAGTCGTAAAGGAGGTCGATGTTCTGGTCGGCATATACGATGAGCAGGTATCCGCCGTCGGGATTGTAGTCGACCGAGCGCGCCAGAGTCGAGGCGAGCGCATGGCGGTCGGCGGCCGCCACCATCTCGTCCCCTTCCTTATCATAATAGAAGAGGCTCTGGTCGGGAGCCGACATGAACGCCACAGTCTCCGCCGGATAGAGGGTCTGGTTATAGCCGGTGAAATACACGCGTCCGGGCGTATCGATGACTTTAGTGACGGAATTGTCGAAAGTGGGGTGCAGGCGCCATTCGCCCTGGATGGCGGCCGAAGCCGCAGCCGGGGCGAGCAGTGCAAGGAGTGTGATGTATATGTGATTGAATTTCTGCATCATGATTGAAGTTTGTAGTAATGCGCCGGTACGCGTCCGCCTACGCTGAGACTATATCGAGTCCGGATATCCCGCCAGCTTGCGTGTGGCGCGTCTGCCTACGCTGAGACTATATCGAGTCCGGATATCCCGGCAGCTTGCGTGTGGCGCGTCCGCCTACGCTGAGACTATACAGAGGCCGGATATTCCGGCAGCTTGCGTGTGGCGCGTCCGCCTACGCTGAGACTATACCGAAGCCAGATACTCCAGCAGTTTGCGTGTGGCGCGTCCGCGGTGTGAAATGGCGTTTTTCTCGTCGGCGCTCATGGAGGCGAAACTGCGGCCGGTCTCATCGGCGATGAACACCGGGTCGTAGCCGAAGCCGGCTGTGCCGTCGCGCCGGGTGGCGATGGTGCCGAATACCTCGCCGGAAAACTGCTTGACCTCGTCACCGAGAATGAGGGTTATGACGGTACGGAACGCGGCGCGGCGGTCCGTCACTCCCTCCATCTCGGCCAGAAGCTTGGTCATATTGTCTTCGGGCGAGCACTCCGGCCCGGCATACCGTGCCGACATCACCCCCGGGGCTCCTCCCAGGGCCTCGACCTGCAGACCGGTATCATCGGCGAAACAGTCCATACCGTAACGGTCCTTGATCCAGCGTGCCTTGATGAGGGAATTTCCCTCAAGCGTATCGGCAGTTTCGGGTATATCGTCATGGCATCCTATCTCGGCCAGCGAGAGGATACGGAATCCATCCCCTGCAAGCCGGCGGATTTCCGCCAGCTTGTGAGGATTATTGCTTGCAAACACTATTTCCTTTGCCATATTCAGAATAATCGTTTTAACAATAACAGTCAGAAAACCGGAGTCCCCGCCCTCAGCGAATCCTTTCGCAATAAGGAAAGCCGCCGGTCCCTCAAGCTCAGTCCACGGAGTCCTCAAGCCCAGTCCACGGAGCCCTCAAGTCCTTTACCGGGGGTCGGCTTCAGCCGACCACGATATTGACAATCTTCCCCGGCACCACAATAACCTTCCTGACAGCCTTCCCCTCCAGCCACTTGGCTGCGGCCGGATTGTCGAGAGCGAGCCGCTCTACTTCCTCCTTGGGAGTCGAAGCATCGACCTCGATCACAAAGCGGGCCTTGCCGTTGAAGCTGACGGGATACTTCACCGTAGCGTCCTTGATGGCTTCCTCGTCCCATACGGGCCAGGGCGCGTCGACCACACTGGTGTCATGTCCCAGACGGTGCCAGAATTCCTCGGCGAGGTGCGGAGCGAAGGGGGCTATCAGCGTTGTGATTGTCTCCATGGCGTCGGCATTGGTCGACTTGAGGGCCGAAAGATCGTTGACGGCGATCATGAAGGCCGGAATGGAGGTGTTGAAAGAGAAGTTCTCGATGTCCTGCGTCACCTTCTTGATCAGCTTGTGCACGATTTTCTTCTCCTCCTTGCTCATTTCGGCGCGGTTGGCCGTATCGGCCTTCGAGAAGAGGCCTACAAGCTTGCGGAGGAAGCGGTTGACGCCGTCGATGCCGTTGGTGTCCCAGGGCTTCGACTGCTCAAGCGGACCAAGGAACATCTCGTAAAGCCTCAGCGTATCGGCGCCGTAGCGCTCCACGATATCGTCGGGATTGACGACATTGAACATCGACTTCGACATCTTCTCCACGGCGTAACCGCAATGGTACTTGCCGTCGTCCTCAAGGATGAACTCGGCATCGGCGAAATCGGGACGCCATGCGCGGAAGCGGTCGGTGTCGAGCACATCGTTGCTCACCATGCTGATGTCCACTCGGATCGGAGCCACGTCATACTGGTCCTTGAGTCCGTGGCTTACGAAGGTATTGGTGTCCTTGATACGGTAGACGAAGCTGCTCCGTCCCTGGATCATGCCCTGGTTGACGAGCTTGCGGAAAGGCTCCGCCTTGACCACGAGGCCGAGGTCGTAGAGGAACTTATTCCAGAAGCGTGAATAGATGAGGTGGCCGGTGGCATGCTCGGCGCCGCCGACGTAGAGGTCCACGTCCTGCCAGTATTCATCGGCCTCGCGGCTCACGAGCTCCTTGTCGTTGCGCGGATCCATGTAGCGGAGGTAATAGGCCGATGAGCCGGCGAATCCCGGCATCGTGCAGAGTTCGATGGGGAAACCTTCGGTGGTGGTCCATCCTTTCGCGCGTCCCAGGGGGGGCTGACCGTCGGCTGTCGGGAGATAGCTGTCCACCTCCGGAAGCAGCAGCGGAAGCTGCGCGGGGTCCATAAGGGTGGGTATGCCGTCCTTGTAATAGACGGGGAAAGGCTCGCCCCAGTAGCGCTGGCGCGAGAAGATGGCGTCGCGGAGACGATAGTTGACCTTCACCTTCCCGAGCCCTTTCTCCTCGATGAACTTCTTGGCGGCGGCCATTGCCTCCTTCACCTGCAGGCCGTTGAGGTTGAGTTCCGGACCCTCGGAATTCATCATCACTCCCTCCTTGGCATCGAAGCTCTCTTCGGATACGTCGGCACCCTCGATGAGGGGGATGACGGGAAGGTCGAAATGGCGGGCGAATGCATAGTCGCGGGAGTCATGGGCGGGCACGGCCATGATGGCTCCTGTGCCGTAGCCTGCGAGCACATAATCGCTGACATAGATGGGTATCTCCTTGCCTGTAAGGGGATTCACGGCATACGACCCGGTGAATACGCCCGACACACGCTTGTCGATCTGGCGTTCGCGTTCGGTCTTGTGCTTCACTTCCTCAAGGTAGGCGTCCACCGCCTCTTTCCGGTCGGGAGTGACGAGCTGGCGCACGTAGGCCGACTCTGGGGCGAGCACCATGAAGGTCACGCCGAAGATGGTGTCGGGGCGTGTGGTGAAAATCTCGAGCTGCACATCGGAATCCTTGACGCCGAACTTCATCTCGGCGCCTTCCGATCGGCCTATCCAGTTGCGCTGAGTCTCCTTGAGGGAGTCACTCCATTCGAGGGTCTCCAGGTCATTGAGCAGGCGCGGAGCATAGGCCGACACGCGGAGACACCATTGATTCATCAGCTTCTGCTCCACGGGATGGCCGCCGCGCACGCTGACTCCCTCCGACACCTCATCGTTGGCAAGCACCGTGCCAAGTGCCGGGCACCAGTTCACCATCGTCTCCCCCTGATAGGCTATGCGGTAGTTCATCAGCACTTCGGAGCGGCGCTTTTCATCGAAGCCCTTCCACTCGTCGGCGGTGAAGGAGAGCTCCTTTCCGCAGGCTGCGTGTACCCCCTCGGTACCGTTTGCCTCGAAGCGGGCCACGAGGTCGGCGACGGGGAGCGCCTTGTCGGCGTCGAGGTCGTAGTAGTGGTCAAACATCTGCATGAATGCCCATTGTGTCCACTTGTAGTACTCCGGATCGCAGGTGCGAATCTCGCGCGACCAGTCGAACGAAAAACCGATCTTATCCAACTGGCTGCGGTAGCGAGCGATATTGTCGGTAGTGGTCTTCTCGGGATGCTGGCCGGTCTGGATGGCGTACTGTTCGGCGGGAAGGCCGTAGGCATCGTATCCCATGGGATGGAGCACGTTGAAACCCTGCTGACGCTTGAAGCGGGAATATATGTCGGAAGCTATGTATCCGAGAGGGTGGCCCACATGGAGGCCGGCGCCGGAGGGATAGGGAAACATGTCGAGCACATAGAATTTCTTCTTGTCGGGACGTATCTCACACTTGTAGGTTTCATTCTCGCGCCAGTAGTTCTGCCAGCGGGTTTCGATGTCTTTATGATTGTATTCCATTTGGGATATATGAATTTCGATGATGCCGGTTCGATGATGCCGGAAGGTATATATATCGGCCGATGCCCCCATTCGCTTCCGCCGAAGTGCCGTCCGTTTCCGTCAGCCCCGGCTCAGCGCCCCTTTCCGGGTCAGTGCCGTTCTCAGAACGGAAAGCTCCGGAGGAGTGCCCCTTTTCGCCTCAGCTGCGGCTCAGCATCGTTTCCGGGTCAGTTCGGGTTCTTGATCGTTGTCCGCACGAAGTGAGGACGTGACCTGCCGATATATGCCACCTTAATATATTAACTGATAGAACCCACAGGTTCAATATGCAAAGTTAGCAAAAAAATGTGAAGCCACCATCATATTCCTCCCCGAGGAGGGGAAAACGCCCCCCTTTCCTCCCCTCAGCGACGGTACTGTTTCGTAAAAGTATGCCTCCCTCGCCCGTAGATTTCAAGAAGAATCCGCTCTCACGAAGGGATTAGATTGAAAACAGGACTGACGAATGGCTTCGGATGAAAAAAAGCTCTGATGAATGGCTTCGGATGAAAAAAAAGCAGATCTGAATAATATATTCCATTGAAAAAGTTTAATTTTGCAGGGAATGCCATATGGTAAATCCATACTTGAAAATTAATTGGATACAAGATGAGCCGTATATTTGGAATCTTATGCTGCGCGGCAGCGTTGATGCCGTCAGGAGCCTTCGCCGAGGGCCTGACGGGAGCTTGGTCGGGAAAACTGAATGTCACTCCTCAGAATGCGTTGAGGATAGTGTTTAATGTAGATGGGGAAAGCGTCACGATGGATTCGCCTGACCAGAACGCCTATGGAATACCGTGCGAGGTGGCTCACCTTTCCGCCGATTCGCTGAATGTGGGGGTCAAAAGGCTCGGTATGAACTATGCGGGCGCCCTGCGAGGCGATTCGCTCGTCGGAACGTTCCGTCAGGGTATGTACCGTTTCCCGCTCACACTGTCTCCCGGAGTGAAGAAAGCCGCCAGGCCTCAGACTCCGCAGCCTCCGTTCCCATACACTTCCGAAGATGTCACAGTCATCGCTGCCGATGCCGTGCTTGCCGGCACGCTCACGATGCCGGCCGGTGCGTCGGCCGACACTCCGGTAGCCCTGCTCGTGTCGGGAAGCGGACTCCAGAACCGCGATGAAGAGCTCTTCGAGCACCGTCCCTTTGCCGTACTGGCCGACTTTCTGGCACGCAACGGTATAGCCACTCTCCGCTACGATGACCGTGGATGCGGCGAATCGAAAGGTGACGCCCGGAACGCCACTACCGCCGACTTCGCCGCCGACGCCGAGGCTGCCGTGCGCTGGCTGCGCTCTTCGGGCCGCTTCTCAAAAGTGGGCCTCATCGGCCATAGCGAGGGTGGAATCATAGGCTATATGCTCGGCGCCAGACCGGAGACTCTCGATTTCATCATCTCGGTAGCCGGTCCGTCAGTGCCCGGCGAGACTATCCTTACATATCAGAACACTCTGGCCCTCATCGATTCCGGCAAAGACGAAGCTACAGCCGAACAGATGGCACGCACCATCGTGGCCAATCTCATGGAGCAGAAAAGTACAGGGCCGTGGATGGCCTACTTCCTGCGTCAGGACCCGGCCTCGGCGATGAAAGACATCCATATCCCTGCATTCATAATCTACGGAGAGAAGGACACGCAGGTACCCCCTTCCCTTAATCTCGGCCCCGCTCAGGCCGCCGCTCCGCAGGCTACCGTGAAAACCTATCCCGGCCTCAACCACCTGATGCAGCACGCCTCCACCGGACGCCTCTCCGAATATGTGGAAATAGAAGAGACAATCGCTCCGGAAGTACTCACCGATATCGCGGCCTTTATCCGCAGCCTGTGACATTTCTCCGATATATCAAGTACGGGCGCCGGATAACTACAATCATGCCCCCGGCAAAGGTGATTCCTCCCCTCCGTATAAAATAAATACAAAAAGACTCCCCGCCGGAAGCCTGAGAGGCCTGAGGCGGGGAGTCCTGTATTTAGATGTGCGTCATCTGCGTCCGGGTATGGGCGCCGCAGTACAGGTATTGTGACGCAATAAGGATATGTGACTGAAATATGGGTCAATCCTGCGGCATCATCTTCAGCTGCAGACGGTTGGCGTCATGCAGGAAGGAGGCTGCGAACTCTGCCAGCGAAGCCGGAGTCATGGATTCGAGCACGGAACTGTAGCCGCTCTCCATATCCTTGCCGTAACGGTCGCGCATATGGAGCAGCGAAATCCAGTATACGGGGTCCTCGATGGCGCGTGAATGCTGTTTGTCGAGGTAGAGGCGCACTTTAGCCACCTCCTCATCGGTGATGAAACCCGGTTCGGCCAGACGCTCCACTGTCTGCGCCACAATCTCCTGAGTCTCCGCCGCATGGGCCGGATCGACCTTGATGTAGACTGGCATTATCAGATTCGCGTCAGCCTCTCCGTCGACTCCTCCGGAGAGCCCGATATGGGTCTTGATGTTGTAGGTCCATCCCTTTTCCTCACGCAGATCCTCATGCAGCTTGCTTTTGAGCACCTGACCGAGGGCATTGCCGAAAATCACATTGCGCAGATTGTAGGGCGCGGGAGAATTTACGAAATAGTAGGTGATGGCCTGCGGATTCTTCATCGGGTAGGCAAACGTATGTGAGGCGGTACCCTGGATGAAGCCGTAGCCGGTATTGCGTTCCGTCTCCATGCGTCCGGCCGAGGGAAGGGTGGCCAGATAGCGGCAGGCGAGATCGCGCAGACCGGCCTCGTCGATATCGCCCGTGACATAGAAAGTGAAGTCGCCCATGTCGCCGAACCGGTCGCTGTAAAGCCCCGTCACATCGTCGATGCTCACCTTGGCCATGTCGCCTGCGCGCAGCTTATAGCCGAAGGGATGCTTGCGGTAGACGTAATTGTGGATTGAATCGCCCATTGCGAACGTTGCGTTCTCCTTCTGGTTGTGCAGATTGATTTCCTTCCGCTCCTTAAGCATCCGGAATGCCACTGTGTCGGGATTGAGGGAGGTGGATTTCAGATATATGAGTTTCATCGCTGTCTCCAGCTCAGAAGCCGGGGCCACAGCCTCGACCGTCTCCTCCGTCTTCTCCACGGCGAGCGATCCCTTCACGCCCTTCTTAGCCAGCACCCTCTTCAGGTCGGAAGCCGACAGCGCTCCGGTGCGCGAGAGCGCCAGCGCGTCGTTGGCGATTTCGTAAAGCACACCTCCCTCGGGGTTGAAACGGGCCGCGAATCCGCCGGGCGAATAGCCCTTGACGCGGATCAGATCGTCGTCGGTGGCCATCTTCTTCCAGTTGACCTTCACCCCGTTGGAGAGGGTCCAGACCGTGTTGCCCAGCACCGGATCGACAGTCTCCGCCACTATAGTGCCCGGGGCCGGGAGTGCCGCCACCTCAAGCTCCGGAAGCTCCGGGAGCACGAATGCCTCCATTCCGGCCGGATCGGCCGTCAGGAAAGCCCGGGTCAGCGCAGGGGCGTCAGCCACCGCCTCGCCCTCCGTCTCGGGAGCATAGGCTATGATCACGCTCCCTTGTCCTGAGGCGGGGAGAAGCTCGGCCATATATTCGGCTATGTCCTGACGACTGATGTTCTTGAGCAGCACGTCGAGCAGCTGGAATCTCACTTCTTCCGAAGGAACCGGACCTCCGGCGAGCCATTGGCCGGCGATTTCCTTGGCTATGTCGGTATTGCTCCGGGCATGGCGTCCTACGAATTTCTTGTCGAGCTCGGTCTTGAGTTCCTGACGCGCATTATCCAGTTCGTCATCGCTGAAGCCGTCGCGCAGCGCCCGCTTGAGCTCTTTGGAAATCACCTCGGTGGCGGCCGTGAGATTCTCCGGCTTGCAGTCGGTGCGGATCAGCAGCGCGTCTTCGTTTCTCGACATCAGGAATCCCTTCACTCCGATGCCGGTGTGGCTCAGGGGTGAGTCGGGCACGCTTTCCGCCTCATCGAACCGCGCTACCAGCATCCGCGAGATAAGTTCGCTCTTAAGATAGGCCTTCAGCGCGTTGACTGTCTGCCTGTCGGCCTCGGGGAGCACCGGCAGGCGGAGCTGTACCTGAAGCATTCCGGCTCCCTGCTCGGGATCGGTCTGCACCGTGACCACCGGTGCTTCCGGACGCTGCAGCGCGCCGAAGGCGGAAGTGCGACGCTGTGGGAAAGCGCCGGTCTGCTCTTCCCAGAGCGAACGAATCACCTTTTCCACCCGGGCGGGGTCGATGTCGCCCACCACGACCACTGCCTGATTGGCGGGCTGGTACCAGGTGCGGTAGAAATCCTCAAGATCGCTGTAGGGGAATCCTTCGATCACCTCCTGTGTGCCGATGGGAAGCCAGCGTGTGGCGCCCGACTGCCTCCAGATATCGGGAAATGCCTTTTCAAGCATACGGTATGAAGCGGCTCCGCGCTTCTGGCGCATCTCGCCCAGCACGACCCCTCTCTCGGCATCGATTTCCTCTGGACTGAGGGTTATGTCGCCGCTCCAGTCGCGGAGGATGAGCAGGCAGGAATCGACGGTGGTCTGGCGGCTTACGGGCACCCGGGAAATGGTGTACATTGTCTCTTCCGTGGAGGTATAGGCGTTGAGGTCGGCGCCGAACTTCACTCCGAGCCCCTCAAGATACTCGATGAGCGCGTGGCCGGGATAATGGCGCGTGCCGTTGAAGGCCATGTGCTCCAGGAAATGGGCCAGCCCTTTCTGGCTGTCGGTCTCCAGTGCCGAGCCGGCGCGGTCGACGAGAAAGAAGTCGGCATGCCCCTTCTCCGAGCTGTTGGGCTTGATGTAGTAGGTAAGGCCGTCGGGGAGGCGTCCGTGGCGGATTGCGGTGTCTGTCGGAATGGGATTTAGTCCGAATGCCTGTGCGGCGCCGGCTCCGAGGATAAGGCTTATAAATAACTTACGGTTCATTTATGTGTTGGATATTGGTTATTGATTTCAGGCTTTTCATGTCCGGGCTCCCCGGTGTCAGAAAGCCGCGAAGACTCCCGCTTCGGCGCATAACGCCTTGCCCGACACCGGAGCGCCACTGTCGAAGTCGGCCAGACGGGGACGGTCGACGCCGACGCCGCCGGTGAGGCCGACCGTAAACCGGCTTCCGGCCCTTTTCCCCACAGCCAGTCGGAGTCCACCCGAGAGATGCCTGTCGGCTATTCCCCACGGCATGACGCTGACCGTCCAGCCATGAGCGAAAGCGCCGTCATACCGCAGCGTCACGTGCAGAGATGTCTCCGAAGTCTTTTCCTCGATTCTGGGATAGGCGTACACTTCGGTGCGCCGGGCATGGATGCAGCCCACTTGCGCCCCTACGCTCTGGCCCCGGCGCACGGCCCACTCCACTGTGCCCCCGGCCCTGACGGCAAGGCGGTTGTCGGCATACATCTCCAGGGCATCTATCAGAGGATAGCTTGAGAGGGTGGCATCGCCGAAGATGTTCTCGATACCGTGGCGGCGTACCGCCGTAATGCCCGCCTCGGCAATCCATCGCAACGGCCCGGTGCCGGATATATATCCTGCCTTTGCGTCCAGGCGGTTCTCCCACACTCGTGCCAAGGGGAGCGAGTTGAGGTCGGCAAGCAGTTTGGTGAGGTTGAATCTCGTCATGACGGCCTCCACCGAGAATCCGGTCTCGCCCAACGGTATGAGCTCGGCCGTGACTGCGAAGGTGTTTCCCCGGAAATTGGATTTCAGTCCCATGCCGGTAAAGCGGTTATAGGCTGTGCCGAGTCCCGTCATCTGATAGGTTTTCTCCCCTCCGGTGTCATCCTTGAACATAAGCTCCGACGTCTGGGTATATCTCCTGTACATCGCCGACAGGGCCACTCCGTAGTGCCCCGCAGTGAGTCCGATGCCGGCGTTTGCCGTCAGGCGTCCGGTGATGTTCCTCGGACGGGGATCCGTCATCCTGTAGGAAAGTCCGGCCTCGTATCCGCCTTCGACGCCCCAGAATATCCTTCCTCTATGGTCGGCGTATCCTCCTTCGAACAGATAGCGTTCCGCCGTCATCCCCCCTCCGGTGGAGTCGGCCGTCAGATAGGGATAGACCGTCAGCGGGTCGGCGTTCTCGTTAAGCGTCACTCCGTCGGTGCGGCCGATGCTGTAGAGGGCCCGGCCGGTCAGCGTATGGGAGGAATGCAGCGTGTAGGTTGAGGCTTCGAAACCGATGCGGCGCGGATCGGTGCCGAGTTGGACGGCATAGTCGCCGTCACCCTCCTGCAGCGTGCCGTCCGCCCGGAGCTCGGTCAGGTCAGTGCGGTAGCGGAAACAGGCCGAGGCCGGCCCGGCGAAGAATGCCGCACGCCGGCTCTGCCACAGCATCGAGTGGGCCATGACGCCGAACGCCGCGTCAGATCCGGTACTGTCGTCGCGCTCCGACGCCACGGCCGGAAAACCTGCCGTGAGCGATGCGGCCAGTGTCAGTGCGGCAAGGTATGTGGTGTTTTTTCTTGTCATTGCTCTGTCACGGGTATGATTCCGTCATATGTCTTCCGGTGGCATGGAGTGCCTGTCCGGTCGATCGCGCTCTGCTGGAGCTCGATTTCCGACGGCACTGCGTCGGCATTGAAGTCGGCGCTTGAATTGTTGGTGTCCTTGAACACCGGATGGCCGTCGGCGCTGAAGTGGGAGAGCTTGCGGCGCACGCTCTTGAAATAGCGGGTCTTGTCGTGGTCGATGCTGCCGCAGTGGGTCCATCCAGAGTCAAGCTCGGGAGCGCAGAGGGTCCAGGCGAAACCTGATTCGATCGAGCAGTTCACCATGTCTACGATCCAGTCGTTGGGCATCCTATAGGCCGAGGCCGACATCGGGAAGGTACCGGCGGCTGTCTCCATCAGGTAGTCGTAGGTGTAGAGGTAGTCGGCCAGGTATTCCTCCCTGCCTATCGGGATGCGCGCTATTCCGTACCCTTTGAATCCACGGTTGTGGAGCACCCAGTAGGAAAGCGTGTAACAGTACCACTTGTCAAGATTGGGCACGGCGGAATCGATGTCGAGGCTCGATGGTGTTGACGACACGTCGTACCATTCGAAATCGGCATGGGAAAGATTCAGTGAGTTGGGATTCGACACCTTGTGGTCGATTCCCGTGTCGGCAAGCAGCAGGTATTCTCCCGGCTGCACGGGATGCTCCTTGCCGGAGCCCGGAATGGTGTAGAGGGCCTGTACGGTGACTGCCTCAGCCATGATGTCGGGTGTGTAGTCGCGCTTTTCGGTCGTGGTGAATTTGGTCTCGAAGAGGGTGAGGCCGTCGGCATACACCACGTGGTCCGTATTGTTGTAGAGCTTTATGTAGTCGTCGCCGGTGTAAGGGTTGCCCGAGGAGTGCAGCGTGCCGGTGAAGAATATCTCGGCGATGATGAGGTCGTCGGTCAGGAGCGCCCTGAAGAGCGGGATTGAGAGCGCTTCCGGCGTGCGCCCCACCGTTACGCTCCTCTGAGCTCCGCTGAGCTTCACCTCTGTGCCGCCGGCATCGGAGAGGGTGACGGAAAGGTCGATGTCGTAGAGTCCCGGGAGAACTTTCACTTCATCCAGGGTGGCGAACGAGGAGAGTTCCCCCGACGATATGTTGCGGCAGGTGAGCTCCACGCTCTCTATGACGCTGTCTGCGGTGTCCATGTCGTCGGGCCATACGAGCCCCAGGGTCAGCGGGGTGAGGGTGAGCTCTCCGGACTCGACCGAATCCTCACAGGAGGTCAGCAGCACCGGCATGCCGAGTGCCGCCACGATGCTTGCGAGCAGGGGCAGTAGGGTGCGGGAGAGGCTTTTCATCAGTTTATCGGGATATGTAGGTTTCATTGTGCGGGAAGTATGTGTCGTTTAGGATTCCGGATTAATGGGGGAGGATCAGAAAATCAGGTTGGCTTCGAGGCCGAAGTAGGCCGAGGCCGACCGGCGTATAAGCACTCCGTTGCTGCGGTAGTCGGGCAGGTAGTCGATTATGCGGTTTACGAATGCCGAGATACGCAGCCAGGTGCCGATTTTCTTCGTGGCCTTGAAATTGAGGTAGACCGCCGGAGGCACCGTCTGCTGCCTGTACAGCTCCGGATTGACGGGGCGGATAAGGAATTTCTTCAGCAGGTCGTCGGCATCCTCCGGCAGATACGGGTGGAGTTCGCCGTCGGCGGCGGATAGATAGGCCTCGGGAGTGCCGGTCTCCGGCATCCTGCGTGTCTTCACCCACCACATGCACTGCACCGTGGTGGAGAATATCAGTCCCCAGCGGGGTATCTGGGTGTCAAACATGAAATTGGTGTTGAACTGGTCGTTGATGCGCCCGTCATTTGTGTCATACAGGCCGATGTAGAGGTCAGACACCGCCTGGTCGCCCACTTTGTCGGTCACCGTCAGATAAAGCTTCTGAGAGTTGGAGTAGCGGGTATGGAACCATGCGCCGCTGACGGTGAGCGAAGTGCGCAGGGGCTGAAAGCGCGGTGTGGTCAGCTGAAACTCCACCCCCTGCTTGTCGATGCGCGTGCCGTTGTCGGGAGTGCGGAAGCCGTCGAGCAGGGTCACCGGAGTGTAGGGGAGGGCGTCGAGTGCGGGGGGTGCGGTAAGTGTGCCCGGCACGATTGACGCAGGGTCATAGGCCAGGTAGGAGTAGGGACGGTAGACCGACGTATAGCGGAATCCCGATTTAAGCGACTCGCTGAACCACGTCACCGATGCGTTGAAGCCGCCGTAGCGGGCTCCGAGGCGCACCTCGAACTTATGGTTCCTCGCGGCCTTGAGCCTGTAGTTGGTAGGGTCGTCGATGTAGGTCATCAGGCTGATGAGGCTGTACTTTGTCGGTGCGGTGGGGTCGTAGTAGTTGAGCTGCACGAAATCGTTGTAGTGTGCCTGAGGGAAGAGATAGTCGGCTGTGGGCATCCTGGTGGTGAGTCCATAGCCTAAGCCTAAGCTGAGCGTCAGAGGTCGCCCTCCGGCCATTAGGGCCGGGAAGGTCTCCGAGAAGTTGAGTCGCGGGTCGAGATACACCTTCCCCGAGAGAAGGTATTTCCTGTCCAGCCCGAGCAGCGACGACGATCGCACGCCTACCTGAAGCTCCGATACGAAGTCCGACAGGGAGAGCGTGAGATGGTCCTCCACGAAGAACGAGAGGAGCTGAAGCGCCGGCACATCCGAGAACTTCCGCGGCCGTGTGGTCCACGACGCCGACAGCGGGCGGTCGAGGTCATAGACCTGCCCTTCGCCGAAATTCTTTGATAGCTCCCATTCGGCTCCCGCCTTATGGCGGTGCAGTACGGCTCCGGTCATGAAACTTCCCGACTCCTTGAGCTTGATGCCGGATGTGAAGGGACGTCCGTCGCAGCTGTAGTCGGCTATGTATTCGTCCAGCAGATACTTCCCTTCGCTGACTCCCGGGGCGAATGTGGTGGGAGCCACCGAGGCGCGGAGCGGTGCCACCTGCACGCGCCGCCTGAGCATCTCCCTGACGTAGGAGGCCGAAAGGTTCAGGTCGACGGCTTCGAGCCAATTCACGTTGTAGGGCACATACACCAGATTGGATGTCAGCGCCACACGTGTGTAGGAGCTGCTGTACTCGTCCGTTTTGCGGAGCGAGAGGTCGTAGTCGTCCTTGGAGTCATCGAATGATCCGGTATAGTCGGCGCCGGTCGTCCAGTCCAGACGATGGACTCCGTTGTCGAATCCGAGGTTCGCGCGCACGGAGGCGTTGATGCGGCGGTAGGTCTCGCGGCTGTCACGCGGGTCGCTTTTGGAATCAAGGTAGCCGGCGTCGAAATTCAGCGTATTCCCTGAGTCGCCCAACCCGAATCCCTTCCCTACACTGACGAGCTTGCTGAATTCGTCCACCTTGAGGCGTGCCGTAAAGGGGGTCTTCTTCTTGGTGCGCTTGATGTTGACCACTCCCGATGTGAGGTTGCCGTACTCCGACGAAGGTATGCCCCTGATGATTTCCACACTCTCTATATTGTCGGTCGAGATGTTGCGCATGTCCACTCCACGGTTTAGGGTGGAGCGTCGGGCTTCGGCGGATCCCGAGGATGCACCCGGCACTGAGTTCAAGCTGGCGTCCGTGTTCATGTTGGCACCGTCGACGATGAAGGCTGTCCCGAGGGAGGTGATGGCGTAATCGTCGGCCATGGAGGTGGGGTCGCCTGTGGCGGAGATGGCTCCGGTCTCGCGCAGAGTGATGGTATTGGCCTGGTTCATCTGCGGGTCCTTGCTTATCTGGCCGGGGAGGAGTTCCAGAAGGTCACTGAAGCTTGTGGGCTGCAGATGGTCCATAGCGTCCCTCCTTATGAGCGACGACGATGAGAGGCTCCCTCCTTCGGTGGCGGTGATCACCACATCCTTCAGAGTCGTCCCTTCCGGTTCGGCGTCTGTCTCAAGTGTTCCGGAACCGGTGTAGACGTTGAGTGAATCCTGTGGCAGGACTCGACCGTAGTCCGTGGCTTGTCGGGCGACATTGATTGTATCGGGCTTTTCGGCCGATGCACCCGGGCATGCGGTAAGGGCGAGGATAAGTATTATGATTGCGGTCAGTTCACGTAGGTATATGTTCATTATGGCCTCATCGGTTTTTGGGAATGCAAAATTAATGCACGGCATTAATTTCCGCCATACCCTGAATCTGGTAAATTTCCTCGTTCGGAAGAGGTGTCTCCATACTCCATAGATGAATAATACTTTATTTAAGGTATTTCGTGAAACTCGCCCGACATCTAATTTTGCACTCGGAAAAATATCCCGCCGTACCGCCATGGCCGGTCATACCATGCTTAACCATATAAACTGTATAGAAATATGAAGAAACTCTTCGCTACTTCACTCATGTGCGCCGCCGCGCTTTCGATGGCGGCCGCCTCTGCCCCTCAGTTCAAATGGGGCGCGCTCCTCGACGGCACCACCACCGCCGGCGACCAGGCTACGTCGCTGGCCGTATCCGATGACGGCGGCATCTACGGCCTCTACACCGCCGGAAGCACCGACGGCCATCTTTCCGTGATGCTCGACAATACCGCTCTCTTCGAGGGCTCCCCATATTCCGGTACAAGCTATAACAATAACTTCTGCCTCATACGCTTCGCCTCCGACGGCTCGGCCGTCTGGAACATCCATACCGACAGCGGCGACTTCGCAAGCAACAGCGGTTCAGTCAGCGCCACTTCCGACGGCGGATGTGTCGTGATGGCGAAGGTGCGCCACACCGATGGTTATGCCGCCACACCGATCAACTTCGTCACCCCCTCCGGCAGCCGTACCCTTGAATGGAGCGCCGAGGAGCGTTACTATCGCCTCGTGGTGCTGAAGGTCTCGTCCGAAGGCGAGATCGAATGGCTCGTATGCCCTGAGATTTCGACAGCTGCGGTAAATGACGGCTGTAAGGAGTTCGTGTCCGAGGGATTCAATCTCTATGCCGGATGCGTCGACGCCGGCGGGAATGTCTACGTGCCGCTCAATCTGCGCGAGCCCATGACCTTCGGCGATGTCACTGTGAAGCCTTCGAATGTCTCTTCATGGGACGGCGACAGCCAGAAAGCCGCCGGTTCGTTCGTAGTGGTGAAGCTTGACTCTGAAGGCAACTGCCTCGGTTCACTGGCGTTCGGCGGGGAGGCCACGGCCACTTACTGCCATCAAGTGGTTTCCTACGGCGACCTCCTTTACGCCGTAGGCACTGCCGCAGGCTCCGGGACACTCACCTGCGGCGGCATCGAGTTCACTCCTTCCGAACTCAACAGCCCGGTTGTGGTAAGCTTTGACTCCGACCTCACTCCCGGATGGGTGAAATGCCTCCCCGGCGAGGCTGTGGGCGGCAAATACGCTGTACAGAACCTCGGCCTGACCGTCACAAACGATGACGTGTGGGTCTACGGCGCCTTCAACGGTAAGGTAGGGGACTCCGAAGGTTCCGTCGAAAGTCAGCAGGGTACCCTGCGCGAGGGCCTGCTTATCCATCTCGACGCTGCCGACGGCAGCTGGGTGAAAGGTGTCTCAAGCCGTGAGTCAACTTTCGAGCCGGCTGCCGCCAACACCTCCCTCACTTCCTATATGGGTGTGATTGCAAATCCCGACAATGCGGCCAAGATATGGGTCTACGGCTACGGAATGAATGCCGCGGTCGGCACATTCATCCGTGCGTATGACGCCGAGACACTCGAAGGCTCCGCCGAAGGGAGCTGGAACCTCGTCACCGCCGGCGGTGTCCCCACCTGTCAGGCCATAGCCTACGATGCCGTCAAGGGCCTGTGCTATAGCACCACCCGTGGCAATAAGGCTTTCCAGCCTCTTGACGCCGACCTCAGCGAAGCCCCGACCGGATGGGGTGTCTACACCGCCTCATTCGAGCTTCCCGAGGAACTCCGCACCGGAGTGGAACCGGTGGAACAGTCGGCCCGCCGTATAGGTATCCGACCGGTCGACGGAGGTATCGAAGTCGTAGCCGACACTTCTGTCGCAGTCTACGACCTCACCGGGCGCTGTGTCTACCGCACATCTCAGCCCACGGCGTCTCCCGTCACCGTATCCCTGCCCGCCGGCATTTACGTATGCGCCGGCAGCAAGATCATCGTCCGTTGATGCAACTTGACAAAAAAACTGAACTGCACTCCGAAAGTTGACCATAAAACTTTTGGAGTGCAGTTCAAAACATTTATTGCGGCACAGGCCGGTCTTTATGCCAAGGCTCCGATTCAGACTGTTTTATGCTGAAATATTTGTAGATAAGGCCGCAATGGATTATTTTTGCAGTAAAGTCGTCGGAAGGGCTTTCGCGTTGAAGACCCATGCGGTGACAGTGTAGAAAAGGAATAATCATGGATATAAGGGAATCACAGGAAAATCCGGCCGAGGCATCGGTGGAAATGACGGAGGGATTGCTTGACCCGACATATGACGCCGGCTTCAAACTGCTGTTCGGCCGGGAGGATGTATCGGAAGATATGCTGAAGGAGCTCCTTAACTCCATCTTCGAGGGAGATTCCGAGCTGGCTGACATCCAGTCGGTGACATACATGAACTCCGAGAAGGAAGGTGAGTATAGCGGAGCACGCGGAATACGTTACGATATTCTTTGCCGTACCGGAAGCGGACACCGCTTTATAGTAGAGATGCAGAAGGCACCGCAGAGATACTTTATCAAGCGTGCGGAGTATTATTATTCCCGCGCCATAGCCGAGCAGGGATTCAGCGGCAAAGGAAAGGAGTCCGCCACCTGGGACTACGACTTTACTCCAGTGGTGGGAGTCTATATTTGTCAGACAAGGGTCAAGGGCATTCCGCCTAAACTCGTCACACGGTGCCGCCTTGCCGATGAAGAGTCTGGAGAACCGATAGAATCGACCCTACGTTATGTGTATGTGCAGTTGCCGTACTGTAAGCAGACCGAAGAGGAGTGTATAAGTTATTGTGATGAATGGATGTATAATATAAGGAATATGGGACAGAAACAGGAAGTGGCGTTCAAGAGCAAGAGAGACGTGTTCCGTCGGTTGGCGGAGATAAGCAAGGTCTCCAATCTTTCTCCGGCGCAGCGCCGTGTGTATGAAGCCGACATCAAAGCCGCCAGAGACTATCATAATGAACTGGAATACGCCCGTACCGAAGGTCTTGAACTGGGCCTTGAAGAGGGTCGCAGGCAGGGACTTGAGCAGGGACTTGAGCAGGGACTTGAGCAGGGACTTGAACAGGGACTTGAACAGGGACTTGAACAGGGCCGCAGACAGGGGCTTGAACAGGGCCGGGCGCAAGGGCTTGAGCAGGGCCGGGAACAGGGTGCGTGGAAAAAGCTGTGCAGTATCGTCTCGGCTCTTCGTTCCAAGGGAATGGATACTCCCGCAATCGCCGCTCTTATAGGTGAGTCTCCCGAGGTAATCGCTTCTATCTGATTCCACATGTTCTGCCTGATTCCACATGAATAAGGAGAGGGGCGGAGATAGCCGCTCTTATGCCTGAGGGTGTGGAGTACGGTCTTGCGGGCTTGTATTCTTAACATTTTTTGGTGTCACCGGGAAGGAAACCGTTGGAAATACCGGTGGGAGTTAGTATTTTTGTGCTTTGGTATGAGAAATCAAGGGCGGCCGCTATGTCCCGCCTCGCCGATACCGGTGACTTAATAACCCAAATACATACAGCATCAGATGAAAACAAAAATGATGGCCGCAGCGCTGGCCGCCCTTATGGGCGCCTCCTCGGCCGTAGCCGCCCCAAAGGTGCCCAAGAGTGCTCCCGACTGGATGGAGAATGCCGTGATCTATGAAGCCAATCTCCGTCAGGGTACAGCCGAACGCAACCTCAAAGGTCTGCAGAAACGTCTTCCGGCCCTTAAGGACCTCGGAGTCGACATCGTTTGGCTCATGCCTATACATCCCATCAGCGAGACCAACCGCAAGGGTACGCTCGGCAGCTATTATGCCGTGAAGGATTATAAGGCTGTCAATCCCGAATTCGGAACCATCGAGGATTTCCGGGAATTCGTGCGCACCGCCCATGCCCACGGCATGAAGGTGATACTCGACGAGGTCTGCAACCATACGGGATGCGACAACGCATGGGTCACCGAGCACCCCGAATACTACGCCCGCAACGAGAAAGGGGAGATGTACGGACCCTTTGACTGGACCGACACCTACAAGCTCGACTACTCCAATCCCGGTACAGTGGCCGCGATGACCGATGCCCTCAAGTTCTGGATCACTGAAGCCGATATCGACGGCTACCGCTGCGACGTGGCCTCGGAAGTGCCCGCCGAGTTCTGGAATCAGGCCATCCCGCAGCTCCGCGAGATCAAACCCGTATTCATGCTCGCTGAGTCGGCCGTGCCCTCCATGCTCGACTCCTTCAACGCCGATTACGCTTGGCCCATGAAGGATCTCTTCAACGACATCGCCGCCACTCAGGGCGTCAATGAATACGCCCGCACACATCAGCAGAACCGCAAGATGGCGCGCGCCATCGACATATACGAGCTCATCGAACGCCAGCAGAAAGAGTTTCCCGATGGCTCCATCCACATGAATATGGTCACCAACCATGACCTCAACTCATGGGAGGGCACCGAGTTCGAGCGTTACGGCGCAGGTGTCGGTGCGTTCGCGGTGCTGACCTACACGCTCCCCGGCATGCCGATGATGTACACCGGCCAGGAGGTGGGCTTCAACCACCCCTTCGAGTTCTTCGAACTTGACGAAGTGCAGCCCGACTATACACCCAACCAGATCACGACCTTCTACGAGATGCTCAACTCGCTGAAGCACAATCATTCCGCCCTCAATGCCTCGGGGCAGATGGACACGATGACGGTCTACGACACGATGAATCCCGATGTACTCACCTTCACCCGCAGCGATGCCCGGGGGGATGAAGTGACCGTATTCGTAAATCTTTCCTCAGCCGACCAGCAGCTGACCTTCAACGACCGTCAGCCCTCGGCCGACTCCAAGATCAACTATTTTACGGGCGCCCCGGCCGAACTTCCCGGCCATCTCGGGCCCTGGGAGTATGTGATCTGGGTAAACCGGTAAATACAGATCTGCGCGCTACACAGTCCCAGATACAGTTTTAAAGGCTTCGCGGCATACCGGTGAGTATGCCGCGGAGCCATATGAATATATATTACATTATGTCTACCAACACTTCCGACAACAAGAGAAAAGTCACTACGCGCCGCCTCATAGAGATGAAGCAGCGCGGAGAGAAGATTTCCATGCTTACGGCCTACGACTATTCTTCGGCCAAAATCATCGACGCGGCCGGCATTGACTGTATCCTCGTCGGCGACTCGGCCTCCAACGTCATGGCCGGCAACACCACCACACTCCCAATCACACTCGACCAGATGATCTATCACGCCAAGTCCGTGATGAAGGGTGTGGACCGTGCGCTGGTTGTGGTCGACCTCCCGTTCGGCTCGTATCAGGGCAATTCCAAGGAGGCCCTCGCATCGGCCATACGCATCATGAAGGAAAGCCATGCCGAGGCTGTGAAGATCGAGGGAGGCTCGGAGATACGCGAGTCGGTCGAGCGCATCATTTCGGCTGGAATACCGGTGATGGGGCATCTCGGCCTGACTCCGCAGAGCATCAATAAGTTCGGCACATATGCAGTGCGTGCCCGCGAGGAAGCCGAGGCCTTGAAGCTCATGGCCGACGCCAAACTGCTCGAAGAACTCGGCTGCTTCGCGATGGTCATTGAAAAGGTGCCGGCCGAACTGGCCGCCCGTGTGGCCCGGGAGGTGTCGATACCGGTGATCGGTATCGGGGCCGGCGGTGGAGTCGACGGTCAGGTGCTTGTGATGCATGACATGCTTGGCATCAACCAGGGATTCTCTCCGCGCTTCCTGCGCCGCTATGCCGATGTGGCGAGTATCATGACCGATGCTGTCGGCAACTATATCCAGGATGTGAAGAGCGGCGATTTCCCGAATGAGTCTGAAAGCTACTGAGAAAAGGATATGACTGCGTTGCCGGGGCAGCCCCCGGCGCATACGGCTCCGCACGGCACTGTGCCGCGTGGAGCCGTTTTTTCTTTCCGGTGCCCCGGCCGTGAAATTCCGGGAATGGCTTTCGGGAGGGGATTACAGGGTTGAGAAGGTGCGCGAAGTGCCGAGTATGCGGTAGAGGCCGTAGATGCCGTATTTGGGTATTTCGATTGGAGGATAGGCGGGATTGACGCTGCGGGCCTCGATGCAGTCCGGGGAGCTTTCGGCCGGATAGACGCACTTCACGAGCACTCCGTTCTCGGTGTCGATCACCATTTTGGAGCCCCATGGGATGAATAGCTTGTCGTTGATGCGTTTGATGTAGAGTGTGGCGCCGTCGTGGAGTTCAGGCTCCATGCTGTCGCCTGAGACACGTATGGCCATGTCGCACTGGTCATAGGGCGAACGGATCATCTCGCAGTCGTCAAGCCGGTAGCCGTTGGCCCACTGGTCGAGATGGCCGGCATAGGCTGCCACGGGAAGCAGCGGCACCATCGAGTCGCGGGAGTCGTGGTGCCGGGCGCCCTCGCGCAGCATGGGGCCTTCGCCGTAGAGAAGCCAGTCGGTGTTGAGGTCGGGATATGTCTCGCGTATCCGGGCTATCTTTTTATCGGAGATGGAGCGCCGCATCGCGGCCACATACGATGAGGCCACGCCGATGGCACGGGTGAACTCCACCTGGGATATGCGCTTGTAGGCGAGAAACTCCAGCAGTCGCTGTTTTACGGGTGAATCGGAATCGGGTGCCATATGTCAGGATTTATTTAGTGGTAAGTTGAAGACTTGGTAATTTTGCACTGCTAAGTTATATATTAATTTCGATATAGCCAAAATTCAGCAATGCAAAATATCGTCAGGACCTGTCGTTATCGGTACTGACCTAAACCGACATCAACAAAGCATATGGCCATCACTACCACCACCATCACTATTTCCGCCCAGCGTGTACGCATGGAGCTTTCTCACCTCACGAGCTATCTCGGAGGTAAGCGTGAGCAGACTCCAGAGGGATATGACCGTATCCTTCTTACCGATTTCGATGATCCTATTGTGGAGATGCTCGTACGCGATGCCGCCATCCGTGTTGCCTCCTGGCTCCCCCGCGGACTCGAACGCTGGCGCTACGCCTCGGGAAGCGTGGAGTTCGACTTCTCGGGTGTAGCCGATTCCTCCCGTCTTGAAATCCTTTTGCTGACTATGGTCAGCCATGAGGTGCTCCGACGCTGGATACGCCTCACCGGCGCCGACTACCCCGAGATGTGGGAGGAAGACCCCTGTCAGGAGATGCTGCGCCACATCGACACTCTTGTCAAGGCTGACCCGACGGGTAAGATAGCGCGGAGCCGGCGTATGATGCCTTTCCCGTAAACCGACCGCAGCCCGGACCTCAATGGTCGGGCTGCGGTTGATTTTATACGGTATCCGTAGGTATGTATATTCCGCCTTATGGCGGCGTGCTGTCCGCTTAGAACGACAGCTGGAGCATTGTCTGCAGACGCGAGACGTGGGCCTGCGAGCCGTCGTTGTTCACGCGGCGTGCGTAGATGTATTCAATGCCGGTCTTCAGGATCGGGGAAATCTGCCAGAAGACGTTGCCCACGGCATACTGTGCGTAGCGGTACTGTGCGCCATAGTCTGTGCCGTCGCTGATTCCGTTCCATTCCTTGGCGTAGTTGCGCACGTGGGAATATGTGGCCGAGCAATACACGGAGGGGGAGAAGTCATACTGGAGGCCTCCGAAGGCTCCCCATGTATTCGATGCCTTGAGGGCGCCTCCGCTGCCGCAGGGGGTAAGGTCCATGCCGTTGCCGGTGAGGTCCTGTATGTAGGAGGCGATGCCGCGTCCGTAGACGCCGTTCCAGTAGCCACGCAGGCCGGGCGCTATTTCCGCCGTACCGCTGAGGGCCACGCCCCATCCCACGACGTCGATGTTCTTATCATCGGGTATATTGCGGTAGTTCATGTTGCGCACCACCCCCGAGAGGCGCACCCAGTCGTTTTTCCGGTTCCAGGAGTATTTCAGGGCTACCGGTATGTCGGGCACGGCCTGACTGACGGCGCGTGTGATGTGGCTGGGAGTGATGGAATACTGCGGAAGCTCCAGTCCGGCAGTCACCGACCAGTCTTTCTTCTTGCCGAAGTCATAGGTGTACGACGCCATTGCCACCGGAAACGCCGTTCCTGAATTGGGACCTTCGAAATCGATTGTCGGGGGCATGGCGCCGTTGTCGGAGAAGGTCGAGTAGTCGTAACCGGCCTTGATGCCGCGGTATTTGAGATAGGCGTACTGCAGCACCGGCGCGTAGTCGTTGAGGAAGTACATTCCTATGAAGGCGCCTATGCGGTCTTTTGAGTCGGGCAGACCCACGAAGTTGAAGAACAGTCCCGATTGCATGGCCGAAAGGTGGAATCTCGTATGGTCGCCGTCGGCCACAGGCTCGATGTCATAGGTGATGAGCTCATTGGGGTTCGATACCGGAGCTCCGAAGTCCCAGCCCAGTGTGGCCGTGACCTGGCCGCTTATTCCCAGATAGAACTTATCCTCCTTGCCGAATATGGCGAAGTGGGGCACCACGTCCTTAAGCCCGTCAGGGGCATTCTCTGTAAATACCTCGTGGGCCTTGTCCTTAAGTGGATTTGACGAGCGGGGCTCCTTGTGCATGGGGGGAGTGGCTGCCGCGCCCAAGGCTGTCAGGATGGCTGCCGATACAAGTATGGTCTTCTTCATGATTGTCGAAAGGGGGTCAGTGGGTTATGCGTCGATGTTGGCGTAGCTTGCGTGGGCCTCGATGAAGTCGCGGCGCGGGCCCACTTCCTCTCCCATCAGCACGGAGAAGGTGCGGTCGGCCTCGGCGGCGTTGAGAAGCGTCACCTGCTTGAGCATTCGGTTATCGGGGTCCATCGTGGTTTCCCAGAGCTGCGTCGGGTTCATCTCGCCGAGACCCTTGTAGCGCTGCAGGTTGAGGCGGTTGCGGTCGCCGTCGCACTGCGTGTCGATGAACCGCTGCACCTGCTGGTCGTCCCAGGCGTATTCCTCCACCTTGTTCTTCCCCTTCGTGGTGCATTTGTAGAGCGGGGGAGTGGCGATGTAGAGGTATCCCTTGTCGATGAGCGGGCGTATGCGTCGGAAGAAGAAGGTCATCAGCAGCGTGGCGATGTGGGCGCCGTCGACGTCCGCATCGGTCATGATGATGATCTTGTTGTAGCGCAGTTTGGTGAGGTTTGGCTCCTTGGGGTCCTCCTCGGTGCCGATGGTCACTCCGAGCGCGCGGAAGATGTTGACGATGGCCTCCGACTCGTAGACCTTGTGGTCCATTGCCTTCTCCACATTGAGGATCTTGCCTCGCAGAGGGAGGATGGCCTGGAAGTTGGGGTTGCGTCCCTGCTTGGCCGATCCGCCTGCCGAGTCACCCTCGACGAGGAAAAGCTCGCACTGCGCGGCGTCGCGGCTCTTGCAATCGGCCAGCTTGCCGGGGAGTCCGGCGCCTCCGAGCGGAGTCTTGCGCTGCACCTTCATGCGGGCCGACTGTGCGGCGTGGCGTGCCTGGGCGGCGAGCACCACCTTGTCCACGATGGCGCGGGCCTGCTTCGGGTTCTCCTCAAGGTAATTCTTGAGGGCCTCGGAGATGGCCTGCGAGACGACGGCCATGATGTCCGAGTTGCCGAGCTTCGTCTTGGTCTGTCCCTCGAACTGGGGCTCGGCCACCTTGACGGATATTACGGCCGTCAGGCCGTCGCGGAAGTCTTCCTTCGAGAGCTCGATCTTGAGCTTGTCGAGAAGGTGGTTGTCGTCGGCGTATTTCTTGAGGGTGGTGGTCAGGCCGCGGCGGAAGCCGGTGAGGTGCGTACCCCCCTCGACTGTATTGATGTTGTTGACGTATGAGAAGATGTTCTCGTTGAAGGAAGTGTTGTAGGTCATGGCCACCTCCACAGGCACGCCGTTCTTTTCCGTATTGATGTGGATCACCTCGTTGATGAGGGGCTCTTTGCCGGCGTCGATGTACTTGACGAACTCCTTCAGTCCCTCACGCGAGTAGAACACCTCGCGCTTCGGTTCCCCCTGCTCGTCGCGCTCGCGCATATCGGTCAGCTCCAGCTTGATGCCGGCGTTGAGGTAGGCGAGGTCGCGCAGGCGGTTGGCCAGGGTCTCGAAGTCGTAGACGGTCTCGGTGAAGATCGAGGCGTCGGGATGGAAGATGATGGTTGTGCCGGTGTGGTCGGTCTCGCCGATCACGTTCATCTCACAGGTGGGTTTGCCGTAGGCGTATTCCTGCATGTAGATATGCCCNTCGCGGTGGATTTCGGCGCGGAGATAGTCGGAGAGCGCGTTGACGCAGCTTACGCCCACACCGTGCAGACCGCCGGACACCTTATAGGAACCTTTGTCGAACTTGCCGCCGGCATGAAGCACCGTCAGCACCACCTCCAGAGCCGGCTTGTGCATCTTCTCGTGCATGTCCACGGGAATACCACGGCCGTTGTCGACGACGCGAATCGAGTTGTCCTCGTTGATGGTGACCTGAATATGGTCGGCGTATCCGGCCAAAGCCTCGTCGATAGAGTTGTCGACCACCTCATAGACGAGATGGTGCAGACCGCGGCCGGAGATGTCGCCGATGTACATCGCCGGGCGTTTTCTCACTGCCTCCAGGCCTTCGAGCACCTGGATATTGTCCGCTATATATTCCTGTTGTTCAAGTTCGTTTGCCATAATCTATGGGAGTATCATGTTGGTTTGCCAAATCTCGTGCCGAGCCTTCTGCAAGTCATTTCGCGACAGCGTATTTGACCTACAAATNNANAAAAAAAATCGCTATTCAGCAAATCCCGTCCCCCCGATCTCCCCGCAAGAACTGCGGCCTGTCCGTTCCTGAAATTGGTTGACTCGGTTTTGGATGTTTACTGTTTGTTGTTTACTCTTTGCCTGTGTGGGGTTGACTGGTCGGGGACTATCCCTTGGCGGAGTTGACTGAGGGCGTAGCCCGAAGGCAACGTAGCCCAGGGATAGGGACAAAGTTACAAAAAAAATTTTACCCCGTCGCTTTTACCCTGTCAACCCCTTCCTCAGCGTTAGCCATCATAGCGTCAATGGCCCGCTCGCGGTAACTGATCCATTGTCTCTTGAAGCGACCGGTTTCAGCAGCGGCTTCGGCCGGAGTCCGCATTTCGAGGCTTAGATGGGGACGCTCGTAGTTATAGAACATAACTGCTTTCTGCAGGGCTTCTTTGACCTGACTTATATCTATGAAAACCATATCCTTAAACAGCTCATTCTTTAGCGTATTGTTTATGCGCTCGGCCTCTGCGTTGTCTTTGGGGTTGCCGCTTTCGGTCATGCTTATCATCACTTTGTTCTTGTGCAGCTCTGTGACATAGTCGGAACATGTATATTGTACGCCTCTGTCGCTGTGATGGATTGTTTTTGATAAATCGACTCCATGTGTGTCAAGAAGTCCTATCGCCTCCTGCAAGGCCTCCATCGGGTATCTGGCCTCAAGAGTCATGCCGACGCTGCTGCCAAGTATCATCTTGCTGTAGGAGTCCATCAGGAGGCTGACATAGCAGAATCTGCGCTGTCCGTCATTGCTTTCCAACGGGATATATGTGATGTCCCCGACGATAATCTCTCCGAAGCGTGTCGGTATGATCTCCTTGACGATATTTGGATATGTCGGGTTGTTGTGGCGGGAGTCCGTCGTGCGGACTCTGCGGCGCCGACGGATCTTGAAACCATAGCGGTCGAAGATGTCGCAGAAGCGGTCACGCCCGATGCGGTCGCTGCCGGAGAACGTGCGGCAATACATCGCCCAGACCTTCATACCTCCTATGCCGGGATCTTTGGCCTTGACTTCGCGTATGTATTGTACGGCAAACTCTTCCAGAGCCATACGTCGTAGATCTATGTTGCTGTCATGCTTGTAATAAGCCTGCTTGCTCTTACCAAACAGCCCGCACAGTTCGGCGACCGTATAAGTCTCCGAACGATGTGCGTGCAGGCGTCTCACTGTTTGGTGCCAGCTTTTTTTCTTACCGGGATATTGAACATCTCCTCGGCCACGTCAATCATCGTGTCAAGTGCTTCGGAGCGCATCTTCTCATGGCGCAGCTCCTTCTTCAGACGGGTGATTTCCGCACGCAGGGCGTCGTAATCTTCGGCGCTGACATCTTTCTTCTTTTTTCGCATAACTGGTGTCTCTGGAAGTGCTGACGCAAAGTTACGGATAATATATTCAACCGTGCGCATCTGAACTCCATTTACTTCGGCTATTTCACCATAGCTCATGTCGGTCTCGGCATAAAGCCTGAGCACCTCTTCTCGAATTGCCTGTCGTCTTTGTCTCGGCAAGCTCTGAAATCTAATCATCTTTTTGACTCTTTTATGAGTCAACTTTTTTCAGGGCAAGACA
>JAAVCH010000019.1 GCA_014802425.1 Bacteroides sp.
GCTGAGCTGGGGGGGTGCGTGCGGCGGCTGGGGGGGGGGGGGTGTGGGGGGGGGTAAAACGCTGATTTCCAAAGATATGTGACGCAGAATTGCGGGTATGCGATTACGTCCCTGGCCAAGGTCGAAGGCGTATCGGCGACGAGGGGCACGGAGGGATTCGCGGAGCTGGGCGAGCTGAGGGATGTCCGGAGGTGGGGCGTCGAGGCGCATCATGGCGATATCGGTCAGGGAGGCCTCGGGGTCGAGGAGGAGGTATAGGTAGATGCGCGATGGCTGGAATGAGGGGGAAGAGGGCTGGATTTCCTGGAGGCGGCGTGCGTAGGCTATTGTCGCCGCGGCGGTCTCGGGAGTAACGGGGGGAATGGCGGGGCACAGCCCCGGGCGGGAACAGCTTCGCGCTGAAGAACCGGAGGAGGAGTTTTGGGCGGAAGGGCCACTGGCGGAGGTTTGGGCGCGAGAACTTGAGGCGGAGGTTTGCACCGCAGTGGCATTGCAGAGGGCTGCCAGATCGGTACGGATACCGGTGAAGTCTTCGCCTGTTTCTTTTTCGATGATGCTCAGATAGCGGTGGCTGGTGGCGGGAGCTATGCCTCGGAGGTGCATGTCGATTAACCAACGGCGTAAAGCGAGGTCAAGGGGAGTCTCGGCGCCAAGAAACGGGAGTACTGACTGGAGGGCGGCCCGCTTGAGGCGCGGAAGGGAGGCGTCATTGAGACGACTTTCGACACTGTGAGCGATAGAGAAGTCCGATTTATCTGAGGATGAGTAAATTATGTCAGGAAGCGACTGAAACACTCGCTCAGGGGCGGATATAATTTTTCTTCCCCTCTGATATGTTGATTATCAGGGAGGAGGACGGGGATTGTTGCGAATTACAGTGTGTCGATAATTTCGACATTGGATTTGCGTACCTCCTTGAGGGCGGTATGCTTGTGCGAAGTTAGTAAAAAAACGCGAAATGTGCAAATATCCATAAAAGGGGCTGAAAACGGCGGGGTGCCTTTGGGAGGGTATCTGCATTACGGGAGTCAGAGGGAATGGAGCTCTCGGTGATAATAGGAAGAAGATATGAGGGACGGACAGGACGGAAAAAAGCCGCGTCCCGGTGAGGGACGCGGCCTGTATGGAGTTTTCTATATTCGCGTTGGCGAAGAGTCGAAGCTCTTGGATTAGTCGGCGAGACGGATTGTCACGGCGCGATCCAGGGGAGCAGCCTTTACACCGTAGTCGGTGAGGTTGGCGTTGTCAGTCTTAGTTTCGAGCTGAGCTGCGTCTACACCGCAGGCTACGAGGTAGTTGCGAACGCCATCAACACGCTGCTGACGGAGACGGTCGTTGATTTCGTCAGTGCCGGTGTAGTTGTCGGCATAGCCTGTGAGGACATACTTCTTGTTGGGGTTCTCCTGCATTACAGAAGCCACAGACTTGAGGATAGTCTTCTCACGAGCGGAGAGGCCGTACTGGTTGATGGGATAGTATACAGTGGCGAGACCTTCGCAGTCCTGTACCTTCTCTACCTTCTGCACGGGGCGCTTGAGGCAAGCGTCGAGCTGAGCCTGAAGGTCGCCGATCTTACGTTCAGCGGCGTTGAGCTTGGCTACGAGAGCGTCACCCTCTGCGTCGGTGTACTTCCAGACGGGGCAGACAGCTGTAACGGGGCAGTCCCAAGTTGTCTTGCCGAGGTTGAAGTTGAAACCGATGTTGGCGGCTACGTCGTGGTTGACAGTAGCGTACTTGAATACGGTGTAAGTTACGTCGATGAAGAAGTCAACGTGCTGGGAGAGGCGGAAGTTGTTCTGCAGACCGGCAGTTCCGTAGAACTGTGTGTGGTGGCCGTTGTGCCACATCCAGTTGCCGTCAGCCTTCTGCTGATGGGTGAGGATGAAGTTGGCACCGAAGCCGGCGTGTACAACTGCGTTGTAGACGCGTCCGGGACGATAGCCGCACCACCAGTTGGTGAGGTTTACAAGGCCTTCGAACTGAGGACCGATGGCCATGAACTTCTCGGGATAGTAAGTGTTGTTGATGGCGGCGTGCTTGTAGTCACGGAACATGCCGTCAGCTGTAGTGGCACCCTTGGGCATGAGCCAGTTGGCACCGAAGCGGAAGCCTACGTTGGGGTCGATCCACTTGCCGATGAAGAGAGCTGCGTTGCCACCGAAGCGGTCTTTCCATGCTGCTTCGTTGTCACCCTTGTTCCAAAGCAGGTTTGTACCGCCCTGTACTGTGATGAACCAGTTGTCTTTTGCGGCGTTTTTCAGAATGCCCTGCGAGCAGTCAGGCTCGAAAATTACCTCTTGAGCGACGGCGGGAGTTCCGGCCATTGCAAGAGCTGCGAGAGCGAGTAATACACTTTTTTTCATAGAACAACAATATTAAAGTTATATAATTTTAGTTGTTTCCTTTACGTCAGCGTTGCTTCCCCCTCGGGAGAGGGGATGCACCGCGTTTTCGGCGCAAAGTTAATGATTTTATTTAGAATAACATAATTTCCTTAAAAATTGTTGGGCTTTTTTTACCTCTATTTATCTTTTTAAGGGGTCAATGTATTCTACAGAGGTCGTTTTCAGCGTTTTTCCGAGAATTCCCCCGCTGATTCCTCTGAATCAATGTGGCTCCGGCTCCGGGAGGGAGAGGCCTGATGACCTGTCGGATACATTTTCATAACAAGGGAACTCTCGGAATTGTTAGCGCAAACTTAATAAAATTTAACCTTATTTATAAAACCACCTAAAAATCAACACCTTACAAAGTCTTAATTTTCGAGGAACTTTTTGACTTCAGCCGTCATCGCAGGCACGGTGAAGCCGAATTTCTCGTCGAGCACTTTGGCCGGAGCGGATGCTCCGAAGCGCGTGAGGCCGTACACCTTCCAGTCGCCGCGCATGAGGGGATAGAGCGTGGAGGGAAGGCCGGAAGTGATGCCGAATACTTTGCCGGAGGCCGGAATTACGCTGTCGCGGTAGGAGGCCGGCTGGTCGAGGTACTCCCCTATCGATGGCACGGACACCACACGCACCTTCCTGCCTTCACCCGCAAGCTCGTCGGCCACCTTGATGGCGAGCGATACTTCCGATCCGTTGGCCACGAGCGTCAGGTCGGGGGTTTCTCCGCCGTCCCTTACGATGTAGCCGCCACGGGCCGCGCCGGCGGCCTTGCTGCGGCGGTCATCGCCCGGGAGGTCCTCAAGGTCCTGACGGGAGAAGATCATCACCGTCGGCCGGTCGTTGGCCGCCATGGCGAGCTTATAGCATTCGATGACCTCGGCCGAGTCAGCGGGGCGCAGTACGAGCACCGAGCGGCGTCCGGAGAGGTTGCGGAGCTCTTCGAGGAGGCGCATCTGGGCCTCATGCTCCACGGGCTGGTGGGTGGGACCGTCCTCGCCCACGCGGAAGGCGTCATGGCTGAAGAGATACTTTACGGGGAGCTGCATGAGGGCCGACATGCGGATGGCGGGCTTCATGTAGTCGGAGAATACGAAGAATGTGCCGCAGGCCGCCTGCATGCCGCCGTGGAGCACGACGCCGTTCATGATGCAGCCCATGGTGAGTTCGGCCACTCCGGCGTGGAGGAATGCTCCTTTGAAGTCATGGTAGCCGAGCGGTCCGGTGACTTTAAGGAAGCCATCGGTCTTGTCGGAGTTGGCAAGGTCGGCCGAAGACACTATCATGTTGCCCACGTGCTTACCGATATAGGAAAGCACGGCGGATGAGGCGGTGCGGGTGGCCACGTTGGGCTTGACTTCCACGCTGTCGAGGTCGAGATCGGGCATCTTGCCGGAGTAGAAGTCGGCCAGACGGGCGGCCTCCTCGGGATGCTCGGCCTTCCAGGCGTCGAAACGCGCGCGCCAGTCGTCGGATTCCTTGATAAGCTCTTCGCGGCGGCGGGTGTACATCTCCATAACCTCGTCGAATATCACCCAGGGGTTCTGCGGGTCGCCGCCGAGGTTGCGCACTGTGGCGTCAATGTCGGCTCCGGCCTTGGAGAGGGGCTGTCCGTGGGTCGACACGGCTCCTTCGAGCGACGCGCCCTTGGTGTCCACCACCTTGCGGGCCATTACGGTGCGGCCGATGATGAGTGTCGGACGCTCCTGCTCCTCGTGGGCCACCTCGAGGGCGCCGAAGATGGCCTCTGGATCGGAACCGTCGATTTCCATCACGTTCCAACCCCATGCACGGTACTTGGCCGCTGTGTCTTCGGAAGTGACTTCGGCCACTGTGGTGGAGAGCTGCACTTCGTTGGCGTCATAGAACATGATGAGGTTGTGGAGTCCGAGCATACCGGCTATGCGGCCGGCACCCTGGCTCACTTCCTCCTGCACTCCGCCGTCGGAGATGAAGGCATAGGTCTTGTGGGCCACTATATCGCCGAATCTTTCGGCCATGAACCTTTCCGCGATGGCGCAGCCCACGGCCATGGCGTGGCCCTGGCCGAGCGGACCGCTGGAGTTATCGACGCCGCGCTCGGGATGGAGCTCGGGATGACCCGGAGTGACGCTGCCCCACTGACGGAACTGCTGGAGTTCCTCGATTGTGTAGCGGCCCGTGAGGGCGAGCACACCGTAGAGCATCGGGCTCTGATGGCCGGGATCGAGGAAGAAACGGTCGCGGGCGATCCATTCCGGGTCGCGCGGATCGTATTTCATGATTTTAGAAAAGAGGACGTTGACAAAGTCGGCGCCCCCCATCGAACCGCCGGGATGACCCGATTTGGCTTTCTCCACCATCTGGGTGATCAGGATGCGGATGTTGTCGGCCGCGCGATTCATAAGATTCTTGTCCATGATATTTTATTTAGGGTATGATTTGTCTGGTGTTAGGCCACAGAGTGACCGGCGGAATCGGCTTCACGCTTCCCGCAGGCCTGCACCTGCGGGGCGCTTGGCGGAATCGGCTTCGCTTATTTCTCTATGAGGACTTCCGGCTCAAGGTCCACGTCTTTGCCGGGGCGCGAGAGGAAGAGGGCATAGAGGGTGATGTAGGCCGCGAGGGCGAAGTCGAGCCAGAAGGAGGGGAGGTAGCTGCCGTCGCTTACAAAGATGCCCTGGAGCCAGGGGAAGATGCCGCCGCCGCATACCATCACCATGAAGATGCCGGATGCCACGGCGGTGTATTTGCCGAGGCCGGTGACGGAGAGGTTGAAGATGGCGCCCCACATGATGGAGGCGAAGAAGCCGCAGAGTACGAAGAATATGGCGTTGACGGGAATGTTGACCATGCCGAATGAGAGGGTCTTGGAGTCAAAGCCCACGAAGCTCATGAGAGTACCCTGGGTGAAGATGCCGCAGAGGATGAGCACCATGGCGCCGATGCCGGCCACGCTGAGCATCACCCGCGAGGATACCTTGCCGCCGATGACGCCGCCGAGGAAACGGCCCACGAGCATCAGGAGCCAGTAGACGCCGACCACGGTGCCGGCTATGGCGGAGCTTGAGGCGTCGTTGTTGCCCTGCACGTCCATGCTCTTTTCGAGGAGCTGGTAGGTCCAGTTGGCCAGACCCACCTCAAGGCCTACGTAGCAGAAGATGGCTATTACGCCGAAAGTGAAGTTGCGGTATTGGAAGGCCTTCATGGCGCTTACTTTCTCGGAGGGCTTGCCGAGGTCTTCGGCTTCGGGGAGCTGGGAGAAGTAGAGCACTATGAACGCGAGGGCGAAGATGCCCATGGCAAGGTAGAAGACGGGGTTGGCCGAGGAGATGGTGCTGGCGGCGCCGCCGAGCAGGCCGCCTACGATTACAGGGGCCAGTGTGGCGCCGAGGGAGTTGAAGGAGCCTCCGAACTGCACGAGCTGGTTACCCTGGTTGGGAGTGGCGCCGAGGGAGTTGAGCATCGGATTGACCACGGTGTTGAGCAGACACATCGAGAAACCGGCCACGAAAGCACCGATGAGGTAGACGCTGACAGCCGTGGAGTCGGAGCCGATGAAGCCCGAGCAGTAAGTGATGGCCACGCCGATGAAGCCGATGGTGACGGCCCAGAGTGCGGTGACGCGGAATCCTTTGTTCTGCAGGAGCTTGCCTGCGGGATAGCCCATGAAGGCATAGGCTATGAAGTTGGCGAGGGTGCCGAGCTGCGACATCATGGGGTTGCCGCTCGACATCTTCTCGATGACGGAGCCGAGGGGGTTCTGATAGCCGGTGACGAAGGCTATCATGAAGAAGAGTGCGAACATGATGGCTATCGGGAGGCCATAGCTGTTCTTGCGGGTGTTGGAGGACTGTTCTAACATATGAGCATCATTTTTGGGTATATAGAAATAAATTAAGGATTCTGGAGGGGACACCGGCATCGGCCCGGAGTGGCGCCTGTATGATTGATTTTGCGCCCTTGCTATGGATTTCACGCTTAAGCGCGCAATACTATAACGCTTCAGGCGACGTAGAATGCGCGGCGGAATCACGGGCGGCGCGACCGGAGGCGGCGGGGAGGCTCACGAGGAGGAGCCTGCGGCGGATCAATACTCGCGGGGGCCGAAGATACGGGTGCCTACACGGATCAGGTTTGCGCCCTGAGCCACAGCCAGAGGCCAGTCGCCGCTCATGCCCATCGAGAGGAGGTCGAAGCCACGGAGGTCCGGGGCCACGCGCCCGCGTATATCGCGGAAGATTTCGGCTATGCGGGCGAAATCGGCGCTTACCCGGGATTCGTCGTCGGTATTCGAGGCCATTCCCATCACGCCGCATATGTGAGTGGCTTTCAGGGCCTCGAAGCGACGGGATGCGAAGTAGTCAAGGAGTTCTTCGGGGTCGAAGCCGAACTTGGTCTCTTCGGCGGCCACGTGTACCTGCATCAGCACGCGGCTCACCACTCCGGCACGCTCCGACTCCCGGTCGACGCATTCGAGCAGATGCTCCGAATCGATGCTTTCGATAAGGGCGGTGCGGCCCACGAGGGAACGCACCTTGTTGGTCTGGAGATGACCGATGAAATGCCATTCCACATCGGAGGGCATTTCGTCCTGCTTCCTGAGCAATTCCTGCACCCGGCTTTCGCCGAAGCGGCGCTGGCCGGCACCGTAGGCATCCATCAAGGCGCCGACAGGATGAAATTTCGACACGGCCACGAGGCCGATGCCGTCGGGGATTTCGGCCTTTAGGGCTGTGAGTCTTTCTGCTATGGTTGACATGGGCTGTAGATTACGGATTATTATGGCCACAAAGTGGCCGGCGGCGACAGCTTCGCGCGGACCGGAATACGCGGATTCCGTCCGAGGGGAGCGGGCGGGGAGGCGGCGGTTATTCCGCGGGGGCCGGGGAGGACTGGGAGTCGTAGCTCATCGGGAAGACATCCATGATGGGAGTCTCCGCGATGGAGACTATCTCGAAGTCGGCCATGGTGCCCTGCATGCCGTTGTTGAAGTTTTCAAGGGCAAGGGCGAAGTCGGCAGCCTGCACAAGGGTGAGGACCGAGGATTTCTTCTCGGTGCCGGTCTTTTCGTCGAGGGTGATGATGTTGTATTTCACCATATAGTACTTGTCGCCGGTGTCATCGTAGAAGATTTCGGCGATTTTGGTCTTCTTTACGGCAGAGACGCTGAATTCGCCGGATATATAAGGAGTGATGGCTTCGATTATGCGGGCCTCGGCTTCCGTGAAGCTGAGGGCGTCGACGAGGTAAGGCTCATTGACCTTCTTGACCGCGCCGTTTTCCTGCATACGGTCGTAGCGGATTTTACATTCGAACCAAAGTGCCATATCTATATTTTTATGATTTATGATTACAGCTTCACTAGGGGGCGCAGGGGCGCTCCCTTCTTTCAGACAAAGGTAGTAACTTTTTATTGGTTGGGCAAAAATTTTTTAACATCCTTTGAGGGTTTAAGGGAAAATTTATATATTTGTAGCCGAATAGGGCTATGCCTCGGGCAGCGCCCTGCGCCGCACACCCGGGCTGAAGCTCCACACTCTCCCACATTCGGCCAAAGGCACCATGAAGACAAGGCTCCACGCCGTCCGGCCGCAGACTGCTCCGACCGGCTCCAGCCTGCTCCGCCCCCCTCCGAAATGCTCCGGCCCGCTCTACCGACAAACCTGATAACACTCCATGAGATGACACTTAAAGAGATAGGACAGATGTATGCCGACGGATTCCGCGGCATGACCGTAGGGCGCACCCTGTGGGCGCTTGTCATCGTCAAGCTGATTGTGCTGTTCTTAGTGGTGAAGCTCTTTTTCTTCCCCGACCTGCTCAAGCGCGACTACGACACCGACACCGAGCGTGCCGAGGCCGTAAGGCACCATCTCACCCGGGGCCTCTGACCTCCTCCCCTCCCCCGCGGGCGCCAAACGCAGCTCCCCACCCACTGCGCACGCAGGAGTGCCTCCCTCCCACCGCCGCACGCCGGACGCTCTCCTCTCCTCCGGCGCAGGCCCATCCAAGACAATATCAATAACCTTAAAATAAAATGGACAATCTGATCTCATTAGTCGACTGGTCGCGGTTGCAGTTCGCGATGACCGCGATCTACCACTGGCTCTTCGTCCCGCTGACGCTGGGCCTGTCGGTAATCGTGGCCGTGATGGAGACCATCTATCTGCGCACCAAGTCGGAGAAGTGGCTTTCGACCACTAAGTTCTGGATGACGCTTCTTGCCATCAACTTCGCCATCGGCGTGGCCACGGGCATCATCCTTGAGTTTGAGTTCGGCACCAACTGGAGCAATTACTCCTGGTTTGTCGGCGACATCTTCGGCGCTCCGCTGGCCATCGAAGGTATCCTGGCCTTCTTCCTTGAGGCCACCTTCGGCGCAGTGATGTTCTTCGGCTGGAACAAGGTCTCGCCGCGCTTCCACCTGCTCTCCACATGGCTCACGGCCATCGGCGCCTCCGTCTCGGCGCTGTGGATCCTCGTGGCAAACGCCTGGATGCAGTACCCGACCGGGATGGAGTTCGACCCGGCCGAGATGCGCAACGTGATGAACGATTTCTGGGCGCTCTTCTCGGGTGTGGCGGTCAACAAGTTCTTCCATGCCGTGCTCAGCGGCTGGGCGCTGGCGGGAGTGTTCGTAATCGGCGTCAGCTGCTATTTCCTCTGGCGCCGCAGCAACACCGACTTCGCCATCCGCAGCATCAAGACCGGCGGCTGGATCGGCCTCATCGGGCTGCTGCTCTGCATGTGGACCGGCGACGGCTCGGCCGTGGAGGTGGCT
Source organism: Bacteroides sp. (assembly GCA_014802425.1). Classification (GTDB taxonomy): domain Bacteria; phylum Bacteroidota; class Bacteroidia; order Bacteroidales; family Muribaculaceae; genus Lepagella. The sequence continues at coordinate 9,148 of JAAVCH010000019.1, forward strand.
AAGACACAGCCCATGAAACTCGCAGCCATGGAAGGCCTCTACCGGGGCGAGAAAGGACAGGGAATCGTGGCGCTCGGAGTGCTCAACCCCGACAAGCGCTGGGACAACGACGAACCCGAATACCTGTTTGAAATCACCCTCCCGAAGGGACTCGCCATACTGGCGCGCCATGACATGGAGGCCTTCGTGCCGGGCATCACCGACATCATCGAGGGTATCGACGTCAGCTCCGCAGGCGACACGATCAACACCGTAGGCTACGCCGAGCGCATCGAGCGCGGCAAGCGCGCGCAGCAGGCCCTGCGCGACTTCGGCCTGGCCATGGAGGCCCACGACAAGCCCGCGATGCTCCAGGCCCGCGAGCGCCTGGCAAATGACTACGCCTTCTTCGGCTACGGCTATTTCGAAAGTCCCGACGAGGCTATCCCGCCTGTGGCCCTGACGTTCTATTCATTCCGCGTCATGGTGATGCTGGGAAGCTATTTCCTGCTCTTCTACCTCGTGGTGCTCTTCCTGGCATATAAGAAGGAGGGCTGGCTCACCCGCGCACACTGGCTGCAGATGGTGGCCATGATTTCAGTGCCCCTGATGTGGGTATGCTCCGAGGCCGGATGGATGGTGGCCGAAGTCGGACGCCAGCCCTGGACCGTGCAGGACCTCCTGCCCACCGTGGCCGCCATCTCCGAGATACCCACCAGCTCCGTCATGGTGACGTTCTGGATGTTCGCCATCATCTTCACGCTGCTCCTGGCAGCCGAAGTGAGCATCATGATCAAGTGGGTCAACAAGGGCGTGCGCCGCGACCTCAACACCAACATTCAATTCTAAACCCCCTTTAGCAACATACTGTTATGACACTTCAATTCTTACAGGTCTACTGGTGGATGATCGTCTCCATCCTGGGAGGCATACTGGTGTTCCTGCTTTTCGTCCAGGGGGGTCAGTCGATGCTCCTGTCGGTGCCCGACGACAAGTGGCGCCAGATGATTGTCACCACAATCGGCAAAAAATGGGAACTGACGTTCACGACGCTCGTCACATTCGGGGGCGCCGCATTCGCCTCCTTCCCCCTCTTCTATTCCACGAGCTTCGGCGGAGCCTACTGGCTCTGGATCCTCATCCTCTTCAGTTTCGTGATCCAGGCGGTGAGCTATGAGTACCGCTCGAAACCCGGCAACCTTCTCGGCCGACGCACCTACGACATCTTCCTCTTCCTCAACGGAGTGGTGGGATGCGTGCTGCTCGGAGTGGCCGTCGGCATGTTCTTCTTCGGCGGGGAATTCACCGTGGAGCGCGGCAACCTTCTCAACGCGGCCAGCCCCGTGATATCGCACTGGGACAATCCGAGCCACGGCTTCGAGGCCATCTTCAGCTGGCGCAACCTGCTGCTCGGCTTCGCCGTCTTCTTCCTGGCCCGCGTGCTGGCCGAGATGTACATCATCAACTCCGTGCAGACTCCCGCCAAGTTCTACGACTGGCTGATCAAGCGCCTCTGGATTGACTCCGCTGTCTTCGTGGCGCTCTTCCTGGGATTCCTGGCCGTGCTCTTAACGAGCTATGGATATACCGTCACGGCCTCCGGCCCGATGGGCTCCGAAGTGGAGGTCACCCCCTATAAATACTGGCATAACCTCATCTCATCCTGGTCCAACATCTTCATGGTGGTGATCGGAGTGGCATGCGTGCTGCTGGGCATACTGAGCACGTTGCTGCGCAAGGGCTTCACGGGAGGCATCTGGTTTGCCGGCGTAGGCACGCTCTTCACCGTAGTGTCCCTCTTCTGGCTGGCCGGCTACAACGACACGGCGTTCCTCCCCTCGGTAAGCGACCCGGCGTCGTCGCTGACAATCTACAACGCCTCATCGTCGGAGTTCACGCTGCGCACCATGGCCTACGTGTCGATACTCGTGCCGTTCGTGATAGCCTACATCTGGTATGTATGGCGCAAGATGGACACCCCCAAGGTGACCGAGCACGACGAATACTCGCATTAAGCATCAACTCATCATATGGTCGAGGGCATGGCGCATGGCCATGCCCTCGACTGATACGTAAAGACACATATGACACAAGAAATATCGAAAGGCCGGCAGTACTGGCAGCTCTTCTCTTCCTTTTTCAAGATAGGGGCATTCACGTTCGGCGGCGGATGGGCCATGATCTCAATCATCGAGCGGGAAATCGTCGACAAATACCACTGGATCGAGCGCGACGACTTCCTCGACCTCCTGGCCGTGGCCCAGTCGCTGCCCGGAATCCTGGCCGTGAACATAGCCACCGCCGTGGGCGACAAAATCCACGGCCTTCGAGGGAGCGCCCTGGCCACACTCGGCTCCATCCTCCCCTCTTTCCTCATCATCCTGGTGATAGCCATCTTCCTCACTCCGGACACCATCAAGCACAACCACGTCATATCCTCGATCTTCATGGGAATCCGCCCGGCGGTGGTGGCCCTGATCGTGGCGCCGGTCATCACCTCGGCCAAGGCTGCCAAAATCACACTCCGCACCATCTGGATACCGCTCATAGTGGCCTTCATGATTTCAATCAACATCGGCTTCGTATCGAATCCGATACTGTACATAGTGCTCGGCGCCCTCGGAGGATACCTGTACTGGCGCTGGGCCAACAAACGCATCATAAATCAGTGACATGGAAATATACCTCAAACTCATATGGGCCTACCTTAAGATAGGCATCTTCGGATTCGGCGGCGGCTACGCCATGCTGTCGCTTGTGGAGCACGCCGTGGTCGATCCCGGATGGATTTCAGAGACGATGTTCACCGACATCGTGGCGATCTCACAGATGACACCCGGTCCGATCGGCATCAACTCCGCCACATACATCGGCTTCGTGGCTCCCGGCGAGGTCAATCCCGAACTGGCCGGTCCGCTCTGGGGCATCCTGGGGTCGGTGCTGGCCACCATGGCGGTGGTGCTTCCGTCGTTTTTCCTCGTGCTCTACAGCTCCCACTTCATACGCCGCCATCAGGAATCGGGGGTGATCAAGGCCGTCTTCTCGGGCTTGCGTCCCGTGGTGGTGGGCCTTATAGCCTCTGCCGCCATCATGCTTATGAACAACGCCAACTTCAACCCCAACGGAGAGACCTGGCAGCTGTGGGTCAACATCGCCATCTCGGCCGCGGCCTTCTGTCTGGTGTATTTCAAGTTTCCGATCCGGGGTGAGAAGAAGAACATCCACCCGATCCTGGTCATTATCCTGGCCGGACTCGCAGGCTATCTGATCTACGGACTGTAATAATGCGCGCCATACACGCCGCCGCGCCACGGCACGCCGGCACCCACTCACTCACCGACATAAAATGAATTACAAGGAATCGCTTGACTTTCTCTTCTCGCAGCTGCCGATGTTCTCACGCGTGGGAGCGGCGGCCTACAAGCCCGGACTCGACACCTCCATAGCGCTCGACAACCACTTCGGCAACCCCCACCGCCGCTACCGCACCATCCACGTGGGCGGCACCAACGGAAAGGGGTCGACCTCGCACACCATCGCCGCCGTGCTTCAGGCACAGGGCTACCGGGTGGGGCTCTACACGTCGCCCCACCTCGTGGATTTCCGTGAGCGGATGCGCGTCAACGGCAGGATGATACCCGAAGCCGACGTAGTGGACTTCGTGGAGCGCTGGCTCCGCACCCCCTACGACGGACATCCGAGTTTCTTCGAGCTGACTATGATGATGGCCTTCGACTGGTTTGCCCGCGAAGAGGTGGACTATGCCGTGATCGAGGTGGGGATGGGCGGACGCCTCGACTCCACCAACATCATCACCCCCATCGGGAGCGTAATCACCAACATCTCCCCCGACCACACCCAGTTTCTCGGCGACACGCTTGAGAAGATCGCCGCCGAAAAGGCCGGCATCATCAAGGAGGGCGTGCCGGTGGTGATCGGACGCGCGTCGGGAGGAGTGCGCCGGGTATTCGAGAGCAAAGCGGCCGCCACAGGCTCGGAGGCCACATTCGCCGCCGACACTCCCCTGCTCTCCTCCATAGAGTTCATGCCGGAGGGCTACATCGAGGCCTCTACCCCGGAGCTTGGAAGATTCCGCTATCCCCTCGGGGGCCTTTACCAGCAGGAGAACCTCAACACGGTGCTTCACGCCGTCAGCATGCTGCGGCGCGCCGGAGTGGAAATCTCAACGGAGGCGCTCCGCGAGGGGCTGGAGGGTGTAGTGCGCCTCACCGGCCTTGCAGGCCGCTGGATGGTGATGGGCGAGCATCCCTTCGTGGTGGCCGACACCGGACACAACCTCGACGGCCTCACCCGCAATATGGAGCAGCTCCGGGAGGTCCTCGGCCGGCGTGGGCCGGAATCGCGGCTCAGGATGGTGGTGGGATTCGTCAACGACAAGGATGTGGCCCACATAGCGCATCTGCTTCCGGAAGAAGCCGAATACTACGTCACCCGCGCGAGTGTGCCCCGCGCCATGCCGGCCGAGGATGTGGCCGCCATACTTGAGGGTCTCGGGCGCCGATGCCGCGTCTTTCCCGAGGGAGTGAAGGAGGCCGCCGATGCCGCCCTATCCGACTCCGGAGCCGACGACATGGTGTACATCGGAGGCTCGACATTCATCGTGGCCGACTGGCTCGCATCCGCCCCCGGATCCCTTCCGTCGGTCTCCCGGCCTTGACCACGCCGCCACCGTACCGTCATTGTCCCCCCTTTTCAGGGGAGGGACATACATAGCAAGAGCAAGGCGCATCTCCGCATGGGGGATGCGCCTTGTTCTTAGGAGGGTCATTTGCTTTTTCTGCCTTATCGCGGGGCTCAGGAATCGCGGTTGGCAGCCCGCGTACGGTTCTTTGAATGGCTGCTGTTCATGTCGCTTTCTTCCTTGAGGTCGATTTCCTTGGAGTCTGAGTCGAGCACACGGTATTCGAGATAGGCCAGTGACTCGTCGGCCACGAGCTTCATGCCGCGTCCGAAACGCCGGCGCCATTTCCCGTAAAGGGAAAACATTCCCTTCTTTACATAGGCATCCACGAAAGGATGCACGTACATGGTGAATTTCTTTACCTCAAGCGTATTGACGAGGTAGTCGATCTTTTCCTCGAGTTTGTCGGTGAAGAGCAGCGACGGCTGCACTTCGCCCTTTCCGAAACAGGAGGGACACGTCTCCGAGGTGGCGATGTCGAGGGCCGGACGCACGCGCTGGCGCGTGATCTGCATAAGTCCGAACTTACTCAGCGGGAGGATGTTGTGGCGGGCACGGTCGTTGGCCATTATCTCCTTCATGTGCTCGAAGAGCTTCTGGCGGTGCTCCGGCTTGTTCATGTCGATGAAATCGATGACGATGATTCCTCCCATGTCGCGCAGCCGCAGCTGCCGGGCTATCTCGTCGGCGGCGCGGAGGTTGACCTCCAGGGCATTGGTCTCCTGGTCGTTGGTGGCCTTGCTGCGGTTGCCCGAATTGACGTCGACCACGTGCAGGGCCTCCGTATGCTCGATGATGATGTAGGCTCCGCTCTTGAAGCTTACGGTCTTGCCGAAACTCGACTTTATCTGGCGCGTGATGCCGTGATGGTCGAAGATCGGCACATCCTTTGTGTAGAGCTTTACGATGTCGCCCCGTTCGGGAGCGATGAGGTTGACGTAGTTCTGAATCTGCGTGAAGGTTTCGGCTTCGTTGACGAAGATTGCTTCGAAAGCAGGGCTGAAGATGTCGCGTATGAGGCTCACGGCGCGGCTGTCCTCCTCGTAGATGAGGGCCGGGGGCGTGGAGCGCTGCATCTTGGCTATCGACTCCTCCCAGCACTTGACGAGGGTGCGGAGCTCATTGTTGAGGTCGGCCACACGCTTGTTCTCTGCCGAAGTACGCACTATCACTCCGAAGCCCTTGGGCTTGATGCTGCTGATGAGCTGACGCAGACGAGTCTTTTCCTCGGTGGATTTGATTTTCTGGGAAATGGATATCTTCTCTCCGAACGGGATAAGCACCATGAAGCGGCCGGTGAATGATATTTCGGTCGTCAGGCGCGGCCCTTTTGAGCTGATGGGCTCCTTGGCGATCTGCACGAGGAGCTGTCGCCCGGGCTGCAGGAGGTCCTGGATGGTGCCGTTCTTGGGAATGTCGGGGAGTTTCTGGAATTTTGAGATCGCGGGTACGCGCTTGGAGTCCTTGAAGCATTCTTCGAGGTAAGCCGAGTATGTCGAGAACTGCGGCCCGAGATCGAGATAATGCAGAAAAGCATCCTTTTCATAGCCTACATCCACGAAAGCCGCGTTGAGTCCGGGCATTATCTTCTTCACCTTGGCCAGATAGAGGTCGCCGACGGCATAAGCCTGGTTGCGGCTCTCCTTCTGGAGGGAGACGAGCCTGGAGTCCTCAAGGAGGGCTATGGAGATTTCCTTTTCCTGTACGTCTACTACTAATTCGCTTTTCATGTGGGGGATAAAACAACTTGTGTAAGCCTAAACAAAACGAACAAACTCCGGAAAATGGGAGGTCTTCGACTCACCATCCTGCGCAGTTTGTTCGATTTTGGCTTTACAAGACCTTTTTGTGCCGCCGGGCTTCATGAGCGGGGGCGCGGCCCCTGACGCGGTGTGGTGCTGGGACAGGAACCGGGCGCCGGCGGGAAGTCACGTCACTCGGAGTGATTATTTCTTCTTATGACGGTTCTTTCTGAGTCTTTTCTTACGCTTGTGAGTGGCCATCTTGTGGCCTTTTCTCTTCTTTCCGCTGGGCATAATGATTATGTTTAAGGGGTTAGAAACTTTTATTCTGATTCTGTCGGGACGTCAGCCTGGCGGGTGCGTCCCGGCGGGGTATCACCTTACTTGGCCTTTACTTCCTCCAGGAATACACGTGAAGGCTTGAAGGCGGGCACCTTGTGCTCGGGGATGATGATGGAAGTGTTCTGCGAGATGTTGCGGGCGGTCTTCTCCTTACGTGTCTTGATGATGAAACTGCCGAAGCCACGGAGATAGACGTTGTTACCTGCCGCCATCGACTCCTTTACCACTTCCATAAACTTTTCCACTGTCTGCAGCACAGCCGCCTTGTCGAGGTTGGTGCTGCGCGATATTTCATTTACAATATCAGCTTTGGTCATTGTTAGATTGTATCGCTTTATGGTTAAATTGTTGATGCTTATCGAGATGATTCAGGCCTCCGGGCATGGCTCTGCCGCCCCTGAAGCAAAATCAGGTGCAAATATCGGAATTTTTTTTGGAATTTGCGCTATGGTGCGCTCTCAAAATGAGTTAAAGGGGGCTATTTTATCATCTCCGGGATGGCTATTCTGTCATCTCAAGGTGGATTCCTTCGGTCTTGCCCATGCGTCCGGCTATCTCTCCGGCCCTGGATGCACGCACGGCGAGGGTGAGCGAGCATACATTGTCGAATTGCTGGTCGAGCACCTCAAGGCCCTCCTCCTTTACGATCCGCATCACGCCGTCGAGGGTGATGTAGGGCACGCTGACCAGCATCCGGCGCATTTCGTGCATCTCGCGGCGTCCGGCGTCGGCCAGGGCCAGGTCGGCCGCCGAGCGGTAGGCGGCGATCAGGCCGGAGGTGCCGAGCTTGATGCCTCCGAAGTAGCGCACCACCACCACGAGCACGTTCGTCACCCCGTGGCTGCGTATCTGGCCGAGTATAGGCTTGCCGGCCGTGCCGCTCGGCTCGCCGTTGTCGTTGAGCTGGTATTCCTCCATGGCGGGACCGAGCATATAGGCCCAGCACACATGGCGCGAGTCATGGTAGGCGTTCTGATATTCCTTCACGAGCGCCCGGGCCTCTTCCGCGTCGCGGATTTTCAATGCGAAAGCCAGGAAGCGGCTCATCTTCTCACGAAGCTGCCCCTCTCCGGCTTTCGCTATTTCGTAATATACGTCTTGGTCTTCCATGCAGGGGAAGTATAGGGATTGGACTGTGGGTTATCCGAATTCGAAGGGGCGCGGGGCGCTGGGATAGCAGAGCATTCCGGCGGCCACTTCATCGGCAGGCTGCTTGCCGAGGGTCTCCCCCACTATGGCGAGCGCCCATTCCATGGCGGTGGCCGGGCCGTTGGCCGTGAGGAACTTGCCGTCGCTCACCACGGGAGCGGCCTGAGGCGCGGCTCCTTTGAGCTTTTCTTCAAAACCGGGATAGCACGTGGCGCGCATTCCCTTGAGGAAGCCGTGCTGGCCGAGCACCAGCGCCGGAGCGGCGCAGATGGCGGCGATGCGGCCTGACTTCGATTTCATCTGCGACTCAATGAGGCCATGCAGCGGCGCGAAGTCGCTGAGGTTCTCGGCGCCGGGCAGGCCGCCGGGGAAGATGAGCCATTCCGGAGCGTCGAAGAGGGTGTTGTCGTAGAGAAGGTCGGCGGCCACGGTGATGCCATGGGCGCCTTTCACCTGCAGTGAGGAGGTGATGCTGACTGTCTTTACGGGGATTCCGGCCCGACGCAGGACATCGACTGCTGTCAACGCTTCGATTTCTTCAAAGCCTTCGGCGAGAAACAGGAAGGATGTTTTCATAACTGGTTAACATTAAAGGTGTAAAAATGAATGGATAAGTGTGTGAGGCCGGGCGGCCGCTCTCTCGCGTGCGCGGGCCCTCAAGTACGCACTTTAAAACTATTTTTGAGGAGTATGGGGCAAATGTAGTAAATTTTATTCAGATTTGACTAATTTCGCGTATAATTTTTTTGTTTTTCAATTCCACTTCCCTAAAATGACGATTGAAATCATGCTCGGAGCCGCCCTGATGGTCTCCCTGCTGGCGCTTCTGGCCATAGCCCTTAAGGCCCGCGCCACCAATACGGCCGACTCTTCGGCCCACCGCACCCTTCTTGAGGAGACACGCCGCAACTACGAGTCACAGATAGCGGCCCTGCAGCGCCGCATCGACGCGCAGCATGACGAGATGGAGACACGCCTCGGCTTCAGTGCCATGATCTCCCCTCTGCGCCAAAGAATCGCCGAGTTCGAGGAGCAGATCCGGAAGTCGTACATGAGCGAGAATGTGTCGCGCGACACCCTTACCCAGACACTCCGCACCCAGATAGCGGAGCTCACCCGCTCCGGGGCCGAGATAGGAGCGGAGGCCCGCCGCCTGTCGGACGCCCTGTCGGGCAATACCCGCGCCCAGGGGCTCTGGGGGGAGACGCTTCTGGAGAGGGTGCTTGAGGACGGCGGAATGCGCGAAGGGGTGCATTTCACGCTCCAGACCTCGACCCTCGACGGCACGCCGCTGCGCAACGACGACGGCTCGGCACTGCGGCCCGACGCCATCCTGCTCCTGCCCGGAGGGCACCGGCTCATCGTCGACGCCAAGACCTCGATGACGTCGTACCTGCGTTATGCCGAAGCCCCCACCGACGCACGTCGCGAGATGGAACTGAAGCGGCACGTCAACTCCACCCGCGCCCATATCGACGAGCTGAATGCGCGCCAGTACCACAAATTCATACCCGGCGCCATGGAGCACACGCTGATGTTCGTGCCCAACGAAGCGGCCTTTCTTGCGGCCCTGCAGGGCGACCCCGACCTTCAGGCGTATGCCGCGAAGAGGAATGTGGCGGTCGTGTCGCCGGCCCATCTCATTTCGGTGGTGCAGCTTGTGGTGCAGCTGTGGCGCGTGGAGCATCAGAACCGCAATGCCGAGAGCATAGCCCGGGAGGCCGGCAAGCTCTACGATAAGTTCGTTGGCTTCGCGGCCGAGCTGGATACCGTGGGCCGCAGCCTCCAGGCATCGGTGAAGGCATATGAAAAATGCCGCGCCTCCCTTTCGGAAGGGCGCGGCAATATGGTGAGCCGGGCCGAGCGTCTGCGCGACATGGGGGCGCGCTCCACGAAGCGCCTTTCCGCCGACCTCCTCTCAGCGGCCGGAGAGGGTGGGAGCCAGGAAGAAGAGGCCGAATGATATGCCGAAGTGCCAGTTGCGCGCCGGATAGGAGACATAGTTGCCGTAGAGCGACAGCGAGGCGAACGGGAAGTTGTAGACGGCGGCCACCTCTCCCAGGAATCCGGCGCGTGTGAACCATCCGGAATGCACTCCGTGGCCTGAGGCGTCGGATTCTATGCCCCGTATCGGCAGATAGCCGTAGAAGTCACCCCGGATCTGGAACCTGTCGAACGGATTCCATACGGGATTCAGGCCGGCCGCCACATAGTTGTCGGAGCGGAAGCGGGGATTGAAGTAATTGGAGAGCGATGGCGTGGGTGCGAATGCCGGCGCGTCGATGAGCTCGGCGGTGTATGGCTGCCAGAGCGGCCCCATCGTGAGGAAGGCATTCGCGTGGGCTCCTACCGACACGTGTTTCGACAGGGCGTAATACCGTCGCCAGATCAGGTCGAGCCATGCCTTGTAGTGGCGGCGGTACTTGACCTTCAGCGTCTCGTCGGCGCCCGGCGTGTAGTCGGAAAGTATCCATTGTCCGGCGAGAGTGGCCTTTATCTGCTGGCCGGCCATGGGGTACATATAGTTGTTGAGGGTGTTGTACTCCCATCCGAGCTGCACGTTGGCGTTGCGCGAGAAGCTCACGTCGCGGCGGTCGGAGGCGAAGTCGATGTCTTCCGATCCGGGATAGAAGCGGTCCTTGCGCGAGCCGTAGGCCACACTGGCCGTGGCTATTGACTTCCTGCCCGTGGCCACGCAGTAGTGCAGCCGCAGGAGTTTCTGCACTTCGGTTATGAACGTCGGGGAATCCTCCTCGAAGAACATGAACTGGGAGTTGTAGAACCTCCGGTTGCTGAGCACGCCTTCGATTTTCATGTAGGCCGGCAGGCGGCTGTGAAGCGTGAATTTCGCCGAGGCGGCGCCGGCGTAGTAGCTCTGCCCCACCCAGCCGCTGACGTCGATGTCGAGGGAGTTGAAGCTCAGCGTGTGATAGCCGGCGTTGATGTAGAGCATGCTCTGGTTGCCGGTCGTGAGCCATCCCCCCACCCCGATGTTCCAGGGGCTCTTTATATAGGGCTGGAGGATGAGGATATTGTTGTCGCGCACCTTGGCATCCCGGTTCACAGGCTTGCCGAACTCAATGACGGGCATGAGGTTGCTCAGCTTGCCGCCCGATATGGCGCGGTAGTACGACTCGCGGGCCTCCTCCAGACTGAACGGGCGGTCGGGATATCCGTGGTTGAAGAGGAACTCCAGAAAGCGCCGCTGACTGCGCGAGCCCCCCTGCACGGCCACTGAATCGAATCCGATCACCGGAGTGGCCGCGGCGAAGCGCTCGCGGCGGGCAGTGACCTCGGCCAGCGGCCTGCGCGCGCTGATGCGGCTCTTTATGGAGTCCACCATCGAGAGGCCGGTCCGGTATCCTATGTCGTAGATGGTCTGCGCCTGTCCGAAGTCAAGCACTCCGAAATTGAGGACGGGACACTGTATCTTTATTCCGTTTTCGGGCGGCACGCTGTAATCGTTGTTCTGGATGATCATGTCCTCAAGCTGCGACATGAGGTTGTCGCGCTCCGGCTTTCCGTCGGGCCCTGACACGGACACTCCGATGATGAAGTCGGGGTTGAAGTCCTCACGCATTACGTCGACCGGGAAATTGTCGTAGATGCCGCCGTCGAACACCAGCACCCCGTCCACCTCTATCGGGCGGAATACGAGCGGGAAGCTCATCGAGGCACGTACGGCCCGGCTCAGGCTGCCGTCGCGGAGCACGATCTTGTGCTTATGATAGACGTCGCTGGTCACACACCGGAACGGCACCATGAGCCTGTCGAAGTCCTCTTCGCACTGCGATGTGTAGGGGGCGTAGATCTCAAGGAACTCGATGTTCATCGGAAGCGGATTGATGAGCGAGCCCGGAATGACCTGGCCGAGGATGTTATTGTTGACCGAATCCTTGAAGCTCAGGTTGACCGAGGCCCATGCCGGAGTCGGCTCAGGCTGGGAGAAATAGTAGGTCTGCGAGGGGGATACAGTGCCTGTGGCGCAGTTCTGGAACGTGGGCGACTTGATCAGCTCCATCATCTGGGCCGGCGACATGCCGATGCTGTAGAGGCTGCCGATTATGGCGCCCATCGAAGTACCTGCCACGCAGTCGACCGGAATGTCATTGTCCTCCAGGGCCTTGATCACTCCTACATGGGCCACACCCTTGGCTCCTCCTCCGCTCAGCACGAGGCCTACGCGGAAATTTCCGGCCGTGTCGCGGAGCGCCACATCAGGCGTCGGCATGAGTTCGTCAGGAGCCTCTGCCCTGTAATGCCTACGGTCGGGCGTTTGGACGGCGAGGCCCGATGCGGCGGTCATGGAGAGCAGCACCCCTGCGATGATTTTCCTTAACGGTGTTTTCTTTACTGACATGATATGTTTCTATTCGGATCTATTGGTATTAATGCAAATTTCCCCCTTCGAGACTTCATCGTCTGGAAGGGGGAGTCGTTTCATATCATCAGGTAGTTCGAATCGGCCTGCATGCGGGAATTAAAATACTGCTATCATCCGCCATGCGGCCGTAATATCCTTATTGTTTTTCTTCGTTGCGGGCGTCGAGCATCCTGAGGTTCTCCTCAAGCTGGGCGATGTCGTCCTTTATACGGGTCATCTTACGCTCCAGGTCCTTGACCATGGAGTTGCCGGCGGCCGACTTCACGTTGAAGAATCCGAGATTGTTGGTGTAGGTCTGGAGTTCCTGACGCTTTCCCTCGATGGCGCGTAGTATGCGTTCGCGCTCGGAGCGCATCTTGCGGGTGTCGTCCTTCATCTGGTCGAGCTGGGCGTCGAAGTTCCTGCGGCGCTCGTTCTGGCGGTTCTCTGAGAATGAGCCGTAGAGGGCGTCGCACACCTCGCGGTATTCGGCAAACACCTTGTCCTTCTGCTTGAAGGGCACATGGCCGGTCTCGTTCCATCTGGCCTGAAGCTCACGTACCTGGCGCAGGCCTTCGCGGCGGTCGATGTCGAGGGGTATCTCACGGAGCCTGGCTATGATTTCGCGCTTTGTCTCAAGGTTGGCGTTCTCTTCGTTGTGGCGCGAGGCCATCTCCTTCTTGCGGGCGTCGAAGAATCGGTTGCAGGCCTTGGTGAAGCGCTCCCAGATGCTGTCCGACACTTTGCGGGGCACACTGCCGATGGTCTTCCATTCCGCCTGCAGGCGCACCACCTCGTCAAGGTTCTTGCGGAGGTCATCGGCATCGCTGAGCGCCTCGGCACGCTCGCAGAGGGCTATCTTGCGGTCGAGATTTGCCTGAAGGGCGTCCTTTGTCTCCTGTATGTAGGCCGATTTGGCGTCGAAGAATGCATCGCAGGCCTTGCGGAAACGTGAGAAGAGCTCATTGTTGGCCTTGCGCGAGGCGAATCCCACGTTCTTCCATGCGGCCTGAAGCTCCTTGATGGTCTTGGTGGCTTCCTCCCACTGGGCGAAAGTCTTGAAGGCGGCGTAGTCGATGGCCTCGATTTTCTCGCAGAGGGCTGTCTTCTCCTCTTCATTCTTCTTCTCCTCGGCCTTGCGTCCTTCAAAGAATTCCTGATGCTTGCGGTTGATTACCGACGAAGCCTCCTTGAATTCCTCCCAGATGCTGTCGCGGAGTTCCTTCACCACCGGCCCGATTTCGCGCCATTCGGCGTGCAGGGCCTGCAGGCGGCGTCCGGCCTCCACGATGTCGTTCTCGGCGTGCAGGGCTATGGCGTCGGCTATGAGCTTGCGCTTAGCCTCGAGGTTTTTCTTGAAATCGAGGTCGCGCAGGTCCTTGTTCATCTTGAGCGTGTCATAGAATTTCTCGACAACGCTCTGGAAATTCTTCCATATCTCAGTCTCACCGGAGGGAGTGACATCCTTTATGGCACGGAATTCCTGCTGGAGTTCCTGGAATTTGGGAAAATGGACGTTGACCTTGTCGGCGTCATCGGCGATGACGGCCATTTCGGCGAGTATCTCGCGCTTCTTGGCAAGGTTCTCCTCAAGGCGTTTTTCCTCGGCGGCGAGGAATCCGGTGCGCAGCTCCTTGAATCGGGCCACGAGCTCCTTGCCCTCGTTCTCGAGCGGGTCGGGCTGGGCCGAGAAGGCCTCGGGAGCGTTGCCGGCCTCCACGAAGGCCAGCATCTCGTCGTTGACTTCACGCTGGCGCAGGGCGAAGAGAGCCTGCTTTATGGCAAGCACATCCTTGTGGGCCTGCACGTTCTGCTCCTCTATGATGGTACGCAATGCCTCCACGAGCTCTTCCTTGCTCATGGCGTGCACATTCTTTTCCGGCTTGTCTGCGGAGTCAATGGCCACTGTCTCAACGGTTTCTGCCACTACTTCCTGCTGCTTTTCGGGATCGGTCATTTCTTGGATGATTGATTCTGGCGGTAAAGATATACTTTTATTTGAATTTATCCAAAAATATGTTAATATATTTTCGCCGCCGGGGTCATTTTTTATTCTTCAAGCACTTTCAGGTACTTTCAAGTTTTATCCTTCAGGCACTTTCAAGCGCTTCCATGCTTTATTCTTCAAGCACTTTCATGCTGATTATCTTGACGTCTTCCTCCGGGCGGTCGTGCGCATCGGTGGAGACGTTCTGTATTTTTTCGACGGTGTCCATACCGTTTATAACTTCACCGAAGACGGTGTACTGGCCGTCGAGATGAGGCGTGCCCCCTATTTCCACATAGTCGGTCTTGAGCTGTTCGGGGAGTTCGGGTACCTGCACCTTGGCCTCCACTTCGGCTATGAGTTCCTGGCGGAAGGCCTCAAGGGCTTGTGCGTCGCCGGAGCGGCGCAGCTCCATTATCTTGGCGTGGTTCTCCTTCTGAAGCTTCATCCAGAGCTGCTGGCGGGCGTCGTCGGCGAGGCGATGTTCAATCTGCGCGATGTTACGCGGTCCGTACTTCTGGCCGGTGACTATATAGAACTGCGAGCCTGACGAACGGCGTTCGGGATTCACCTGGTCGCCTGTACGGGCGGCCGCGAGGGCGCCGTACTTGTGGTAATGGCGCGGATAGTCGATTTCGGCCTCGATGGTGTAGTTGGGGTCGCCCGCGCCGAGCTGGCGTCCGGGAGCGGCGTCACGCGAGGTAGGATCGCCCGCCTGCACCATGAAGTCCTTTATCACGCGGTGGAAGAGCAGGCCGTCGTAGAATCCTTCCTTGGCCAGCTTCAGGAAATTGTCGCGATGCCGGGGGGTATCGCCGTAAAGGCGCACGGTGACGGGGCCGAGAGTGGTCTCGATCTCCACCACGGCGTCGCGGGTGTTGATGGTGTCGGTCATTTGCTGTGGTTTGTTTGACGACTCGGTCCCTGCCGCCGAAGCTCCCGGGAGGAATGTCCACAGGGCGAGGAGCGCCATGACCGTCGATATGATTTTTCTCATTATGATTTGATTGTGTTAAATATTGCCGCGCTCCGCCGGGCCGCTCGTGAGTCGGCTTTAAGCTCCCGGAGCCGCAAGAAGCGGGGGCGGGATGCGCCTCAGGCGCATGTCATCAGAAGGGTCCCTCGGGATAGACACGCTTGTAGAGGCGGCGGAAGACGTCGTCCCGGGCGCGTAGTTCCTCGCGGCGCTCCGAATAATCCTTTCCCCATATGGCTTCAAGAAGCTGGGGGATATAGCGGCGCTCGCGGTCGCGCTCTATGGCCGCTTCGATAAGGGCGGGCAGGAATTCATCGAACTCCTCACGGTCGACAGCCGCCAGGAAGCGGGCCGTACTGGCCAGGAACTGTCCCGTGGGGTCGGCCTTCTTGAGGTCCATGATCGTATTGTCGAGCGTGTCGCGGCAGTCGGCCACATTGTTGACGATGCTCTCATAGATGGCCATTCCCTCCGCCTCGGGAGTCAGGGTCTGGTTAGGTTCACTCATATCCGGTGTTATTTATTTCCGCAAAAATAGCAAAAAATTTCCTCATGAGCCTAATATTTGCTAAATTTGTGGGTAATTAACGGGGCCGGACCCGATGAGGGTCCCCTTCACAGGGCCTCTTCTCCCTGAGAGATAAACACGTTGACGCGAAATGGACAAACCTCACGGGCAGGTGCCCAAAGACCTAATTATAGCCATCGGCCGCGAGTTCGGCGCAGGCGGCCGGCGAGTCGGCAGGATGCTGGCCGACCACTTCGGACTGGCTTACTACGACAAGGAGATGCTCTCCGAGGCCGCCTCACGCATGGGATATGACCACGGCATCTTCGCCCGCTATGATGAAAAGCGGCCGTCGGTGATGCGCTCGCTGATTTCCAACGCATTCGGAGTGCAGGACGCCTATCTGCAGAATCCCATGAGCTCCGAATCCATCTACATGGCCCAGAGCCGCGTGATCCGCGAGCTGGCCGCCGGCGGAGGATGCGTGTTCGTAGGGCGTACGGCCGACTACATACTGCGTGAGTCGCCGCATCTCGTCAGCATATTCCTCCACGCCCCGCTCGATTTCCGGGCGAAGGTATTGCTGCGGCGCGGCGAGGCCTCCGACATAAACAAGGCACGCGAGACAGCCTCCAAGCTCGACCGCAACCGCCGCGACTTCTACAACTATTACACCGACGCCGAGTGGGGCGACGCCCATACCTACCACCTCACCCTCAACTCCTCGCTACTCGGCGCCGAAGGCACGTTCGAAGTCATAAAGTCGTACATCGGCTCCAAATTCTCCTCCTCCACACCCTCGCAGGAGCAGCCCTCCGGGGGCGCCACTCCCCCCTCCGGGCCGCCCCCCGGCGGAAAGGCCTGACATCGCATCCGAACATTTTTGCTTTTTTAAACATTTATAGTAAAAGACAGTCCCGGCGGAGACCCGGTCACCCCTTCCCGCCATGCCGCCTCTACTATAAAACCACAATCATATGAAAAGCAAGAATTATGTAATAACCTACCTGTCGGCTTTGGTCACCGGCATACTGCTGCTGATCTTCCACGACGACAGTGAACTCTACGCCTCGCTGGTGCGCGCCATAGGCGCCCTTATCGCGATTCCCTCGCTCGTGCTTCTCTGCACGATGCTCTTCGGCAAGAAGAAAGAGGGAGCCTACAACGGAGTGGTGGTGGTGGCCGCCGAGATAGCCGCCGTGGTGGGCATAGCCTTCGGCATCTGGCTCCTCGTGTCGCCCGGGATGTTCATCAAGTCCCTCATCTATGTGCTCGGAGCCTTGCTCATCGCAGTGGGCATCGCGCAGATAAGTTTCGTACACACGCAGGCCAAGCCCAGCTCGGCCGCCCCGGGATGGTTTGTAGTCCCGTCGCTGACGCTGATCGCCGGCGTGGTGCTGATAATACTGGGTCCGGAGAAAGTGGCCTCGATGGCCGGACTCATCACAGGCATAGTGCTCGTGGTCTATGCCGCCAACGGATTCGCATCGGCCGGACGTGAGGCCAAGCTGCGCCACGATGTGGAGAACTCCATGGCCAGGGCCGAGGAGATAGTGGCCGGGGAAGCCGAAGAGAAGGCCTCCGAAGCCGCGACAGAAGAAAAGAGAACCGAGAAAGAGGCTGAAAAAGCCTCCGGAAAAAAGGAATTGCCTGCGGCAAGCGAGCCGGCAGAAGACAGATAATGACACATAAGGCAGAAATGCGGACGGTCGCTTCATGCCGGGAGCATGAAGAGGAAAGTCCGGGCAACACAGAGCAGCATATTTTCTAACGGAAAGCCGGCGGCGACGCCGGGGATCAATGTGACAGAAAATGACCGCCCTCCCTGCTTAGCGCCGCCGAGGCGCAGGAGCAGGCGCGGGTAAGGGTGAAAAGGTGGGGTAAGAGCCCACCGGCCGGTATGGCGACATACCGGGCCGCACATCCTATGCGTTGCAAGGCCAAGTATACCGGCAGCTAAGGATTGCTCGTCCATTGCCGGGGGGTAGGCCGCTAAAGTCGGCGGGCAACCGCCGGACTCAGATAAATGACCGTCACCGGTCAGGGACAGGGAGCCGCGCCCATGAGGCACATCCCCCCAGACCGGTACATAACCCGGCTTACAGCACTTCTGCCCCTCTTGAGCAGGGGAGGATGTCCGAGATGCCCACCGCCTCGCATCCTCCCCCGCTTTCTTTTCCGCCATCACGCATCCCTCCCCTGAAAGGGTATCATCCCATTATCCCCCCTCACCGACGTCAAACCCTAAAAACATATACCGTGGCCAACAAGATTCCCCTTCTCATAGCCCGCGCCAAACGCCTCTACGAATTCTGCGTCACAGGCGTATGGAGCGCCACCCGAAACACTATGGGCGTGCGCATCGTGAAGACCCTCAACCTTTCAGTGACCGCTTTCCTCGACCGTGGGCTCCAGATGAAATCGGCCGCCCTGACCTATTCGTCGGTGCTCGCGCTCGTACCCGCGATAGCCATGCTGCTGGCCATCGCCCGGGGATTCGGATTCCAGGAAATAATATCCAACTCCCTATACGAATACTTCCCCGCACAGCACAAGGCGCTTGAGACGGCCATGGGATTCGTGGACTCCTACCTGAAGGAGGCGGCCAACGGCGTATTCGTAGGCATCGGGCTTGTGATGCTGCTCTGGACCCTGATCTCGCTCCTCTCCACCGTGGAAGAGGCCTTCAACAATATCTGGGACATCAAGAAGGACCGCACCATCTACCAGAAAATCACCGACTACATAGCCATCTGCCTGCTTGTGCCGATCCTCATGGTATGCTCTTCGGGTGTGTCGATCTTCATGTCGACCCTGGTGCAGAACAACCTCGCGCTCCATCTGCTGACTCCGCTGCTCAACGTGCTCCTTGAGGCCATTCCCCTCGTACTGGCCTGGCTTGCCTTCACGCTATCCTATTTCCTCATCCCCAACACAAAGGTGGAGTTCAAGTATGCCGCCATCTCGGGAGCCGTCTGCGCCATAGCGTTCCAGATCCTCCAGCTGCTTTTCGTCAACGGCCAGATCTACGTGTCGAAGTACAACGCCATCTACGGATCGTTCGCCTTCCTGCCTCTGCTGCTGGTATGGATGCAGCTTTCGTGGCTCATCCTCCTCTTCGGATGCGTACTCACCTACTCGATGCAGAATATCTTCGCCTTCAATTTCCTGGGCGACGTCACCACCGTCTCATCCGACTACAGACGCAAGATCGTGATCGTGGTCACGGCCATAATCTTCCAGCGCTTCATAAAGGGGCTGCCTCCGCTGACACGCAACGACCTCTCCACCATCTACGACATCCCCATCCGCATGGTGGGCGACATCACCTATTCGCTCCATGAGGCGGGACTGATATACTACGTCGTCACCGCAGGCGACGAACAGGCCTACGCTCCGGCCGTAGAGGCGAAAGAGCTTACGGCCGGTGAAGTGTTCCGCCGCATAGGCCGGCTCGGCCAGCAGGACTTCATACCCCGCTTCTCCACCATCTACCGGAAGGCCGACACCCTGGTGGACGGATTCAATTCCGTGGCATGGGACAGCGCCGACAAGGTGCTCGTGGCCGACATACCCCTCCCCTCTCCCCAGGACATCAAGGAAATAAACCGCGCCGCATATACGGCCCCGGCTGCGAAAGAGGACACCGAAGATGTAAAAAAGCAATAAATGTTGCAAAACATATCGGATTTGTTACCCGAAGCCATTTTAAATTTGTTAATTTACAAATATTCGGGAAAGATTTATTAGCTTTGCCATCGGGAAGCGGCCCGACTCCGCACTGAGCCGTGAAACTCCAGCCGTGAAACTCCGCCGGACCATCCGGGCCGCCCCTCTGCAAACCCTGACAATTCATCGCCCGAAGCGATACACACGAATATACACCTCAACGGATCTCACGATATGAGTTATCTGAAATTTGACAAAAACCTTATGATCAATCTGGAGCAGTCCCTGCCTAAGGAGATGCTCCGCACCAACAAATCGGGGGCCTACCACTGCACTACGATTGTTGGCTGCAACACCCGCAAGCAGCACGGCCTGCTGGTGATTCCGATTCCGGAGATGGATGATAAGGCGCACGTGCTCCTGTCGAGCCTAGACGAGACGGTAATCCAGCACGGCGCCCCGTTCAACCTGGGACTCCACCAGTATGCCAACGACGTCTTCAGCCCCAACGGCCACAAGTATATCCGCCAGTTCGACTGCGAGACCGTGCCTACGATGACCTATCGCGTAGGCGGCGTGATCCTCACGAAGGAGAAAGTGTTCATCTCCCATGAGAACCGCATCCTCATCAAATACACCCTCGTAGACGCACACTCCGACACCACGCTGCAGTTCCGCCCCTTCCTGGCATTCCGCAACGCCAACGACCTCTGCGTGGAGAACAACGCCATCAACAAGGAGGTGCGCCCGGTCGACAACGGAGTCGCCACGTGCCTATACAATGGATACCCGGAACTGTTCATGCAGTTCAACAAGGAGGTGAAGTGGGTCGACGACGGCCACTGGTACAAGGACATCATCTATTACAAGGACCGTGACCGCGGCATACCCTACCGCGAGGACCTCTGGGTGCCCGGATATTTCGAACTCCCCATCCGCAAGGGGGAATCAATCATATTCTCCGCCTCCACCTATCAGGCCGACCCGTCGAAGTTCGAGGCCACCTACGCCCAGGAACTCATCGGCCGCACAAGCCGCACAAGCTTCTACAACTGCCTCAAGAATTCCGCCAAGCAGTTCTATCTCCGCTCCCCCAAGGGGATGTACATCATGGCCGGCTATCCATGGTACAACGTCAGGGGCCGCGACGAGCTCATAGCCCTGCCCGGCTGCACCCTGGCCATCGACCACCGCGACGACTACGAGGCCATCATGGCCACATTCCTCCGGGCCCTCCGCGAATACATCGACGAAGGAAAGCGCAGCGACGTGATCACTGAAATAGACCTGCCCGACATTCCGCTGTGGACCATATGGTCCATCCAGCAGTACCGCCGCCAGACAGGACTCAACCAGTGCCGCGAAAAATACGGCGAGGATGTGCGCCGCCTAGTGGAAGACATCCGCGCCGACCGGGTGAAGAACCTCAAGCTGAATCCCAGCGGACTCGTAAGCTCCGAAGGGGAGCATTCCCCCGTCACATGGCTCTCCGCCTCACTCGGCGGACGCCCGATAATACCACGCACGGGCTATATCGTGGAGTTCAACGCCCTTTGGTACAACGCCCTCCGCTTCCTCATCTCGCTTTACGAGAATGTGCCCGAAGAGGGCGCCTACGTAGCTGAGCTCACGGAGCTTGCCGCGAAGCTGAAGGAGTCATTTGTCAAGACATTCCTCAATGACTACGGCTACCTCTACGACTACGTCAACGGCACCTATACCGACCTTGAGGTGCGCCCCAACATGGTGATCGCCATCGGACTGGAATTCTCTCCCCTCGACCGCCGTCAGCGTAAGAAAGTGCTCGACCTCGCCACACGCGAACTCCTCACTCCGAAAGGGCTGCGCTCGCTCAGTCCGAAGAGCTACGCCTATACCCCCATTTACGTGGGAGGGCCCGAGGAACGTGAGCGCGCAGTGCATCAGGGCCCTGCCCGCCCTTGGCTGTTCGGCTTCTATGCCGACGCCTATTTCAAGGTGTTCGGCGTGAGCGGACTCGGATTCATCGAGCGCATGCTCATCGGCTACGAGGAAGAGATGGCCGAAGGATGCATCGGATCGCTCTCGGAAATGTACGACGGCAATCCCCCCTACACGGGACGCGGCGCGGTGTCGACGGCCAAGAACGTCGGCGAGATACTCCGCACGATCAAGAACGTGAAAGAACTCAACAAACTACAAACCATCGACCAAGACTACGTATGAAGGCACTAATGTTCGGGTGGGAATTCCCGCCACATATTCTCGGAGGTCTCGGCACTGCCTCTTACGGTCTGACCAAAGGCATGCACAACAACGGCGACATGGACATCACCTTCGTGATCCCCAAGCCCTGGGGCGACGAGGAGAAGGGCTTCGCCGACATCATAGGCGCCTGCAACACGCCTGTGGCATGGCGCGACGTAAGCTACGACTACGTGCAGTCGCGCATAGGCAAGTACATGGACCCGCAGAAGTACTTCGACCTGCGCGACCATATCTACGCCGACTTCAACTATCTCCACCTCAACGACCTCGGATGCATCGAGTTTTCCGGACGCTATCCCGACAACCTGCTTGAGGAAATCAACAACTATTCGATCGTGGCCGGAGTCATCGCCCGCACCGTGGACTGCGATGTGATACACTCCCACGACTGGCTGACTTACCCCGCAGGCATACACGCCAAGAACGTCACCGGGAAGCCGCTCGTGATCCATGTCCACGCCACCGATTTCGACCGCTCCCGAGGCAACGTGAATCCGACCGTGTTCGCCATCGAGAAGGACGGCATGGAGAACGCCGACCACATCATAACGGTGTCCGAACTGACGCGCCGCACCGTAATCGACAAGTACGGCATAAGCCCCGACAAGGTCACCACGGTGCATAACGCCGTAATCCCCCTCAGTCAGGAACTTCTCGACCTGCCCAAACCGGAGAACAAGGACAAGGTCATCACCTTCCTCGGACGCATCACCATGCAGAAGGGCCCGGAATACTTCGTGGAGGCCGCCGCAAAGGTGCTGCAGAAGACCAAGAACGTGCGTTTCGTGATGGCCGGATCCGGCGACATGATGGACGCCATGATAAAGCTCGCCGCGAAGCGCGGCATAGCCGACAAGTTCCATTTCACCGGCTTCCTGAAGGGAAAGCAGGTGTATGAGATGCTTCGCGCCTCCGATGTGTATGTCATGCCGTCGGTGTCGGAGCCTTTCGGCATATCCCCCCTCGAAGCCATGGAGATGGGCGTGCCCTCGATCATCTCGAAGCAGAGCGGATGCGCCGAAATCCTCGACAATGTGATCAAGACCGACTACTGGGACATCGACGCCATGGCCGACGCCATGCACAGCATCGTGACCAACCACGCCCTCTACAAGACTCTGCGCGACAAGGGGATTGAGGAAATCCACGAAATCACATGGGAGAATGCCGGAAAGAAGGTCATCGACATCTACAGAAAGGTCATAGCCGACCGCAACCCGTCATAATTATTAAAACAAAAGATCTTACTTAAGCGATATGAAATCCGTTTGCCTTTATTTCAAGATACATCAGCCGTTCCGCCTGAAGCGCTACCGCTTCTTCGACATCGGCAACGACCATTACTACTACGATGACTTCGCCAACGACGAAATCATCAACCGTATAGCCGAGCAGAGCTATTTCCCCATGGCACGCACCCTTCTGGAGATGATCGAGAACTCCAACGGCGAGTTCAAATGCGCCATCTCCATCTCCGGCACAGCCATCGAGCAACTGCAGATGTATGTGCCCGAGTTCATCGACCTCCTCAAGAAGCTTGCCGACACGAAGTGCGTGGAGTTCCTCAGCAGCACCTACTCCTACTCCCTGGCCTCGCTCGAGGACCCCGAGGAGTTCATGCGCGAGGTGAAGATGCACGACGCCATGATCCACCGTCTTTTCGGCGTGAAGCCGAAGGTGTTCGCCAACACGGAGCTCATATATGACGACGACATCGCCCTCCTGCTCAACGGCATGGGATTCACCACATGCCTTACCGAGGGAGCGAAGCACGTGCTTGGATGGAAGTCGCCCGACTATGTGTATAACTCGGCATCGGCTCCCGCCCTCAAGCTCCTTCTCACCAACGACAAGCTCGGCGAGGACATCTCCCGCAACTTCAACAATCCCGAATGGGACGAATACCCCCTTACGGCCGACAAGTACGTGGACTGGATCGCCTCGCTTCCCGCCGAGGAGCAGATAGTCAACATCTATCTCACGATGGACACTTTCGGCACCTTCCTGCCCGCCTCCACCGGCATCTTCGACTTCCTGAAGGCCCTTCCCCGCTTCGCCAAGGAGAAAGGGGTGGAGTTCACCACTCCGAGCTCGGCCGCCTCGCGCCTGAAGCCCGTGGGCGAGCTTTCCATCCCGTTCCCCATCTCGGACATGGACGAGGCCCGCGACGTTTCGGCATGGAAAGGCAATGACCTGCAGCGCGAGGCCCTCGCCAAGCTGTACGCCATCGGAGAGCGCGTCAACCTCTGCACCGACCGCCGCCTGAAGCTCGACTGGGAGTACCTCCAGAGCGCCGACCACTTCTACTATATGGCCACCGGCAAACACGCCGCTCCCGCCTTCTCCCCCTACGACTCCCCCTTCGCCGCATTCACCAACTACATGAATGTCCTGGCCGACTTCATCGTGCGTGTCGAGGAGCAGTACCCCGAGGAAATCGAGAACGAGGAGCTCAACTCGCTTCTGCTGACCATCCGCAACCAGGCCTCCGAAATCGAGGCCCTCAACAAGAAGGTCGACTCCCTGCGCCAGAACATCCTTACGGCCGACGACTCCACCCATGCTCCCGTAGCCGTGATCGAGGACTATGGCGCGGAGGAAAAGAAACCCGCCAAGCGCACCCGCAAGGCAGCCGCCTCGGCCGAGGAGAAGCCCAAGAAGGCTCCCGCCAAGCGCGCCACAAAGAAGAAAGAGGCCTAACCGCTCCTCTCCCATCCTACCGAACAACGTCAGCGATGGACTGCATGGCAGCAGTCCATCGCTGACCTTTTTATGCGCATACTCCTTCCCAAAACATAAATTTACTGCTCTCGACAGGATACCGGCAATTTGGAAAAACGGTGAAGTTTTCCTACTTTTGCGGTACTATTAGATAAAGGCCCTATGGAAGGAAAACATATTCCCAAAATCACTACACCCTATATCAATCTTCAGTCGGATTTTGGATTCAAACGCCTCTTCGGTACTGAAAAGTTCCGGAAGGCTTTGCTACAGTTTCTAAACGCTATATTCGGAAAAGAAATCCTCGTAACTGACGTGAGGTTCCACGACAAGGAAATATTGCCTGCCTCCGAGAAAGGGAAGCGGATTATATATGATGTCTACTGTTCCATGAAAGTGCCACCGGAAACATCAATATTCAAGAACCGCCATCTCCTTCGCGAAGATAAGGAAAAGGATATCCCGCACCATTTTATTCTGGAAATGCAGAATATATATGAACCACCCTTCGAGGACCGGATGCTGTATTACAGTTCCAAGATTATATCTTCCCAAGGCAAGGCAGGCTGGAATTATGATTTGGATCCGGTAATATCGATGGCCATTACTGACTTTGACTTTTCTTTTCTGAGTCCAAGGCTCGTACAGGATTTCAGGATATTGGAGAATACTTCCGGAGAATTGCTTACAAACAAATTCAGGATGCTGTTTTTCTCCCTTAGGCAGGTGCCATCACTATGGGAGGAGTGTACAGATGAGATGCAACGACTTTTATACCTTATAAAGAATATGGATAAGCTTGACAAAACTTCAAGACCGTATCTTGACGGCGGATACGAGAATATTTTTGAGGCAGCGGAGAGTGATCGGATGGTTGCCGAGGATGTCGTGCTCTACAGTCAGTCTCTTGAACGCCTGAAATCCTATCAGGCGGGTGTGGACTATGCGGCCGAACAAGCTATGGAGAAAGGAATGGCCATCGGGATGGAGAAAGGATTGGAGAAAGGATTGGAGAAAGGATTGGAAAAAGGGTTGGAAAAGGCAGCAAGAATCCTTATTGCACTGGATAAGGACGATGATTTCATCGCTGACCAGACAGGGTTGAGTCTGGACAGAATACGGGAGCTGAGAAAGTAGGTGCGTGCGCAATACACAGCATCGGGACGCGCCCTGATGGGCGCATCCCGATGTTCAAAAGAATCCGTTTTTTCCTAATTATGGATATATCCGCATCCGGAGGGTCAGCCCTCGTGGCGCGGATAGATCCAGCGCGCAAGGCCGTAGATATAGCGGCGGAAGCCGGGACGGTATGCAAGCAGACGGTCAAACCAACTCAGGTGGGGATTGACGAGCTTGACGACGTAGCCTACGTAGAACATCGCGAATAGCGTGCCGGGGCCGACTACTGTCCATGGCCATGTGCCGAAGAAGCAGAAGCCGGAGATTACGGCGAGTATTACGAGCAGGGTGTCGACGCATATCTTTACGACCGGGAACGGGCGTCCGGTCACTTTCGCTATCGCCACCTGAATACCCTCTCCGGGCATTGTGACGGAACCGCACCGGATTTCCATCGCCACGGCGGCTCCAAGCACAGTGGCGCCGATAAACTGCGCCACTATCTGGCTCACCAATGACTCATATGAAAAATATGACGTGACAATCATGTTGACGTCAAGGAGAAACCCGAATACGAATCCGATGATGAGCTGGAATAGCTGTACGGGGTCAAAACGCCTGCGCAGCACAAGCACCTGGGCCATCACGAGTATGACGTTCATGATGTTGGTATATCCGCCTATTGTCCACCCGGGAGCGAGTCCGGCCTCGCCCGCGAGTGAGAAGGCCATGGGTATCGAGGATATGACTCCGCTTCCGAGATTCGAACGCACGCAGAGCGCCACTCCAAACGTCATGAAGTACATCGACACCATCAGCCATAGATGCTGCCATATGAAACCGATTACCTTATCCTTAACCGGGGTCTTCCCTCTCCCTTCCTGATTCTTAGCCGATGATGCGTCATCGGCTGCATTGTCGGTCAACCGGACTGATTGACCTGAGTCCGTCATTCCTTTCATGTGTCAGTTGTCCAAAATTAAAGGGTTCTCTTGTATTCTATAAACGTGACCCGGCGGAAATGTATTGCTTCTTTCTTCACTCCTGCCTCCGGTCAAAGGGGAAATGAGGGATGGAAGTTTGTGTATGTCGTTTAAAATATATAACTTTGCGACACCCGATTTATGCCAAGGCCTAATGACAGGATAAGGTTAAAAAGGGACATGACACACGGAGGTGTGTCGCGAA
This sequence comes from Bacteroides sp., assembly GCA_014802425.1. Lineage (GTDB taxonomy): Bacteria > Bacteroidota > Bacteroidia > Bacteroidales > Muribaculaceae > Lepagella. The sequence goes on from JAAVCH010000019.1 coordinate 35,840, forward strand.
AGGGGCAAATCCCTTGACAGTGTTTTTTCGTAAGCGTTGCTTGCATTCCCTCTTGTTATCCGGAAATCTGGAAAATTTCACATCGTAGTCAGGAGCGGTACAGCGGCGGATGCTTACGCCGACTTCTTTTTCATGGCGGTTGCCAGGAGTGGGCGATGGCCCGGGCGGAGGAGTCTGCGTGAGCATTACGCATGGTTGCTCGTTCCTCTATATCGGGTAGACCATGTGTATCTCAGGAAGCGGGACGGGCGTCAGGTACGGCTCTCACGCTTATTTTTTTATCCAATGTTCTCTAAGGGAGTCGGAGAGCCACTTCAATCAACCCGCAGTATGAAACGCCTTTTACTCTTCCTCTGCCTTACGGCTTCCGGCGTGGCGGCCGCATCCCTGCCGGCATATGCCAGGCTTTCCACCGACTCAGTCTCCGCCCAGTCCGCTTACACCCTTCCCACGTCGGAAGACGACGTGCCTGACTCCTACTCCGAAAATCAGGAACCACACTCAACATCGGCCTATGCCGCTTCTCAGGCGGATATATGGAAATACAATAAGAAAATAATGCTGGGATTTTCCACCGGCACAATTGATCAGAAGGTGCGCTTCGGAGGGAAGCTATCAAGCCGCTGGGGCCTGTCGCTTTATTCCGGACGGAACATATTCCTCCACCGGAAAGCAATCGGAAACTTCCTCAGATTCGGCCTGAACGTCAATATGAACCTGAACTACATAAATTTCGCCAAGGGGAAGGGCAGCCTGAACGACTTCATATCAGGCAGTCCGGCGCAGGACAAGGACGAGGATTCCGACATAGGAGTCAATCTGGGACGTCATTTCCTGTCGGCCGGCGTAGCCGTCGGCCCCACCGCATCGTTTGCTCCCTTCTATATGTCAGCCAATAAGAATCTGGCTGTGCTCCGCTTCCGTCCGTATTTCAATGTGGTGCCTTCCTATGCGGGCTACATCGTGTCGGAAGACGATGATCTCGAACTTCACAACGCATTCGCACTATGGTGCGCCGCCGGAATAGAGATACAGTGGAAGCGCCTGATCGTGGGTGTGGAATGGAAAGGCACCACAGCAAGCTTCAAGGGCATGACCGACAGTCTGCTCGACAGGTTTGACAACACCTACACATCTCCGGGCTCACATAAGTTCGACGTCAATATGGTCAATATCATGGTCGGCTTCGGCCTCTGAAAAGTGGGCCGACATTCCTACAGAGAATACTATCCAAAAAAAACAGTAACAATAACATCAAGCCATGAACAGAGTAATGATAAGAATGGCAGGGATGGCTCTCGCTTTAGCGACCATGCTGACTTCCTGCCACAGTGATGATCCGGATGAGGGACAGGTGCTTCCCACTGTCGACAACGAGCTTATCGCTCCCACCCCGCCTGCCGGAGGATGGACAGGAAGTGCCTCGGATGGAATCCTTAAGTACGCCCCCTGCGATTATACCGATGAAGATGACTTCAATTCCTACTACGCTTTTGAAATGAAGAACGGCATATGCGAGACAGCGGTCTTCAATGTCGTGATGCCTGACGCTATGACTGCACGGATGATTGCCCAGAGGCTGAATTCAGGCACATGGGTGTATGACGAAGACGATGACTACGATGATGATTATTATTATCTCAGCACCAGAGCCTCGGATACCCGCGTTGTCTACGACATGCTTGCCCGTGCACTACAGCCTGCGGGAACCGTCACCCCTACCCGCGCCACCCTTACGCTGCCCGTTCCCGTGAATCAGTCAGGAAGTGTGCTTTATGTTACGCTTCCGAATATGAAAGGTCTGACCTCGGGCAATCTCCACACGGTGATGGAAGTCTGGACCGGGAATGCGTCGCAGATTCCCGACCATGTGATATTCGGCACGTATGAGAACGGCGTCTACAGATGCTCCGATATGCTCGGAGTGGGAATATCCTACCTTATCGAGACCGAGTACAACCAGGCCGGTTACTGCGTGCTTTACCGCACATCCATCACTCTCCCCAATGAAGGATGGGCCGAACTCTATTACGCGCAGTACGAAGAGCAGATGGCGGATTTCGAGCAGCAGTTCGGCCAGCGTCCCGAATTGAAGCGCAACGGTAACACTGTCATACTCAATGCCCTTATCCTGGGTGACTTCACGCATGAGACCATCGACGAAATGGTCTATGCGCTCGACTGGATCAACAATCGCCCGATTCTCTTCGAGATGTTCGGCTGACGGATATTCCAACGAGCAGCCTTTTCAGCTTACACAGCATCACTTTCAAATGAAAGACCTCCGGAGCACGATGGCTCCGGAGGTCCTGCTTTTTTAGCGGTGTGTCACCTTATCGGTCTGAATCAGAAGAAATAGCCTAAGCTCAACTTGAAGTTGCCGTTGTTGATTTTGGCGTGCCAGTCGTCTTCATCATATTTCCAGGCGGGGATGAAATCAGTGCCGTACTGGAGTCCGAGGTATAGGTTGCTGTAGCGGAAGCCCACACCTATGTGCCATCCCATCTGGAAACGGTTCCACGGTTCGCCGTCCATCTCCTCCTTGTCATAGAAGCTGTACCAGTCGTCTTCCTCCTTCTCCCCCTCGTACTCCATGATCTCTTTTCCCCGGGTGGTGAGGTTGAGCTTGAAATTGAGGCCCACATAGGGAGCGATGGAGAAGCTGTCGGCCACATTGAAGCGATAGACATAATTCACGGGCACCTGAAGATTGATGTTCTGCATCTTCATCTTGTAGGTATAGCGGTCCTCCTCCTCACTCAGAGGGGTTCCGAAGTTGAAGTTGACGTTGGCCCCCAGCTCAAGGAACATCGGGAGCGACCGTGTGAGGCTGAACCCATGGATATAGTCAATGCCGAATCCGTTGAGCGAGAAGCCGTCGATTTCCAAGTCGTCCTTGGCTTCGCTGTTGAGGTTATAGCCTACATTGTTGTAAGAAAGGCCGATACGGTTGTAGGACTTGTAGTCGGCCTGTCGGGTGCCGAGGTCATACTCGGCCGCACGCTGTGCGTTGGCAGCCCCGATGGAGGCGATGATGGCCAGCGCGAGAACATACAGTTTCTTCATGTGCAAAATATGGATTAGTGAAAAAATAAGTGTCTTATCCGGTGATTCTGAAGCCGGTGATTGTTAGTGACGGAAGGATTTCATGGGGAGGGTCAGAGGGAGAAGTCCATTTTCCAGACATTATACACGCCATCCTTTGAGCCACGCTGGGAGATGAAGAAAATACTTCTCCCGTCAGGAGCCCAGACTCCAGATATATCGTTGCCGGGATGATATGTGAGCTGGGTGAACTGAGTGCCGTCCGTACGCATCACGAAAAGGTCGGTGTTCACGTTCTTCCCCTTTTCATCCATTGAAGTTCCGGTGACAAGTATCCATCGTCCGTCGGGCGAGAGCTGCGGAGTGGTGAAGCTGCGCCCCGGCTGCGAAAGAAGTATTTCCTCGACACCGGTCTTGAGGTTCACGCGCCAGATTTCGCTTTCCTGTTTATCGGTGAATCTCGCGCAGTATATCACGTCATGGTCTCCCGGTATGATGCACGGTGTCATACCCCGTGAATAGTTGGAGAACAGGTTTTTGTCACGGTCATAGCTCCAGATGCTGTAATTTCCGTATCCTTCACCCCGGTGGAAAAGGATATGCTTGCCGTCGCCGGTCATCTGGCCCGAGAAGTCGTTGTCGACCCCGGTGGAGATCTGGCGCACCACATTACCCTGGTCGGCCTCGATGAGATATACACCGAAATGGCCGGAACGGTATTCCGTGAAGCAGAGCACCTTTCCGTCGGGACTCCAGGTGAAGTCGGTGACGTTAGTGCGGAATGTGCGCTGGGTGCTTGCCCCGCCACGCGTGGCGTCCTTCACCATGATGTTGGATGTCTTGTTTTTCCAGTTGAGGTAGGCAAGCTTGGTTCCGTCGGGTGACAGTGCTATTCTCGGATTTACCCACCAGTCGATTCTCGACAGGTTCTTCACTCCGAACATCCCCTTCGCCGACGATACGAGGTTCTCGGAATTTACACAATCGGCGTCCTCAGTGATTTTCTCAAAACGTATGCCCCCTTCTTCGGGCACGTCGACCACCGAGTAGTCAAGTTTCACTTTTTTAGCCTCAAGGCCACCGAGGCCGATGCCGAAAAGAAGCGAGGCGGCAAGTAATGGTTTCAGGTTCATGATAGGCAGTCAGTGTGTCCCTACATCTGCCGCAGCAGATGCACGAGCGGACCCCGGCCCGAATGGAAACGGTGATACAAACGAAAAAGCGTGAGATCCATACCTATTGTCCATTCTTCATCCGGAGGCTCTGGAATGCCCATCGTAGCAGAATGGACAACGCAGAGGCCTCACGCGGATAAATATATGCCAGCGACTACACTCCGCGTGCGGTCGGCAGACTTCATCAATCCACATAAGCATCTACCGCTGTCCCGTTCCTGACTACGATTTGAAATTTTCCAGATTTCCAGATGTCAAGAATGAGCGCAAGTAACGCTTTCATTATAATATTTCCGCAATCCCACCCCGAACCCCTCCGGGCCTCTGCGAGTGAGTTTACTGTGCAAAGTTAAACAATATTTCGGTTACGGCAAAATTTAAAGGACGGTAATGCGCCGTCCTTTCTCATTGGGTCACCCCTCCGGCCGGTATGCCTGCGGGGGGGCGGATGGATTCCCGGTAGTCCGGGTCAATCCCGGTTATTTCATGAATACGAAGTATACGGCGAGGATAAGGCAGACGAAGGCAGCGAAATGGTTCCAGTGGAGCGTCTCACCGCGAAAGAAGACCACCGTGAAGACCGTGAACACAGCAAGCGTGATGGCCTCCTGTATGACCTTGAGCTGCATCAGCGTGAAGTGGCCGCCGTTGCCGACGAAGCCATAACGGTTGGCCGGTACCTGACAGGCGTATTCAAGCAGGGCTATGCCCCATGAGATGAGTATCACTATGTAGAGGGGAGTGTTGCCGGTGATGATCCTGGCGTCCTGAAGCTTTAGATGGCCGTACCATGCAAAGGTCATGAAGATGTTGGAGATGACCAGAAGACCGATTGTGATCCAGATTGACATATCGTGTGATGAAGGTTGCTTTATAACATACGACTCAGGCCACCCGCAGGGATGGCCTGAGTCCATTATGACTGTGATGTGTATCAGTTGAGGGCAAGGAAGAAGGAGGAGCCGACGCTGTCGACGCAGTACTGGTAGACGCAGCTTACCAGACCCATGAAGACGATGCCGAGCACACAGAGCGTGAGGCATACCTTCTCACAGCGTCCGCTGTTGAAGGTCTCGATTTTCGGAGTGTCGGGAGAGATCCACATTGCCTTCACCACGAGCAGGTAGTAGTAGAGGGAGATGATCGTGTTGATGAGGGCGATGAGCACGAGCATGTAGAGCGCCATCGAGCCGGTGCCTGTCACGCTGGTGAAGATGAGGATCTTCGAGAAGAAGCCTGCGAAGGGGGGAATACCGGCCAGCGAGAACATGGCCAGCGTCATGGCCACAGCGAGGTAGGGATTGGTCTTGTGCAGGCCGTTGTAGTCGTCCATGCCGACGAGGCCCGTGCGGTCCTCGATTGTGCTGATGACGGCGAAGGCGCCGAGGTTGCTGACCACGTATACAAGGATGTAGAACATCATCGAGGCCAGACCGAGCTGGTCGGCCGCCATGACTCCGAGCATGATGTAGCCGGCCTGCGACACTGAGGAGAAGGCCATGAAGCGCTTCATGTTCTTCTGGCGCATCGCGAAGAGGTTGCCGACTGTGATCGTGGCTATGATCACGGCGTAGAGCATCCACTCCCAGGCCTGGCTGTAGACCTGGCCGAACACCTGGACGAAGATGATGAAGAAGGCGAACGCGGCAGCGCCTTTCGACACTACGGAAAGATAGGCCGTGACGGCTGTCGGGGCTCCCTGATAGACATCGCCTGTCCAGAGATGGAAAGGCACGAGGGAGAGCTTGAAGCCGATGCCTGCGAGCACGAACGCGAGAGCGCAGAGGAGAAGGCCGCTCATCCGGCCGGAGGTGATGTATACGGCGATGTCGCTGAAGTAGAGCGAGCCCCCCGAGAAGGCATATACGAAGCTGAGGCCGGTGAGCAGGATGCCCGAGGAGAAGACGGCCGTCATGATGTACTTGATGGCTGCCTCATGGCTTTCGTACTTGTTCTTGTTGAACGCCACGAGAGCGGCGATGGGAAGCGACGCGGATTCCAGACCGATGATGAAGAGCAGGAAATGGCGTGCCGAAATCATGAGGTACATGCCGAAGAGGGTCACGAGTATGAGCTCGTAGAACTCGCCTCTGCGGAATCCCATCACATCGGACTCCACCCACTTCGCCGCTTGGAGGAAGCAGATGAACACACCTACGTTAAGGATACATTTCATGGCCTTGCAGACGGGTGTATCAACGTACATTCCGCCGAAGACAGCCTCGGGTGCCGAAGGTACCAGCCAGATCGCCACCGTGCCCAGAAGGAAGAGCACCGTAGTGAACGGGGTCAGGAATTTCTTGCTGCCGTTATCGGGCGTGAAGGTGTCGAAAAGGAACACCAGCAAGAAGATTCCCAGAATTATCAGTTCGGGCAGCATAGCCCCAAATTGAGAATAGTCCATGTCTGTTGGAAATGAGGTTAGGTCGTAAGTGTATTAGATGGCATTCTGGAGGGCCTGCACGATGGGGATGAAGCTGTGCTGGATGGTCTCGTTGATCCAGTTGGGGAAGCAGCCTATGCCTGCGATGCAGACGATCAGAGTTACGGTGGAAAGGCGCTCGAACCATGTGGCGTCGGTGAGCTGACGGTGATGGTCGTCGTGCACAGGGCCGAGAAGCAGTTTTCCAACCACGCGGAGGATGTAGACGGCGGTGATCACGATCGAGCAGGTGGCGGCCACTACGAACGCACGGTGGAAGAAGTCGGCATCCTCCCATGCGCCGAAGAAGATGGTCATCTCGGCCACGAAGCCCGAGAGGCCCGGCAGGCCGAGCGAGGCGAAGCCGGCGATCATGTAGCATACGCCGAGATAAGGCATGATCTGCATGAGGCCGCCCATCTGACGGATGTCACGTGTGTGGGTGCGTCCGTAAATCATACCGATGAGGGCGAAGAAGAGGGCCGTCATGAGGCCGTGGGAGAGCATCTGGAGGATAGCGCCCGTCATGGCGGTGGTATTGAGCATGAGGATGGCGAAGAGCACCATGCCGCAGTGGCTCACCGATGAGTAGGCGTTGATGTACTTGAGGTCAGTCTGGACGCATGCCGAGAACGCACCGTACACAACCGAGATGCCAGTCAGGATGATGAAGATCCAGGCGAGTTCGTTGGCGGCTGCGGGGAGCAGGTAGATCGCGATACGGAAACAGCCGTAGCCGCCGAGCTTCATGAGCACGCCGGCGTGGAGCATCGACACTGCAGTCGGGGCGCAGGCGTGACCGTCGGGCGACCATGTGTGGAAGGGGAACATGGCGCCGAGCACGCCGAAGCCTACGAAAGTGAAGCAGAAGAGGAGGTTCTGCCATGAGGGGTCGACCGCGTTGTTGCGTGCGATCTCAAGGATGTTCCAGGTAAGTTCGCCTCCGGCGGGAGCCGAATGCCAGTAGATGCCGAGAAGGCCGAGCATAAGGAAGGCGGAGCCTCCCATGAGCATCAGGGTGAGCTTCATGGCCGAGTATTCCTTGCGGCCTGTGCCCCAGACTCCGATAAGGAGGTACATCGGGATGAGGGCCACCTCGTAGAACATGAACATCGTGAACATGTCGATCGAGATGAAGAAGCCGAACACACCCGTGCTCAGCAGGGCGAACCACAGGAAGAAGTTCTTGGGAAGGGGGTTGATCTTCCAGGAGGCGAATGTGCCGGCAAAGACGATGATGGCAGAAAGCATGAGCATCATCACCGAAATACCGTCGACGCCTACCGCAAGATGGATATTCAGCGGAGCGTACCACATCCAGCTGCCCGTGAAGAGCATCTCGGCGTCATTGCCGGCGGCGCGGAGCTGCAGGAAGTCGACGCAGAGCCATATCGCGAGGGCAAGCAGGACTGTGCTGCCCGCCACCATGATGGCGCGGATCGCGTTCATGCTGCTGTTGCGGCATACGCCCAGGCCCGCCATCATGAGCACCGGTATTATTACAAACCAGATTAATATGTTTCCGAACATAATGTTAGAGTTGTTTCGTCTGTTATTCTACTATGTCTATCATATAAGACAGATCCAGGTGATGGCTGCCAGGAGAAGGGCTCCGAAGAAGTACCAGAGCACGTAAGCCTGTACATTGCCGCTCTGCATGCCGCGGATGGAGTAGCTGACCTTCTGGGTAATCCAGGCGAAGCAGTCCATCGTGGCGTCGATCACATGACGGTCAAACCATGCGATGGCCGTACAGATGCCGCCGAAGATGATCTTACGGGTGATGAAGAGATAGATTTCATCCCAGTAGAAGCGGTGGTGGGCAGCTGTCCAGAGACCGGGCAGAGCCTCGCGGAACTTCGTCGGGAGCGGATTCTTCTTACGGTACATCACGGTGGCCAGTCCGATAGCGAGGAGCGCCACTACGATCGAGGTGGCGGCCACCGACCATTCCAAATGGATGTGGTAGGGAGCGCCGTTCCACGTGACGAGTTCGCCGAAGGGTATGAAGCCGGCCACGCAGCTTACGGCGGCGAGGATGATCAGGGGGAGTGACATCTGCCAGGGAGCGTCATGCGGCTTGTGGTGCTGATACTCGGGATTCTCCTCCCACCAGAAGATGAGGTAGTAGAGACGGAACATGTAGAATGCGGTGAGGCCTGCCACCATCGTCATCCATGCGCCCCATACCCAGTTGCTCGCCCACATGGCGGCAAGCATCTCATCCTTCGAGAAGAAGCCGGAGAATGGAGGTATGCCCGCAATGGCGAGACATCCGATAAGGAACGTGATGTGGGTGATGGGCATGTATTTGCGGAGTCCGCCCATACGGGTATAGTCGTTGGAGTGGACGGCATGGATCAGGGCGCCGGCTCCGAGGAAGAGGAGGGCCTTGAACATGGCGTGGGTGAACAGGTGGAACATGCCGGCCATGTAGCCGAGTCCGCTGTAGTGGATGCCGGGTTCGGGATAGCTGCGTGCCACGCCGAGCGACACCATCATGAAGGCGATCTGCGAGATGGTGGAGAAAGCGAGCACACGCTTGATGTCGATCTGGGTGCAGGCCACTACTGCGGCGTAGAACGCCGTGATGGCACCCACTACGGTGATGAATGTCATCGAAGCCTCCACAACACAGTAGACGGGGAACATACGGGCCACCAGGTAGACGCCGGCCACGACCATAGTGGCGGCGTGGATGAGGGCCGACACAGGAGTCGGGCCTTCCATCGCGTCGGGAAGCCAGATGTGGAGCGGGAGCATGGCCGATTTACCCATACCGCCGGTGAAGATGAGCACCATGGCCCATGTCAGCACGGAGGCACCCATGAATGTGGCGCCGCCGGTCTCGGCGAGCACACCCATCGGGTTGGAGGTCATGTCCACGAAATTGAATGTATCCGTGAAATAGGAAAGCGTAAGGATACCGAGCAGGAAGCCGAGATCGGCGAAGCGGGTGACGATAAAGGCCTTCTTGGAAGCCGATACCGCCGAGGGGAGCCGGTAGAAGAAGCCGATGAGCAGGAACGAGGAGACACCCACGAGCTCCCAGAAGATGTACATCTGGAAAATGTTGGTGGCCACGACCAGACCCAGCATCGAGAAGGAGAAGAGCGAGAGGAACGCATAGTAGCGCTGGAATCCTCCCTCATGCTCCATGTATCCCCAGCTGTAAAGGTGCACCATGAAGGAGATGGTGGTGATCACCACCAGCATCATGGCCGAAATGGGATCGAGAAGGAAGCCGAGTTTTACTACGAGCTTCTCGGTGAAGGCGAGCCAGGTCACGTCGAAGACCTGGAACTGCTGACGCACGCCGTCGATGATGAAGGCTGTGTCACCGCTGAAGAAATAAGTGAACGCGACGATATAGGCGAGCGTCATGGTCGTGCCCATACCGAGGATGCCGAGTACGCCGGCCACCTTGCGGCTCATCTTCACGCCGCCGATGCCGAGCAGCAGGAACATGAAGAGCGGCAGAGCCAGGATAAGGATAGGTAATGTAATGCCCATACGATCAATGTTTCATTTTGTTGGTTTCTGCCACGTCAGTACTTCCTACCGCACGGTAGATGTTGATGATGATGGCTATTGCCACGGCAGTTTCGGCGGCGGCTATGGCGATGGCGAAAAGCGTGAACACCATCCCCTCCATAGAGCCGGGGAAAAGGAATCGGTTGAAGATGACGAAGTTCAGGTCGGCCGAGTTGAGGATCAGCTCAAGCGACACGAGCATCGCGATCATGTTCTTACGGGTTACAAACCCATATACGCCGCAGCAGAACATTATGACGCTGGGCACAAGATACCAGAGAATATTGAGATCCATCTTGATGCTTTGTTTCGGGTTTGCGGGTTAACGTTTGCGGGCCACTGTGACTCCGCCGATGATGCACGCCAGCAGCAGCACGCTGACCGCCTCGAAGGGGAGCAGGTACTGATACTTCGATGTGCCGGTGAACGCCTGGCCGATCATCTTCATAGTGATGTCGGGGCCGGCGGCAAGGGCGTCGGAAAGGGAGCGTACCCCCTCGCCCTCGAGCATAGGCATAGTGAAGAGCGCCCAAAGCAGAAGCACGGCGCCTCCGACGGAAGCGATCACGCCCCACACGCGGCGGTGGCTGCGGAGGGGATTCTCGGGGTCGTTGGGCTTATGGGTAAGAATGATGGCGAATACGAAGAGCACCATTATGCCTCCGGCATAGACGGCAATCTGTACCGCGCCAAGAAACTGGTAGCCCAACTGGAAGTAGAACACGGCGGATCCGATCAGCACGAACAGAAGATACGTCGCCGCGCGAAGTATCTTCGTCGTCTTGACCGCCATAAAGGAGAAGACCGCTATGACGAGAGCCACCACGAAATAAAGGATTATGTTTCCTACCATGATGTTATATGTCGGTTGTTTTACTTGTTTTCAGTTTCGGGTGTCCCGGGAGCCTTTGTGTCGGCGGCCGTCCCGGCTGCGGGAGCGTCGGCGGGTTTTCCGGCTGCGGCGGCCTTGGCGGCAGCCTCTCTCTCGGCCTTGATCTTCGCGGCCTTTTCAAGGGCGGCGGCCTTTATCCGGGCAAGTTCCTCGGGGCTCATGGCCGGCTTGGGAGCCGGGGCAGGAGCGGCGTCGGCGGGCTCAGGACGGTAGTTGAGTTGCTTCACAAGCTTGTCGCGGGTGAACACGGCCTGCTCGAAGTCATTTGTAAACTCAAGGGCATCCTGCGGACAGGTCGTGACGCAGAGCATGCAGAATGTGCAGCTGCCCAGGTCATACATGTACTTGTCGAGTTTACGCTTCTTCTTTCCGTCGGGCAGCTCCACCATCTTCGTGGTGAGCTCGATGGTGCCGTTCGGACAGTTCATCTGGCAGATGCCGCATGCGATGCACTTGTGATGACCCTGGGCGTCATACTTGAGGGTCAGCTCGGCGCGGAACCTGTCGGCGATCTTCAATGTGTCGCGGTTTTCGGGATACTGTTCTGTGACTTTGGGCGTGACGAATTCCTTACCGGTGACTGCCATGCCGGTCACCAGGCTCTTCAAGCCCTTGCCCACACCGCTGAAATATTCTTTAATACTACTCATAAACGTTGGTTTATCTCTCCACCTGACCTCCGAGGATATCGAGGAGCTCAGTGGTGATGGATTGCTGACGAAGTTTGTTGTATTCGAGCTGGAGGCTCTCCTGGAGCTTGCGGGCGTTGTCGTTGGCGCTCTGCATGGCCATCACGCGGGCCGCCTGCTCGGAGGCACGGTTCTCTATGGTGATCTCCTGCATGGTGCTGAGCACGAACATCGGCAGCACCGCGTTGAAGATTTCGTTGGCGTCCGGCTCGAAGATGTAGAGCTGGTTTTCGTTTTCCTTAGAGGCCTCCTGACTGAGCAGGAGCTCGGCCTGGACGGGAAAGAGCTGCGCCACTTCGAGGCGCTGGCGCGCGATGGAATGGTACTGCATGTAGACCACTTCCACCAGGTCCATCTTTCCGGAAATGAAGTCCTGTCGCAGCTGATGCGTGAAGTCGTCGACGCGGTTGCCGTCCATCTTGGAGTCGACTCCCGGGACGCCCACCACGCTGACGCCGCCTTGCTCGGCAAGCTTGAGGCATGCCTTCAGGATCTTGCGGCCCACGGGATAGAGGGTCACCCCTACTCCGGCGCCGTATTTCTCGCGCAGCCGGTTGAGCTCCGCCAGAAGGTGCTTGAAAATGTTGAGGTTGTAGGCGCCGCAGAGTCCGTCGTCGCTGCCATAGACCACTACCCCGAGGTTCTTCACCTCACGCTCCACGATCAGCGGTGAGTGGAACTCCACACCCGCAGAGAGGATATGACCCATGATCATGCCGATCTGGTTCTTGAAGGGGAGCAGCTCGCGGAGCGAACGCTCGAACTTATGCACTTTGGCCGATGAAATCATCTTCATGGCGCCGGTGATCTTCTCACTCGATGCCACGCTTCCGATTCGCGTCTTTAATTCCCTGAGGGTTGCCATTTCGTCAGTCTATGTGTGTCGTGTTCGTTTCAGGTTGATTTCCGCTTCCGGAGCATGTGTCCGTCCGGCGGGGGCGCAGGCCCCGGAAGCGGTATTTTATTCAGTCATCAGGCTTTGGGAGCGGCAGTCTTGTAGGAGCCTGCCACTTCGGCGGCACACTCGCGGATCTTCTGCTCCACATCCTCAGTCAGCTTACCGGCAAGGATCTGGTCGAGCACTTCTTTCTGGTACTTGGCCTTCACGAGCTGCAGGAACTGCTGCTCGAAGTCCTTCACCTTATCCATGGGCACGTCCTCCAGGAGGCCGTTCACACCACAGTAAATCACAGCCACCTGGCTGGCCACAGGCCACGGATCGTACTGGGGCTGGATGAGCAGCTGCTGGTTCTTGCGGCCGCGGTCGATGACGCGGGCAGTCACGGGGTCGATGTCGCCGCCGAACTTGGTGAACGACTCAAGCTCGCGGAACTGCGCCTGCGCGATCTTCAGCGTGCCGGCCACCTTCTTCATCGGCTTGATCTGGGCGTTGCCGCCCACACGGCTCACGGAGATACCCACGTTGATGGCGGGGCGTATGCCCTGGTTGAAGAGGGATGTCTCAAGGAAGATCTGACCGTCGGTGATGGAGATCACGTTGGTCGGGATGTATGCCGAGACGTCGCCGGCCTGAGTCTCGATGATCGGAAGGGCCGTCAGCGATCCGCCACCCTTCACGAGGGGCTTCATCACCTCGGGCAGGTCGTTCATCTGCTCGGCGATCTTCTGGTCGCCGATGATGCGCGCGGCTCTTTCGAGAAGACGCGAATGGAGATAGAAGATGTCGCCCGGGTAAGCCTCGCGTCCGGAGGGACGCTTCAGGATCAGAGACACCTCACGGTAGGCTACGGCCTGCTTCGACAGGTCATCGTACACGATGAGCGCGTCGCGTCCGGAGTCACGGAAGAACTCGCCGATGGCCACACCCGAGAAGGGCGCGAAATAGCGCATCGAGGCGGAGTCGGAAGCCGTGGCGGCTACGACGACTGTGTATTCCATTGCGCCGTACTTCTCGAGTGTATGCACGATGGAGGCGATGGAGCTCGCCTTCTGGCCGATGGCCACGTAGATACAGTAGACGGGCTTGCCGTCGAGATAGTTCTGACGCTGGTTGATGATGGTGTCGATGGCGATGGCGGTCTTACCGATCTGGCGGTCGCCGATGATAAGCTCGCGCTGTCCGCGGCCGATTGGAATCATGGCGTCGACGGCCTTGATGCCTGTCTGCAGCGGCTGGTTGACGGGCTGACGGAAGATGACGCCCGGGGCCTTGCGCTCAAGCGGGAGACGGATGCGGTCGCCTGCGATGGGTCCCTTGCCGTCGATGGGCTCGCCGAGGATGTTGATTACGCGACCCAGAAGACCTTCGCCTACAGGGATTGATGCGATTTCACCCGTGCGACGTACCGACATGTTCTCGGCCACGGAGTTAACTTTGTCAAGAAGAACGACACCCACGTTGCTCTCCTCGAGGTTGAGTGCAACGCCGGTGGCGCCGTTTTCAAACTCTACAAGCTCGTTGGACTTCACATTCTCAAGGCCGTAGACGTGGGCCACTCCGTCGCCCACATTGAGCACGGTGCCTACCTCTTCAAACTTCACCTTGGAGTTGACGTCGTCGAGTTGCTGTTTTAAGATATCTGAGATTTCGCTTGGGTTAAGCATCTTATTTACTTATGAGGTTTAAGCGTAACTGTTCGATTTCATTGCTGATGGATGCGTCCATCCGGGCATCGTCGACATCGATCACGAATCCTCCGATGAGGGAGGGATCCACGGTCTCGGTGTATTCGAGGGTGCGTCCGGGGAAGGATGTCTCTATCATTTTCCTCAGCTTCCGCATTTCCGTCTCCGGGAGCGCGGCGGCTGTGGCGATTCTGACACGGGATATCCTGTTGGCATCCCGGTAGAGATCCTGATATGAGAGCGCGATGAGCTGCATGTAGTCTTCGCGCTTCATGTCAAGGAGCATTCTGATGAAGCCAAGATAGTCATTCTCCACAGCCTCTCCGGCGGCAGCCTTAAGTAACTTGGCCTTGTCATCGCGGCTCACGAAAGGGTTGGCGAGAGTCTTCTGGAGCTCGGGGTTGGCGGCGAATGCCGCCACGACGTGCCCCATCTCTTCATATACCTTCTGAGTCGAGCCATGCTCGTCGGCAAACTTATAGAGTGCCTTGGCGTAGCGGCGGGGTATCAGACCGTTGTCCATCTTCAGATACTATTAGTTTTTCTCTATTTCGTTCAACAATTTATCGACGAGCTTGACCTGCGCAGCATCGTCTTTCATCTGCATGCGCACCATCTTCTCGGCAATATCAATCGAAAACTTGCTCACTTCGTTTCTGAACTGAAGTTCGGCTTCCTTGCGTGATTGTTCGATAGAAACTTTCGCGGCGTCCATGACCTTCTGAGCCTCGACGGATGCCTGCTGTTTGGCCTCCTCGATGATCTGGGTCTTCATTTTCGCCGCCTCACGCAACATTTCAGCCTGCTTGGCCTGGGCCTCCTCCATATACCGGCGGGCTTCGTCGCGAGCATTGTCAAGCTGATGCTTGGCCTGCTGCGCGTACTCCACCCCCTTGTCTATGGTGTCTGCCCGCTCGTCCATATTCTTCAGGATCACCGGCCATCCCCACTTCGCGAGTACGAAGAACAGGATGATGAACGCGATGAACATCCAGAAAACCAAGCCAAAATCGGGCGTGAATAACTCCATACTGCGATATTACTGGATGAAGAGTGCAAGGGCGGATACAATCACGGCGAAGAGGGCCACACCCTCGATGAGGGCCGCGATGACGATCATGCTCGAACGAATATCACCTGCAGCCTCGGGCTGACGTGCGATGGCCTCCATAGCGGAGCTGCCGATTTTACCGATACCGATACCGGCTGCGATAGCTGCGATACCTGCGCCGAATGCCGCGCCGAATGCTGCGAGTGCCTGTACGGCAACCAAAACCATTGATAACATAATTCTTGAGTAGTTTTTAAGTTATTTTTGTTGTTTGTATTTTTTTGATTCTTTTTCTTTTTAAGCCTCGATGCTCTCTCCCTCTCCGGCATGGACCTCATGATGGCCGTCTTCCTGGGCGGCGGCAATGAAGAGCGCCGAAAGCAGGGTGAAGACATAGGCCTGGATGAAGCTGACGAGCACGTCGAGCAGAAGCATGAAGCATGTGAAGAGCACCGATACCACCACCGACGATCCGAGTGCCGCCGCGCCGAACGCCGCGAAGATGAAGATCAGAAGCGTGAGGGTGATTACGATCATATGGCCGCCCATCATGTTGGCGAAGAGACGCACGCAAAGCGCGGCGGGCTTCGTGAAGATGCCGAATATCTCGATCATCTGCATGATGGGGAGGGGGAATTTCAGGAAGAGGGGCACGTCGGGCCAGAAGATTTCCTTCCAGTAATGCCTGGTGCCGAGAACGTTCGTGATGACGAACGTGGCCACGGCCAGCACGAGCGTGATGGCGATGTTGCCGGTAAGGTTGGCGCCGCCGGGGAAAATCACTATCAGGCCGAGGAGGTTCATCGTAAGGATGAAGAAGAAGCACGTCAGCAGGTACGGAGCGAACTTCCGGGCCTTCGGGCCGAGCGAGCTCTTGATCACACCCGTATAGATGAAGTCGATGAGCATTTCCATGAAGCCCATTCCCTTGCGGGGAGCCCTGAAGCCCTTGCGGGAATAGAACCTCACCACACCCATCACCATCAGCGTCACGAGAATGGCGGCGATGAAGAGGGCCAGCACATTCTTTGTGATGGAGATGTCGAACGGGCGGTACTCCCTGTAATAGTCATGGCCTACGAGCACATAGCCGGGCATCACGAAATGAGCGGCGGTCTCTCCCTTGGCGGCCGCCTCGGCAGCAGCCTCGGCCTTGACCTTGGCCTGCTCGTCGGCTGTAAGGGGAAATACCTCCACCACCTTGTTCTTGTGTTCCGATACGTGGGCGATGTAGAAGCGGTAGGTCTTGCCGTCCTTCTCCACTTCGTGGATTACGGGAGTCAGTTCCTCATGCTTCTTGCCGGTGGCTGTATCCTCGGTCACGGTCACCTCGGTGAGATTGCCTGACGAGAAACAGAACCACTTGCCGTCTTCTGCACGTACGATCACGGGCAGCGGAATCCGATAGACATGACTGAAGGGGACTTCCCAGCCGTAGCCGTCGCCGAGGTGATGGAAGATCACTTCCTTGACGTCGAGGGCCTCCTCTTCCGCCTCATGAGTGGCGGTCGGGCCGGCGGCCTCGGGCGCGTGCGGATCCTGAGCCGACATCACGCCGGGCATCAGTACCGCCGCTATCAAGGTCAATATGAATAAAATTCGCTTCATTGGTCTGTTCGGATTTTAGTAGACGCACACTGCCACTACGTTATTGTCGACATCCACAATCCCCCCCTTGATGGCCACCGATTTCTCGGCGCCCTCGGGAGTGCGGTACTTGACTTCGCCGGCATTCAGCACCGAGATGATCGGAGCATGGTTCTTAAGCACCGTGAAGCTGCCTTCCGCACCCGGCAGGGTGACAGATTCGGCATCCCCCTTGAAGAGGATTTCGTGAGACGAGATCAGTTCGAGTGTCATCTTGAGGAAATTGGGGTTTTATTATTTAACCTCGGCAAGCATCTTCTTGCCCTTGGCGATGGCGTCGTCGATGGTGCCGACATTGAGGAATGCCTGTTCGGGATATTCGTCCATTTCGCCGCTGAGGATCATCTTGAAGCCGCGGATGGTCTCGGCCAGGGGTACGAGCACACCAGGCACGCCGGTGAACTGCTCGGCCACATGGAACGGCTGCGAGAGGAAACGCTGGGCGCGGCGAGCGCGGGCCACCACGAGTTTGTCATCGTCCGAAAGCTCGTCGACGCCGAGGATGGCGATGATATCCTGAAGGTCCTGGTATTTCTGGAGAAGCTGCTTCACCTGCTGGGCCACATTGTAGTGCTCCTCGCCGATGATGTTCGGGTCAAGGATACGCGATGTGGAGTCAAGCGGGTCGACGGCGGGATAGATGCCGAGCTCGGCGATCTTACGGTTGAGCACCGTTGTTGCGTCGAGGAAGTTGAAGGTAGTGGCCGGAGCCGGGTCGGTCAAGTCGTCGGCCGGTACATAAATGGCCTGCACCGACGTGATGGAGCCGTTCTTGGTGGATGTGATGCGTTCCTGGAGGGCGCCCATCTCGGAAGCGAGCGTGGGCTGGTAACCTACGGCCGAAGGCATACGGCCGAGAAGGGCCGAAACCTCGGAACCCGCCTGGGTGAAACGGAAGATGTTGTCGATGAAGAGGAGCACGTCCTTGCCGCCGCCGGCATTGTCGCGGAACTGCTCGGCCACCGTCAGACCCGAAAGGGCCACGCGCAGACGTGCGCCGGGGGGCTCGTTCATCTGGCCGAACACGAGGGTGGCCTTGGACTCCTCCACGTCCTTCATGTCGACGGAGTTGATGTCCCAGTCACCCTTCTCCATGCCTTCCTCGAATTTCTTGCCGTACTTGATGACGCCGCTCTCGATCATCTCACGCAGAAGGTCGTTGCCCTCACGGGTACGCTCCCCTACTCCGGTGAATACCGAGAAGCCGTCGTGGCCCTTGGCGATATTGTTGATGAGCTCCATGATGAGCACTGTCTTGCCCACGCCGGCGCCGCCGAACAGACCGATCTTACCGCCCTTCGAGTAAGGCTCCAGGAGGTCGATCACCTTGATACCGGTGGTAAGCACCTCGGTCGAAAGCGCGAGCTCGTCGAATGCCGGTGCGGGCTGATGGATAGGACGCAGGTTGTCGCGGTCAAGGGGGGCGAGTTCATCAATGGCCTCACCGATGACGTTGAGGAGGCGTCCCTTCACCTGGTCGCCCGTCGGCACCGCTATCGGGCGTCCGAGGTCAAGGACCTTTACGCCGCGGCGTACACCGTCGGTGCTCTCCATAGCAACGCAACGCACGATATCCTCGCCGATGTGCTGCTCAACTTCCAGAATCAGTTCTTCGCCGTCCTCACGCTCCACCTTAAGGGCGTTGTAGATGGGGGGGATATTGTCCTTCCCGCCCTCGAACGACACGTCGATCACCGGACCGATGACCTGAGTCACTTTACCATAATTAGCGCTCATGATTGATTTTATGCTTTCCTATGAGAAATAGTTTTGATTATCAGTATTGACGCCGCGGGGCGCCGGAGCCCCGCGGTGTTAGGGGATTTAGAAGTGCCAGCCGAGGGCCACGAATACAGCCATGAGCACGAGGTTGGCCAGCGCCAGCGGCATCATGTACTTCCATTCGAAAGCGAGGAGCTGGTCGATACGCACGCGGGGGAACGTCCACTTGAACCAGATTATCACGAACGAGATGAAGAATGCCTTGCCGAGGAACCATACGATGCTCGGGATCCAGTTCATCACGGCGTTGAAGCCGTCCCATCCGGGAATGTGGAGGGGCATCCAGCCGCCGAGGAACATAAGCGACGCGATTCCGGATACGATGAAGAGGTTGAGGTACTCCGCGGGGTAGTAGAAACCGTAAGAGATACCGGAATACTCCGTGTGGTAGCCGGCCACGAGCTCATGCTCGGCCTCGGGAAGGTCAAACGGGCCGCGGTTGGTCTCGGCCGTAGCAGCCACGATGTAGATGAGGAAGGCGATGATGGCCGGGATGTGGCCGCTGAAGATGAACCATGCCTTGTCCTGGGCCATCACCAGCTCGTTGATGTTCATCGTGCCGGAAAGCACCACCATGGTGATGATGGCCAGGCCGAGGGAGATCTCATAGCTTATCATCTGCGCGCCGCTTCGCATGGCGCCGATGAGGGAGTACTTGTTGTTGGACGCCCATCCGGCCAGCAGGATACCGAGCACACCCACCGAGCTTACGGCCAGGATGAAGAATATGCCGATATTGAAGTCGATGATCTGCAGGCCGTTGCCCCAGGGGAGGCATGCGAACATCACCACCGAGGAGATGATCACGATGAACGGAGCCAGACGGAAGAGGAATTTATCCGTATTCTTGATGCTGATGATCTCCTTGAGGAGAATCTTGATGACGTCGGCGAACACCTGGAGCAGACCCCAGGGACCTACGCGCATCGGGCCCAAACGGCACTGGAACCATGCGCAGAGCTTGCGCTCGTAGAAGATATAGAAGATGGCGAGCAGCGAGTAGGCTACCAGCAACGCTACGGCTATGAGCACGCACTCAATCACCGTGGCACACCACTCGGGCATGACGCCTATCAGAAGTTCATTGAAGGCGGAAGTCCATTTTCCGAAATCGAACATGACTGTATTCTGTAAAGTTGTTGTTGAAAAAGGATGATGTTTCGTCAGCTTGGCCGTATCAGCGGTCGATGTCGGGGATCACGAAGTCCAGCGCGGCACCGATGGTGATGAGGTCGGCGATCATATTGCCCGAGCATACGAGGTCCATGACGCCGATGAGGTTGAAGCAGGGGCTCTGGAAATGCACGCGATAGGGATTCTTCTGACCGTCGGACTCGATGTAGACTCCGAACGTGCCGCGCGATGCCTCCACCTGATGGTACCAATGGCCCACGGGGAGCTTGATGATCTTGGGCACGTTCATGGCGCGTATCGGTCCCTCGGGGATATTGTCCACGAGCTGGGCGAGAATCTCGCAGCTTGTCTCTATCTCGCGCATGCGCACCATGTAGCGGGCATATGAGTCGCAGCCGTACTCAAGCACTTCGTCGAACTTCAGCTCGGAATAAATGCTGTAGGGGCGCACCTTGCGGCAGTCGCAGCTCCAGCCGGATCCGCGTCCGCTCGGGCCGGTGATGGCGTAGCTTACGGCCTCATCCTTCGGAAGCATCCCCACGCCTTTCAGGCGGTTGATGGCGATGACGTTGCCGGTGAACACCTTATGGTACTCCTTCAGGCGTTCGGGCATGATGCGGAGCAGTTCCTTCACGTCCTTCACGAAGTCAGGGTGAAGGTCGGCGATTACGCCGCCGATCACGTTATAGTTCATCGACATGCGCGCGCCGCAGGTCTTCTCGAAAATGTCGAGCACCTGTTCGCGCTCGCGGAATCCGTAGAAGAAAGCCGTGGTGGCACCGAGGTCCATGGCCGTACAGCCGAACGCCAGCAGGTGCGACGAGATTCGCATCAGCTCGTCCATCATCACACGGATCACCTCGGCGCGGCGGGGCACCTCAAGGCCGAGGGCCTTCTCGATGCAGGCGCAGAGGCAGTGGCGGTTCTGATGGGCCGACATGTAGTCCATGCGGTCGGTGAAATGGAGTATCTGGGGATAAGTCAGGCTTTCGGAGAGCTTCTCGATGCCGCGGTGGATGTAGCCCGACATCATGTCGACCTTAGTGATGGTCTCGCCGTCGACACTGGCGCGCATACGCATCACTCCGTGGGTCGAGGGGTGCTGGGGGCCGAAGTTGACCACATACTGGTCAGGGGTGAAGACCTTGCCGGGCACCTTCTTTATCTTGCCGTTCTCGTCCTCGACGTAAGAGCAGGTGTCGTCCTCGTTCTTCTCGTCATCAAGACGGATGGGGTTCTTCTTCGGGTCGGCGTCATAGTCCTTAAGCAGGGGATGGCCTACCCAGTCATTGCGCAGGAACATACGGCGCATGTCGGGATGGCCGATAAACTTGATGCCGAAGAAGTCGTAGACCTCACGCTCCTGGAAGTTGGCCACATGCCAGATGTCGGCCACACTGTGGATGAAGGCGTTCTTGCGGTCGGGGGCCTCCACCTTCACCTCAAGCATGTCCCAGCCTCGGGATGTCGATGTGAGGTAATAGACCACGCCTACCTTCTCGCCCCAGTCCATTCCGACCACGGCTGAAAGCACGTCAAAGCCGAGGCGCTTGTCGTCGTGGAGCTGGCGGGCGAAGCCATGCCACTTCTCTTCGGGCACATTCACCTGCAGGCTCTCCCCCCCTTCGACGAATACCGCCTCGGGGCAGATGCCGCTGATTATATCCTTGATATCGCTCATTGTCTGATAAGTCTGTTGTTAGAATTGTGAATCGGATCAGCTAAGCAGGCCGCGCTCCTCGGGATGGGCTGCGAAGAACTCCTCACGTTTTTCCTTGCGGTTGACGCCGCCGAAGAATTTCTGGACCTTGATCTTGCGCTGCAGCTGCATGAGGCCGTAGAAGAATGCTTCCGGACGCGGAGGGCAGCCGGGAATATACACGTCGACGGGAAGGATCTGGTCGACGCCGGGCACTACGCAGTAGCTTTTCTTGAACGGGCCGCCCGAAACGGCGCATCCGCCGCAGGCGATGACGTACTTAGGCTCGGCGAGCTGCTCGTAAAGGCGTACCAGGGCCGGAGCCATGCGGTGTACGATAGTGCCCTGCACCATGATGTAGTCAGCCTGACGGGGTGAGTTGCGGGCCACTTCGAAGCCGAAACGCGCCATGTCGTAGCGGGCGGCGCCGAGGCTCATGAACTCGATGGCGCAGCAGCTCGTGCCGAATGTCAGAGGCCAGAGCGAATTGGAGATACCCCAGTTGATGAGCTGGTTGAGATTGCCCACGGCCACATTGGCGCCGGAGGCGTTCAGCTCTTCCACAAGCTTGTCGATGTATTCGTTGTCCTTGAAGTCTTCCTGCTTCATCGACTTGATGTTCACTTCCATTTCAATGCTCCTTTCTTCCAGGCGTAAGCCAGACCAAGTATAAGAATTACCATAAAGATCCCGATGCAGAGAAGGGCGTTCGGTCCCATCGACTTGGCCACTACGGCCCAAGGATAAAGGAACACTGTCTCCACATCGAAAATCAGGAAGAGAATCGCGAAGATGTAATAGCCCGACTTAAACTGGATCATCGTCTGGCCGCGAGTGGGAATACCGCACTCGTAGGTCTCGGCCTTCTTGACCGTGTATGACTTCGGTCCGACCAATTTGGCTATCAGCGTGGCGGCCACCACCAACAGCACGCCGGTCAGCGTGGCGGTGATTGCCAGTGCGCCATTGCCTATCTCCAATAATAAACTCATATTATTTGTTGATAATTAGGATTTTACAAGTAAGGTGCCTGATTTAAGGTATAATCGGCGGAAAGTGCTCCGGAGCCTTCCCCGAAGCCGCCTTCCGCAATTACGCCACAAAGATATTAAAATTTCTTAAATCCACAAAGAGTTCCGAGGTGTAGTCGGTCGATAAATTTCTTTTTTAGATGTTTTTATCGGCCGCTCAATCCCCGATGAATTTCTCACTGAGCAGATTTACCGGGCCGCCGCCTTCAAACTGAGCCGAGAAATCCATGGCGCGGTCGCCGATTGTAGCGGCTACCTCATAATCGGCCTTGACTTTTGTCAGATCGTCGGAAGTGGTCTTCAGGCTGAAGCTGATGAAATTGAATTGCTTGTATTCGGTCAGGGCTCCGCCTTCAAGCACTTTCGTCACCACCGGAGTGTCGAGATACACCTCATATCCGTCGCGGCCGTACTTCACGCTGAGCCCTTCGAGCACCACGGCCTCAAGGGCGGGCATCTGTGAAGTGAACTGCATATTGTAGATTACGACGTTGGCGGTCTTCATATCGGCGCTGAGCACTGCGCGGTACACGGGGGATGTGGTCGGCGAGCCGAGCGGGCGTCCGGCCACGTAAGGGGTCGTCGAGCCACGGAAGAATGTGTCGCGGCTGAAGGTCTTGAGGGTCACGCCGTCGAGTTTCGTCTGACACACGAGCGCCGTATAGCTCGATGCATAGAAACCGGGATAGAGCATCGGCGTTGTCACGTAATAATAATATGACGTGGTCATGAATCCCTCGATGTCGATGACGCCTCCGGCGTTGGAGCGGCCGGAGCCGGGGCCGAACGATACGGTCTGCATGTTGCCGAGGGCGGCTCCGTTATATTTCATGACGTCGGAGGTAAAGGCGTACCTGTTGTTGTTGAGGGTCACGGCGATGGTGCCCGCAACGTGGTCGGAACTGAAGCCGTACATTACGTTGTTCTCGAATGTCACTTCCCCGTCGGGGTCGTCGGGAATCACAAACTGGCTTACTGCAATCGAGCTGGTCTGAGTGGATACGGGGTTGTCGAGGTCACTGCAGGATGAGAATCCGGCCGCGAGCAGCACCGCCGCTGCGGGGAAGCAGTATTTTTTCACGTTCATGTCTTTTGTTGTTATTGTGTTAAGCCTGCCCTTCTCGGGCATGCCGATGTCAATTCGCCTTCAAAATTACAACACGCGCCCGAATTTTCCAAATCTCAGGTGGCGTGCAGGCATGGTTTATAGTAAATTAATGCCGGTGCGCGGTTTCTCAGAAAAACGCCCTGACCGTGGCGCCGAGCTGCATCTTCCGTCCGCGCTGCAGGAATTCATTTCCAATCGAGAGGAAGTAGAAGGTATAGTAATCGGTGCCGGTGATGTTCTTTCCCCATAGCTCCAGGCTCCATCTTGGAGTGAAGTAGCTTATGTTGAGGCCGAGGAGTCCGTAGAAATCCTGACGCAGGCTGTTGGCCTCGTTCCAGTAGATGTTGCCCGTGCCGTTGAGGTTGAGCGAGAAGGAAAAGTAGTTGTTACGGTTTTTTCCGGTGAGGTGGAGGTCGTAGGCCCCCTCCATGAAGAGGGTGTTGGAGGGCACGTAAGGGAGCCGCTTCCCACGGTAGTCCTCACGGCCGTCGTTGAAGCGTACGAAGCGGGAGTTGGTGTAGCCGTAGTTGACCGTGAACCGCAGGGTGGAAGTGGGGTTCCATCTCACGCTCATCTCACCTCCGAAGCTGCGCGTGCGTCCGGCGTTGGTCATCAGGCGGCCGGTGGTATTGCCGTCGGGGAAGACGGTCATCTGCTGGTCGCGGCAGTCGATGTAGAAGAGGGAGAAGTCGGCCGTGAGCATGGCGGCCGGGAAGCTGAGGTGGGCGCCCGCTTCATAGTTCCAGGTCTTTTCGGGCCTGTACTCCACGATGTCGCTGACATCGTAGTTTCCCGCCAGGCCCATGAAGCGCATCAGACGCTGCTGGAGCACGTCGGAAAACATCTGCGTGTTGAATCCCCCGGCCTTGTATCCCTTGCCGATGCTGGCGTAGAGGTTGGAGGCTTCGAGTCCCTCCAGCTCGTAGAGCACGCTTATCTTCGGCAGAAGCTGGAGGTAATGGTTGGTCAGGCGTCCGGTGTCGTCGATATCCACCTTCACGTTGCGGTAAGGGGTGGCGTCGGCGGGAATCGGCATCACGCCCGAGGGATTGTCGTAGATGGTGTAGGATGTGTTGCAGAAGCTGCGGTAGCTCATCGTGATGTGTTCGTAATCAAGGCGCAGGGCGGCGGCCAGCTGCCAGCGCCCCGCCCTCAGGCGCGATTCATGGTAGACGGCCGCTCCGCCCGAGGGCATCGTGAAGTCGGAGTTGAGGGGAAACGAGTCCTCGTCCCAGCGTATCGGGTAATGCGGATTGACCTTATTGCGGTTCGTCTCGATCAGATGGCTTATGCCGTACTCCTTGAATGTCACGGGAGCCGTCATATCGAGATGACGGTAGAATCCATATACGCCCGTAAGCCAGGTATAACGGTTCTCCCCTACCGAGCCACGGAGCATCAGGTCCTGCGTGACGGAGTACTCCGTCTTTTTCTGCGTGATCGTGAAGTAAGGGTCCGGCAGGAAGTCCTGGTCAAGGGTCATGTTGTCGTTAAGGAACTGGAACGAACTGACCGACGTGAGTTTCAGTCCATGCGGCAGGCGGGCGTTGACCGTCAGGCCGTCGGTCAGCAGGCCCCGGCGATAGAAGCACGTGTCGTTGTAGTTGATCTGCCCGCTCGCCACACTTTCATACGGGTATCCGCCCTGACGCAGCAACGAGCCCGACAGGGTGTTGACCAGAGTGACGTCGGGCGATATTATCCAGTGTACCTTATTACGGAAGGAGCCGTTGACCTCGATGTCGGTCTTACGCTTGTCGTACTGGTTGATGAACTGTCCGCCGTAGCGGTAGAAGCTCCCTGTAAGCGAGAAACCCAGGTTACGGCGGAATTTCCTGTACCATCCTATGTTGAACTTGAAGAGATTGTCGAGCCCCAGTTCGGCCAGGGCGCGCCATCCCTGGAACTCCATCGGCGAGAGGGTGCGTATGCTTATCATGCCGGTCATGGTGTTGCGCCCGAAGAGGGTGCTTTGCGGGCCACGCATCATTTCCAGGCCGCTGATGTCGGTGATGTCGAGGTCGTAGGCGTCCTTGTTGAGTATGCCTACATTGTCGATGGTCAGTCCCACGGCCGGCTGGTCCATGCGGGCGCCGATGCCGCGCACGTAGATGGAGGAGGTGATGCGCGAGCCGTAATCGGGGATATAGAAATTGGGCACGACTCCGGAGAGGCCCTTTGAGTCATTGATGCGGAGGCGTTCGGCCTGCTCGCGCCCGACACGGTCGCCGGCCACGGGCATCGCGCGGTGGGCGAGGTCATATTTCAGGCCCACCACATCCACTTCCTCCAGCATCCGGACGATTGAGTCGGCCTCGGCCGCAGTCATGGGGGGCGCCTCGGATGCCCCGGGCGCAGCATTGGCACGGGCATACGGAGCCATCACCGCACATATAGATGCAATCAGGAATAATCGTCTCATTTCAGTCAGGTAAGGGGCACTTGCGGAGCGGAAGCCGGATCCGGACATACCCATACTATAACCAAACGTGAGGGTATACTGAAAAATTGTGAATTTCGCCGGCGCAAGGTCCGCATTTGGTAGAGTAGAAACAAAATGCTAAATTTGCGTTGCGGTAGCGAGCGTCAGCGCTGTCTCTCCCCTACCCCGCCTTTCCTACCATCAATAAAGCCACTCCCATCATGAAATCCATACGCGAACTATTCCGCATCGGCACCGGGCCGTCGTCGTCCCACACCATGGGTCCCCGCCGGGCCGCCGAACTGTTTCTATCCAAGCACCTCCACGCATCCGGCTTCGAAGTGGTGCTCTACGGCTCGCTTGCCGCCACCGGCAAAGGGCATATGACCGACGCCGCCATCATCGACGTGCTCTCACGTACCGACATGCCCGTCAATATCGTGTGGAAACCCGATGTGTTCCTCCCCTACCATCCCAACGCCATGACCCTCAAGTCGCTCGACTCGATAGGATTCCCTACCGACGAGACCACCTACTACTCCGTCGGCGGAGGCGCCATCGAGGAGGAAGGGCATCCGCGCGGAGGCTCGCCTGAAATCTACAATCTTGAGACGCTGGCCGAAATCATGCAGTACTGCGAACGCACCGGCCATTCCTACTGGGAATACGTGGAGCAGTGCGAAGGCCCCGGCATCTGGGACTATCTCCACGATGTGTGGGAGGCCATGAAGGCGGCCGTGGAACGCGGACTCGCCGCCGAAGGACGGCTGCCCGGCCCGCTCAACCTCCAGCGCAAGGCCAATTCCTATTATGTTAAGGCCGGTGGCTACAGGGACAATCTCAAGTCGCGCGGACAGGTGTTCGCCTATGCCCTCGCCGTAAGCGAGGAGAACGCCTCGGGAGGCACCATCGTGACGGCTCCCACCTGCGGCAGCTGCGGAGTCGTGCCCGGAGTGCTCTATCATCTCTGGAAGAGCCGCAACTTCCCCGAGCGCCAGATGCTCCACGCCCTGGCCACGGCCGGACTTTTCGGCAACGTCGTGAAGCACAACGCCACTATCTCCGGAGCCGAAGGGGGATGCCAGGCAGAGGTGGGTGTGGCGTGCGCCATGGCCGCCGCAGCAGCAAGCCAGCTTTTCGGAGGCTCCGTAGCCCAGATTGAATACGCGGCCGAGATGGGGCTTGAACACCACCTCGGCATGACGTGCGACCCCGTCTGCGGCCTTGTGCAGATACCCTGCATCGAGCGCAACGCCTATGCCGCCGCCCGCGCGCTCGACGCCAACATCTACGCCAGCTTCACCGACGGCAACCACCGTGTGTCGTTCGACAAACTGGTGAAGGTCATGAAGGAGACCGGCCACGATATCCCTTCCCTCTACAAGGAGACCTCCACCGGCGGCCTGGCGAAGGACTATACCCAGATGTCGCGCTGACAGAGTCCGGCCTCAAGCGCCTCCCGACCGCATCGTGCCGCTGGCTTTCCCCTTAACCCCGATTTTTCCGCATGGCAGATTTCATGATACACACTCTCGGCTGCGGGTCGGCCAAACCGACGCCGAGGCATAATCCGAGTTCCACGGTGGTGGAGTTCCGCAACAATCTCTTTATGGTGGACTGCGGCGAGGGCGCCCAGAAGGCGTTCCAGATGCAGCGTCTCAAGATGAACCGCCTGAGCCACATTTTCCTCACCCACCTCCACGGCGACCATGTACTCGGGCTGCCGGGGCTGGTCAGCACCCTCGGACTCGGCGACATGGGGGGAGAACTGACCATCCATACATTTGCCGAAGGGGAGCGGATCCTCAAGGATATCTTCGGATTCTTCGCCCGCCATCTTCCTTACGAAATCAAGTTCAATATCCTCGACCCCTCACGCGAGGAGGTGGCGCTCGAAACGAAGGCGCTGCGTGTGCGCACCCTTCCGCTCCGGCATGTGGTGCCCACCGTGGGCTACATATTCGAGGAGAAGGAGAAGCCGCGCCATCTCGACCGCGCCATGTGTGATTTCCACGGGGTGCCCATGTCGCAGTTCAACAACATAAAGGCCGGCATGGACTGGACTCGCCCCGACGGCACCATCGTCTCCAACTCCCGCCTCACCACCGACCCCTCCCCCGCCCTGCGCTACGCCCATCTTTCCGATACCGCCTTCGCGCCGGAAATAGCCGGCCGCATCGGCGCGGCCGACCTGCTTTTCCACGAGACCACCTACACCGACCTCCACCGGAAGGAAGCCGCCGAACGCGGCCACAGCACAGCCCGCCAGGCCGCGGAGATGGCCAGCCTCAGCGGATCGCGCTGGCTCATGACCGGCCACTATTCATCACGCTATCACGACGAGAACGTATTCCGCGAGGAGGCCCTCGAGGTGCATCCCAATGTACTGCTCAACCGCGAGGGGCTCCGCACCGACCTCACTGCGCTCCCCTGAGCGGAATCCGGACGTACGATTCCGGACCAGTGTCCGTTTGCGTACACCATCGCCGGAACCG
Source organism: Bacteroides sp. (assembly GCA_014802425.1). Lineage (GTDB taxonomy): Bacteria > Bacteroidota > Bacteroidia > Bacteroidales > Muribaculaceae > Lepagella. The sequence goes on from JAAVCH010000019.1 coordinate 64,552, forward strand.
AACACACTATCTTTCAGTCAATTGAACTTTCCGGCATATTCATTGCCGTAATATCCGGCGAAATCATACGTATCCATCCAAAACATCAACATATGAGACAGATAGTTACCCGCTCGATTCTTATGACAATGGCCCTTCCGGTAATGCAGACGGCTGCCGCCGCCATCCCGGCTGATTCGGCCGGCGTTGCCGCCGACGATGTACGCACCACCGAACTGACTGAATTGGTAGTGCAGGGACGCACCCAGAGGATAATCAAGTACGGTGTGGAATACACTCCCGACAAACGCACCAAGAAGCTGGCCACGAATGCCGTGTCGCTCCTTAAACTTATGGCTGTCCCCCAGCTGCAGGTCACTCCGGGGTCGCTTGAAGTAAGCATGACGGGCGGACGCTCCGTAAAGATATTCATCGACTACATGCCCGCCACCGAACAGGACCTCCGGGGCATGCGCACCGAAGACGTGATGCGCGTCGAAGTGCTTGAGTACCCCGAAGATCCGCGCTTCGAGGGCGCCCAGTATGTGGTCAACTATATAATGCACAAGTACGAATGGGGCGGCTATACCCAGATAGGGGGCGCCGTGAGGCCGGTCAATCTGATCAACGGCTACGGCTACCTCTATTCCAAGTTCGTCACGGGCAGATGGACCTTCGACGCCAACGCAGGAGCCTCAGGCACAAGAATCTCAAAAGCGGAAAGCGACCTCACCGAAACCTTCCGCGACTTCAACATCGGATCCAGCCGCATCGACGCCGCCGACCGCACCTCGGCCTGCGACGACGGCCTCTCCACCCACAACGGCGAATGGGCGTCGCTCCGTGCGATTTACGCCACACCCGCCGTGCAGCTCGAACACACCGTCTACTTCAACCGCTCCGCCCAGCCCCACAACGACAAGTCGTCCCGCGTGGACTATTCCGATAATCTTTTCGGCTCCTCCGAATCCCATTCGGAAGAGGCTTCCACCAATGTCTCGCCGGGGCTGTCGGCCCGTTATGTCTTCAACCTTCCGAAGCAGAACTTCATCACGGCCTACTGGGGCCTCGGCTACAGCCATACCCGGCGCAACTCGCTCTATCGTCTCGGTGAGCTCGACCCCATCATCAACGACAACAGCGAGAATGTCTACAATCCCTATCTCACCCTGAACTATTCCCACCGCTTCTCGCATCAGAACACTTTCCGCACGGCCCTGATCACATCCAACTCCATCTACGACACCCGCTACAGCGGATCCTACGACGGACGCCAGAAACTCGTGTCGTCGGAAAACATGCTTTTCCTTGAGTACATGCAGAACTGGTCGGCAGGCCTTTCGCTCTATTCGCGCCTCGGGATGTCGTACGTCATAGGCCGTGTCAACGGAGTCAACACCCTCAAGGAGTGGAATCCGCGTCTTGGCCTGCAGCTCCGCTACAACATCAACCGCAACCACTCCGCTTCGGTTTCCGCATGGTGGGGCAACAGCCATCCCGGCCCCGAGTCGTCAAACAGCGCCATGGTGCAGTCCAACGAGCTTCTCTGGCTTATGGGAAACCCTGACCTGCGCAATACCCTTTTCCAGCAGGTCGACATCTCCTATGATTTCATCCCGAACAATGTGTTCGGCCTCTCTTTCTATGCCAAGTACGAGGGGAATCCCCATAAGCAGGCCTACGAATTCCTCACCATCCCGGGCTACGACGGCCTCGTGCGCCGCATGGTCAACAGCGGCACCTGCCATACATGGCAGGCCAACCTGTCAGCTTCGCTCAGGCTTCTCGACAATTCCCTCATATTCAGGGGGGCGCTTATGGCCGAACGCATCGTGCTCACAGGAGCCGACGCACAGACGGTCAATAACCTGCGTCCCTCCATCGACGCCACATACATGGCGGGACAGCACTTCTCCATCAGCGCCGACTTCAACGGAAGCCTCACTTATCTCAATGCCTGGTCCAACGGAAGCCGCACGAAGATACCTGTCACCTACGGTCTCCGGGTGGCTTACGCCGCAGGCGAGTTCAAGGCCGAAGTGAGCAGCGGCAACTGGTGGAACGACGGCCGCATCCACACCGACTTCGACTCCCCCCTCTTCTCCAGCCATGGCTGGAGCTGGAGCAACGGTTACGCCGCCAATCTGGAACTGACGCTCTCCTATACCTTCACCTACGGCAAGAGAGTCGACCGCAACAACCGTCTCGGCCAGGGAGGCTCCGGCAGCTCCGCCATCCTGAAGTAAAAGGGCTTACTCTTACCGGAGGCATCAGTCGGCCACTGTGACTACGGCTCCCGCCGAGTGGGCCGTTATCAGGGGATAGTACTGCGACTGGGCAGTGGCGATGCCGGTGGAGTACTCGCCGTCGCGGTCGGCGGTGACATCGTAGCTGATAACGTATTTCCCTTTCGGCAGGGAAGTGATGAAGAAGTTGGTGGCCGCACGCCGTGTCTCCCGCAACAGCCATACCCCGTCGTTGAGCTCGTAGGAGGTCAACTGTTCGGCGGGCTGCATGAAGGCTCCCAGACGATCGGTCAGCATCACGTAGTCAAGGTCGCGGTCGGTCACCACAGTCAGCGTAACGCGTATGCGGTCTCCCTTCCGGAAATGCGTCGCGGCCTTTCCTGCGATCTGGCGTCCACCCTGCTCGTCAATGGGGAGAAGCATCTTCTCCACCTTTAGCTGGGGCACTCCCTGCGCCTTCACTTCCGAAGGCTTCCTGACGGCCTGGCGCATCACGCCGCCCCAGGCCGGTCCGCCGGCCTGACGGCTTACCTCAAGCACTTTACCCGAAGTCTGCCCGGGTGTGAGGTCGAGATAGAAGTTGCCCGCAAGCGATCCGGCATCCGCAGGAAGCGCCACAGGCTCGCCATCAAGCGTTATCACGGGTACCCCGGCCGACTGCCTCGACCATCCGGAAGAGACGCCTACCACGGCATCGGCCACTTCAGCCACCTGCGACTCCGACATATTGAGGTTCCAGTCCTCGACCTGGCGCGTCAACACAAGATACTGACATAATCGCTCCACATCCTCCGACGCGGGGTCGATTACGCCGTATGCCTCCAGCACACGCGCGTTGAGCGTATAAGGTGGCTGCGCGCAATAATCCCCGCCACGGTCAAACCACATGCCCTTCTCCCGGGTATACTGCGAGTACTGCGCTACCGATGTCAGGACATCCTTCGCCAGCCGGGTCATTCCTTCTTTATGAAGGAGTATGGCGGCAGTGGCTTTATGATAGAGGTCAAGGCTCTTCCATTCCCCCGGCAGACGGCGGAACATGTCGCGCCGCATCTCGGCGATATATCCGGAAGGGGCCCCGGTGGTCAGCAGGCCGCGCATATACTGATAGTCGATCTCGGCTGAGAGCGGATACCGCATCTTATCCTTATAGACCGTCGTGTGGTAGAGGCGTCCCTCCTCCTTATCTGCGAACGCCAGCCCGCTGTCGGCCATACCGGCAGCGGGTTCCGGCATCAGGCCGAGACGGCGCAGCATGCCGAATTTCAGAAGCACCTGCTTGGTGATGTAGAGGGATTCACCCATCTTCGGCATCCATGCCCATCCGCCATCGGGCTTCTGCGTCTTTGAAAGCGACTCCAGAATCGCGGCAAGGCTGCGCTCCACCTCTACGGAGTCCGTAAGGGTCGTCAGGCTATGCATACGGCGCGTCTCGGAAGAGCCGTCGTTGACCCAGGGAGTGTTGAGCAAGTCCGTGAGCTTCAGGTCGCCGTTCTGTTCAAGTGGCGACACGAGGGTACTGTCGCTGTTGCCGACCGCCGACTTCAATGCCTCCCTGAGCACGGGATAACGCCGTAAGATATCATGTCCGACAGCATTGGCATAAAGGGCGTTGGCCTGCACGAGCGCCGATTCGGAGTCAGGAGTCAGCAGACCGCTGAGTGAAGTCAGTACGTACCACGACGGATTAGCGCAATAATTGAGCGTCACAAGGTCGTCGGGCCCGATTTCGGGAAGTGTCACCGACAGGGTGGTATCCTTGGGAGCAAGGTAGAAGGTCGTGGTCTCCATCACCGGCTGCGACGACGGGAGCACCACGAGCGGACCCTGCTCGCCATCGGAACCCACCGACGCACTTACCGTGGAGCGCACCGTAAGCATACCGACATCGGACGGCACCGCAAGGTCAAGGGCCATCACACGTGACGCAGCGGGAGCGACCTCCGTGAAGGTTTCCTCCGCGAACGCAATGACACGTCCCGACTGAGGCTCCACAGCCTCGATCCTGGTCCGCAGGTCAAGCGGTCGATCGGTGTTGTTGAATACCGTGGCGGGTATCTGGAGTTTGTCGTAGGTCAGCGCGAAGCGCGGCATCTGCGTAGTGACCATCACCGGCTTCGCGCTCACGGTCTGGTTGCGGTAGAGGGCCGTACGCATACGGTCGTCGTAACCGAGGAGCTGGAACTGCCATGTGGTGTTGAAGTCGGGCACTTCGAATTCCACCTCCAGGCATCCTTCGGCATCGGTCGTCATCAGCGGCCGGAAGAACGCCAGCGGGCATTCCATGGCGCGGTACGAGGCCTTGTCGACCTCGGCCGCAGTCCCGTCGGGGACTGATGTGTCAGCGGAGACCTCCTCCTCCACTGCCTCATCACCCATATCGGCCATGACGTTCGCCATCATGGGGGCGGCCGACGTCATCATGACGCTTTCATCGGCTGCCACGCCGTAAGCCATCGCAGACGTCTGCAGACCGTCAGCGTCATACGCCACTCCGGCCGCAGCGCTCCCCCTCACCGCCGCGAATTTCTCGACGCCACCTTTGTAACGGCGTAATCCATATGAGGCGAAAAGCCGCTGGTTCCATAGATTCCAGACAGGCATGGTGTGGCCGCACGGAGTCGAATCGTAACCCTTCATCACATATCCGTAGCCGAAGACCGTTCCGGTGGTGCCACCCTGCCGTACCGAGACCCTACCCAAGCATGAATAATCCTGTATCCTCTCCGGCGAGACCGACCAGTTGAAAGGCACGAGGGCGTTAAGCGAGGCGTTGGAAAGCACGGCGGTCATTCCGGTGTAAGGGAGGCCGTGCCCCTCCTCTTCGAAAGTGAACTTCCAGGTCTCGGTCGAGCCGGATGATATGCGGTCGCGGAAAGTGTCGACCTTTATTTTCGGCCGCACCGAGGCTTCGTAAGGAAGCACACGGACTGTAGCCGTCCTTATTGCGGCATCATGCACGGCTACGAACGTCACCTGCACCGCCTCACCCTCAACGGGAGCCGCCACTTCAAGCATCCTGTTCCGTGCATCCACCTTAAGCCATTCGCGACGCAGGATCCGGTCGCAGTCCGACACCTCTGCGTAAATCCATGAATCCTCATACGAGGAGCCCACGGGTATCCGCACCGTATCCTCCCCCTTTTCTGCATAGATCTCACGCTTCGGCACCCATAGCGGTGTCTCCACCGGCGGCTTGTAGGCATCCATCCGCCAAACGGTGAGCTCGATGCTCACTGAGCCGTCGGCGCCGTCCTCGCGCAATGCTTCGGGGAGCCGGAAGGTGACGCGATAGGTGCCGTTTTTTGTTTCGGAAGAGCCGAGCGCAAGCGCGGGAGTGCGGCAGATTCCACTGCGTGTCTTTCCGGAAGGCTCCAGAATCGTGTACTCCAGATCGGTGTCGACGGGATTTCCGATTATATCCACCACCCGCACGGGCACCCGGATCTCTTCTCCGGTAGCCTCCACTGAGATGTCAGAGGCCTGAATAGCGTAATGACTCCCTATGGCGAAGCACTGCGGATCGGCACTCGCCGACTCGCCGGCAGGCACGACCGCCGTGGCCTCCACGCGGAAATATCCGCCGTCATATCCCTTGCCGTCGAGAGGCGACGTGTCGAGCATGAGTTCGTAACGCCCGGACGCATCCGTCGTGACCTTTCGGGAGAATACGACCCCGTAGGGCATACGCATCTTCCACCATGACATGAGGAAACGTATATCCACCGTCACCTCGGCGCCGGCTATCGGCATACCCGTATAGGTAGTGACCGTGCCCGTTACCGCAACACGCCCATCCTTCAGCTCAGGACATCCGAGTGTGGCAAGCACCGTCGGAGCCTTGTATTCAGCCACCTCCACACTGCTGTAAGCGTCGTAGACGTCGTCGGCAGCTTCGAAGACTGTCTGGAGGGAATAGCTTCCGGTGAGGCGGTCGGCCGGTATGGCGAATTCGAATGCGGCGCGCCCGAGCGAGTCGGCAGCCAGGGCCTTGCGTTCCACATCATTATAGTTGGCATCGCGGAATACAAGGCTGAACCGGGCGCCACGGGCCGGGGAGAGGAGGTTGTCCCGGTTCTCGGCCACTATGACCACTCCGCGCACCGTGTCGCCGGGGTGATACAGGGCGAGATCCGTAAGGATGTCGGCGGCATACCTCACGCGGCGACGGGCCCCGACATAGCTGTAGACGTCGCCCTGAGCCTCGCTCCCGTCATGCGTAGCCACCACGTAACCGATATCTCCGCGTATATCCGCATACCCTTCTTTATTCGATGTCAGGTCATATCGCGATGACTCCTTTCTGCCGTCGGATGTCCGGCATCGGAGCGCCACGCCGGGTATCGGTTTCCCGTCATACGCACTGACAGTGTACACGCGTATTGAATCCGAGGGCTGCGAACCATCCCGCTTGCTCCCGGCCTGATCCTTGCGATACTGCTGTGAAGTAAAGAACATCAGGTCGGTGACATGGATTACGGCGCGGCTATACGCGCGGCCGGACAGAACCCCTGTCTTATCGGGCGTCTTCGATGGAGCCACGATATAGTAGCCCGGCTCAAGCGGCGGTATGGTTATGGTGTCATATCTGGAGGTGAGGCTCGCCGAGTCCACCGTGAAATGGCCGAGACACCTCACCTCCTTCCCTCTTTCAAAGCTGTTCTGTGCTTCGGCTGCCTCGGATGTGGGCACCTTCACGGCCACGGCATAGACCTCGGCCATGTTCTTAAGTTCGGCTATGAGCCGAAAGGGTGACTTCGAGGTGACCGTCGAGGGCACCGTTATCGCCGTATATGGCTGAAGAAGCATATCGAGCTCGTGTCTGAGGCATCCCTGTACGGAAGACTCCCTTTTCAGGGACTCTTCCAGCAAGGCGCGCCGACGGCTGGCGCCGAAGCCGTTGGCCTCGGTCATCAGTCCGTTTTCAGAAAGCATCCATACTACATCCGGAAACCACACCGAATCCTCGGGATAAAGTTCCAGCAGACGGTCGGCGTACTCCCTGCGGGCTACGTCGCCGACAGTGATGTCGAGTAGCTTGAAGCGGGCGTAGAGGGTGGCGGCCGAGTCCGGAGAGCGGGCGGCGTCGACTGCGATCAGGTGCTCCACGATGGCCGCCGCATCGGGAGAAGCGGCGGGATCCACGGCCTCTATGCCGGAGGACGCCACATCGCAGCCGAAGGGTATCACACCCTCCCCTCCTCCGCCGAACCCCCATATGCGCGATATGAGGTCGAGCATCCGGTAAGCGGCGAAGTCGTAGACCGTCATGTCGTCGCGCTCCGCCTGCGCGAGGCCGTTGATGAGGGACCCTATCTCACCGACCGGCATGGAGTCGAGCGCCGTGGCGTCGGACTCCACTTTCCCGATAAGCTCCGCCACACGCGCCTTGATCTGGTCGCCGCTCCAAAGCAGAGGTTCGGGGTCCGGGCTGTCGACGGGAAGCGTTCTGCGGTCAAACATATATCGGTCGGAGGAGTACATGTCGGCGAGCAGCTGCGCCTCAAGCAACATCGAAAGGTCACGCCACGGAGCGGCGAACTTCCGCTCTATTTCCCGGTAGCGGCCTACCGACACCCCGATGGAGTCAGGCGTCAGTTTCGAATCGGCGATGTTGAGCATCATGGCCGAGCGCAGGGCCAGCACCGGATTGTCCTCCCGCATGGCGCGGAGATAATCGGCATCGGCCTGAGCCTGCACATCCTTGGGATATGCGAAGTCAGGGAAACCTGCGGTAGGCCGGGTAGCGGCCATGGCAGTCAGTACGGCCATCAAGCAACAGAAGGGAACCAACAGGATTCCCTTCTTAATGTAAAGTCTCTTCATATACAGTCGTTGTCTATGCTGGGATACGTAGGATTGTCATTTTCCTTCAGAGTGCCTCTGGCACCCTTTTTTCTTACTGCGGTGCATCTCCTCCATCTTGCGCTTGAACTTCTCGGAGGCCTCCTTCATCTTGAATATCTGTTTCTGGGTGAGGAACTCGGCGAATTTCCTGTCGTATTCCTGATCAAGGGCCGCATCACGCACACGGGCGTCGCTTATGGCCTTGCTGACCTTGGCGTACTCCTCCTCCGAAGCGTCCTTGCCCACCTTCTTTTCAAGGGCGCGGACCGGACTCCATATCTTCATCCGCTCCGCCGACATCTCGGCATAGAGTTTCGCGAACCGTTCTTTCTGGTCGTTTTTCAGTTCCATCTCCTGAGCCAGGAACTTTATCTTGTATTCCCGGATTTTATGGAACATCTCCTTGGCGCCCCCTTTTCCGTCGGGAGCCGGGTGGGCGAATGCCGCCATTGTCGTGGCGATGGCGAGCATCAACATCAGTAATAGTTTCTTCATATGGGGTATCAGCTTCGTGTCTTGTTCTGGAGCGCCTCAGCGTGGACTCAGCTTCGGGTCACCTTATTGTTGTCGATTTCAATCGATGCGTATTCCGGCTGAAGAGTGTAGCCGAAATCCTGCTCGAACTCCGTCATGTCATCATAAGAACCACTGACCTCGTATTCCAGTTCATAATCGGAGAGGCTATAGTCATAATATTCCACCGGATCGGAAGCCTCCACGGCGGCCACGAGCGACTGCGGAGGATTGTCGAGGCTCATGGTCTGCGCGTTTTCCGACGCCATATGGAACATCTTCATCATGCACCAGATGCCGGCAAACATCGCCGCCAGATAGACATAGGGCTTGATGCGCTGCCAGCGTGACAGCAGCTGAGGACGCGGCTTTTCGGGATATGCCGGAAGCTTCCGCTGCATCTGGAGCACGAAATCCTCGAAGTAGCCTTCGGGCACTTCCATGCCCGTCCGTCGGCCGTATCGGTTGAGGAGTTGGTCTTCCCTGCTCATATATGGTTAAGTATTAAAGCGTTAAAAATCATTATATCCGGCTCTGCGCGGCATCGCACCGGAAGACTGACGTCTCCCTGAGTAATCTCCGGAATCACCCTGAGCCCGGCCGGTATATCTATATGACTCTCGGCAGGGCGTCGGGTTTAATGGGCCGTGTGTGTCGGCCGCAATATTTTTTGAAAAAAAATTCACCATCCCGCAACCTTTTCTTTTCCCCCCGTGTTATAACATCGAAAGAAAGATAAATCGTTTCATGATGTTAGGTTAGTTTGAAAAAGTATTATGGAAAACAATGACTGCGGCCGCCTGTGAAGGTGGCCGCAGCCACTTTGTAACGTCCCCATCCGACATATACTCCGGAAGAATGTGACTTCGGTTAACCTGGTAGGCCTACAGGAATTCCATCTCCAACGAATAACCCCGGAGGGGTAAGCACGAGATCAAATCCTTCAGGGTATTAACGAGGTCTGACCATTCCATTACTTCCGCTTTGTCCCTTGAATGCATTTGTAGGGTTTCCCCCATTCCATTACTTCTTCTTTCCCTGCTGAAAAATCTTCAAAATCGCCGTAGAGGGCTCCGTAACAAGTGCCGGCTCTTTTTTATTTCTTCTCTTATTATCAGATCTTCCACAAGTAACTCATAAATCCGTGGTGACTTGTCAGGGTTTTCCAGAATACGGAAAAGGTAGCAATCGCCATCTTCAGTTATATACTTTCCAATTTCATCAGGTCGACTGTATTCCACCGTCTGGTCTTCTGCATGAAGGATAAGCCGATCAATACCATAATACTCTATACTACGCAGTGGTTTAAGCATGAGTTCTCCACCTGCATCGATGATGGGATACACATCCACCATGTCAAACATATAAACGACTTTATCCATTCCTACATATTCAATGCGCCATGATAAAGAATATCTTCCCACTATTCCTAAAGAGTCAAAAAGGCCGTAAGCATTTCACGATGTGTCATCATACTGTCCTTATCGACGTACATGCCGGCCTTAAACTTGTGGCTTTCCGCTGTTTTCCTCAATAACTTATCCTGCGCGACAACATTACGTAGCTTCGTATCGACATCCCCATTAAAGCGGACACGACACGCCGTAAGCATGAATATCAGGAACAACAGTAGAACTGATACTTCAATACGATTCCGTTTCGTATGGCATATCTGATTATTATTTGTGATGGTCCTCTCCCCATTCCATTACTTCTTCTTTCCCTGCTGAAAAATCTTCAAAAACGCCCTAGAGGGTTCTGTAATAAGTGCCGGCTCTTTTTTTATTTCTTCTCTCAGTGTCAGATTTCCTACAAGCAACTCATAAATCCGTGGTGACTTGTCATGGTTTTCCGGAATACGGAAAAGGTAGCAATCGTCATCTTCAGTCACATACTCTCTTATTTCATCAGGTCTACTGTATTCCACCGTCTGGTCATCTGCATGAATGATAAGCCGATCAATCCCATGCTCACAAGGATTCAGAAGCTTAAGCATGAGTTCTCCACCAGCATCGATGATGGGATACACGTCCACCATGTCATACATGTAAACGACTTTATCCATTCCTACATATTCAATGCGCCATGGTATCGTATATCTTCCCACTATTCCTAAAGAGTCAAAAAAGGCCATATACAATTCATCATCTGTTAGTACACTGTCCTTATCGACGTACATGCCGGCCTTAAACTTGTGGCTTTCCGCTGTTTTCCTCAATAACTTATCCTGCGCGACAACATTACGTAAATCCGTATCGACATCCCCATTAAAGCGGACACGACACGACGTAAGGATGAGTATCAGGAACAACATCAGTACCGATACTCCAATACGATTCCGTTTCATATGGCATCATAGATTATAAGGATATTCCATCGGTAAGGTTTTCAAACCACCGAACACTTTCCAATTTTGATAATATCTTAAAGGTTTACGCAGGCTATCTATAATCATATAATATCTTTGTGATTCAGGATATTTTCTTAATTGATATATCACAGAATCTATCGTTTTCTTATTCTTATCATAATTATAATAACCGTTATAGTTAGCTCCCCCTACATACCCCCATACACAATGAAATAGAGGAGGATACTTTTTTTCAGATCCAATTATGGGCGAACCTCCATCGAATGCATATCCCACTCTTTCAACAACCCCATCAATTATCCACATATGACCTGATTCACTATTCCTGACAGCTCCGTACGCGATAAGAGGTGCGGCTGAAAATCCATCTTTCCCTTTGCATAGAAACTTTGAAATGGAATCAATCGAGTCACTGACATCCGTATGTGCGAATTTAATATTCCTGTCAAATCCTAGACGTGAAACAACCGAATCTAAATTTTTATGGTTAAACTCTGTACCACTCGTATCATTGCCATATATAACGTTCATCACTCGTTCCCCTCCAAGGAAGGCCAACATTTGAGCCGTATATCTAGACTTCGAGAAAATGTTACTCCATTGAAATCCGCAACTATCTACCGAACCATTTCCCTTAGCGTATATAAGACCGGAGGGGAATCTATAAAAACTCAGTAATTGACCTACACTTAGAGGGCCACATCCGACAACGCCTCGGGTACCATTTATCCTATCAAGAACTGGACAGGAATCATTATAAGGTGACAGCTGGTTCCAAGAAGAAGCAGTTGCAGTTAAATTTACACTACTTTTATATGATACCTCCACAGTGTATTCCTTCCACTCTCCTCCCGGTGCCGGGGGTAGGGTTGGGATGGTAATATTCGGATTGGCAGCCACAGCAGCCATGACTAATGCATTCAGCTTGCACTCGTCATAGAAATCCCTGAGAATAGGATTGGAATCGAAGTCCGAGTAATCCAGTGTTCCTTCCGGAGATATGGCATAGATATCATAGGAGTACTTTGGATTCGGCATGAAGGCGAATCCCTGATTGCCTTCATAGTTGATAAGGATCATAAGGGTATCGGTCTCTGCCCGGGTCTGGATATCAGGCGTGATATAGTGCACCGAACCAACGCGGCGACCATTTGAACGTGTCGCAGCTCCAATCTGATTGAAGAACTGGTCGGCAGTCCTTAAGGCTGCTTCAAGGATCGTGTTCTCCGTACCAACCTCAATTCTCTGCGGTTGAGTCGGGAGTTCATCCGTACAGCTCATAAACACACAAAAGGAGCCAATGAGGCATACAAGTATAAGTAGAAAGTAACGCATGGTGTAAAGGTTATCACATGAGTAAATAACATAGTGGCTAACAATCGCGAATTTAATCAGATTATTTCTTTTACACAAGCATTTATGCCTATTTCTTTAAAACTATGTTCTTTTACCCTGAGACCTTACTGAAGAGAATCGCTCCGGGACTAGACCTCACTGTTCAGTCTTTAAGGTGTTTATATCCTTGCGTTAACCAGAACACACGAAGATTCATTATCCACAATCCAGGTCATAATTCGGTGTAACGCACCAAGATGCACTATCCGGCAAATTTCACGAAGGGATAATAACGAAATAAAACCGTCCGGAGCCATACGATACTAACGTTTTGCACTGGCCCGATGAGCTTTTGCGGGTCAATATGAAGTCATACTTAAAGACATTTCATGTTGATGGTCATCCCCTTTTCATTACTTATGCTTTGCCGCCTGAAAACACTTATAGGGGTTGACGGTCCTCCCCCCTTTCATTACTTCTTCTTTCCCTGCTGAAAAACCTTCAAAATCGCCGTAGAGGGCTCCGTAATATTGCGGGAAGCGCTACCGGCATGAAGATTTTCATCATGAGACCTTAGAAATTAATTAGTGAGTAGTGAATTAATTAGCACCGCAGAAACAAGTGATTTTTTACTTCCCGGCAAACTCCATGACTGCAATCCACATACCAAACCCCGGCCCTGCGGCGTTTCAGTGAAAAACAAAGCAATGACCATACCGCAGCCTTTGCGTCCGGGCGACCGGATCGCCATCCTCTCTCCAGCCACCGAGATAAAGTCCGGCTATATCGACGGAGCCGTCGCCGAGCTCCGCAGCCGTGGTTACGAACCCGTGGAAATGCCCTATACGCGCGGCCACGAGCACGGCACTTTCGCCGCCACCGATGCTCAACGCCTCGCCGACCTGACAGCCGCCCTTTCGGATAGCTCCATCAAGGCCATCCTCTGCGGACGCGGCGGCTACGGATGCATCCACCTGCTTTCCTATGAACTTCAGAGACTCGTCAGCGATAATCCGAAATGGATAATCGGTTTCAGCGACATCTCGGCCCTGCACGCGGTATGGCTTAAGGCCGGAGTCCGCTCAATCCACGCTTCCATGGCGAAGCAACTGACCCTATACGGTGCCCGGACCTGCGACGGGGCGGCCGGGGCCCTGATGAGGGAGGAGGCCCTGAGTCCCGTAGATCAGCAGAACCTCGATTTCTGCACCGACATGATGTGGCGCCTCCTGGAGCATCCCGAAGAGGAAACTCAGTATTCATGGCCGGATCCGGAGGGGAACACCCCCGGGGAGGAGACGCAGTATTCACGCCCGACTCCGGAAGGGAATACTCCCGGTGCTGCCGAAGGCCTGATCGTCGGAGGTAACTTAGCCGTACTCAACGGCCTTGCCGCCACACCATGGGACATCCTAACCCCCGAAAGCCTTGAAGGTAAAATACTCTTTCTGGAAGATGTCGGGGAAAAGATCTATCAAGTGGAGCGTATGCTCACGCGCCTCCACCTCAGCGGAGCGCTCCACGCCGTCGCCGGACTGATCTTCGGCGACTTCACCGACTATCGTCCCGACTGCAACTTCGACTCCATGCAGCAGATGATCCGCACCCGTCTCGACGAATGGCGCGTCAGCTCCCCCACCGCCCTGTACGCCCCCATCGGCCATACCCACTTCAACCTTCCTGTTCCCGAAGGCGCCACCGCGCGCCTTGCCGTCACAGACTGTAACGTCACCCTGACCTTCCCCGGATCCTGACCTTTCCGTCACAGACTGTAACGTCACCCTGATCTTGCCGGAAGTCTGACCTTTCCGGAATCCCGACCCCAAACTAATCCCAAAAACCCATACGACCCATAACCCCGGAGGGTATGAAGGGAGAGGATGCAAAGACGGGCGTGCCCACTGTTGTGGAACACGCCCGTCAGGTTATAGGTCGGTGGATGCAGAGAGGGGTCGCATCCAGGGTTGTCAAGGTCGGCCGGACACCGGAGTCTACCGGGTCAGCGGCGCGTCAGCGCGTCGGCCGGATCAGCGTACCACTGTCTTGAAGGTACGGCCGGCTACTTTCACTATGTAGATGGCAGGGGCGAGCGAAATCTCGCAGGGAGCGGGACGCTCGGCTGCAAGGGTGCCGTCAAGGGTATAGATGAAGGCGGTGGAGCCGTCGGGTGCGCTGACGCGGAGGCCGCCGTCGATGGCGGCTACCGCCACTCCTTCCGAAGCAGAGATGCCTTCCACTCCCTGGTCTTTATCGTTCCAGATCTCAATCTGGTCGAGGAGTACCATTGTATTGGCCATCTGAGCCTCGCAGGTGATGCAGATCTGTACACGCTGGCCGGCACACTCGGTCAGGGATACCTCGATGTTGTAGATGGAGCCTGCCTTGTTGAGCGCAAGGGTGCCGAGGTCATGGCGTTCGCCAGCCTCATCGATGTATTCCAGACCCCACTTCGCAGAACCGGAATTGAGGCCGGCCACGAGTTTCATCTCGGGCCATTCATCACCGGTCATGTCGATCCAGCCGGTGTAGATCTCCGCCTTCGACTCTCCGGGTTCGCCGCGATAGAGCACGCAGCCTCCGTCGTTGTCGGACGACCATCCGTCGTAGAGCGAGAATGATCCGGTCTGGCCGTTCTGGAGACCCCAGTAGTTGGTGGTGGTGGCACCCGGGAAGCTTTCCGAGAAGGGGAGCTTGTAGTCGGGACCGAAGAGCAGCAGCGGAGAGATGGCAAGCGGGCTGATGCCCTCGTCGGAGATGGCCACTACGGCATAGGCCAGGTCATAGGGATGGGCTTCCATCGGGGGGGTGTCGGTATAGGTGCATCCGTCCACCATGATGGCCATGTATTCGCCGTCGTTGCGCTGGATGGAGTACTTGAGGTTATCCACATCGACGTAACCGCCGTGGATGCCTACTGCGGAAGGAGTCCATGTAAGCACTACGGTGCGTCCCTCAAGGGCAAGCTGAAGATCCTCTACGGCCGACGGGATGTCCTTGCCGATAAAGAGCTCGGTCAATACGGGATAACCCGCACCCTTGTCGCTGAACGCCTGCACCTGATAGCTGTGCATACCGGCATCCAAGCCTGTGTCCTCGAAGTCAAGGGTGGCGCCGGGAGCGGGAGCTTCCCAGGTCTTGACCACCACACCGTCGCGCTTGAGTTCGGCCTTGGCGAGGGAGGTGAGCTTTTCACCGTCAGAAGTCTCCGTCGGAGTCTTGAACGCCACCTTGGCGCTCAGGGCGCCCTTGGCGCCGGGAGTGACATTGAAGTCGGTCACAGGAGCGGGGCCTTTCTTATCGGCCACCTTCTCTACGGAAAGGCCCGTCACGTCGAGCCATCCGCTCTGGGCGCCGGTATGGGTATAGAGGCCGATGTAGTAGGTGCCGGTCTTCTCCACCGTGAAGACGGCGCGGAGCTGGCGTGTCTCGTCGCATATGTCGGTCAGGGGCACCACCTCCACCGTCATGGCAGCCACGGTGTTGTCCTTGCCCAGCATAGCGCCGATGTTCTGGGTATAGTTCTCATTGTTGCCGATGGCAGTGAAGGTCAGCATATACACTTCGTTACCGTCCATGTGGATCGGGGGTGTGATGGCCCAGTCGTCGGCTTCGTGGTCGGTGCGGCCGGAATTATATTGCAGGATCGGACTCCAGGTGTCGATGCCCCAGGTGGAGCCGTCGCCGTTGGCGTCGATCACGGTATAGAGGGCCAGGGCGTTGTCGTCGTCGAAGTCTTCGGTATAGGGCACACTCACTACGCTGCCTGCGGTCACGAAGTTGGACATGGCCTCGGCCGACTGCATGTCGGCCATATGCGCTATCACGCCATAGCTGTAGGAAGTGAGCTCGTCGCCGGGGAGCCGGTCGGTGTATGTCGTGGCGGAGATTCCCTTGGCCACAGTGACTGCGTCGGGATAGCGCACCACGTCGTAGGTCAGCAGTGAGGCGTCGAAATATTCGCCGGCCACACCCTTGGAGGGAGCGGTCCAGGTGACGGCGGCCATAAGGTCGGCGATGGAGAGCGTCACGTCGGCGGGAGCCATCGGAGTGTCATAGCCGAGGTAAACGCGCCTGTAGGCAGGCTTACCCTCTCCGGCCTCGGTGGCGAGCACCACGGAGCCGAGGTAGTCGCCCGATACGGGGACGCTCACTTCCTCGCTCACCTGATCGCCGGGAGCGGCCGTGCCTTCGGCGAGCACTTCCTCATTGGCGGTCAGAGTGTAGTTGACCACACCCTTGAGCGGATTGCCGGAGGCCGACTCCTCAGGCACCTTGAAGGATACGGTGCCGGTCAGCGCGCCGGATGCGAAGTCGAACGCAAGGTCTTCGGGGATGCCGGGCACTTCCTGAGCCTCGGTCTGCTCCACCTTCACGAAGAGGCCGGTGAGCTGCTCGCCGTTGGGGAAGTCGGCCACGAGTGTCGTCGAGCCGTCGGAAAGGTCGATTTCGTAAAGTCCGGAGCCGTTCTCGGAAGAGGCTGTCCAGTAAGCCTTCTCGCCGGAGGGATCGCAGACGGCGCCCTGGTTGCCGGAGGGGACGATGCCTGTGGAGCCGACCTCGGTGATGACTCCCGAAGTCTTGTCGATGGCGCAGAGCATGCCGTCATTGCGCACGCCGTAGAGCTTGCCGTCGGGAGTGAACATCATGACGTCCATCCACACGTCGCCGCCGAGGTCCACAATCTCCTCCTGTGTCTCCGCCTCATAATCGGCGGTGGCCAGGCGGTAGGACTGCATTGTAGTGAGGAAGCATCCGTAGACTGTCCCGGTCGTGGTGTCGTAGGCCAGTGACTTAGCGCTGAAGTTCATGAAGGCGGGGAAGCCGAGGCGCTTTTCGGAAATCATCTCCCAGCTGTTGGTGTCATAGGTGCGGAGAGTCATCATCTGCAGCTGGTAGTAGCGGTCGCCGGCGCACACGGTGCCGTTGACGCCGGAGAGGTCAGAGTCCACGTGTACCGCAGCGAGGGAGAGGTCGGGGGCGGGAGTGAAGGAGTAGATGCCTACGGGAGTGGCGCCGTCGGTCGACGAGAGCACATTGCCGTAGATGGTCATGTCGCCGCTCACCACCGGAGGCTCGGGAGTCACGATGTCACCCTCGATGTAGAGGCCGGTGATCTGCTCGGCGTTGGGAAAGTCGGCGATAAGGGTCGTCGAGCCGTCGGAAAGGTCGATTTCGTAAAGTCCGGAACCGTTCTCGGTGGAAGCGGTCCAGTAGGCCTTGTCGCCGGTGGGGTCGCAGACGGCGCCCTGATTGCCGGAGGGGACGATGCCTGTTGAGCCGACCTCGGTGATGGCGCCCGAAGCCTTGTCGATGGTGCAGAGCATACCGTCGTTGCGCACGCCGTAGAGACTCCCTGCGGGAGTGACCATCATGACGTCCATCCACACGTCGCCGCCGAGGTCCTTGACCTCCACCTGCGACATATCGGTGAAGTCGGCGGCGGCGATACGGTAGCTCTGCGACAGGGTCAGGTAACAGCCGTAGACAGTCTCGGTAGTCGGATCATAGGTCTGTGACTTCGCACCGAACTCCATGAACGCGGGGAACATGAGCCTCTGCGTGTCGATGAGCTCCCAGCTGTTGGTGTCCCATATGTTGAGGGTCATCATGTTGAGGTTGTAGTACTTGTCGCCGGCGCGTACCGTGCCGTTGACGCCCGAGAGATTCGGGTCGAGGTGTACGGGTTCGAGGGTGAGGTCGGCGTCAGGCGTGAATGAGTATACACCCACGGACGTGGCGTTGTCCGTAGAGGACAACACCGTGCCGTAGATAGTCACCCCTCCGTCGGCCGATTTACCTTGCGGAGCATACCAGGAAGCAGCCTGCGCTCCCGGCACCGCCATTGCCGCGCATGCAGCCACCGGCAGCACGGACTTCAGTAAACCTTTCAGTTTCATAAGGGTTATGGTTATTTGATTGGATTATTTCACGATTACCTTTACGCACCGGCCGCCTACGCTGACCATGTATACGCCGGTCTCGACAGTCACGCCTATTTCTCCAGGGAGTGAGTCGGCGGAATATACCGCACGTCCGTCGGCGGCATATATGCCTCCATGCTGTCCGGCCGCGCCGCTTACGGTGATGACATGGCCCGACACACTGACTCCGAAGCCGGATGCGTACGCTCCGCTCACTCCGGCATTGCCGAGAAGCAGGGCCTCGGTCGGAAGCGATTCGCCCCGGTCGTAGAGGGCCGTCACATGGTAAGCCGCGCCGTCGGCTGCAAGAGTCTCGCTGAAGTCGAGGGCTGAAAGCGGACTGGCGTTGACGAGCTTATGGTCACGGTAGACGTTGTATCCGAGCAGCTTGAGGTCGGAGAAGTCCTCGGGCGAATAGGTCACGTCATCGACCATCAGCGCGAAGTGGCCTACGGAATTGTAATGGATGGCGAAATAGAGGGCGCCTTCGGGAAGGTCGGCGCTGACTTCGGTCCAGTCGTCGCCGGCGAGGCCGTCGATGATCACGGGGATGAAGTCCTCGGGGGCGGTGCCCGTAGTGGAATAAAGCACCTCATAGCTCTCCAGGCCGTTGTTGACCTCGCTCACGCCCTTGCAGAAGAAGCGTACGGTCTGCTCCTTACCGCTCAGACGGGGAGAAACCAGCCAGTCGTCGGCCACAGCCGAGGAAGCCTGGAAGGCCACGAACATCTGGTCGCCCGAGTGGGGAGTCCATTTGGTGGGGAGTCCGAACTGGTCAAGGTACTCCACACCCGATTCAGGGGCGTTGAACACGATGAACGCCTTCGGGTCGAGGGCATGGGGGAAGGCATGGTAGGAGCCGGAGGCGTTGGCGATACCGAGGGTCTGGGCCTCGTCGCCGTCATATACCGTCCAGTCGCCGATGTTGTCGATGATGAACATACCGTACTCCTCGGCATCGTCGGTGACGCTGGCCATGCGGAATTCAGCGTCGTCAGGGGCCTGCCATGCGATGGAGGCCGTGCGGTCGGAAGAGAATGTGCCTTCAAGGTGGCGCGGAATGGGGAAGCCGGGCTGCACCACCTTCACCTTGCGTTCGGCGGTGACATTATTGTCCTGTACGGGATCGGAGGAAGCGGCCACCTCACCCTTGAGCACTACGCCGGCTGAGTCGAAGAGGTCGGATACGATGTCGAGCGTATAGTCGCGTGATTCGAAAGGCTTGAGCTCAAGGCCGGCGGCCGTGGCGGCCACGTTGCCGTCCTTGTAAAGCTTCACTTCGTAGCTGCCCGCGGGAGCGGCTTCGTAGCCTTCGTTGTTGATGCGCACCATTACGCCGGTCGGCTCGCCCGTGGTGAGTCGCGAGGGCGCGTCCATGGCGATGCTGAGGTCCTTGGCGGCGGCATCGACGACATATATTTCATCGACCGAGCTGCCGGTCTTTCCATCGAGGCTCATCACTGCGAACGACAGGCGCACGAAGCGGTTCCCCTTAAGATCCTCAAGGCTGAAGTTGCGCTTACGCCAGCCGTCACTGCCTGTAAGTGCGGTAAAGTCCACCTCATCCATCACCACGTGTGACTCGTCAGGGAGTATGGCGGTGACGGTCACGGTCGTATTGGCTCCCGGTACAGCCTTATACCAGTAGCTGCATGCGGGATGGGTGGTGCCGCCGAGCGTGATCTTGCCGCTCTCCAGAGCGCCGTAGCCTCCTGCCGTGGAGGCCTGATAGGTGGCGCATCCCGGCTGGCCGTCGGCGCCTTCGTCGCCGCTGAGGCGGAAATAGCTCGCTCCGGCGTATGACTGGCTCCAGAAGGGATAGTTGAGGCCGCCTCCTGGGAATCCCTCCTCAAAGGGCACGGTATAGGGTGTGCCGCACACGATGGTGTTCGACATCGAGTAGCCGCTCTGTCCCTTAAGGTTGGTGGCCATGACGGCATACTGCAGGAATGACTGTGAACCGGTATAGCTGCGGACATCGTCGAAGAGATTGCCCGTAATGTCTTTCGCGGCGACGGAGTTGTCGTTGCGGATCACGGTGTAGGTGATGGCGTCGGGATCAAGATATGCTCCGTTGACTCCCACCACCGGTGCGTCCCATGTGAGGCGCATGGTGTTGCCGTTGTCAATGAGGCGCACGTTCATCGGAGCCAGCGGTATGTCCTCACCCACGAATGCGGAGCCCCTCACGGGCACACCCTCGCCTGATGCGTTCTCGGCGCGCACTTCATAGACGGCCTCCCCTTCGGGTGCGTTTTCATCGGTGAAGCTGATGGAGGCTCCAGGAGCGGGATTCTCGACGGTGGCCACCTTGCGGTTGCCGTAATAGAGCGACACGCGGGCAAGGGATGAAAGCTTTGATCCGTCGATGGCCAGAACGGGAGCGTCGCAAGTGACGGTGGAAGTCAGCGTGCCTTTGGCTCCGGGTTTCACCACAAGGTTCTCTACCATGCGGGGAGCCTTGGCCGAAGGGCCTTCGGCCACCATTATCTCAGCCACCGTGAGTCCGTCGGCCTCCTGACCCCCTGTGAGTGCGCTGAGGGCGATATGCCAGTCGCCGTCGGCGCCGGTATAGATATATCCTGATTCCGGATACCCCTGGCCGTCGAACCTTACGGCAGAGAATCCCTCCTTGTCGAGGGCCTCCTTATCGAGCCCGAGGCCGGCCATGATCTTGACGGTGCCCTTCGACGCGGGTGTGCCCTCTTCGGTGGCCGCAGGAGTGAGGCGCACCTCGTAGGCACAGTCGCCGCGAAGGGTGATATAGGGGGTGACAAGCGCATTGCCGGTGGCGTCGGCTCCGGTGAAGACGAATGCCGAGCGGGAGGAGTCGTAGCTCCAGCCCTCGCCGTGGCTCACGAAGAGGTCGGCCGTCTTGGCGTCCGTCAGGGCCTGCGTGTAAGGGAGCTCGTAGGGAGAGCCGGTGGCCACGTATCCGGTCGTCATCGTTCCGCCCTGTTTCTTATGTGACATGGAGGTGATTTCGTAGCGGTAGGCATGATAGTCCTTGGCCGACACCTTCTGCGTGAATTCATTCTTCTTGTATCCCGAGCTTACGAGCGTGGAGCCCGGATAGCGTATGATACGGTAGGATATGTCGGATGGATCGAGGTACCCGCCGTTGACGCCCTCTGAGGGGACGTTCCATTTAAGGCTGACTGTGGTGCGGTCGGTGACATCGATACCGAGGCCCGTCACTTCGGCAGGGGCGTCATAGCCCACGTATTCCTCCACACGCGCGATCTTACCGTGCTTGCCGTCATAGATGGCCGAGGCCACTATCGGATGCAGGCCCTCTTCGAGTGAGAGGTCGGCGCTGACCTTCTCGCCGGGCTTAGCGGAGCCTGAGGCCACGGGGCGCCCGTCGGCCAGAAGGGTGTAGTCCATCGCTGAGGAGATGGACTTGCCTTCAAGAGTGGCGGAGGGCATAGTGAAGGTCACCTTGCCGGAGAGTGAAGCGTCGGGGAAGTCAACGGTCAGTCCGGAGGGAGCGTCGGCCACGGAAGGCGCCCAGGCCTCCTGGGCGATGAATGCGCCCACCATACCTTCGCGCTTCGTGAAGTTGCGGATGAGGGTGGCCTTGCCGGTCTCAAGGTTCACGTCGAAAAGGCCGGCGGCTCCGTTGGTGTCGCATCCGAGCCAGTAGACCTTTCCGGTCTGAAGGTCGCAGACGGCTGTCTGATTGTATTTGGGGCGGATGCCGAGGGAGCCTATGCGTGTGCGTTCGCCTGTGAGCTTGTCGATGCGATAGAGCATTCCGTCGCTCGCCATGGCGTAGATCTCGCCTTCGGGAGTGGCGATGACGCCGAAATAGAGCACATCGCCCACGTCGGCGATGGCCACGCGGGTGTGGTTCTTATGGTCGATGTATCCGAAATAGAAACGTATGCCGGTCTCGTCGCAGAAGCAACCGTAGACATTCCCTGTAGTGGGGTCGTAGGCCTCGTCGAGGGCCAGAGTGCTATAGTCAGGGAGCACCGTGGAGTCCAGAAGCTTCCAGGTCTCGACATCGAAGGCGTAGGCATTGACCGTATAGCTTTCTTCAGGCTGGGATGTGCAGTAATAGACTCCGTCCTCGTAATATCCGCTGCCGTTGGCTATGAGCTGCATGTCCATGGGCACCCGCTCCATGCGGCCGGTGGCTCCGTCGATGGCATACATGCCGTAGTCCTCGGGATTTTCCGTACTGTTGTAATACACACTGGCGTATATCACCGGGCCTTTCCAGTCGGCTCCGATGCGCTGAGGCACGCCGGAGGGATTCTGCGGAGCCTCGGACACCTGTCCGGAGAGAGCGATGAGTCGGGGTGCGGACCATTCCGGACCGGAGAGGGCCATATGTGCCATGGCGCCACCGGCTGCGAAAAAGGCTGCGACAGATAAGATGGTAAATCTTCCTTTCATATCTATTTAAGTTAGTATTGGTCGAATATAGTGACTTTTTTCCATCAAAGTCTATTATGTCATGGGACTACTCGGAAGGACTGATAGCATTGAGATAGACCAAATGTAATCAAAATCTTCAAAGTGGACGTATAACGACAGTGGTTACCGCCGCAAAGATAACTATTTTTTAGAAATTATTTGAATATTTAAGTAGTTTTTTAATTATTTAAGTGCCGTTCCCGTCTTGACAGGGGCTTTTTCATCGTTCTTTACTTTAGATTCGCCCCGCTCGAAAAAATAATATTAGGAGATAAGGAATTTTCTTACTATCTTTACACGGAAAAATCCGTCCGTACATCATTTATCCCGTTCCGGTCATGGCGTATTCAGCTCCTATAGACGAAAAGCAGCTCATATCCGACCTGCAGACAGAATCGAAGGCACACAAGGCTTTCGAGCTGCTGATGCGCACTTTCTCGGAGCCGCTCTACTGGCAGATCCGAAAGATGGTCTACAGCCACGACGACGCCAACGACCTCCTGCAGAACGTCTTCATCAAGGCATGGAACAACATCCATAACTTCCGGGGCGACGCCAAACTCTCTACATGGCTTTTCAAGATAGCCGTCAACGAGTCAATCAACTTCATCAACCGGGAGAAGAACCGCCAGAACATCTCTTCCGATTCGGAAGACACCTCATTTCTGCTCGACAATCTCGAAGCCGATGAATACTTCGACGGCGACGAGCTCCACAAGGAACTGCTCGCGGCCGTGGCGAAACTGCCCGAGAAACAGAGGCTGGTGTTCAACATGAAGTACTTCGACGAGATGAAATACGAAGAGATATCAGACATCTTAGGCACCTCTGTCGGTGCGCTAAAAGCATCCTACCATCATGCCGTGAAGAAAATCATGGCCAACTTATCTACCATATGAAGAAAATCCATCGTTTTTTCACCGCTCCCGCCGCACTCGCAATCATGCTTTCGGCGGGAGGCGTGCTCGCGGGCCATCAGGCCGCCCTGGCCGTACCTGCCAGACCGGGCACCATCATCTACACCCAGCCTGACGGCACTACGCTCCCGATCACTGTGCAGGGTGACGAACGCGCCAACGCCGCCTACGACATGCAGGGACGCCGCCTCGTACGCAACGAAGAGGGCTATCTACTGCCCGCCACCCCCGCGCAGCTGCGGGCGGCAGCCGAGACACGCGCCGCCGGCGAAGACACGCGCTTCCTCATGCGCGGGCCGGCCTTCCCGGTGCATGGCTCGCCGAAGGCAGTCGTGATCCTCGTCGATTTCCCCAATCAGAAATTCTCCATGGAGAATCCCCGCGAGTACTATTCCGACATGCTCAACAAGGCGGGTTACGACCTTGACGGCGCCACAGGCTCGGCACGCGACTATTTCATCGAGAACTCTTCGGGAGCCTTCACCCCGCAGTTTGACGTCTACGGACCGGTGACCACGAAGAACCTGTACGGCTACTACGGAAGCAACGGCTTCGACGGAAGCGACAAGTACGCGTATCAGGCAGTGATCGAAGCCTGTGACGGAGTGGACGATGAAGTCGACTTCATGGATTATGACGCCAATGAAGACGGATATATCGACAATGTGTTCGTCATCTATGCCGGCTACGGCGAGAACGACTCATATATCGAGAAGACCATCTGGCCCCATTCGGCCGACATCAGCGACTTCTCCCTCGGACGCACCTACCGCTACGACTACAAGGTGCTCAACCGCTACGCCATGACGTGCGAGCTGATCTACGAACTCGACAAGCCCGACGGCGTGGGTACGTTCATCCACGAGTTCAGCCACGTGATGGGCCTGCCCGACCTCTACTCCACCGACTACGAGCCTACAGCCTACTCCCCCAACCTCTACTCGATACTCGATATGGGTCCCTACCTCAACGAGGGACGCACGCCCCCGTACTATTCCTCGTTCGAGCGCTATTCGCTCGACTGGCTGACCCCGGAGGAGTTCCCCGCTTCGGGAGAGTACACCATCGAGGCGCTCCACAAGAGCAACAAGGCGTATATCGTAAAGACCGAACACGAGGATGAATTCTTCCTCATCGAGAACCGCCACGACATCGACTGGGACGCCTATCTCATCAACGGCGGCATGCTCGTGTGGCATATCGACTACGTGAAGGATGTATGGGACAAGAATGTGGTCAACAACACCCCCACCCACCAGTACGTAGACCTCATCGAGGCCGATGACCTGCAGGACCTCGCCTCGTCGGGAGGCGACCCGTTCCCCGGCTCGGCAGGAGTGACGGAGCTGTCGTTCACCACTACCCCGGCCCTCAAGGCATGGAGCGGCAAGACCACCGGCATATCCTTCTCCGACATCCGGCGCAATCAGGACGGCACATTGTCGTTAAGCGTGAAGTATGACAAGGAGCCCGGAGCAGGCGTGGCTGAAGTGGCGGACGCCAACGGCATCAGCGTGGCAGGCCGCGTGATCGCCAACGCATCCGGCGACACCATCGATGTATTCGACCTTGCAGGACGCCGTGTGGCCGCCATAACCGCCGGCACATCCGCCGAGCTCCCCGCCGGACTCTACATCGCATCCGGATGCAAGTACCTCCTGAAGTAACACCGCATTCACCGGCATCATCAAAAAACGCCCGGCCTTTTGAGAAAGGCCGGGCGTTTTTTGATGTCCTGGGAGAGGGAGCTTCAGTCCACTCCCCTGTTTTCCTTATTGAATATGTGGCGCAGACGCGAGAAGATGCGCTTTGCGGTCGACTCGGTCGGCACTATGTTGGGCTGGTCCTTGAGGCTTTCCACAGCGCTCTTTTCGGCCTCGGTAAGGTTCTCGGGCACATAGACCATCACATTGACCAGAAGGTCTCCCTTTACGCTGCTGTTCATCTTCGGCAGACCCTTGCCGCGCAGGCGGAGCACCTTGCCCGGCTGGGTACCCGGAGCGATCTTGAGGCGGGCTCGCCCCTCTACAGTCGGCACATCGGCAGTGCCGCCGAGGGCTGCGGTCGGGAAGTCGAGCATAAGGTTATAGATAAGGTCCTGTCCGTCGCGGATAAGCTCGCTGTTCTTCTCTTCCTGAATCACGATGAGGAGATCGCCGTTGACGCCTCCGTGGCGCGGAGCGTTGCCCTGGCCGCGAAGGGTGAGCACCATACCGTCTTCCACTCCGGCGGGAATCTTGAATTCCACGATTTCCTCCTTCTTGTTGACGCCCGTGCCGCCGCAGTATGTGCAGGATTCGGTGATGATCTTACCCTCGCCGTTGCACTCGGGGCAGACGTGGCGCGTCTGCTGGGGGCCGAACATCGTCTGCTGCACGCCGGACACATAGCCGGTGCCGTGGCAGCGGTCACAGGTCTTGAACGCAGTGCCGTCCTTGGCTCCGGTGCCTTTACAGTGCTCACAGGCCACCATGCGGGGAATCTTGAGTTTTTTCTCCACTCCGTTCATGATGTCCTTGAGCGTCACCTTGACTGTGACGCGCAGGTCGGTCCCTTTGTTGACATGCTTGCGGGGCTGTCCGCTTGTGGCGCCGCTGAATCCGCCGTAGCTGGAGTAATGGCCGCCACCGCCGCCGAAGATGTCGCCGAAGATATCGCCGAAATTGGCGAAGATATCCTCCATGCTCATGCCGCCGGCGCCGTAGCTGCTGTAGCCGCCACCGCCGCCACCGAATCCGGCAGGACCCATGTTGTGGCCGTAGCGGTCGTACTTGGCGCGCTTCTCGGTGTCGCTGAGCACGTCGTAGGCCTCGGCGGCCTCCTTGAATTTTTCCTCGGCCTCCTTGTCGTCAGGGTTGCGGTCGGGGTGATACTGCACGGCCTTCTTCCTGTAGGCCTTCTTTATCTCGTCGGCCGAAGCGTCTTTCGACACCCCGAGCACTTCATAGTAATCTCTTTTCTCTGCCATAGGTCAATTAATCTTTTTCGTGAGTGATGCTTCTTTCACATGGCTTATTGACCTACCACGACTTTGGCATGGCGCAGCACTTTGTCGTTAATCATGTACCCCTTCTCCACGGTGTCGAGGATTTTACCTTTCTGAGCCTCGTCGGGCACGGGCACGGCCGATATGGCCTCGTGCTTATCGGCGTCGAACTCTCGGTCTTCCGGGTCCATCTCCTTTACGCCGTTGGCGTTGAGGTATTTCACGAGCTTATTGTAGATGAGACGCATCCCCTCAAGGACGTCGGCCGTGTTCTCGGCTTTTTCAGTAGCCTTGAGGCCACGCTCGAAGTCGTCCACGATGGGGAGGAGCCCCTTGAGCACGTTCTCTCCGGCATTGCGTATGATTTCGGATTTCTCCTTGAGTGTGCGCTTGCGGAAGTTGTCGAATTCAGCCATCAGGAAGAGGTATTCCTTTTTCTCTTTCTCAAGCTGTGCCTTGAGGGCCTCTGTCTCGTCGACCTCCTCCATGGGAGTGTCGGCGGGCTCGGCGTCCTGGACACTCTCGATGGGTTCCTCTCCGGCGGGCCGCACCTCCGGATTCTCTACGCTGCCGCTGACCTGTTCGTCGTCAACGGGGTTATTCTTGAAGTTTCTGGTTTTCATATAGCGCTTGTTTTTCTTCTGATTGTGAGTTTTCCTGTATCAGGTATCTTTCAAAAATCACGCCAGAAAATGTTAAACGGGGATTCAAAGCGGTCATCTGCCGCGCTTCCCCCGCAGGCGTGGGAGGTTTGATATTTCAACAACTCACAGCGCACTCAGGTTTACCGCCGGTCTAAGTTTCACTTTTTCCTCCACCGTGTCGGCCAGGGAGGCGTACGCGGCACGGGCGGCATCGGCATCGCCGTAAATGCCGTAGAGGGCGGCCCCGCTGCCGGTGAGGGATGCATAGGCGGCCCCGGTCCCATATATGGCTTCCTTGATGGCCTCCAGTTCGGGATACAGTGGAAACAGGGAATCCTCGAATGCGTTGCGCACACGCCCGCGCCATTCCGCAAGTGGCAGCCTCAGCAGTGAGCGCAGAGGCGTGGAGGGACGGGCCGGAGTCACACCGGAAAAGGCCTCCCGGGTGGAGATATGCAGGTCGGGCTTCACCGTCACGGCCCAACACCCCTTGAGTATCTCCCCTATCGGCTCCAGACGCTCACCTATGCCTTCGGCATATGCCGGGACATTGCGCACGAATACAGGGCAGTCGGCTCCGAGTCCGAGGGCCAGGCGCTCAAGCTCGGCATCCGACCGGCGGCGCACCCCACGGCTACAGGCATAGTCGTTGACGGCACGCAGTGTAAACGTGGCGTCGGCGCTTCCTCCTCCGAGCCCGGCGCCGTCGGGGATGTGCTTGTCGAGGATCAGGGTGTATTCTCCCACGCGGAGGCGCTCGTCATCGGAATAGTCGTTCATGATGGCATTCACGGCCTTTACAATAAGATTCTTTTCAGGCTGACAGTCCACACGCCGGCCGGTGAATATAAATCCTGCTCCGCCGGCCACGTATCCGGACTCCGGACGCAGCCCCGGCGTGAGTTCGAGCACGTCGCCGAAGGGCTCGGGATTGGCGGGTGTGCCGTTATGCACCCCTATCGGATAGAAGGCAGTCTCCAGAAGATGATAGCCGTCGGGACGGCGTCCGACTATGTCGAGGCCAAGATTGATCTTGGCGTTTACAAAATATATCATAGGCAGGGGGTGGGATTGGAATGATATGGATTATTGGAGTTACAGGAGTGAAGGGTGGGGATGATTCAGCGTGGTGCGCCGGGCAGATGGGCAGGCAGACGCAACGCCAGCAGTCCTCCGCGCAGGAGCAGGGAGGTGAGGAAGGCGGCCCATAGCCGTTGATTGGAGGTGAGGAAGGGGGTGAGCTCCGGCACTGACCATACAAGGAAATAAGCGGCCATGGCGGTAAACGTCACCCAGAGCAGGGTGCGTGTGGCCGTCATGCCGATATATACCCCGTCGAAAATGAAGGCGGCGGCCGAAATGGCGGGAATCAAGGCGACGATGACATGCAGGGCTCCGACTCCGTCGACCACCCGAGGCTCATCCGTCAGCAGGGCCGCTATGTCACGGGCACCGAAGGCGTAAGCCACCGTAAAGACGGCCGTCACTCCGAGAGTCCACATCATCAGCACCCTCAGCGTGGAGAGTATTCCACGGCGCGAACCGGCCCCCGCGAAACGTCCGCAGAGGGCCTCTCCGCTGAACGCGAACCCATCCATGAAATAAGAGAAGAACATGAACATCTGCATCACTATGGCGTTGACGGCAAGCGTAAGGTCGCCCATGCGCCCTCCGAGGGAAGTCATGGCGAAGATGATGGCCATAATGCAGGCCGAGCGCACCATAAGGTCGGAGTTGACGCGGAAGAACCGTCCGGGGTCCACTCCGCGCATCAGTCCGCGGAGTGGCGCGAAAAGCGGATCGGGCGCCGCCACACGCCACGCAATCACAAGCGCCAGCAGAAGGCCGCACCAGTTGGCTATGCAGGTGCCCCATGCCACGCCGATAAAACCTGATTCAAGCCCGAAAACGAACGAGAAGCTCAATACGATGTTTATGACATTGACGGCTATCGCCACTATCATGGGCCCGACAGTGTTCTGGCGGCCGATCATCCAGCCCACGGCGGCCATCGTGGCAAGCACGGCCGGCGCCGACATAACGCTTACCCTGAAATAGTCCATACCGAGCCCGGCGGCATCGGAAGAGGGCTCCATCACGAGCACCATCAGCCGCCCGAGGGGATAGCCCACAAGGAAAAGCACCACGCCGATGAAGAATCCCAGAAGCAGCGACACGGTAAACAGGCGCCGCTGGCGCATGGTGTCGGAAGCGCCTACGGCCTCGGCCACAAGCCCGGTAGTGCCCATGCGCAGGAAGCCGAAAAGCCAGTAGACGGTGTTGACCATCATGGTGCCCACGGCTATGGCGGCGATGAAGACTTCCGAGCCAAGATGGCCGGAGATGAAGGTGTCGCTGAGTCCGAGCAGGGGCACGGTGATATTGCTGAGTATGGCCGGGAGCGCCAGCGCGAGCACAGCCCGGCCAAGACGCTTCGGCGCCATCTCTCCCCTATCGGCTCCGGAGGCCGGTCCGGCGGCACGCGCACCCTCCCGGGGAGCTTTATCGGTATCGTGATATTCCATATGAATTGCAGGAAGAGGAAAATTTGATTATCTTTGCAAAGATACACAACATTCCGCATAAATGAGCCAACCCTCAACGCCAATCATACTCAGTCCGGCCGAATTCGCCGACACCGGGCAATGGCGCCTTATAATCTACATATCCCATTCGGGCATGACGGCATTGCTGCGCCATGCCTCCGACCCGCAGCGTCCGATCGTCAGGATGTTTGACGCCACATGGCCCCTGCCCGACTCCCCGGCCGGCGGAGCCTCCTTGCTGAAACGCATCGAGAATACCGTCTACGACCATCCCGGAGTGCTCGACGACTATGCCACCGACATAATAATCGAGTCACCGCACGCCACATGGGTACCGACGGCGGTGATCGAGTCGGCGGCCGGCGAAGATCCGGAGCAGCAGGTGTTCCACTCCCTTTTTCCGGGTGTGGAGGGCGACATCTGCACTGACCGCCTCGGCGACATCACGGCTCTTTATTCCCTCATTCCCGGGCTGGAGGCCTTTCTCGGACGCACTCTCCCCGGCGCCAGGATGCGCCTGCACTTAGGAGTGCTGGCCGAAGGGGTGCCCGCGATGCTCGGCGACAGGCCGGCTGTGGCCGCGGCATTCCGCGACAATGGATTCGACCTGCTGGCATTCGGCACCGACGGGCGGATGCTATCCGCCTCGGCCCGCTCAGCCGCCAACGACCCCTGCGCCGACATACTCAAGGCCATGCAGGTGCTGGGGCTGGCGGAAGGCTCCGCCGACATAATCCTTTGCGGCAACCATCCCTCCCGCGAAGGCTGCCGAATCATGCTGGAGGCACGCGGACTCGCCCCGAAGACACTCGACATTCCCGGCACGGCCGCGCCGACGTCGCTACCGACAGCCGCCGCCCTGCTGGCATTCCGGCACAGGCCGGCGGCCTCAACCGGACCCGAGCCGGCTGCCGACGCCACAGGGAATGACCACAATCAGATTTAATACGCATCAACGACACAACCCATCCCGCTATGAGAATCATAAGAGGAAAATACGGCCGCCGACGCTTCGAGCCGCCGAAAAACATCACTGCGCGCCCCACAACCGACTTCGCACGCGAAAACCTCTTCAATGTAATCGAAAACATCGAGGACATCGAAGGAAAGAGCGTCTGCGACCTCTTCGCCGGCACCGGGGCGATATCCTTTGAATTCCTATCGCGCGGAGCCGCACCCGTGACCGCAGTGGAGATGGCGCAGACCCAGGTGGGTTTCATCAACTCCGTGAAGGAACACCTTCAGGACTGCGACCTTCAGGTAATAAGGGGCGATGTCTTCAAGTTCATAGCCGGAGCACGGCGCCCTTACGACATCGTATTCGCCGACCCTCCCTACGACCATCCCAGATTCGATGAGATACCGGCCTTGATCCTCGGGTCGCGCCTCGTAGGCCCCGGTACGCTCGTGATAATCGAGCATTCCGGCAAGCGCGACTTTTCCGCGCTTCAGGGCTTCTTCCAGCGCCGCGAATACGGCAGCGTCAACTTCTCGATGTTCCGCATAACTCCGGAAGACGAATCCGCCGACCTCCCGGATGCCCCCGAATGACCCGGCCGCATCCGGCTCCCGATTTCACCGACAAAACCAATAACCCCCATACGAAACCATGGACCAACACCCCATCAAACTCGACTCCATCGAAGAAGCACTTGAAGATTTCCGTGCCGGAAAATTTCTGGTGGTAGTCGACGACGAAGACCGCGAGAACGAGGGCGACCTCATCATCGCCGCCGAGAAAATCACGCCTGAAGACGTCAACTTCATGCTCAAGAATGCGCGCGGAGTGCTCTGCGTGCCCCTCACCCTCGCCGCATGCGACCGCCTCAACCTGCCGCGTCAGGTGAGCGACAACACATCAGTGCTCGGCACTCCATTCACCGTGACCGTCGATAAACTCGATGGATGCTCCACGGGAGTATCCATCCAGGACCGCGCCAACACCATCCGCCATCTCGCCGACCCCGAGGCCCGGCCCGAGGACTTCGGACGCCCCGGCCACATCAACCCCCTTTACGCCCAGGACCGCGGCGTGCTCCAGCGCGCCGGCCACACGGAGGCGGCCGTCGATCTGGCGCGTCTCGCCGGACTGCAGCCCTGCGCCGCGCTTATGGAGATAATGAGCGACGACGGCTCCATGGCCCGCCTGCCCGAACTCCGTCGCCGCGCCGACGAATGGGGACTGAAACTGATCTCCATCCGCGACCTGATAGCCTACCGACTGCAGCACGACAACCTGCTCGAAAAAGGTGAAGAGGTCAACATGCCCACCGCCTACGGACATTTCCGCCTCATACCCTTCCGCGACAAGGTGAGCGGCCTGGAGCACGTGGCCCTCATCAAGGGGGACGTGGCCACCGGGGAGCCCACGCTGGTGCGCGTACACTCATCATGCATGACCGGCGACATCTTCGGCTCCCGCCGTTGTGAATGCGGCGAGCAGCTGCACCTTGCCATGCAGATGATAGAGAAGGAGGGGCGCGGTGCCATCATATACCTCAATCAGGAAGGACGCGGAATAGGCCTCATGGACAAAATCGCCGCCTATAAGCTTCAGGAAGAAGGGTTAGACACAATCGACGCCAACCTCCACCTCGGCCATAAGGCCGACGAACGCGACTACGGCGTAGGGGCCGGAATCCTCCATGCGCTCGGCATCAGCAAACTCCGCCTCATGACCAACAATCCCATGAAGCGGGTGGCCCTCCAGGGCTACGGCATGGAAATCGTGGAGAACGTTCCCCTCGAAGTGGAGCCCAACAAATACAACGAAGCCTACATGCACACCAAGAAGACCCGTATGGGCCATGACCTGCACAAGGTGGACTGATCCGTAACGCCGACACGGGGAGGCGTCACGTCGCCTCCCCCATACCCGCTAATCATCCATATTCAACTTAACTCAGCCACATGAAACTTTTACCGGTAATCGCACTGACGGCACTGGCGGCAGGCATCGCCGCAGCCGACGCCAAGCGCCCGCTGAACCATGATGACTTCGACGCCTGGCAGGGAGTGCGCGCCAACGCCATCTCCCGCGGAGGAGAATGGAGCGCATACAGTGTCGTGCCCCAGGAGGGCGACGCAGTGCTAACCCTGCGCGACAACCGCCGCGGAAAGACCATCGAGATTCCGCGCGGATACAATCCCGCCTTCACGGCCGACGCCAAATGGGCCGTAGCCCTAATAAAGCCTTTCTACGCCGACACACGTAAGGCCAAAATCGACAAGAAAAAGGATTTCGACCTTCCGCAGGATTCGCTGGCCATAATCGACCTCTCCACAGGCCGCATCGAGAAGATAGCCCGCGTCAACGGGTTCCGTATCGGTAAGGAAGGGGGCTCGTTCGTGGCATATCAGAGCTGCGACACACTCCACATCAAGCCCTCCGACCTCAACGACACCAAGTCGGGACAGCCTCTCGTGATACGTTCGCTCACAAGCCCGGCGATGAAAATCGTAAAATGGGTCAAGGACTATGACTTCTCACGCGACGGGCGCCGCCTCGCCCTGACAATGGCCAAGCCCGCGACTGACTCGGTGGCCACCGACGGAGTGGCCATCGTCAATCTCCCCGACACATCGCTCGTGCTTATCGACCGTGACAAGCGCCACTACGGACGCCCCGTCTTCAATGACCAGGGGACAGCCCTGGCCTATACCGCCTCCAACGACTCCACCGAGTCAGGCACACGCGCCACTTCCCTCTATTACGCCGAACTGACGGGAAGCCCACAGCCGCGTCCGCAGGAATTCAACCTATCCACCACGGAGCGCACCCCCATCAACCTGGCACTCCCCCACTCCGCCGACCCCGAGGTGCAGGCCCGCCTTGAAGAGGAACGCCGCGAGGCCATCAAGGCTTCCGCCGGAGAGACGCTGGCCCTCAACCAGTACTCACACCCGGAGTTCTCACGCTCCGGACGCTTCCTTACAATCGGAATCGCTCCCGTAATCGCCCCCGACGACACCACCATCGTGGATTTCGAGCGAGCAAGCCTCGACATCTGGCGCTGGGACGCGCCCTACACCATACCGCAGGAAAAGACCAATCTTGAAGCGCTGCGCAAGAGATCGGTGCCGGTGATGATCGACCTGACGGCAGGAGGCTCCTACGAGATTCCCACCACCAATATGCTTGCCTCCGTCGAGACGTCGTTCCGCGGTGACTCGGAATGGGTGCTCGTACACGACCCGTCGGCCCATATGGTGCAGCGTCAGTGGGACTATTACGCTCCTGAGATGCTGGAGATGGTGAACGTCGCCACCGGCGAACGCCGGCAAATAGGCGAAGCCGGCACGGAGAACTCCGTACTCTCGCCCGACGGCCGCTTCACCGTAATCTACGCCGACCGTGGATTCAAGGCATTCGATTCCAAGACCGGAAAGACCGCCGACATCACCTCCGGCATCCCCTATCCGGTATGGGACACCGATGACGACCACCCCATGCCCAAACCCGCCTACGGCATTGCCGGCTGGGGAGAGGGTGACAACCGCGTGCTCATCTACGACCGCCACGACATCTGGGCCGTAGACATGACCGGGCAGACCGAACCCGTATGCATAACGGCCGGAGAAGGACGCAAACGCAACCTCAAACTGAGCTACCGCCGGCTCGACAGCGAATCCAAGACACTGAAGCCGGGTGAACTGATGGTGCTTGACGTGTTCGACTACGCCGACAAGCGCAAGGGTCTGGCCACGATGAATTACGGAAAGAGCGCCGCGCCCGTAATCCGCGTGCTCGACAAGTACACCATCTCGCAGCTGACCAAGGCCAAGGACGCCGACGTGTTCCTCTGGCAGAAAGCCAACTTCGAGACGATGCCCGACATATGGACCTCGAATTCCACTGATTTCGCCCGGTCCACGCAGCTCACGCACTCCAATCCCCAGATGAAGGAGATCTCATGGGGCACGGCGCAGCTTGTGGAATGGTATGCCTACGACGGCAAGAAGTCGCAGGGCGTGCTCTATCTCCCCGAAGGCTTCGACCAGGCGGCTGAGGCATCGGTGCCGATGCTGTCGGTGTTCTACGAGACAGGATCCGAGGACCTCTATTACCACTACACCATGGAACCCTCCTGGAGCTGGGTCAACTATCCTTTCTACGTCAGCCGCGGCTATGCCGTGTTCGTGCCCGACATCCACTACTCGGCCGGACTCCCCGGCGAATGCGCCTATAATTACGTATGCTCCGGAGTGGAGGAGATGCTCAGACGCCATCCGGCCATCGACCCGAAGCGCGTCGGCATCGACGGTCAGTCGTGGGGCGGCTACCAGACGGCCTACCTCGTGACCCGCACCGATATGTTCGCCTGTGCCGGCAGCGGCGCGCCGGTGGCAAACATGAGCTCGGCCTACGGAGGCATACGCTGGGAATCAGGCGACTCCCGCCAGGGACAGTACGAAATGGGCCAGAGCCGCATCGGACGCAACCTCTGGGAGGCTCCGGAACTCTACATAGCCAATTCGCCGGTGTTCCACGCCGACCGCGTGACTACACCGTTGCTCATCATGCACAATGACGCCGACGGCGCTGTGCCCTGGTATCAGGGAATCGAGATGTTCATGGCTCTGCGCCGCCTCGACAAGCCCGTGTGGATGCTGCAGTACAACGGGGAGGCCCACAACATCCGGGCCCGTAAGAACCGCAAGGACATCACACACCGCCTGCAGCAGTTCTTCGACCATTACCTCAAAGGGGACCCGATGCCCCGCTGGATGCGCGAGGGAATCTCGCCCCTCCGCAAAGGACAGGACATGGGCATGTAACCAAGCTCCGACATAACGCAATACAGGCAGGAAGCCGCGGCTTCCTGCCTGTATTCTTTTTCCGGCGGCCACGTTCAAGCCGGAGTGGCCGCACGCGCTCCGGTCACTCCGCCTCCAGTGTGGGATTTATGAAAAACACTTTCTGCGTGGCGCGGGTGACGGCCGTGTAGAACCAACGGTAGAAATTCTCATCCAGCCCTTCGGGGTCTATGCCCGACATATCGATATAGACATGGGCCCACTGGCCGCCCTGCGCCTTATGGCAGGTGACGCAATAGCCGTACTTCGCCTGCAGGGCATTGTAATAGGGGTCTTCGAGGGTGGACTTTATCCGTTCGCTCACCTCGCCGGTCTGCTCGCGCATCACGGTCTGATAAAACCGCTCCATCTCCTGACGGGGAATCGACGGGCCTTCCGTCATGAGCGAGCGGAGCATCACCTTAGCGCCTATACGCAGTTCCGACCCCGGGAAGAACAGCTCCACATCCGTAAAGAAACGGCCGTACATCTTCTCCGTGCTTCCGACCCACTGCACCTCCGCCATGTCGCCGTTTGCTATGAATGTCTTCTCCTTATTGAGCTTGCTCCAGTAATAGTCGTTTTTGGAAATCACGAGACGGTCGCCGCGCTGAAGGGGCTCCTCGGCCATCATCACCTGATTGCGTATGGCCATGTTGTAGCGGTTGGCGCGGGAGTTGGAGCGGGTGATGATGATGGTCTCGTCCTGCCCCACCTCGCTCCACGACTCGCTCAGGCGGTCGGCCAGGTCCTGGCTTCCCAGCACCTCCACGTCATCGAAACCGCGTGCGAACAGCTTCGGGCGCATCCCTTCGACCGGAGCCAGCATCAGCTGTCGCATACGGGTGGCATTGTAAAGGATACCGCTGCGCTCACCCTGACGCATCGGGATGTCGAGCGTGAACTCCCGGGGATACAGCCCCATGCGGCGGAGGCGCCCTGCATTCATGGCCGGAGCGTCGCTCTGCCCTACCGGGGGAAGCTGGGCCACATCACCCACCAGTATCACGGCATTCCCCTCCGAGGAATGGATATGCTTTAGCATCTGGCGGAGCAGCGACTCGCGCGAACCGGGAGTATCGGCTATTAGCGAGGCCTCGTCGATTATGAACACAGTGTCGGAATCGGGATTGGGAGCGAGGAAATAGCGGGCGTCGGGAGCGTTGGACTCCGGCCGGAAGATACGCTTGTGGATTGTCGACGCCTTACCGCCGGAGAATCCGGCCGCCACCTTGGCCGCCCGGCCGGTGGGAGCCAGAGTGACGCTCTTCACCCTGCACTCCCTGAGCGTCCGGACGAGGGCGCCCATGATGGAGGTCTTGCCCGAGCCGGCATAGCCGTTGAGCAGGAAAATGTCGCGTTTCGTATGGCGGAGCAGATAGTCGGCAATGCTCTCTATCAGGGCCGCCTGCTGAGGCAGAGGCTCGAAAGGAAGATGGGAGATGATCTTTTCGGAAAGTTCTGACGGATTCATAAGGCGAAGATACTTAAAAAAAACTAATACACCGCATACGGGCCCTAAAAAGGTTAAAAGTCAGGCCGGAGGAATGAAAAAAAATTAGTAATTTTGTGTTCTAAAGAAGAGGCCATAGTCCGACTTAAGGCAAAGACATAACCCAAAGACACTTAAAAGCTTCATAAACATATATTTAGACTATGAAAATTGAAAAAGTAATCGGTCGCGAGATTCTTGATTCGCGAGGCAATCCCACAGTAGAGGTAGACGTAATCCTTGAAAGCGGCGTAATGGGCCGCGCAGCTGTGCCCTCCGGCGCCTCCACAGGTGTCAACGAGGCTCTCGAACTCCGCGACGGTGACAAGAACCGCTATATGGGCAAGGGCGTGCTCAAGGCCGTAGAGAACGTCAACGGCCCCATCGCCGACCTTCTCAAAGGCTGGAACGTAATGGACCAGATCGGCATCGACGAGGCCATGATCAAGCTCGACGGCACTGAGACAAAGTCCAACCTCGGCGCCAACGCCATCCTCGGCGTATCGCTCGCCTGCGCAAAGGCAGCGGCCAACTATCTTGACCTTCCCCTTTACAAATACATCGGCGGCGCCAACAGCTACGTGCTTCCCGTGCCCATGATGAACATCATCAACGGCGGCGCGCACTCCGACGCCCCCATCTGCTTCCAGGAATTCATGATCCGTCCCGTAGGCGCATGCTGCTTCAAGGAGGGTATCCGCATGGGCACAGAGGTGTTCCACAACCTCAAGAAGGTGCTCAAGGCACGCGGCCTCAGCACTGCAGTAGGCGATGAAGGCGGCTTCGCTCCCGCCCTCGAAGGCACAGAGGACGCCCTCAACGTAATCATGCAGGCCATCAAGGAAGCCGGCTACGAGCCCGGCAA
The DNA here is from genome assembly GCA_014802425.1 of Bacteroides sp. Classification (GTDB taxonomy): domain Bacteria; phylum Bacteroidota; class Bacteroidia; order Bacteroidales; family Muribaculaceae; genus Lepagella. The sequence goes on from JAAVCH010000019.1 coordinate 102,435, forward strand.
GGACGTGACCATCGGTCTTGACTGCGCTTCCTCCGAGTTCTACAAGGACGGCGTGTACGACTACACATGGAAGCAGGGCGCTGACGCTCCCAAGCGCACAAGCGAGGAGCAGGCCAAGTTCCTCGAACACCTCGTGGACACTTATCCCATCGACTCCATCGAAGACGGCATGGCCGAGAACGACTGGGAAGGCTGGAAGATCCTCACCGACCTCATCGGCAACCGCTGCCAGCTCGTGGGCGACGACCTGTTCGTGACCAACGTGAAGTACCTCGAACGCGGCATCGCCGAAGGCTGCGCCAACTCCATCCTCGTGAAGGTGAACCAGATCGGTTCGCTCACCGAGACTCTCCGCGCAGTGGAAATGGCTCAGCGCAACCGCTACACCGCCGTCATCTCCCACCGCTCCGGTGAGACAGAAGACGCCACTATCGCCGACATCGCAGTGGCCACCAACGCCGGCCAGATCAAGACAGGCAGCGCCAGCCGCTCCGACCGTATGGCCAAGTACAACCAGCTCCTCCGCATCGAGGAAGAGCTCGGCTCAGAGGCCAAGTACGGCTATCCCCTGATCAAGCGCGTGAAATAAAAGAACGACATTATGAATAAAGGTCCGGCCTTTCCCGTAAGGGATGGGCCGGATTTTTTCATGTGGAATTTGCAAAACAGATGGATTTTGGCTATATTTGAGGACTCAATTTTTTTCCAAAGCCAACATATACCTTACTGACCATGAGCGACCCGGATTTCAACTACCACGGAAACGTGGCAGTGTTCGACCTTGACGATACCCTTGTACGTGAGCGCGATTTCTGCCGCTCCGGTTTCCGGGCCATAACCCCGCTGCTCGTGGAGCGCTACGGCACGCCGCTGCAGGCGGCCCGCGTCAGGATGGACTCCCACCTGCGCGGGCGCCGCAATTACTTCGGCTGGCTTGAGAGCATCATCGGGGAAGACCCTTCGGAATACCTCCGCATCTACCGGGAACACAGGCCGGAGCATCTCAGCATGATTCCGGAAGCCAAGAGTGTAATCGACGTCCTCCACAGGGCCGGAGTGCGCATGGCGCTCATCACCGACGGACGCTCGCTGACCCAGCGCCGTAAAATAGAGGCCCTCGGACTCCATCATGTAATAGCGCCGGCGGACATCCTGATATCCGAAGAGACAGGACATGACAAGACGTCGCCCGAGAATTTCGCGGCAATAGTGCGCCGCTATCCCGAGGCCCGGAGATTCCATTACATAGCCGACAATGCCGCGAAAGACTTCCGGATGCCTAATCTTCTGGGTTGGGTCACGATGCAGGTACCCCCGGACTACGACAACGTGCATCCCGATAAAGAGGCGGCTGACATTTTGTCAAAACCCACTGTAAAATTGTCAAGCTATTCCCAAATCTTGACCGAATTGGGAGTATCTACTGACAGTCTGGCGTAAAAGCCCTACGATTATAGCAGTCTTATACCTCATAAACTGGAATAATGAAATAATCCAGAGAAAAAACCTCGGAAAAAATTTGGAGTGTCATAACAAATTGCTACCTTTGCAAAACAAAAATTCAGATCTCCTCAGGCAAACACCTACCATCATGACGAGTTATACCTCACCCAAGACAACATTGACGAAGAGTCCCGAGCCTGACAATGGGCGCCCGAGAATCCTCATCATATACACCGGCGGCACGATCGGCATGATCGAGAATCCCGATACCAGGGCACTCGAGCCATTCAACATGCGTCATCTGCTCGACAATGTGCCGAAGATCAAGCTTCTTGACCTGGAGCTGGAGAGCATGGAATTCGACAATCCCATCGATTCCTCTTCCATGGAGCCCTCTCACTGGCAGGACATAGCAAGGGTCATTGAAGCCAACTATAACGATTACGACGGTTTCGTAGTGCTCCACGGCACCGACACCATGGCCTATACAGCCTCCGCGCTCAGCTTCATGCTCGAGAACCTCGACAAGCCGGTCATCATCACCGGCTCGCAGCTCCCGATAGGCGATGTGCGCACCGACGGCGAAGAGAATCTCATCACAGCCCTCCAGGTGGCATCTGCCCGCGATTCGGAAGGCCGGCACATGGTGCGCGAGGTGGCCATCCTGTTTGAGGATTATCTTTGGCGCGGCAACCGCAGCACGAAGCACTCCTCCGATAATTTCAACGCATTCTCGTCCGACAACTATCCGGCTCTGGCCAGCTTCGGACTCGGCATACATTTCAACCGTGAAGCGCTCCTCGCACCCAAGCCTAAAGGGCCCCTGAAAGTGCATTACGACATCGACACCAATGTAATGGTGATTGACCTTTTCCCCGGAATCCAGGAAAACGTAGTGCGCCACATGATGGAAACTCCCGGCATCAAGGGAATCGTGCTTAAGACTTTCGGAGCCGGCAACGGCCCCTCCCACCCCTGGTTCATACGTCTGCTCGAAGAGACCACCAAGCGCGGAGTGGTGATCGTGAATGTCACCCAGTGCTCCAACGGCAGCGTGAATCCGGAACTCTACTCCGCCGGCATAGGCATCTCCCGCGCCGGCGTGCTCAGCGGCCGCGACCTGACCTCGGAGGCATGCGTCACCAAACTGATGCATCTGCTCGGTTCAGGAGAAAAACTCGACCACATAAAGCACCTTATGTCGACATCCCTCTGCGGAGAAATGACATAACCTTTCACTTCCGCATGCCTTTCCTCACAAGGAGAAGCGCCATGCGTCCACAGGAGACACCTGCTTTTCCACCGGAGGGTGGAAAACCGGGATTATTGTTCCCCCCAACCCAATCAATCAGTTCTTAATCAAAGAAACTCGTTACGTTTAAGTTAAATATGGTAGAATGCAAGTCGGGACGCAGTGATGCGTCCCGGCTTTTCTATCTATCATATTTTTCTCTCTACTTCATACTTATCCTCCATTCTTCACATTCATTCTTATCCTTCATTTTTATCATTGTCCTTCATACTTATCATTAACCCTAAAAAAGAGAAACCGTGGCAATCAATGGGTCTGTCCATTGGTTGCCACGGAAGCATATCGGGGAAGGGAGACGGATTACTTCACGCGCTTTGAATCCCAGATAAGGTAGCAGATAAGGAGGGCATAGGCGGCGCAACCGAGAATCTGGGTAGTCTCCATGCCGAGGGGGTTCTGGTATTCAAATCCGGCGAAGCGTGTGACAGCGGCGAATACACCGAAGAGGGCACCACCGGCGATCAGGCCGCTGGAAAGGAGTGTTCCACGGTCACGGCGACGATCATTCACAGCCTTGTCCTTCGAGCTGTTGCTTACGAAGTAGGCCACCGCACCGCCCACAAGCATCGGGGTATTGAGCGACAGAGGGATGAACATGCCGAGGCAGAATGCCAGTGCCGGCACGCCGAGCCAGTTGAGGATGGCGGCCAGAATGGCGCCGACCATATATAGAATCCAGGGAGTGTCGCCACCCATCATGAGGGGCTCTATGACCTTAGCCATGGCATTGGCCTGCGGAGCCACGAGGGCGTTGTCGCCGGAAAAGCCGTAGACTTGATTGAGCACCATGATCACACCGCCCACTGTGGCCGCTGACGCGAGAGTACCCACGAATTTCCATGTCTCCTGCTTCTTGGGTGTGGAGCCGAGCCAGTAGCCGATCTTGAGGTCAGTCACAAATCCGCCGGCCATGGAGAGCGCCGTGCAGACCACGCCGCCGATCACCATGGAGGCCACGATGCCGCTCGTGCCCTTAAGGCCGATGCCAACGAAGATGGCGGAGGCGATTATGAGGGTCATAAGCGTCATGCCCGACACGGGGTTGGATCCCACGATGGCGATAGCGTTGGCGGCTACGGTAGTGAAGAGGAATGCGATCACTGTCACCACAGCCCATGCCACGGCAGCCTGCCAGAATGTGTGGATGACTCCGAACCAGAAGAACAGCATAACGGCCACGAGGGCGAGCGCGGCGAAGAATACGATATGCTTCATAGAGATGTCCATCTGCCAGCGGACTTCCTTCGCACCTGTGGTCTTTCCCTTGAGCTCACGCCCGGCAAGACCTACGGCCTGCACGATGATGGGCCACGACTTGATGATACCGATCACGCCGGCCATGGCGATACCGCCGATGCCGATCATGCGGGCATAATCCTTGAAGATGGCGTCGGGAGCCATAGCTGTGAGTTCAGGCGAACCGTAGGTGCCCATAAGGGGTATCACTATCCACCATACGAAAATCGAGCCGGCGAAGATGACGAAGGCATATTTGAGACCCACGATGTAGCCGAGGCCGAGCAGGGCGGCGCCTGTGTTGCAGCTAAGCACGAGCTTCGTTTTTTCGGCGATTGTGGCTCCGACGCTGGAGGCGGTGGAGGTCACGGTCTCGGCCCACCATCCGAATGTGGCCACGAGATAGTCGTAGATACCGCCGATGAGGGAGGCGATGATGAGGGTCTTGGCCTGTCCGCCCTCTCCGGACTCGGCTCCGGCCTGCGCGGAGATGAGCACCTGGGTTGTGGCAGTGGCTTCCGGGAAGGGATACTTGCCGTGCATGTCCTTCACGAAATACTTGCGGAACGGGATGAAGAAGAGGATGCCGAGGATGCCGCCGAGCAGTGAGCTCAGGAAGATCTGATAGAACTGCACTGTGATGTCGGGATACTTGGCCTGGAGGATGAAGAGGGCCGGAAGGGTGAAGATGGCACCGGCCACAATCACTCCCGAACAGGCGCCGATCGACTGGATGATGACATTCTGGCCCAGGGAGTTCTTCTTGCCAAGGGCGTTGGAAAGTCCCACGGCGATGATGGCGATGGGGATGGCCGCTTCAAATACCTGGCCTACCTTGAGGCCCAGATAGGCCGCCGCAGCGGAGAAGATGATGGCCATGACCAGACCCGTTATTACGGAATAAGGGGTCACCTCCTTCTGGTCGTGCGCCGGCGACATGACCGGGCGGTAGACCTCGTCCTGAGCGAGCTCACGGAAAGCGTTTTCCGGCAGGCCCGTCGGTGTGGTGAGATTGTCGTTGTCTTGATTCATAGACGTTGGTTTGAAAGTTAAAGGTGTTTTTATGGTATTTCACTGATAAATGGTCGGATTTTCAAATATTTACATCAGAAAAAAACGGATGGACGAAAAAATTTTCCTGTCAATCGTGAACCATCCTCCACTCCACTATGTTTTATAGATGAAAAGAAGATAGATCGTTTCATGATGTTAGGTTAGTTTGAAAAAAGTATTATGAAAAGCACAATGACAGCGGCCACTTGCGAAAGCGGCCGCTGTCGCTTTTATTGCTTTTCCGCAGAGAACCGCGGGTCGTTGGCTATAAGCCACTGCGCGATCTGCACGGCGTTAAGCGCTGCCCCTTTCTTGATCTGGTCTCCCACGACCCAGAAGCTTAAGCCGCGGTCGTCGGATATATCCTTGCGCAGACGGCCCACATATACGGGGTCCTGGCCGGCCTTGTCATAAGGCATCGGATACTCTTTTTCGGCGGGATTGTCGCTCACCACCAGACCGGGGGCTTTTTCGAACGCCTCACGCACTTCGGAGATTTCGAGCGGACGCTCTGTCTCCACCCACACGGCCTCGCTGTGGGCGCGCATCACGGGCACACGCACGCAGGTGGCCGAGACACGGATGTCGTCGGAGTGCATTATCTTGCGCGTCTCGTGGAACATTTTCATTTCCTCCTTCGTGTAGTCATTGTCGACAAACACGTCGACCTGAGGAATCAGGTTATAGGCAAGCTGATAAGCGAATTTCTCCACTTTCGGCTTCTCTCCCCTCACAATCGCGGCATACTGCTCCTCCAGTTCCTTCATGGCGGCCGCCCCGGCACCCGAAGCGGCCTGATATGTGGCCACACGCACACTGGTAATCGGCGAAAGGTCATGGATGGGCTTCAGGGCCACCACCATCTGAATTGTGGTGCAGTTGGGATTGCCAATGATGTTGCGCGGGCGGTCGAGGGCATCCTCGGGATTCACCTCGGGCACCACGAGGGGCACATCCTTGTCCATGCGGAAGGCGGAGGAATTGTCGATCATCACGGCACCGTGCTTCGTGATGACGTCAGCGTATTTTTTGGAAGTCCCCGCTCCGGCCGATGTGAAAGCGATATCCACTCCAGAGAAGTCGGAATCTTCCGAGAGGAGTTCAACTTCGTATTCCTTCCCCTTGAAGGGAATCAGGCTTCCTGCCGAACGCTCGGATCCGAAGAGACGGAGATGGTCGATCGGAAATTCCTGCTCGGCGAGTACGCGCAGGAACTCCTGTCCTACGGCGCCGGATGCACCTACTATTGCTACGTTCATTTCTATGGCTTTACTTATTAAAGAACACAGGCCGGAGCCTCCCCTCGCGGAGGATGCGCCGGCCCGTTAGTCATTATCTTAGTGCAGAGGATCACTGCTTGCCGGAAGTGGCGACACCTCTGGCTATTTTCTTGACAAGGCCCTGAAGCACATTGCCGGGGCCGAGTTCGATAAATTCGTCGGCTCCGTCGGCCACCATTGCCTCCACATCCTGAGTCCAACGCACGGGAGCGGTGAGCTGCTTGATGAGGTTGGCCTTGATTTCAGCGGGGTCGGTGTGGGGCTTGCCGTCGACATTCTGATAGACGGGACATACGGGCTGATGGAAGTCGGCCGCTTCGATGGCTTCGGCCAGTTCCTCCTGTGCGGGAGCCATGAGGGGTGAATGGAAGGCTCCACCCACCTTGAGCTTGAGAGCACGCTTCGCACCGGCGGCGAGCATCTTCTCACAGGCGGCCTCGATGCCTTCGATAGTACCGGAGATCACCACCTGGCCGGGGCAGTTGTAGTTGGCCGGAGCCACTACATGGTCGACCTCGGCGCAAAGAGCCTCCACCTTATCGTCGGGGAGAGCGAGGACAGCCGCCATCGTGGAAGGCTTGATGTCGCATGCCTTCTGCATGGCCATGGCGCGCTTCGACACGAGCCTGAGTCCCTCCTCGAAACTGAGGGCACCGGCAGCCACAAGGGCCGAGAATTCACCGAGGCTGTGGCCGGCAACCATATCGGGCTTAAATTCATCGCCGAGGGATTTGGCGAGAATCACGCTATGCAGGAAGATGGCGGGCTGGGTGACACGGGTCTGCTTGAGGTCATCCTCCGTACCGTCAAACATCAGGTCGGTGATGCGGAAACCGAGCACTTCATTGGCTTTCTCAAACATCTCACGGGCCTCTGCATTGTTCTCATAGAGGTCCTTGCCCATGCCCACGAACTGGGCCCCCTGTCCGGGGAACACATAAGCTTTCATATTCTATCTATATGTTTAATTCCACGCAAATTTAACATTTTGTTCCAATTCCACCAAATCCGCGCCACGTTATAGTGACCTGCCGGGGTCACTTTATCTCCGGACTGCCTTTACGGTTTTTCAGCCTATCGCCGCTGCCGATTCCCCGCCTTTCTCCAACGCACGCGACTCGATGCCGATACCGAAGAGGGCATAGTCGTAGACCGCAGGGTCATCGGGGCGGAATTCACGCAGGGGCACCATGAGGTCGTCGACGGCTCGCCGGTCGTTGCTGCGCCGCGTGATGAGGCCGAGTTCACGCGCGGTATTCCCCACATGGACGTCAAGAGGCACGTAGAGACGGCTTTTCGGTATGCTCTTCCAGAGTCCCATGTCGACGATGCCGTCGTCACGCACAAGCCAGCGCAAGGCCATGTTGACCCGCTTAAGGGCCGTGGTCTTCAGGTGCAAGGGCAATGTCCGGGCATCGCCTCTGCCACCGTTGGCCTCGGCCATCTCGGCGTTCATGGCTTCGACGAGCCGCCATGCAGGAGCCTCCGTCTCCCCCACCCTCAACGAGGCCGCGAAGGAATCGAGTGAGTCATGGCGGGAATATATGCGCCGCATTCCACGTAGGAAATGCTGAAAATCACGCGCGAAGAACGTGCGGTGGATGTTCATATCCGGATCAAGGCTCTCGTAGGCCTCATCCATGACGTAACGGTAAGGGTCATCACCCATTATACGCAGCATTTTCTCTGCGTCGCGGCATATCATCTTACGATTGCCCCAGGCGATGATGGCGCTCAGGAAGGCTACGGTCTCCACATCGCGCAGATCCGAGAACCGACGTGGGAACTGTACGGGGTCTTCATTGATGAATGCCGGGGAATTGATGCGGGTGGCCTCGGTATCGAGGAGTTCCTTAAGATCTGACTTCTGCATGGCAGGATAAATAAACGGAAGGATTCAGGGATGGTCAGAATTTTATCTTCATAGGGAGCGACTCGCGGTTAAGACGGTCGAGGGCAGTGACGGCGAAGGTCATTCCCTCCACCGAGGCCGGGTCTTCGTCATCGGATATGAGTACACGCGTGAAGGGGGTGACCGCTATTATCGTCTGCGGATCCGAAAGGTCGTCGGTACGTTCGCCAGGGAAGAAACTGTAGACGACGTACATCACCTGGTCGGTCTCCTTCCGGTAGCTTCCGGTATCGGGGCGGTCCCATTCAAGAAAGGTCTTGCCGTCATAGCGCTGCACCTGCAGCCCGCTGATTTTGGCAGGCTTCACCTTCTGGTCGCCCCATGCCGGAGGCAGGGCGATGGTGCTCTGGTACTTCAGCGACAGGGAGTCGGCGACACCCTTGTAGTTGTCGGTGACCCAATAGCCGTGCCACCATACGTTGCCGTCCACATGCGGGAGCTTACGCGAGAGGCGGACTTTGGTGTCAAGTTCATTCTTGTCGTGGTTTTTTGGGTCGGCGGAGTCCATGGTGCGCTTGGTGTCCTGTCCGATGTAAAGCTGCGCTTTGCCGCCGATGGCTTTGTCCCACCATTCGGCGAGATGCCGGCTCGGGGCCACCTGCAGGTCAAGGCTCCAGTAAAGCTGGGGCACAACGTAGTCTACCCATCCCTTGTCGACCCAATGGAGCACGTCGGCGTAAAGGTCGTCATAGTTCTGGAGGCCGTTGGAGTTTGAGCCTCTGGGGTCGTTCTTCTTGTTGCGCCATATGCCGAAGGGACTTACTCCGAAGCGCACCCAGGGCTTGGTGTCCTTGATCGTGCCGTAAAGCTGCTCGATGAGAAGGTCGACGTTCTTGCGCCGCCAGGCGTTACGCTCCATTCCATTGCCGAACTTGGCGTAGGATGCGCCGTCGGCGTTGAATTTGGCCTGCCCGTTGGGATAGGGATAGAAGTAATCGTCGATATGTATGGCGTCGACATCGTAGCGGCTTACGATATCCTCCACCACCCGGCAGATGAAGTCGCGGTTTTCCTGATAGGCGGGATCGAAGAATGTCTGGCCGTTGAATTTCACATAGCGTTCGGGATGGCGGTTGGCGTCATGATTGGCAGGGAGTACATCCTTGGCATTGGAGGTGACACGGTAAGGGTTGAGCCAGGCGTGAAACTCCATGCCACGGTTATGGGCCTCCTGCAGGGTGAACTCCATCGGATCCCATTCTGGCTGAGGCGCGCGCCCGCGTTTGCCCGTTAGCCAGTAGCTCCACGGCTCAAGGTCCGAACGGTAGAGGGCGTCGGCCGTGGGACGCACCTGGAATATGACGGCATTGCATCCGGCGGCCTGGAGCTTGTCAAGTTGGTTCTGTATGTAGGCCTTGCATCGCGCCGGAGGCATATCCATATACTGGCTCTGGCCTATGACGTGAAGCCAAGCTCCGCGAAACTCCCGTTTGGGATTGGGATCGGTCCATGCGGGAGACGCATATGCCCCCCCACCCATGTATACAGCCAGGACCAACGGGGCCATCCACCGGAGTACCCGGCTCCATTTCGTATGATTCATATTGATTTATCCTTATTATCCTTATTTATATAATATTCGCCTGATACCTTGGAACCTGCGCCGCGATGGACTTCCACAGCCGCGCAAAGTCGAAAGAGTGGGTAAAATTACAAAAATTTCACGATATATTTTCTTAAAATATTAGATACTTATGGCGGAATATGATTAATTTTGACGGTTGGTCAAAGTGCCTGCGGCACCGCGCACCGGACTTTGGCCGATACGCGCTCTTTGCCAACACGCGAAATTTAATTAATTTTGCAATCTATTATATCCCAATAAGCTAATTATATTCCAAGAGGTATGAACGAACTCGCATCCAAGTACGACCCTTCAGAGGTTGAATCCAAATGGTATGCCTACTGGATGGAGCACGGCCTTTTCCGCTCCACCCCCGATGAACGTGAGCCTTACTGCATCGTGATTCCGCCGCCGAACGTGACCGGTGTGCTCCATATGGGCCATATGCTCAACAATACTATCCAGGACATTCTGGTGCGCCGCGCCAGAATGCTCGGCAAGAACGCCCTGTGGGTGCCCGGCACCGACCATGCAGCCATCGCGACTGAGACAAAGGTGATTGCGAAGCTCGCCGAGGAGGGTATCAAGAAAACCGACCTCACCCGGGAGCAGTTTCTGGAGCACGCCTGGGACTGGACACGCAATCACGGAGGCATCATCCTCTCGCAGCTCCGCAAGCTCGGCGCATCGTGCGACTGGGAGCGAACCGCGTTCACTCTCGACGAGATGCGCTCGAAGAGCGTGATAAAGGTATTCTGTGACCTTTACGACAAGGGGCTCATCTACCGCGGACTCCGCATGGTGAACTGGGATCCGCAGAACCGCACCGCCATCTCCGACGACGAGGTGAACTATGTGCAGGAAAACTCGAAGCTCTATTACCTTAAATATTATGTGGCCGGCGATCCGGAGGGACGCTACGCAGTAGTGGCCACCACACGCCCCGAGACCATCATGGGCGACACCGCGATGTGCATCAATCCCAAGGACCCCAAGAACGAATGGCTCAAGGGAAAGAAGGTGATTGTGCCGCTGGTGGGCCGCGAGATTCCGGTGATTGAAGACCGATATGTAGACATAGAGTTCGGCACCGGATGCCTTAAGGTGACACCGGCCCACGATAAGAACGACTACATGCTCGGGAAGACACATAATCTCGATACCATCGACATCTTCAATGAAGACGGTACCCTCAACGACAACGGCGGCAAATACGCCGGAATGGACCGCTTCGATGTGCGGAAGGCCATCGCCATCGACCTCAAGGAGGCCGGACTCATGGAGAAAGAGGAGTCCTACACCAACAATGTCGGTTACAGCGAGCGCACAAAGGTGGCCATCGAGCCGCGCCTGTCGCTGCAGTGGTTCATCAAGATGAAGCATTTCGCCGATATCGCTCTTGCTCCCGTGATGGACGACGACATCCGCTTCGTGCCCGAGAAGTACAAGACAACCTACCGCATCTGGCTTGAAAACATTCAGGACTGGTGCATCAGCCGCCAGCTCTGGTGGGGCCACCGCATACCGGCATATTATTATGAAGGCGCCGACGGCGAGACACGCATCGTAGTGGCAGAAACCCCGGAGAAGGCTCTTGAAAAAGCCATCGCCGAATCAGGCCTTCCCCTCACTCCCGACTCCTTGTGTCAGGACGAGGACGCTCTCGACACATGGTTCTCATCCTGGCTATGGCCCATCACCCTCTTCAACGGCATTCTTGACCCGGGCAACAAGGAAATCTCCTACTACTATCCCACCTCGACACTTGTGACCGGTCCGGACATCATCTTCTTCTGGGTGGCCCGCATGATCATGGCCGGCTATGAATACGTGGGCGACAAGCCTTTCAGCAACGTATACTTCACGGGCATCGTGCGCGACAAGATCGGCCGGAAGATGTCGAAATCGCTCGGCAACTCCCCCGACCCTCTGGAGCTCATCGAAAAATTCGGAGCCGACGGAGTGCGCATGGGCCTCATGCTCGCAGCCCCGGCGGGCAACGACATAATGTACGACGACTCCCTCTGCGAACAGGGCCGCAATTTCTGCAATAAGATCTGGAATGCCTTCCGCCTCGTCAAGGGATGGCAGACAGATGCCGGAATCCCTCAGCCCGAAGCCTCGCGTTTGGGTCTGGAATGGTTCGGGGAACAGCTGAAGGCAGGACTGGCCGAGATGCAGGACCTCATGGAGAAATTCCGTATCTCGGAGGCGCTGATGGTGGTCTACAAACTTTTCTGGGATGAATTCTCCTCGTGGCTTCTTGAGGTGGTGAAGCCCGCCTACGGGCAGCCCATCGACGCCAAGACATACGAGGGCGTGCTTTCCGCATTCGACACTCTGCTGAAGATGCTTCATCCTTTCATGCCGTTCATCACCGAGGAGCTGTGGCAGCACCTGTATGAGCGCAAGCCGGGCGAGAGCATCATGTACGCCCGTCTGCCCGAAACGGCTCAGGCCGACGCCTCAGTGCTCGCCCGCTTTGAGGCCCTTAAGGAAATCGTGGCCGGCATCCGCACCATCCGGAAGCAGAAGCAGATACCTCAGCGCGATACGCTGAAACTTGAGGTGAAGGGGCACCACGACCCGACGCTCGATGCCATCCTTGTCAAGATGGGCAATCTTGGCAGTGTGGCCGTAGTGGAGGAGAAAGGCGCCATGTCGCAGGCATTTATGGTCGGCGCTACGGAATATGCCGTGCCTCTGGCGAGCAACATCAATGTCGACGAGGAGCGCGCCAAACTTACGGCCGACCTGGAATACCAGCGGAAATTCCTCGCAGGAGTCGAGAAGAAACTGGCCAACGAGAAGTTCGTGGCTTCCGCACCTGAGAAAGTAGTGGCCCTCGAACGTAAGAAACAGAGCGACGCCCTGGAGAAAATAGCAGCCATCGAAGCCTCCCTCAAGGCTTTGGAAGCGCTCTAAGTCCCGGAGAGAGCAGTCAGTCTCCCCCACCGGACTGACAATTTGCAAAAACATGTTGCACAATATAAAAAAAGATTGGAGTAATCTCCAATCTTTTTTTTAACTTCGGGGCATAAACCTAACAACTCAACCTTAAAACCATATTCATACCATGATCATCGGAATTCCCAAAGAGATCAAGAACAACGAGAACCGTGTGGGGGCGACTCCCGCGGGAGTCAAAGAACTCGTAGGACACGGCCACACAGTGTACGTACAGCACACTGCAGGCGAAGGCTCCGGCTTCGCCGATGCAGAGTACGAGGCTGCCGGCGCGAAGATTCTTCCCACCATCGAAGACGTATACGGCATCGCCGAAATGATCATAAAGGTCAAGGAGCCCATCGAGCCCGAATATGCCCTTGTGCGCAAAGGACAGGTGCTTTTCACATATTTCCACTTCGCTTCCGACCTGCCCCTGACAGAGGCCATGATGAAGTCAGAGGCCATCTGCATCGCCTACGAGACCGTGCGTGACCGTAACGGAAGTCTGCCGCTGCTTATCCCTATGAGTGAAGTGGCAGGCCGCATGTCGGTACAGGAAGGCGCACGCTTCCTTGAGAAACCTCAGGGGGGACGCGGCGTACTGCTCGGCGGCGTACCGGGAGTAACACCCGCAAAGGTACTCGTACTCGGAGCCGGCGTAGTGGGCCGCAACGCAGCACTCATGGCTGCCGGCCTCGGCGCCGACGTCACCATCTGCGATATCTCCCTTCCCACTCTGCGCCACTGCGCCGAGATGATGCCCAAGAACGTGAAGACCCTCTACAGCTCGCGCCACAACATCGAGGAGCAGCTCCCGACCACCGACCTCGTGATCGGTTCCGTGCTTATCCCCGGCGCCAAGGCTCCGCACCTCGTCACCAAGGAGATGGTCGGCCTGATGCGTCCAGGTTCCGTAATGGTCGATGTCGCCATCGACCAGGGTGGCTGCTTCGAGACTTCCCATCCCACTACCCACTCAGAGCCCACATTTGTGGTTGACGGCGTGATCCAGTATGCCGTTGCCAACATACCCGGCGCTGTGCCCTACACTTCCACTCTTGCGCTCACCAACGCCACGCTGCCCTATGCCCTGCGTCTTGCCGACATGGGTTGGCGCGAGGCCTGCAAGAAGGATTCCGGCCTTGCCGACGGAGTCAACATGGTCGACGGCCACATCACCTTCAAGGCAGTAGCCGAAGCCTTCGACCTCCCCTATACTCCGCTTGAACTCTAATCGGCCTATCCAGCCGTCAAACAAGCATCCCCGCGATTTCAATCGCGGGGATGTTCGTTTTTATATTATAACGATTCTTTGCCGACTCCGTGCAAAAGATACGGCACAGGTCAAAGTAGTTTTTACGGTTAAAGGTTTAGTCAGGACTTCAGCATGGCCTTTACCGCATCGACAGAGATTTCGGCTATGGCCGCGATGATCTGGACATCCAGGCCCTTTTCCGCCATCGACTTCACCATTCGCTCCTTCATTATCTTCTCTCCCTTTTCCATGCCCTGGGCCATGCCCTGGGCCATACCCTTTTCCATACCCTTTTCCATGCCCTTTTCCATGCCCTGGGCCATGCCCTGGGCCATGCCCTGGGCCATGCCCTGGGCCATGCCCTGGGCCATGCCCTTTTCAAGACCCCTCTTCCAGCCTTGGTCGAGGGCGAACTCAAGCTGACCCATCATGTCACGGTATGCCTTCAGGTCAGCGTCATATGTACTCTTGTCGGAACCCTTGAGTGTGGCGTAGCTTACACGCTCCTCAAGCTGCTTGAAGAGCTTGTTGTTGTTCGTGAATGCAAGTCTTTCCATAGTCGGCATGTTTATTAGATTGTATGTCCATTGCTCAAGCCGGGTATGGCACTCGGCTTCCTTGTCTTTCTTATCGAAATTAGGCAGCTGCAGCATTATGCACCTGATTTTATCCGATACACGCTCCCTTGTCTCCAGGTCGCACAATCCCGCATCGATACGGAAGCGCCCTGCAAATTCTGGCAGCTCAAAGTTCATCAACGCTATGCAGTATACCGGATCGTACTGGTAACGCCAGTCCCTGCCCGGCTTTCCCTGATCAGCCACGGTGCGTGCGGCATAGTAGATGACACGGTCAAGGAAATTGGTCTGTGAGGCATTCTGCATTTCCACCGTAAAATAGCGCCCATCGGCAGTACGGCAGTGGATGTCATAGATTACATTACGTTCCTCCTCGCTTCTTCTGCCCGATTCCTTGTCCCTGTATGTCAAATCAACAATCCGGGAATATCCCGGTTCACTTTCCAGTAGGGAATTCAGGAAATCGATTAGGTATGGTTTTGAGTCCTCACGCCCGAATATGTACTTGAAGGCGAAGTCTACGAAAGGATTAAGAAGCTTGGACATAAGTGTCTCTTAAAATTAGGTATTTACATCGCAAATATAATCAATTATTCCTATGTCTGCAAGTTCACTCAATGCCACCGCCAGGAGGGCCGTACATTTATCTCCATTGACAATGTCCAGATTTTCAGATACGGAGAATAATGGCTATTTTTGTATTCCAGATGGAATTTAAACAACCATACGAACAATACACGATGATTTATTTTGATTGCGACTACATGGCCGGAGGACATCCGGAGGTAATGAACCGGCTGAACGAAACGAACCTTCTCCATACCTCGGGGTACGGTACGGATGAATTTACACACGATGCGGAGAAGTTGATACTCGATGAGTGCGGCATTCCCGAAGGAAAAGTGTATTTCATGGTCGGCGGAACTCAGACCAACGCTGTGGTCATCGACCGTCTGCTTTCACGCAATGACGGGGTCATCGCCACTGAGACGGCGCATATCAGCGTACATGAGGCAGGAGCGATAGAGCTCTCCGGACATAAGATACTCACTCTCCCTGAGTCAGACGGTAAGCTCACCGCCGTTGCCGTCGACGCCTATATGACATCCTTCTTCGCCGATGAGACCAATGCCCACATGGTACGGCCCGCAATGGTGTATATCTCGTTTCCCACGGAGCTGGGTACCGTCTATAGCCGCGAAGAGCTGCAATCCCTGTATGATGTATGTGGAAAGTGGGGAATGCCGCTGTATATCGACGGTGCAAGACTGGCCTACGGATTGGCCGTAAAGGATAACGGACTTACAATAAAGGACATAGCGCACCTGTGCGACGTATTCTATATCGGAGGCACAAAGTGCGGCGCACTTTTCGGAGAGGCGGTAGTGACACGCCGTCCGGAACTTCTTCCGCGCTTTTTCTCATTGATGAAGATGCATGGCGCGGTATTGGCAAAAGGAAGGTTGCTCGGAGTGCAGTTCCAGACGCTGTTCAAAAACGGACTGTACTCTGAAATAGGAAGAAAGGCCGTAGAGCTGGCGCTAAGACTCAAGCGCGGGTTCATGGAGAAAGGGCTTACACCATATATCGACTCCCCCACCAACCAGCAGTTCTTCATACTGCCAAACGACACAATCGAGCTATTGCGGCGTAACGCCTCCTTCGAGCTATGGGGACCTCCCGGTGAGACCGAATCCATAGTACGTTTTGTCACCGACTGGACTACCACCGAGGCCGATTGCGACGCAATCATCGGCCTTCTCCCCGACTGATATTCCGTAGTTCTGTCGGGATCAGTGGCGGCGCCAGCTCCAGCGGCGGGGTGCGATTTCATTCTGGTAGGCCTCGAGGGCCTCTACACGTTCGCGGAGGCGGTCAAGGCGGATGCCGAGGAGGGGTCCGAGTTCGTTGGTCTCGATGTATAGGGCCGCTTCATTGAGATATTTGCGGAGGCTGGCGCGGTAGGACACGCGCCGATAGCGCGTTTCGAGCCAATCGGCCATCTGTTCGGTGACGAATATGAGGAGTTCACCCACACGCTCCGCTTCGAAGCATATGGTCATGAAGTCCTTTATGTATTTGTTGATGACGGGCAACGAGGGACTGCGGCGGCTGATGCCCTGCGGAGTCACGAACTGACGGCTGACCAGCCTCTCGATGCGCTCAAGCTCCTTTGCCGGATCGGGATCAATCCAGTACTCGAGATACTCCTTTGCCTCCTTGCGGGCATCGTACAGTTCGGTGACCATCGTGATTAGCTCCTCTTTGTCAAGTGCGGCGAGGGCCTTCTTCAATTTAGCTTTCGACATGATGCGAGTGTTTTACATTTCATAACGTAAGCTTACCCTCCGATAGTATAGGTGCCAGACGGAGGCTCAGAAGAAGAGGTAGGCCACAAACACCGCCGCCACGGCTCCGGTGATGTCGGCGAGGAGGGCGTAGCCGGCGGCATAGCGTGTGCGGCTCACGCCGACAGCGCCGAAATAGACGGCGAGGATATAGAAGGTGGTGTCGGTGCTTCCGCGCACGGCGGCCGCCAGTTTGCTCACGAAGGCATCCGGGCCGTTGGCCTTCATTACGTCGAGCATCATGGCGCAGGAACCGGAGCCGCTCAACGGCTTCATAAGCATTGTCGGCAATGCGCCCACCCAGCGGGTATCCCAGCCGCACCAGGCCACCACCCGCTCCACCGCTCCGGTGAATATATCCAGCGCTCCGCTGGCCCGGAACATTCCTATGGCCACAAGTATGGCCACAAGATATGGAATGATGGTCACGGCCGTCTTGAATCCCTCTTTGGCGCCTTCGATGAAGACATCGTAGACACGCAACTTCTTATATACTCCCGCGCCGATAAAACCGAGTATCACCGCAAAGAGGATGAAGTTGGCTCCGAATGTGCTCCACTTCTGAACATCCTCAGCCTCCATACTGCTGAACAGCCAGGCCACCCCCCCCACAAAAAAGGCTATTCCCGCAAGCCAGGCACACAGTACCCCGTCAAGGCGGATGCGCTGCTTTACGCAGAGTGCCAGCAGGCCGACGAGCGTGGCTATGCCAGTGGCCACAAGAATAGGTATGAACACATCGCTCGGATTGGCCGCGCCACCCTGCGCGCGGTACATCATGATGCTCACCGGAATCAGACACAGCCCGGAGGAGTTGAGCACGAGAAACATTATCATGGCGTCAGTAGCCGTATCCTTTCTGGGGTTGAGCGTCTGCATTTCCTGCATGGCACGCAGTCCCATCGGCGTGGCGGCATTGTCGAGGCCCAGCATATTGGCCGATACGTTCATGAATATCGCGCCCATGGCGGGATGGCCTTTCGGAATGCCGGGGAAGAGACGCGAGAAAAACGGAGCCACAAGGCGCGCCATTCCCTCAGTGGCTCCGGCGCGCTCCCCTATTTTCATTATCCCCATCCACAGGGACAGCACTCCCGTCAGGCCGAGGCTCACTTCGAATGCGAAGGCAGCCTGCGAGAAGGATGAGTTCATTATGTCGGTCCATACCTGGAGATCGCCCTCGAATATCGTGCGTCCGAGGGCCATGAGGAAGGCGATGGCGAAGAAAAGGATCCAGATCCAGTTGAGTATCATGAAGGTGCTATTTATCAGGGTCGTCGCAGCCGGGTATGTAGTGGTGAAGGGCATGGCATTCGGTTATCCCGTGGTCGACGATAAGATGACGGTTGGCCATGCCGGAAATCACCGACATCTCGTGGCTGACGAGTATTATGGTGGTGCGCCGCGAGAGCTGCTCCATGATGGAGTAGATGCGGTGCTCAAACTGTTTGTCGACGTATGAGAGGGGCTCGTCGAGCACAAGCACTTCCGGGTCGGAGATGACAGCCCGTGCAAGAAGGGTACGCTGAAGCTGCCCCCCCGACAGTTCGCCGACACCTTTATGCAGGTATTCACCGATGCCGCACAGCTCGACGGCCGCATCGAATTTCTCTCCGGCATCCCCGGGGAGACGCCCGAAGAATCCCCGCGCAAGACCCGACATGACGGTCTCCCGCACGGAGATGGGGAACTTAGTGTCGATCATGCTTTTCTGGGGCAGGTAACCGATCGGCAGCCGGTTCACTTCGCGGGAGTCACTGTAATATACCACACGTCCCGACGTAGGCTTAAGCAGGCGCAGCATGACGCGCAGAAGAGTCGTCTTGCCACCGCCGTTCGGACCGGTGATGGCCATGAAGTCGCCCTTATGCACACTGAGTCCGATATGGTCGAGCACCGTCTTGCGGTCGTAGGCCACACTCACGTCCTCCAGGCTTATGATCGTCGCACCTTCTGCGGAAGCCATGCCGCCGCCAGGATATGTCAAAGGCAATGTCAGGGAGGGGTTATTCATCAGTTGAAGAAGCGGATGATGAGGTGAAACTGCGTGTCACGGCGTCAAGACGGTCGAGGAAATCCTCTCCGGTAAGGGTGATGCCCACAGCATCCACACCCAGCGACCGGGCCACTTCCCGGGCCTGCCCTTCGGAGTGCCCCTGCTCATAAAAGAGCACCCTCGGATGGCTCGATATGGCCTCGGCCATGCGTTCAGCCCACTGGGCAGGAGAGGGTTCCTTACCGTCGCGCTCAAGCGCCACCTGCCTCAGGCCGAAGTCGGCGGCATAATAGCTCAACGACGGATGCATCACTACAAATGCTCCGCCTACGACACCGGCCGAGTCTATCATTGACTTTGCCGCTGCCTGACGCCGACCAATGTCGGCAAGCAGGGAGGCGAGATTCCGCATATAGGGGGATTCCGCGTCATCCGTAGCCGAAAGGCGTCTTACAGAGTCAAGTGCGAGGGCCATGTTGCGGCCCACGGTCATGGCGTTGACGTAACTGCCCAGTATATGGGGGTCGGCCACCCCGGCGTCTTCATGGGCGTGGCCCGATGCCACGGCATGGGTACCGCCGATGAAATCGACACCCGTCGACACATCCACTATCCGGAGGTCGGGATTGGTCTGGCGCAGGCGGCGCGTCATGGCGTCTTCGAAACCTATTGTGGAGGTAGTGAGATAAAGGTCGGCCTCCTGCAGACGCGACATGGTGCGCATGTCGGGATCGAATGTCTCGGAGTCGGCTCCCGGCGGAAGGAGCACCACCACCTCGAAGTCGTCGCCGGCAATCTGCTCTACAAGCCATTTATGAGCCGGATAGCTCACGGCCACCACTTTCTTGCCTGCCCCGCCCCCCTTCCCGGAACATGACGCGAGCGCCCATCCCGCGAAGAGGATGAGCGCCAGCGTCATTATGATTTCTTTTCGGAATGCCTTCATACATCAGATCTTGCGGATACCCATTATTTCACGCACGTCGCGCAGAGTGTCGGCCGCATAGGCGCGGGCACGCTCGGCGCCCTGACGCACGACCTTGCTCAGGTATTCGTCGTTGCTCCGGATGTCGAGGATGCGCTCGCGGATGGGGAGGGTGACCTTGAGGATATCCTCGGCAAGCTGTTTCTTCATGTCGCCGTAGCGGATCGACATGTCGGCATATGCGTCACGGTAATGCTTCACCACCTCCGGCTCACTGACGAGTTCCATGAGGGTGAAGAGGTTCTCCACGGGCTGGGAGGGTTTCTGGCCCGGTTCTTTGGGGCCTTCGTCGGTGACGGCGCGCATCACCTTCTTGCGCAGTGTCTTTTCATCGTCGATGAGATAGATGCAGTTGCCCTCGCTCTTGCCCATCTTGCCCGAGCCGTCGAGTCCGGGCACCTTGAGGGCCTCGCCGCCGAAGTTGAAGTTGACGGGCTCGCCGAAGTAATCCACTCCATAGAAGGAGTTGAAGCGGCGGGCGAAGCGGCGGGTGAGTTCGAGGTGCTGCTCCTGGTCCTTACCCACGGGCACTAAGTCGGCCTTATGTATGAGGATGTCCACGGCCATAAGGGTAGGATAAGTGAGGAGTCCGGCGTTGACGCGGGCGTTGTTGCCCTGGTTGCCTATGATTTCCTTTTCGATTTCCTCGCCGTCGCCGGTGAGGCCGAGGGCCTTGCGGGCCTTGTCCTTGAAGGAGGCGGTGCGCATCAGCTCGCCGATGCCTACGTGCATGTTGAGCAAAAGGTACATCTCCGGAATCTCGGGCACGTCGCTCTGCACGTAGAGCGTACTCTTGTCGGGGTCAAGACCGGCGGCCAGGTATTCGGCCAGTATGTTCTTTACGCTTTCGTGGAGCTGCTTCGGGTCGGGATTGGTGGTGAGGGCGTGGAGGTCGGCGATGAAGAAACGGCAGTCATAGTCGTCCTGCATGCGCAGGAACTTGCTGAGGGCGCCGTAGTAGTTGCCGAGGTGGAGGTTGCCTGTGGAGCGGATGCCGCTCACCACTATTTTCTTATCGGCCGCTGTGCCTGTCAAGGGAGCGGCTGCTGTATTCTGGGTTGTTTCTGACATATCCGGAAGTATATTGGATTATATATGTTGATTTTTCGGAATCTTTTTTACAGGTCGGTACGATACAATTACCCTGAGACTTGTTATACCTGCAAAGATAATCTATTTTATCGGAATAACCGGTGGTCATTGCGCTAAAATACCACAATGGTCCCCGTAATCCCTACTATTTATTATATCGTTTCAGAACCTATGAAAGTTTTAAGGCTACTCCCTCTGATGATTGCCGGCGTGCTTTGCACGGGTGTCCCTCTGACGGCATCGGCCGAAGAGCACGGCGCCCCCCATGAATCAATACGTGAGGGTCGTCCCGTAGCGGACAATATCCTGTTTATCGGCGACTCCATGACCGGGTGGCTGTCGGAGGCATTGAACGCCTACGGCGTCTCCAACGGATTCACGGTGGAGACCGTGATATGGGACGGCTCCACCATCAAGGAATGGGGCGAGGCGGCTCCGCGCCTGACCGAGCTAATCCGGCAGTACAGTCCCGAGGCCATCTTCGTAAGCCTCGGACTCAACAATATGGCCGAACGCAATCCGGAACACCAGCTCGGCGCGTCGCTGAATGCGATCATGGAAGCGGCCGGCGACACGCCGGTGATATGGGTCGGACCGCCGTCATGGCCCGGCAAGGATTACGGCGAGCCCTACAACTCCTGGATGGCATCTAAGTTAGGCGCATCGCATTATAAAAACAATATGGACCTGACGCTTCCGCGCCAGAGCTCCACCAATCCCCACCCCACTAAAGAGGGATGCGTCAAGATGGTCGACAGTCTGGTGGAATGGCTTCAGTCCGACGGAGCGGTGGCCCTTCCAGGATACACGAAGCCTGCGACAAAATCGGTGCGTCCCAAGGTATGGGTCTATAAAAAGATGCGCGAACAGCTGTAAGCCGATAGGCTGACCGAAAACCGGTCATTTCACCGCCCGCGGCAGAAGCCACAGGAACGCTTGCCATCAATACCAGTCAGGGGGGTGTATCGTGTTGACGATACACCCCCCTGACTGACGGTGCGCACGAAGGGACTCGAACCCCCACGTCGTTAGACACCAGATCCTAAGTCTGGCGCGGCTACCAATTACGCCACGTGCGCCAATACAGTCAATGCCGCGTTTTCAGACGCTGGCCGACGGAAGCAGGCCAACGGGCCGTATTCCTTTGCAAAGGTAATAAAAATTTCCCGACCGCGGCATTAAAGCACAATGTTTTTTTGCAATGGCACCGATTTTTTTGTATTTTTGCAGATATTGCCATCAGGAGAATCTCTCCCCCGGAGATGACCGTCTCCCCTATGAGGCTCACTTTTCAAGCTACCAATTTACAGTCCATGTCCGACATAATCAATACCGATCAAGAACTCCCCGAAGTGGCCGGCTCCCCCTCTTCGGCCGAAGAGGCCACCGAGGCGATACCCGGATCCGACCCTCTGCTCGACACCGAGATAGAAGAGGCCGTGGAGGACCTCCGCGAAAACGAGGAGAGCGAAGAGGAAGCTCTCGCCAAGACCGACCCCGTGAAGGAATACAACGTGCCCGGCATGGGCGACAAGCGGACGGTGCTCTCAGGAATGTTCCAGCAATGGTTTCTGGAATACGCCTCCTACGTAATTCTGGAGCGCGCGGTGCCCTACATAGAGGACGGCCTCAAGCCCGTGCAGCGACGCATACTGCATTCGATGCAGACCCTCGACGACGGACGCTTCAACAAAGTGGCCAATATCGTCGGCAACACCATGCAGTACCATCCCCACGGCGACGCCTCCATCGGCGACGCCCTCGTGCAGCTCGGCCAAAAAGACCTGCTCGTGGACACTCAGGGAAACTGGGGCAACATACTCACCGGCGACGGAGCGGCAGCCCCGCGTTACATAGAGGCCCGACTCTCCGAATTCGCCCTTGAGACGGTGTTCTCCCCCGCCATCACCGAATGGACCCAGAGCTACGACGGACGCAAGCGGGAGCCGGTGGCGCTCCCCGTGAAGTTTCCCCTCCTGCTCGCCCAGGGCGCCGAAGGCATCGCCGTAGGCCTCTCGTCGAAGATCCTGCCACATAACTTCAATGAAATCCTTGACGCGGCCGTGGCCTATCTCGAAGGCCGCGACTTCCGTCTGCTCCCCGACTTCCAGACCGGCGGACTGATGGATGCCTCGCGCTACAACGACGGCGGACGAGGCGGACAGATACGAGTGCGCGCCAAAATCGAGAAGCTAAACAACAAGACCCTCGCCATAACGGAAATACCATTCGGCAAGACCACCACATCGCTCATATCCTCTATCCTCTCGGCCATGGAGAAGGGGAAGATAAAGGTGCGCAAGGTGGACGACAACACCTCCAGTCAGGCTGAGATCCTGGTGCACCTCGCCCCGGGCACATCGTCGGACAAGGCCATCGACGCGCTTTACGCCTTCACCGACTGCGAGGTGAGCATCTCCCCCATCTGCTGCGTGATAGTGGACCGTAAGCCCCACTTCCTTACAGTCAGCGACCTGCTCCGGTTCAGCGTCGACCATACCCGCCATCTGCTGCTCGAGGAGCTGCGCATAAAGCTTGACGAGAACCGCGAGGCAATGCTGTTCGCATCGCTTGAGAAGATCTTCATCGAGGAGCGGATGTACAAGGACAAGGATGTGGAACAGGCTCCCGATATGGAGGGCGCCGTAAGCCGCATCGACATGCTCATGGAGCCGTTCAAGCCCGGATTCTACCGCGAGCCGACCCGCGACGACCTCATGCGCCTTTGGGAGATACGCATGGGACGCATACTGAAATTCAATTCCGAGAAAGCCGACGAGCGGATAGCGCGCCTGCGCGCCGACATAGAGCGCATTACCTACGACATAGAGCATATCGTGGAGTTCACGATCAAGTGGTTCCGCCATCTGAAGGAAAAATACGGTGAGAAGTATCCCCGGCGCACTACCATCCGCGGCTTCGATTCGATCGAAGCCACCAAGGTGGCGGAAGCCAACAAGCGCCTGATGTTCGACAAGGAAGGGGGCTTCATCGGCTACGGCCTGAAGGAGGGTGAGTTCCAGTTCACCTGCTCCGACATCGACGATATCCTCATCATCTACCGCGACGGCAAATACAAGATCGTGAAGGTGCAGGAGAAGCTCTTCATCGGGAAGAAGGTGCGCCACATCGGCCTCTTCAAGCGCGATGCCCGCACCATATACAACGTGATATACCGCAACGGCCGACCGGGAGGTGACCCGGTGACCGGAGGAGGCGGATACTATTACAAGAAACGCTTCTGCATCACGGGCCTGACGCGTGATAAGGAATACGACATCACCAAGGGTGCCCCGGGCTCGAAAATCGAGTACATGTCGGTCAATCCCAACGGCGAGGCCGAAGTGGTGAAGGTGACCCTTACCGGGGAACCCAACGAATCGGGGCGCGGCCCGCGCCAGCGCGAGGTGATGGTGGATTTCGCGGAGATGCCCGTAAGAAGCAAAGAGTCGCTCGGCAATCTGGTGACGAAGTATGCGGTGAAGTCGGTGACGCTTGAGAAACGCGGAGGCTCCACGCTGGGCGGACGCGAGGTATGGTTTGACCGCGACGTGCTCCGCCTCAATTACGACGGACGCGGCGAAAGCCTCGGCGAGTTCCAGGGGGACGAGCAGGTGCTCGTCATCACAGATTCCGGAGAATTCTACACCACGTCGTACGCCGACACCAACCACTACGACGACGGCATCATGCGCATCGAGAAGTTCCAGCCCGACAAGGTATGGACTGCCGTGCTCTTCGACGCCTCGCAGGGATACCCCTACATCAAGAGGTTCACGTTCGAGTCATCGGCGCGTCCGCAGCGCTATGTGGGAGCCGATGAGAAATCGCAGCTTCTGCTGCTGACCGACACCCCCTATCCGCGTCTGCGCGTGACCTTCGGAGGACATGACTCGGTGCGTCCCGAACTGGAGATCGACGCCGAGGAGTTCATAGCGGCCAAGAGCTTCAAGGCAAAGGGAAAACGCCTGACTACATATAAGCTCGGTGAAATCACCGAGCTTGAACCGCTGCGCTTCCCGGAGCCGCCGGCGCCCCCGGTGGAGGATGTGCCGGACGAGGAGACAGACGAGGATGCTACCGCAGGACCACGGGTGGTGCAGGGGGACCTGTTTGAAATATTGGACGACGGCACTGAACAGGGGCGCATCCCCGGAGCTAAGGAGAAAGAGGAATGAAACGGTTGTTGAGCATGACTTTGTGCATGGCGGGAATCATCCCACTGTGTACGGCGCGTGAGCCGGGAGAAGGGGACGCGGCCGACCTGCCGCGTCCGGTGACCGGCACCTACTCGCTGGAGATAGGACGCCGCTCGGTGGTGTCGCGCTATCTGGCGCCCGTCACATACACCGGCACGCAGTACGGCGTCGGTGGCCGGTGGTCGAAAGCGATGCCCTTTGCCCCCGAACGCGCCATGATGGAGTTTGACGGAGGGATTGCGGGAGGACTCACCTATCTCAATCCGCGCAAGAACACCTCGATGCAGGGCATCTCGGCGGAATTCGCCTGGAACATGCGCGCCATGTGGAGACTCCCGAACGGCCTTTGCCTCACCGCCGGCGGAGGCGTAGAGCTCGACGCCGGCGTGCTCGGCCTGCTCAAGAACAGCAACAACCCCGTCAGTTTCGACCTTGCGGCGGCCTTTGGTGCAGCCGCATCCGTAAGCTGGACACATGTGTTCGGGCGTCTGCCTATGGTGGCGGCCCTCGACGCGCGCACTCCCCTCCTCGGAGCCTTCTTCATGCCGGGCTATGGCGAGACATATTACGAAATACTCGTGGGTAACCATTCCGGCCTGGTGCATTTCGGTTATCCGGGCTCACGGCAGAAGCTGCGTTGCTCCCTTACCGTGAAAATGGACTTCGGAAAGACCGCCATGGAGGTGGGCTATTCGCTGCGCTACTCCCGCGCCGAGGCCAACCGGCTCGTACAGCGGTCGGCCGAGAACATGTTTATCATCGGAGTGATTCCCGGCGGCCTCGGACTCAAGCGTCGCGCCAGGGAGATTCGTCCGCTGCTCTAATCCCGACTCATCATGAAACTTATTTTCGCCCTCCGTTCCCGCATAGTGCCGGCTATGCTGCTGGCGCTGACGTCAGCGCTCTTCCCTTCGTGCCATGACGACATATCGTACCCCGACGATCCCCGGGGGAATTTCGACGCCCTGTCGGAAATCATCCGTACGCGCTACTGCTTTCTGGAAGAAAAAGGGATCGACTGGCCCGCGCTGTCGGCTTCATACCGGGATCTGCTTCCCGCCGACGCCAACGATCTGGAGCTTTTCAACGTATGCGCCGCGATGCTCGACGAGCTCAAGGACGGCCATGTCAACCTCACCTCGCGCTTCAACACGAGCTATTACCGCGCATGGTGGACCGACTATCCGCAGGACTTCAACCTGCGCACCGTGCAGGAGGATTACCTGCAGTTCAAGTATTTCTCCACTTCCGGAATGATCTACGGCGTGCTGCCGGACAATATCGGCTATATCTATTATCCGTCGTTCTCATCGGGAGTCTCCGAACTGGCCCTCGACTATGTGCTGGCCCTCCTTTCGGAGACACGGGCCCTTATATTCGATATCCGCGACAACGGAGGGGGCCTTCTCACCAACATCGACATCCTCGTAGGCCGATTCATCGACCATGAGATTCCCGGCGGCTCCATCTGTCATAAGACCGGCCCCGGACCTACGGATTTCTCCGACCCCTATCCCTTCACCTACAAGCCGGCCGAGGATTTCCGCATCCCCTATCTGGGAAAACGGATATGCCTGCTCACCAACCGATCCTGCTACAGCGCGGCCAACGCCTTCACGGCCGTGATGAAGTCGCTGCCGGAAGTGACTGTGGTAGGTGCCCGTACAGGCGGAGGTGGCGGTCTGCCCTTCTCTTCGGAACTTCCCAACGGATGGAGCGTACGCTTCTCGGCCTCCCCCCTTTACGGCCCCGATGGAGAGATAACGGAGTTCGGCATCGACCCCACCGAAGGTTTCGAGTGCCATGCCCCCGCCGAAGAACTGGCCGAAGGACGCGACAATATCCTCGATACGGCCCTCGAATACCTCAACCGTGTGACGCCCACCGTACCCGACAGTGAGGCGGAGTAAATATTTTTAACACCGCCGGAGAGGATATCGTGCGTGGTAAGGTGTTTTCATAATATACCGGGAGGTTGTGATTTCCCCCCGTAATCATAAAAACACACAGGACCATGAATGACGTATTAGACACCGAGGAACGCCGCGAGCTTCCTGATTCAGTATTCGGACTCCCCGAGCGCAGGGAATATCCCATGCCCGATGCCGCGCACGTACGCGCCGCCGAGTCCTACTTCCGCTACTGNCCCGAAGACCTGAAGCCGAANCTGGCCCGTGCCATCCTGCGCTTCGCCTCCGAATACGGTGTGGACGTGAAGTCGCCGACCATACTGCAGTACGCGCAGGAATAAGCCAACCGCCGAACGACGGACGGCACTCCCTACAGACGGACAGGACCATGCGTGGGCCGGCCCGTCATTCTGCGTGCTTAGGCGCGAACACCGATCATTACAAAAGAGGCGGCTCCGAAAGCATCCTCTTCAGGCGTATGGCCAGCCTGGGCATAGGCTCGGCAACGGTAAGGGCCACCAGTTCCCTTTCACGGGCTATATCGTTGATCAGACGCACCACTTCCCTGAGCTTCATCCCCCCTTCCTGGCCATCGGCCACCNCCGCGAGCATATCNTTGGAATCAGCACCCCGCTTTTCTTTTCCGGAGGTAGTNCCAATCAAATATTTTGTCNATGCNGTGTGGTAAACTATCGTTTAAAGATCTTCGCGTTCAGNCTGGCTCTTAAATGGAGCCGTTCAGAATACCATAAGCGAGAGCCATTCAATATCTTAAAGTTAATTGTAAACACCACAAAAGTCCAAAATGACTTTATCAGTAACCTTGGGGAGGTTTTTAAACGGAGTGTGTGCTACCAGAAATACCACAATGTCAGCCGCACGGAAGGATTCGTTGTAGTCGATGAGGTTGAAAATCTGGTGTTGGATTAGATTCGGCTCGGAAATCATAATCTCTGTATTGTTGCTCAACTTCATAATTTCGCCAACGATGTCGATAGCCGGTGATTCGCGTAAGTCGTCAATATCCGGTTTAAACGCCAGACCCATAATCGCCACTTTAGGACGATGCTTATATTTCAGTTCGAAATCGTTGATACTATTCTTGATTTTTTTGATGCACCACTGGGTTTTACGGGTATTGACTCTTCGAGCCTGCTGTATCAGTGGTGTTCCTTCAGGGAATTTTGAAATTAGAAAATATGGATCGACAGCAATGCAATGACCACCAACCCCGCAGCCGGGTGTGAGAATATTTACACGTGGATGCAGATTAGCAAGACTGATGAGCTTGCCTGCATCGATATCGGCATTTTCGCAAATGATGGAAAGCTCGTTGGCAAAAGCTATCTGAACGTCACGGAAGGAGTTTTCAACGAGCTTACACATTTCGGCGGTTCGTGTATTGGTGGTGTGTAGCTCTCCTTCAACAAACTTTGAGTAGAATTGGGCGGCTCTTGCGGCTGAGGCTTCGTTGATACCTCCGATTACTCTGTCGTTGTGAGTGAGTTCATATACAGCATTCCCGGGAATCATTCTTTCGGGGCAGTATGCGATATATAGTTTATCGCGCAGTTCGGGTCTTTCCTGATATATCAGATCTGCCATTTGTTCAGTCGTTCCCACCGGGACAGTGGATTCAATCACAAACAAATTACCCGGTTCGAGCAATGGAATAACCGAGCGTGTGGCCGCCTCGACGAAGCTGATGTCCGGCATTTTCTGAGTATTGATAGGNGTAGGGACGAAAATGAAAAATGCGTCNGCCTTTACNGGTACTTCTCTNGCTATGAGTTTTTGGCTACGGACGGCATTATGGAGTAAATCCTGAAGACCGGCCTCGACAATGTGAGACTTACCACTATTGGTTTGTTTCACAATTGATGGATTNATGTCCACCCCCACTATTTCAATACCTCTATTTGCGGCAACTATGGCCGTGGGAAGACCGATATAACCTAAACCTATAAAACANGCTTTCATAATNAACTGTTTAANNTTNTNANATAGTCAACNATTCNGGCAGATGCGTNGCCNTCTCCGTAGNAACTGTTATGTTTGAGNAAGAACTGNTGGTNTAATGAATTGTCNAGNANNTTTGATGTTTCGTGTATNATATTNTCTGAGTCAGTTCCGACGAGTTTTACCAGTTCNCCAAGGGCTTCTGTTCTTTCGGTTGTNNCACGCATGACGAGCACCGGTTTACCCAATGCTGGNGCTTCTTCTTGTATTCCGCCGCTATCTGTTAGAATGACAGTAGATTCAGACATAAGCAGAGAGAATGCGAGATAGCTGAGTGGCTCAATAAGAAACAAATTGTCCAGCCTATCATCAACACGTCCGAATAATCGANAGGCTGTCTGCCTGATGTTGGGATTGAGGTGGAGAGGATACACAAAATCTNTGTCGGGATATTTTCGGGCAAGTACTTTTANGGCATGGCATATCGAGGCGAATGCTTCGCCAAAATTCTCACGTCGGTGAGCTGTAATGAGTACAAGCTTTCTNTTGCGAAGTCGCGAAGGATCATATCCGACTTTATNGAGTTCCTCGTAGATGCCCCGGCGGATTTCCTGCGATGAGNTAATCTTATCAATTACCCACTTGAGNGCATCGATTACCGTATTGCCTGTCACAATGATTTTTACATCATCNACACCTTCGGCCAATAGNTTGCAGCGGCATTGAGGTGACGGAGCAAAATGGCAGGTGGCGATACGCCCGGTTATCTGGCGGTTCATCTCTTCGGGCCANGGAGAATAGATATNGNGAGTGCGGAGNCCNGCCTCAACGTGACCTACNGGAATCTGTCGGTAGAAGGCAGCGAGTGCGGCTGCCGCCGAAGTGGTGGTATCGCCGTGGACGAGCACCATGTCGGGGTTGGCTTCAGCAAGAATATCGCGCATACCGGTGAGGACGAGCGCCGTCAAGTCATAAAGGTCGTGAACCTTATTCATGATTCGTAAATCATAGTGGGGGNAGATGTCAAATGCTTTCAGCATTTGATCAAGCATCTCTCGGTGCTGACCGGTGACACAGACGATTNCTTCGAAATCTTCCGGATATTTATTCAGTTCCTTTATGAGCGGAGCCATCTTGATGGCTTCCGGACGGGTGCCGAAAACAAGCATTATCCTCTTCATATNAATATCTACATTTTGTCAGTCAGAATCCACCATGCGAATCTNAGCAGATGTATTTGTCTGCGTATTCTTTTGGGCTGTTTNAAAAGGCGGTATGCAAATTCGAGGTTATGATCTATCCACCATCGTGGTGCCCGCTTCACATTCCCNNCGTATATATCGAAACTCCCGCCCAAACCCATATAGAGAGCCGGGTGAAGTTCTTGAAGTTCAGCCATAAAAAGCTCTTGCTTAGGCGACCCCATAGCAACAAAGACAACATCCGGTTTCTTGCTGATTATGTCGGTTATAACATCCGATTTCAGCTTGTCGGTTGTCAGATAGCCATCGTGATAGCCGACAATGGAGATACCGGGGAAATCTTTATGAAGTTGACGGGCTGTCTCCTCGATGATCGATCTGGTGCTTCCGAGCAGATAGAATGAGCGGCTATGGTATGAACGCTTAACCAATTTAAGCCAAAGCTCGCACCCCGGAATTTTACAGGCATCGGAAATACCCTTACGCCGTGCAGCCAGTACAGGGCCTGCACCGTCGAGATAACCTATGTTATTATTGATAATCTCTTTAATCCTATGGTCACGATTGATAATTTTTTCGGCATTGACCGCAACGAGAATACCATTCTTGTTATTGACAAACCCCAGCAAGTCGTCTACCCCGCTGAATACAGTGACGGTTATACCATTAAGAATAACCTCATTCATGTTTCACAAGTTGTCCAAATTTTGTTGTATATATATCTTCTCGGATAATTTTTGCAGGATTCCCCGCAAGAATGCAATTTGAAGGTACATCTTTAGTCACAATAGCCCCGGCCCCTATCACGCAATTATCACCGATTCTGATGCCGCACATAATGACTGTATTGACGCCGATAAAGCATCTCGTCCCGATGTATGTATCTGCGTGTTTATTCCTGCAAAAATCATGAGAGAGAATGATAGCACCCGAGGCAACAAAACTCTCCTCTCCTATATGGATACCCTTGGGGTTAGTTTTATCCAATTTAGCTCCGAATGATATCCTTGCCGTTCTCGAAATATCCATTCCATATATTCTTGTAAGGATAAAATACCTTATGAATATCGCGACAAGGCGAATGCAGTTTCTAATTTTCACCATTTTCAGAAATGTATTTTAGATAAAAACTCATGCCATAGAACATCCAGGCATTAGGCCATCTCATATACTTGATTTTATTTAATCGATTCCCTTTTTTCCTATAATAGAAAGCNCCATCGTGTGACTGCATATTGTCTATAGCCCAATTAATTGTTTTCTCTACTAAAGGTAATTCATTTCCTAACTTNTNAAGATGATAAAGTGTNGGAATGGCTTGAGCNAAACAATGTAAATCAACTGTGGAATTTATGGAATCATTATCATAATATAGGGCAATNCCGGTTTCCCTATCAAAAAAATTAGATATCCAATGTGCATATCCTTTTTCAATTGCGCTTTCAACCGCCGCATCACATAATATGCGGTTGCAGTGGACTAAACTTTCAAGTTTGAAGCCCGTGTGAAAATTATCCCTCCATTTATTCCCAACCTGATCGCTATGAGGGAAGGAACCGTCAGGATTTTGAGTNGACAGAACCGGTCGTACTGACTGAGCAATCTGATTCATTAACCCCACTTCATTTTTATACTTATATACTGCTGTCAGGGTCTTGCTACCCAGCAGTGTCGCATTATATACGGCGCGCTTGTCAAGTGGAGAATAAGAAAACATAAAACCCACCGATTTGGGTATCCGATTTAAGTCTTCGAGTATAAACCCCTCGGAGGATAACGCTAAATCAAGATATTCTGAACGACAGGTGACTTGATATGCTCTGAGAAGAGCATCCACAGCAAAAGCTGTGACGACAACAGTTGGAGTATAGGCCGGAAGATAGAAAGCTTTTGACTGCCACCCGAATTCATAACCCCAGCAGGCTCCGTGATAATTACCTTTTGAGCGAATATCCATCAATAAATGTGCCAGGTAGTTTATCTTTCCCAATAATTGTTCTGGAGATTCGAGCCCAAGTTGTAGAGCCGGATTCGCAATCACAGCCTCGTATAAATTACAATACCCTGATAAAAATAATGCTATAGCTTTCGGATTGTAGTCTTTGGGAATCATACCTACACGACGCAGATTGACAGGACTTCGTTTAAAAAACTGAATCATAATCAGGCGGCTTAGAGCTGAATTCTTCAGCAATGGCACGGCATTGAATATACGCGAGTTGAGTCCGTCGTACGGATCCCATCCCTTGAAATCCTCCGCCTCGCAGTATTTTTGAAGCTTTGAAAGAGACTCGACTACTCGGTTCATAAGATTCTGAATAATTTTCGATAAAAAGAAATCACCGATGCTTGTGAATAGCCAGCCTCTACCACCCGCCGTGGAGTATAGGACTCAATATTATTTATCGCTTTTACAACCGCAGCGAGAAAAGCCAGATTTTGCTCACTCTCCGTGTCATTCAGCTCTGCGAGTTCGCCTGACACACCGGGCTTTATATATTCGGGAAACGCACAAATATTGTGAGCCACGACCGGGACTCCGCAGCTCATAGCCTCAAGAGCCACTAATCCAAGACTTTCGCATGGCGAAGGAAACACNAGCAGATCGATTGTCTGATAGAAANAGGGCATCTGACTCTTATCCATACGGTCGAAAACTTTGCAACAGCTCATGTCCGTTTGTTGTATCCGATCGGTATAATATTCGGCCTCTTTACCGTAATTGATGATATGAAAATTAATTCTGCGTCCCGTGGCAGTTTCAATTTTATGCTTATGTTCAATGAGATATATAAGCCTGTCAGCGCNTTTTTCAGCGGAAAGATTAGAAGCAAAACCTATCGTAAAGTCTTTGNGAGGATTTCGTTCAGCTGAAAATAACTCTGTGTCGACACCTCCACTCGGAGAAATGTGAACTTTGTGCTTCACGTGGGGATATTCTTTTTCAAGTAGAGTTGAAAAATATTNAGAGGGGACAATGTTTATCGACTTATTGATAAATCTTTTGAGAAAGGGCGATGTGACTTTTGAAAGAATACTTTTCGTGACTAAGTCATTCCCATGCCAGTGGACTATAGTATTCTTCCTTCTTAAGAAAGGATTAAAAGCTATTGGCCAAGAGTAAGGGAGATGATTAACGTAGATAAAATCATAATCTCCTCGTTTGGTAAAACAGTAGTACCAGAACTGTATATATTTATACAGTTTGTAAACAAATGATATCTTTTTATCATATTCAATGACGAGGGGCTCTATACTACAGCCCGCTTTGAAAAGACACTTTGCAATGTCTCTGATATAAGTGGTGTAATCAGGATAATAGCAGGTGGGAAAACCGTTATTCACTATCAGCACTTTCTTATCTGACATTATATGCTGCGGTAATGATTACTAAGAATATAAGATAGNAATAAATAAATCCGANCCTCTTGATCCAATGAATAGCATATAGGGATACAAGTATCGTAGATGGGAGGAACGTAATTACAAAACGCATATCCAATGCGACTCCGAACAAAGCAACCGATACAATTCCAAATAAAGAATACAAAACCAATGGATAGAACTTATAATTGAGATTATAAACGACCTTCCAGACTCCGACAAAGAAAAATATATTGAGTATGCTTTTTAATAAAATGCCACTACTGAAAAGCAAGGCATATTTTCCCAACCTGAAAAAATTAGGAAACGGCCCGATTAAGGCAGCACANACTTGNACTATNGGNCCTATTATCTCTGAACCCATGGNTCNATTGCGGNATTGCGCTATTGCNATTAGTTTTTCGATTGAAACTCCGGTAAAATATTCCAGAATATAATTAGCAAATATAGGNGAACATATTCCACAAATCATCAAAAACCAAAGAACACTTTTTTTATTAGAATTGGTGGTAATTACATATAATCCCAGACAAATCAATAGCATAAAACATATCGCAACCCGAAAGAAAAAAGTAGCGATAATAAAGCAGACACAAAGAACAAAACTTACGATATCCTTATTCTCTCTCCACCTAAACATATAATATAAGGATGATATTATCAAAAAACAGAATATTACTTCTTTCAGTCCTACTGATGCAGTAATATACAAAAACGGATTAAAGCCATAGAGACCTGCGGCAATTATTGCTTCCCTGATTGAAAAATCCAAAAGAATTGAAAGACGATATAAGNGACCGGATGAGAATACTAACAATAAAGAATTTAATAATAGCATCAACACTCTTCCAAATTCTACATCTCCTGCTATTTTATAAACGTGGTACAATATATATGGATAGCCTAAATCATCTGTATTAATATTATTGACAAGGTAGCTGAAATTACCCTTCAGAGGCAAGACCATAGCGTCATAAGTGTAACTATCAACGGCTAAACCGTAAGCAACCTTATAGTAATCCAAGAAAAAAATTCGTACTGCGAATGAAACTATAAAAGAGCAGCAAAAGATGCAGAATANTAACTGATTAACATTTTTGATCCTTGTACTGATGGATATTCCACCTATATATACGCAACCACACGCTATTTCAATTATCAAGAACGGCTTTTCAATGCTTTCTTTTGCTAAAAAAAGACTGGAGAGCATAAACGCCCCAAAGATAAAGCAAAAGGAATGAATTAATACTTGAACAACCGGTTTATTATAGCTATAACGTCTGAGCATTTCTTAATTATCATCACGTCAACGAGGCGGTTNCTCGCTATTTTTATGATCTATTCGTTTGCTTTATCACAACAGCTCCTTTAAGTCTACAAATTTTGAGC
The DNA here is from genome assembly GCA_014802425.1 of Bacteroides sp. Lineage (GTDB taxonomy): Bacteria > Bacteroidota > Bacteroidia > Bacteroidales > Muribaculaceae > Lepagella. Next base: position 137,481 of record JAAVCH010000019.1, read on the forward strand.
AAGGGACATTCACACTTTCAAAATCAGCATGATTTACCACCCTCACTACTAAATCATACTTATCCCGTAATTCTTCTTGATTAGTCAATACTTGTAAGTGGTATTCTTCTGTCACCCTGCTAATATCAACTAATGGATCATAACAATCTACTGTAAATTCTCCTTTCAGGTTATTCAATATCTCAAGAGCCTTTGAGTTCCTACAATCTGAGGTATCGGGTTTGAAGGTTACTCCGAGAAGCAAGATAGTCTTTGCTCCAGATCCTTTTGCTATTTCTCGTATCTTGTTCGCTACCTTTCCTGTCTTAGTTTCATTAATGGTTCGTGCACATTGAATTAATGACAATGAACCAGATTTTTGCTGGGCTCTGTTTAAGAGATAATAAGTATCTACACCAATACAATGTCCACCTACCAATCCGGGATGAACTTTGCTAAAATTCCATTTAGATGAAGCACATTCTGTTACTTCGTTTATATTAATACCCTCTGTTCTACAAAACTCTGAATATTCATTTGCCAAAGCTATAAGAACATCACGCTGCACATTTTCATACATCTTTGTTGCCTCAGCAACCTTAATGGATGAAGCTTTAATAATAGGTGCTGAAATAATTGACGAATAGATTTTATAAATTAATTCCAATGTCATTTCATTGGAGGCCGATATTATTTTGGCGATATTATCTAATGAATGTCTGTTGTCACCTACATTAATTCTTTCCGGTGAATATCCCACATAAAAATCTTCATTAACTTTGAGTCTTGACGAATTTTCCAACAATGGAATACATAATTCTTCAGTTGCACCCGGGAATACCGTAGACTCAAACACTACTGTACTGCCATGTGCCAGGATATTTCCTAAAGATTTACATACATTTTGTAAAGGAATGAAGTCAGGTGTTTTATCCTCATTAACTCCTGTCGGCACACAAACAATAAAAAAATTGCACTCTGACAAATCTTCATAAGCATTCGTTAGGCCTGCGATACAGTCTCCATATCGGTGCTCGGAATTCTTTAATTCTATAATTCGCTTCTCATCAATATCCAGTCCTAAGACTGTAAATTTCTTTGAAAGCAAAATATATAGAGGCCATCCGACATATCCAAGTCCGATGACTCCTATTTTAATATCTGAATTGTTAATTCTNTCGTTCATTAATGATTTTATCATAGTTTATCTAAGAGTNTTTGAATTTAACANGTAATTAATTATATGAATTACAATTATAGAATATCCGAACTAATCATTGGATAATTTCTATAACTAACTTAGCTCAAAAGAACTTTTTTCAGGGAGAATTTTATTAAATGCCTCACACAATATAGACTTGGAATACTCAAAGTCTGATANATCACCATCATTCACACATATTAATGACTTTTTCTGCTTTAATATGACATCAATCGCCTCCANCAAAATATCATCATTCATATAAGAGTATGACACAGAGGTTTTCCAAGGATTTATTGGCTCAAACATTCCTTCAGCAAGCTGATAGTATCTAAATACACATTGGCTTACATTCCGGAAATTCCTAAACTTACAAGAACATGTTTCATCAAGTACACGGTAATCTAAAGACCATACCTTTTCAATTGTTGTTTTAAAGAACGGATTAGGAAGATGGGGATCATAAAGTCCAGTAAAATGCGGATACGGATATAACGCGATTGTTCTAAGTAACAACTTTCCATAACGAGCATTAAACCAGCGCCATATATTCTTTTTTAAAACNTCTCTCTTATCAAAGAATCGGTTAACGAATCCAATATTATTGGCCATAATATAATCCCTATCATCGCCTCTTGGTTGACGCGCACTCAGGACAGCGATGTCACGCACCTTATCTTTAACAAAAAATCGATTGGGCGAAATATGATTAATTATAAAAGTATCATCATTAAAATACACGAATTTCTCAGATAGAGAATCTATACGATGAAGATTGAGTTCTATTGTTCGAGAATTAAAAGTCGGTAAATACTTCTCCGGGATATAATCAGAGTGTTTTATAAACTTTAGTTTTGGGTGATTGATATTCAACCAATCGGGATAATGACCACAAGTAATGAAGTATACATTGTTAACCCATGGAGCGAACTTTTCAACACCCCTAAACCAATACCTCAAAGTTCCCCAATCTCTGAATCTCACAGGACGTGCATCACCTGACTCTGATTTGGCATATTTTTTATATGATTCCTGCCAAACCGGATCATTATCGTCTACCCAAATTAGTACAAAATCTATTTTTTCCATCGGCGGATATTTCTTAACCATTGTTTGAAGCCGGACAATTCTGCGTCAATTTCATATATAGACGTATAGTGGCTTATTTTTATTCGTGATAATGTGTACTGAGTTTCGTTAGGGACATATTCATTCATAACAGCAGCGGAAAATCCTGAGCCGGCACACTCTTTAATGCATTCAATTGAAACATGTCGTTTGTGACCAAAAGGATATGCATAAAGATCGCAATTGAACAATTTGTTGATTTGAGTACTACACCGCTGAAAGTCATGCTTTAGCTTTTCTGTCTGAAGGAGAGAAAGGACATCGTGATTTATGGAGTGACCTCCTATTTTATGCCCATTTTGCTTAATTTGGGTTATCTCATCTTGAGTCAATCCACGAAAACGTATGTTTTTATATTCTTCACTAATGTTCAGTTTATCAAAAGGGCAAATCAACTCCAATTGCTCAATGATGGATGAGTAATTGTAATCATTCGTATAGATAAAGTTAGTTATAGCCTTGTATGCCTTTTGCCGGGAAGATTGTGAATTCAAACAATAGGTTTGTCCGGCAATTACATACTCTCCAGGGGGCACATATGCGATCCATCCCATGATTTTGTCATTCCATAATGGACCACCGTTAACATTAGATAGCGGGAGAAAAAAATAAGCATTATTGCCAAATTTACTCAGAACTACATCTGCTGTAAGAGCCGCGCGGTAACCATCATCAACTGTAATTATTGCTGAGTTTGTCTTCCCTATTTGTGTTGTTACTTCAAATCGTTTGTTAACAATTTCAACAAGACGTTCAAAATGTGATTGAGAGGAACAAACGATTTGTTGTTCAAAAGAATCATTAATAAGATTGTCCGGTATAATATGGTGGAAAACGAGAATTCGCTGTCGGTTTCTATTAACGCGATAAAACAACCATATTATCCCTGAGTAAAACGCAAGGATGTAAATTATTGAATAAATCCTATGGAAGCTCATTGCTTGACTGAGATTTTGGACTTACCGAACATATATAATCTATATATTTTACGAATAGGAAAAATAAGATTGCGCAGAAAAACAAACAAACCTATCTTACCTTGCAAAGCATATTTATAGGGAAGTCTCCAGTGAGGTGAAACGAGATGCTTGTGTTTCTCATATTCGAGCCGGGGAGACATCGAGAGGAGTTCATGGAGATCAGCCCTATCGCAGTTAACTATCCCAACCAGGTATTTCCTAAACCGTCTTTCCCCCAGCACCTCATCATAGAGAGGTGCTTGGGGAGAAAGGAAGTCAGCCACGACTTCTATAGCCCTCAAACGCTGACACGTACATGACACCGACTTATCATGAGTATACGAGGTGAGATTTTGCTTATTATAATGCACGAATGCCCGGTTAATTTTTGTGATTACAGTCGCATGATACAATATCTGTACAGTTACGATTAAGTCCTCTCCAATATTTATTCCCTCGATGGAGTTAATGTTATGTTCCTTGTAGATGCTTCTCTTAGTCAGCTTGTTCCAGACATATGCAAAGACTGATTTATAACCGGAACTCCAGGGCGCGATAATACTTTTGAGCAAATTTTCTTTGATGTCGGAAAGATAGCACTCACAATAGTCTTCACCTTTTTGATCTGAAATAAAGAAGTCAGCTACCACTACATCTGAATTGTGAGTAATAGCTGCCTGATACATCNCTTCAATCATATCAGGCTCGAAATAATCGTCGCTATCCAAGTGAAGGATATAGTTTCCCCTTGCAGCTTCCAGTCCCGTCTGCCGGGCAGCTGCAAGACCTCGGTTGCGGAGATGATTTACTATTTTTACCCGGGTCCTGACTTGCGGATATTCACCGATAATGGATGTCAACAATTCGATACTGCGATCTTTTGTGCCGTCATTAATAAAAATAAATTCGATACCATTGAGCATGGTCTGCCCGAAAAGCGAGCGGGCACATCTCTCTATATACCGCTCGACTCCGTAGATGGGAACAATTACCGATACTTTAATTTCTTCCATAGGCTTTTACCTNGGGGAAATCATGAAGCCACGTCTCGGCAAAGGCTGATAGTTTGCCATAGGTGTTGTCAATATATTCAACGGGCTTATGGAGCAGTACTGACAGAATCATCGCGTGAAGGCGTGTGGTGACGATGCGTGAAAAGGGCCGGAGGAATTCACAACCTTTGCGGGTAAGGGAATCGCGGATGAATCTGTTGCCGCAGAAAGTGATTGCGCTCTCTATTGGCCGCAGGCGCATGCCGTGGCTCCGGAGGTCTCTTGAAATTCGCCTCGCCCTCTTGAGATTGCGTATGATTCGCTTAGTCCTTTCCGATTTTGGCCAATCGGATGTCACGTCAGCCTCCAGTAGAGTCGTCGGTGCATCCTGANGAAGTTCTTTATCAGAACGGAGCAGATAAAGGNTTTTGCCATCATCNCGATTCCGATNANGAGNTAATNGCCGGGGCTCGATGTAAAATGCCATATCCGGAGCAAGATNGATATGATTACGGTTGAAGTGANTTGNCAGAATTTCATAGCTNGCTTGATCGCGGGCAAAGAGGTGTAGATCGGAGTGACGCGCCATCAAATCGGAATCTTTTTCAATTAAGCCTTTATCNTGATAACAGATTGACTGTGGAAGNATCACAATTCTATTNTCGGGATAACGGGCAATGATTTCAAGTCTGTTATCCTGAAGTGTCCGCCATAAATCTCCGAAGTTGCCTCCGCCAGTCAATATGATCGTGACATCCTTATCAAGTGGAGGAAAAGGAAAGAATCCCGCGCCGTAGTTCCTCAGGAGTTTGACACCATTTTCATTGAGGAAATCCATCGTGCCTTGCCAGATGAGTATGTCGCCGATGTTATCATAATATGGAGCATCGGCAATAATAACCCGCTCATTTAAGAGTGGCTTAAGCTGCCGCGCTATTATTTGACGAAGCTCTGAAATTTTGTTCTCAAAACACTCCATTTTCCATTTACAATTAAATAAATTAAGCGTCGGACAGAATAAGCCAATTNATTAGTGCGATTCTTGCGCAAGGCTCGCCGTTTAGCCTCAGGCGACAGCGTTTCATTATTTTCCGCGAGCTTCATGCTGAGGAATTGACGCATTTCCTCGCCTACCCAGTGGCGTCCATCGGTAGTGACGCGGTCGCGCATCTCCAGATATGTTGGAGTAACGAGTTCGGGTATCATCCCTAATGTAAGCCATGAGTGTCCGTTATAACAATGAGCATTTTCACATTTTCCTATCGGGCAAAAATCAATAGGTGACAAAGGATTATCAAAAAATTTTGTGGGTCTTAAACGGTAACATTGCAAAATAGAACCGTTTTCCAGATTGATATATCCACCCCAAAGCCCGTTGTAGCAAAACTCTTTCCGGAGTTCTCCGAAAATCTTCATCTTAAAATCAAACAGAGGGGAATCAAACTGCNCCCACACCTTGATATACTCCTCGCGTGAGAGTGCGGAAAGTATCGGAATCTCGGGTTTGNNGNCATCTCGCGCCACNGTGATATGGCAAAGTGCTCCGAGGTTTTTGAGGCATAATTCCTTAATTTCTTGAATATANGGAATTTCGTCATCGGAAGGNGTCAGTTCCACTGTAAAGGAAATGCCGCTGCGTTCTATGAGGCGGATGTTGGCAAAATANTTATCAAGAAGTCCTTTCGACTTTAGCTCCATAAAATGGAAGGAAATCTTGAGNATCAAATGCTTTCGCAATTCAAAAGGAATATCTTCTGCCAATGCCCTCATACGCTTGGTCAGCAANCCGTTTGTGACAATNATGACATAGTGTCCCTCTTCAAGTAATTCACGCGTNAGGTCTACAATGTATGGGGCCAGCAGCGTTTCACCCTGTCCACAGAAGNTAAGTANACATGTTCCTCCTAAGCGCTCGCGTGAAAGTGCCATGCGGANATGCGAAAGGCTATAGCTAAGCGGTTTAACCTCTGACGNCGNGCAATGATGGNGAGTNAGATAGCAATAACTGCATTGAAGATTGCACGTGGTCACCGGCACAGAAATGTCAAAAANTCTTCTTAATCTGTCTTTATTCAAGGAATGAAAATTNATATCCGGNNTCTTTGAGCCATTTAACCGTTTCTTTAAACAATTCTCTATTGACACCTTCTCCTATACGAACTTTTATNTTCCCGGCTACACTTCGGCGGTCATCATTTTCAGGACGATGCCATAGNTTCCACTCGTGGGTGAACACCACGAGTGTGTCGGCAGTCTCAAGGCGTTTTAAATCACGGATCACCCGGAAATTATCGTCAATTCTCAGGTCGGTTCTTATGTAGGAAATANCGTTTTTTACAATCCTCTCACCTCTTGCTACGGTCTTGACTTCCGACGGNGTGAGATTATATGATGAGACGGCTACTATCGTCGGCGCAAAGCAGACTNCCGATACCGGTCAAGACGCTCAAAAGCGAATCTGGCGCAAAGAAATAGTGAAATCTTAGCGTAGAAGCGACAATTGAAGANTCAGCAAATTGAGCAATTGCAGAATTNACATTATTATATGAATCCCTGAATGCCACTACTGAGACAAGGCTGTCAAAATCAGCACGTGGACNATGATAACCTATTCTTAACCAATCAGATGATTTTCNGAAATGCNNNTTTNTATTTNAGNGGCATATCCTGAATGNNGGTATAACTGTCGCCGTCGTTGAAAGACTCATAGGTGTAGAGTGTNATTCGCAGTCCATGTTTGNCATGCAATTCCTGCAGGAAAGCCATTAACGGATGCTGGAAGAGCGAATCATAATCCTGCTGATGTTTAATNAGGTCNCCTAACACCTCAACATCGTCAANGCTAAGATGTACCACCCGATGACTTTCCTCNACTTCANTCAGGTGCGACGTACTGCATGAGCAGAAGGCGGCGTTCAGGAATAGAACTACAAGGAATATTANGTCTANGCGCATTTCAGGCTATACTTTTNGAAGAGAGAGTCTGACGGATGAATTTACGTTCCTTGGCGTTCAGCCCGATTACAATCTCCAAAATGAATACAATCAGAATACTTCCCACTATGGTAATTATCGGATTGATGGTTTGGGTCAATTCCCGATGNCTATAGCCGGCGTAAAGCAGGGCACATATTATTGCAAGCAATCCGGATGGTATAAAGACCGATTGTATAATTCTGAAAATGGAAATTTCAGGTATATATATTTTAAGAATCCACAATCTGACAAGTAACGCTACGATTGAAAGCAGAGCAATCACCACAAAGACCGATTGAGGAGCCATCCCATAGCTCAAAAGTATATAAGAAACGGGCAGACTGAGCAATTGAATGCCTCCAACCGCTATCTCATAAATCTTCACCTTGCCGGTTGCTCTAACTCCGGCGCCTATACAGTAGGTGAAACTTTCAACCTGTGAGATTATCAGCACTAATTGAACGAATGCCGGGGTATAGGCCGGATAGTGGCCAAGCCAAAATTTGAGGATAGGTTCGGTGGCCATCAAAATCGGAAATGACAATATCAGCAGCAGGTAAAATGAAAATTTACACCCATATATAATGAGACGTTCGGTTTGCTTGAAATCGTGGACTGAATAGGTCTTGGTTATCTGAGGATTGATTGCAGTAGTGAAGTTCTGCACAAAACCGTTGATGGCTGTGTTTACCTGAGATGAAATCCCGTAGGCGGCATTGACCACAGGCCCGAAGAAGATATTCAGCAAAATGTTGCAACCCTGAGTTTTTCCGACCCATGAGAATGAACCGAACGAGCTCCAAGACATGAATTTCGCCATAGGGAGAAACAACTCTTTATCAAATGTCGCACGGATTGACTGACACTCAGGGAAGCAGCGCCGACAGTAGAGCAGATTGGCCACAGTCATAATGACGACCGTTGCCAAATTAAGAAGAGCATACACCTCAAGTTTATTTGCCGATAAGAAAGTCAAGGATAGCGCAACCATCAGTTTCATCACAACTTCCAAAACGCTCAGGATGGCAAATACCTCCATCCTTTCACGAGCTATAACTACGGCCTTGAGCGGAGTCCTGAGAATTGAAAATACAAAAGAAACAGTAGCACATTGAAACACCCAGTTGGCCGCAGTAAACTGATCTGCAGGAATATTCATGTAATGGTGCAGAAACCACAGCCCAAGCGTTTCCGCTAATAGCACCACTATCAGTGACAATAGAATATGGATGGCAATTGCCGTACGGAACATCCGGCCTGCGCATGCAGCGTCATCCCGCCCAAGAGCGAACGATAGAAATCGGACTGTTGAGAGCGACATCGCACCATTGAGGAACGACAGCATCACAATTATTCCCCCGACGACGCCGTATATACCATAATCAATCGCGCCAAGTTGCCCCAGAACTATTCGCGAAGTATAAAGCGAAACACCCATTACCAAAAACATTCTGAAATAAAGCATCAGAGCGTTTTTGGCAATGAGTGATGTTGACGTATTATTTCGGATATGAAGCAATTAAGACACCGTCAGAAGATGACACCGGCCTTAAGACCGATGAAGTTCAAACCCCCTACGTGACGGTATACATTGTATCCGTCGGGTGTGCAATTCAGTCTGGATTTATAGAAGACACCTATACGTATGAGGGTGTTCTGAAAGGGAATATTGCCGCCGGCCTCAATCGTCGGTGAGATAAGACACCCTGATTTTTTCACATCTTTCACTATCATATCCGCCGAGGAACTCCATGTCTTCGCGCTCAAGGTAGTGAAAAAAACGGGAGAAAAACCTACAAGTCCATAGAATGAACTTTTGCCAAACGAGAGCCGGCTCCACTCTAACTGAACCGGAATCCCGGCCTCAAACATGTTGCGAGTATTGGTATACTTGTTGATTTTGTTGGTATAGTCCATTCCGACAGAAAGACCGCAGTTGATGAAAAGGTCTTGATGGATGTTCTTCTTCCATACGCCCTCGACACCAAAATCCTTCGATGTCTGACTGTTGGCTCCTGCAAAAGCTGATATCTGAAAAGCATGACCGGGATTCTCAATTCCGGCTGTCTGAGAGTGAGCCTTAACCCCGAATAGGCAGAGGACAGCAATTAGCATTAAAAACCGATGTTTCATTGTTATTGATTGATTTAATTTATCTAGTTAGCTAATGTGTTACATGTCGAATGTTAAAGCACTTCTACATTAATTTTCTCAATATTTAATCTGGCGGCCCCTCTGATGCCAATGGGCACAGCCAGCTCTAAATATTTGTCGTCACAGTTTACGACCTCTCCTGTTAAACCCATCAAAGGTCCTCTGACAATCCGAACCTTATCATTAACCTTAAAAATCGTTGAATCGAAAGTTACAGGATAGTCTGACTGTCCCAGTATAAATTTGAGTTGCGCTATTTGGCTATCAGGAATGAGAGCAGGTTTTTTACCCCCCCCGATTTGGTATAACGGCCTGAGTATCAGTGAGTTAGACGGGATACTAAAAGTTCCGGATCTCTCAATGGCTACAAAAACTACCATAGGAATGACCACAACCTCTACCAGCTTCTTTCTATCTGACCACTGTCTTAATTGATATTGGACCGGAAGGTAATTTTCTATACCGATGCTGTTAAGATAATCCCTGACTTTTTTCTCACTCCTGGGTCGAGTATATAGAGCTATCCAAGATTTTGAGTACGCTTCGCGGTCGTCAGTCCCATTAACCGACGAACCATTTTGAGGCTCTGTTAACTTTGTTATAGTCATGGCCTATCGAATAACGAACATCATTATCTCCAAATATGAAGACAATAACTCAATTACAAATTTAATAAATTTTTTCGCAAACAGAAAAACAAAGGGCGGAAAATTCCCCCCACTCTCAATTGTACTGTCAATTGTGTCGAGTGTAGAGCCGCTTTGGGTGTTATCTGTCTTCGTGGAGTCGTTTCAGGCGTTCGAGGGAGTGGGCGTGGATGATGGAGTCGCGGAATGCTATGTCGTGTTACCAGCGTCCGGGTTGCCATTCGCGGTACTTCTCGGGATAGTTCTCACGGTAAAATTGCCCGAAGGAGATTGCCTCGGCGTTTTCCTGTTGCCAGCTGTCAAGTTCATTTATGCGTTGCTCGTACTTGTGTCTTTTGTTTGATGCGGAGTTCGATACCATAACACTCCCCATTAGCAGATACCGACAAGCGCACCGATACCTAAGACAATAGGGAAATTGAGTTTGATCAGATTCTTCAACCTAATGAAATTAGAATCAAGGCGGTCGCGGTCTTCATCGCAGAGGTGAGCCTCAATTCTTGATGGTATTTCTCGTCGGGCTGCTTCGATTCGATCGCACTATCTATCCATAGCAGATTGGTTTTGGCGAATGACAGAGATTGTCTCCGCGGAGTGAGCGATGTCTTTTATCGAGCCGTCATCGTCAAGGAAGGTCTCAAACATCACTCCGGCAAGCTCTTCCTGATTCTTGGCAACAGCATCCTCTCGGCTTATTGCTGCCTCAAATATTTCGACCAGTGAGGTCTGTGCGGCGATGGTTTTCTTATCAACTGTTTCCGGCACACCAGCAGTGGACGGCACGTTATCAAATGGATTATTCATAATTACTTGCAGTTAAGATGGCTTTTGCTTTCTTGATTTCTTCGGCAATGAAGCGAATGGCCTCAATAGCCCATTGGTCGGATTCTTTTGTGATGTTCAGGTGGTGAGCAATCTGGTTAAGATTGTTCTGCATTCCCACGAAGTCGCGGAACCACTGTAGCGCCTGAGGAGAACGGTCAGGAATTTTCCGACGCATTACAATCAGGCGACACAGAAGGCTGAGTTTCAAGCCTCGTTCTTTGGCTTTCTCCTCCAGAGACTTTCGCTCGACTGGTGATAGTCTGAAAGTGCTACGTTCAGATAAGTTTTCGTCTGAGTTATTATGTTTGCGCCTGCCTTGCAGGGCTGAGGGTTTATGTTTCATACAATACTGTTTCTACATTTTATATCCGTTACGTCTTTTCCATTCATCATCAGGATCATCAGTGCCCTTACCGTCACGAATCTCAGACTCGGCGTTGCGTGAGTTACCGGATGGAACTTCATAGCTTCAGACCTCCTTCCTTACGGTCAATAACCGCACTCTTTTCCACACCAGCAAAAGGACGTTTACCGACCTTTGGTTTCACCTCCTTTTGTCCGACATTCCTTGTCTCAGACAAGTCAACTTTGTTTTCATTCTTAATATGAGAAGCTTTCCATTTTCTGTAGGATTCGGGCACCTTCGGGCGGTACTTTTCAAACAGCGAACCGAAGCCTAGGAACAGCTCAGAGCGGTCGACCGCAGTTCCTTTCACCGCATCATTTATGGCGGCGAATGCTGTCTGCCCGAACTCATTTTGAGGCATAAAGCAGCGCACCTCAAGAAAGTCAGGATTAGACTTCAGGTATTCGCAAGCCTCGACGAGTCCTCGTTTCCCGTTCAGGATAATGTGATGGCGGCGAGCCATAATCGGGTAAACATTATTGCGTACCACCAATTCCATAAGGGTAAGGAAGTCGAGCATATTTTCATAGACCATACAGGTCTGGCTTTTCCTGCGTTGTACTACTGTGCTGATTCCGTCATCACCGATTTGGCGGAACACATGCCCGTTAAAGGCCATGAGACTTTCTCGGTTCTCACCAACCGACATAGCTAAGACACGCTCCGGTTTCTGACTCTTGACATGAGGCAACGAACCTTCGAGGGTGTGGAATTTCACGTTATCCATTGATATGCCGTATCGGGTAACCAGTCTTCCTAGTTCCCGATTTTTAGGATGACATGTATCCATAAAATCCCGGATAGGTCTACTGAGTGTTGTATAGCCGAAGGTTGCCGGGGTTGGCGGCTCCTGATTTGTAGTTGGAATGTCAGTGCGGATCCACGAACGTTTCACCCGACCGTCGGCACCACGACTATCCGGCTGCATACCGGACATCCAGATAGTCGTTGATGTTCTCCGTAATCAGTTTCTCCTTGTATGCCATTTTCAGAAGGGCACGGAATGTGGAGAAGTAACCGGCTGCGGCGTTCTGCGACAGTCTTTTTCTCTTATGCTTCAGTTGTTTTGCCGTAAGCAGGTATTCACGAAACTTTGTGCAGAACTCGACTGTGAGATCTTCGAAGGAGCATTTGCCCTTGCAGAACACCTTGAAGTGCTCAAACACGATGCGCCATCTATGATACTTCTTCTTCGTGACAGTTTCGAAGTATTCCAGAAAATCGGCTTTGAGCTGGCTGTGGTCTATGAAACCGAACTGACGGTCTATGACAAATTCCTGACGGCGGCAACGTATAAGTTCTCCCTTTTCAAGTATAGAGCGGTTGAAATCGCGCTGGACCTGATTTGTGGGATTGGCATAGAGGTATATGCCGAGGCACTCATGCCGTTGCATGCGGTTGGTTTTTGGGTTGCGGATTGGAGGGTAATAGTCGAAATACAGCGTGATCTTACCCGATTAGAGAAGACGCTGCCGAAGGGTTACTTTTGTGCAGATATCCATAACGATGTTTTCTATTGAATGATTTTTTGATGCAATTAGAAATCGCGAGTGAACTTGAAGCGCATGTCGGCGAAGCCGGTGCGCGTTGGCGAAGCCATTAAGATTCACCGCAAAGTTCGTATGTGGCTATCCGGTTATCAAGTTATTTGACAGATAACCAGGAGATAACCGATAACCAGACCTATTTGAGCGTCGGCGGACGGAGAATCGCATCAATTTCCGACTTCAAGATATAGGTGTACTTTCCGACTTTCTTACGGCGCAGTCCGTGATACTTCACATAATTGTGAAGCTGGTCATGGGTCAGATTGTATTCTGCCCGGACATCGGAATTCGAAATCCAGTCTTCTTCCTTCGGAGTCTCGGGTTTTGCCGTAAACACCCGGTCACAATGGGGCTTACTCCAGAGTGTCTTTCCACGGTGATACACCTTCGGGATATTGTGTGTCTTTCCTTGAGCAAACACCCATGAATTGCTCACTCCAAACTTCTCGATTATCTCCTTAGTCGTGTAGAACTCGGAGATAGCCTCACCATTTTCATCATTGGCAAGAGCCGTCGCTTTTGGTTTACGTTCATAAGGTCGAGCCTCGATCATTGCGTCAATATCTGCTGTCTTGATAAGAGTCCATTGACCAGTAACACTATAAGCTTTCAATATACCACTATAAATAAGCTTATATATACCAAAACGAGTCCTCTTCAGTATATTAGTTGCTTCTGCACCTGTGAGATACGGGCTATCCTGTAATTTTTTGTCACTTTCTAAAGCTACTCGTTCTACTTCAGCTTTTTCTACCTGCTTCTTTCTCTCTTGCCGTTTCCTCTCTTTGTAGGCATGTTCGGCACAGCGTTTGGAGCAGAATTGAGTCGATACCTCTTGAGCTTCAAATTCCTTTCCACACCATTTGCAGTTTTTCTTGATCCTGATGTTTGATGTTGCCATTTTTGAATCATTTATTTCGCCACTCATTTCTCCTATAGTTTGTACACGTGTAAACAGGTGTTGACAGGTGTGTACATCATCCACTACCGAACAGAGCGACTTAACTCGGGTAGCAGACGAGCAACAAATGTGGTTCAAAAATGGAGTGAAAAATAGGTAGAAACGGGTTCTACCTATTACTTTGGCAATATTCGGGCAAAAGAAAAAGGCGCTCAAACTGAACGCCTTGACTATTATTTCAACTTATAGTTACCTGTCTTTAACTGCGGGTTATTTGCCGATGCAGAAGCGGTTAATCTATTGATTTACAAAAGAGTAGAAATCAAATCCGTACAAGCATCGTACATTTTCTATATTTGTAAGTGGTTAACCCACTGCGATTTAATACATTACAAGCCGCATTTGCCAAAACGACAACAGTGACTCAATGCAAAGTTAATCATAATCTCCCGATTATCAAAGCAATATCCAAATTTTAACATTCCCAATCATGTCCCGCACCGTACAAATTCAATGAAAAGAGGGGTTAGATTCTGAATATATTCAACCGTCAAAATTTGAACAGAAATATATATGGGATATTGTTTAGTGTTCAGAA
>JAAVCH010000020.1 GCA_014802425.1 Bacteroides sp.
CGGGCGCAACCAGCCAACGGAATGCTTACCGTGACAAGACATAACCCAACGGTAATGCCGCTAAATAAATGCTTGAAGTTCATATTNTCCAGTTTTTGTTTCTATTTCTATTAATAAGACCTTTTTGAAGANAAAAGTTTATTTTCAATGGTGAATGACGTTTGTTTGATGGCAAATCGATATAGGGTAAAATAACTTAGGCTGACGCATCTTAAAACCACATCACATCGACCAGCTATCCGCTGACATGGTATACTCATCACAGATCATGTCTAAGGCAAATACATTACGCCTCCAAATCTAATGTTTTCACACTACATTTGGAAGCGTGATGGCGGATTTTGATAGGGGCAATCGTGATTATCCATCTCTTTATAGACTGTATATGGAGTGTACGAGAGAGTCAAATCGCGTATTTCTTTCACACATTTGGCACCGTCGTGGTAGTAGAAGTCAGATTGGGTTGGGTCGGGCTTTATATATGCCCGATAAACTGAAGATTTCCAACCGGGCATTTCCGACCTTAAACAATGCCTCGATGTCTTGCAGAATCCGGAGTGGTCAGAAATCGGTCTGGGATCGGGCTGTCATTCCCCGGTGAGGGTGGCTACGAGGGAGCGGCTGCCGCCGCGGTTACGGAATTCGCAGAGGTAGATGCCTTGCCAGGTGCCGAGGAGGAGGCGGCCGTCGGAGATGGGGATGGTGAGGGAAGGGCCTATCAGGGAGGCCTTTGCGTGGGCCGGCATGTCGTCGGGGCCTTCGAAAGTGTGGGTGTAGTAGGATTCGCGTTCCTTTACGAGGCGGTCGAGGATGGCGGCCAGGTCGATACGCACGTCGGGGTCGGCGTTCTCGTTGATGGAGAGCGCCGCGGAGGTATGGCGTATGAAGAGGTTGAGCAGACCGGTGCGCGGGAGAGCGGGAAGCGCACGGAGCACTTCATCGGTGATGAGATGGCATCCCCGGGGACGGGGACGCAGGTGGAGTTCGGTTTGTTGCCACATAACGGTGCAAAGGTAATGATTAAATGATTCCGGCACAAGGATATTTGTGCCGGAGTCGTAAGTAGCGTGTAAGGAGTGGTGCGGATTCTGACTCGTGCCTAATCGGGTATTTTCTCCACTATNCTGTAGGCCGCCAGACTTCCGAGTTGGGCCGCCTTGCGTGTGTAGCTGTCAGCCTTTGCAGCATCGGCCTTCACGCCGTCACCTTTGCGGTAAAGGTCGGCCATACNTTAGCCTGCGACGAGAAGGCAAGAGCAATGATTGAAACAATCAAAACGAGTTNTTTCATAGTAAATCAGGATTAAGCGTGGAATCATGACATTTAAACATCCCCCATCCTTAATAAAGTTTAAAATACGTCAATAATCCTCTCTCNCCCACTACCGTATGGCCTCAGCNAGACACCCCCGAATCCGGATGATCCGGATTCGGGGGTGCGTTTCATTCACGGCATACTCTTGACGTATGCCGGCAGAGGCGTCAGCGTACGAGCACCTTGTGGCCGGCGGCGATGTAGACGCCCGGAGCAAGNCCCCCGACGGTATGGCTTCCGGCCGGCAGGACAGCCGAATATACAAGACGTCCGGAAATGTCGTGGACGCTGACGGCGGTGGCTTCCGGGAGATCGAGGCCTATGCAGCCCACTCCGCCGCGCACGCTGTAAAGGGGCGCTTCCGTCTCAGTCACGCCGGACCCCTTCAGGAGCACGACACTGAGTATGCGGTCGGCCGTATATATCCCCTCGACGGCGANAGTGGCGGTGACATAGCCCGTCTTGGCCACGCGCACTCCGTAGCTGAGTCCGGAGAACACCGGAAGCGGATC
Source organism: Bacteroides sp. (assembly GCA_014802425.1). Classification (GTDB taxonomy): domain Bacteria; phylum Bacteroidota; class Bacteroidia; order Bacteroidales; family Muribaculaceae; genus Lepagella. The sequence continues at coordinate 1,827 of JAAVCH010000020.1, forward strand.
GTAGACATAAGTGCCGGACGACGTCTCCACGGCACGTGTGCCCACCGCCTCGCCGTCGACGATCAGCGTAAGCGTGGCCCCCGTGACGGGCGCTCCGTCCTCGTCGGCCACCTCAATCGTCAGCACGCGGTCGACGGGAATCTCCTCGTCGGTCACGACAGTCCATCCCTTCACATGGGCCGGCCGTGTATTGGCCTCGGCGCATCCGGGATTGCCGGAAAGGAAAAGATACTTCATCCAGGCTTCCTCGCCGGGCACCACCCCCACGTCCTGAATGTTGGGGAGCTGCTCGCAGATACGGTCGATGGCCGAGGCCTGAAGCTCGTTGGCACGGAGCGACACTCCCCAGAGCTTTTGGTTGGAGGCCAGATTGAGGCTCGACAGTCTGTTGAAGTCGAGCACGAGATAGAAGAGGTTGGTGTTGCGGCTCACGTTGACGGCCTCAAGCGCGTTGCGGCTNCAGTCGATCACNGAAAGGTCGTCGCTCGGCACATTGAGGGTCTGCAGGGCGTTGTAGGAGGCGTAGAGGGTGGCCAGCGAGCACTGGTTGCCCCATTTCACCGACGTGATGGCGTTGTGGGCCATGTCGAGGTAGGTTATGGCGGGATTGGCCGAGAGGTCGAGCGTGCCGGAGAAATCGTTGTAGGATATCACGAGCTCGGTCAGTCCGGTGGCAGCGGCCGTATTTATCGANGAGAGCCTGTTGGAGCTTACGTTGACCACCCTCAGCGGAGCCATCGTGCGCGGCATCCTGATGTCGGTGAGGCGGTTGGCGCCGGCGAATATCTGCTGGAGGGCNGTGTTCTCGCTGAGGTCGAGGGTGGAGAGCATATTGTCGTAGAGGCTCACCACGGTAAGCGAACGCTCCTCGCTGAGGTCGATGGACTCCAGGCTGTTGGAAGAGGCCAGAAGCACCTTCAGGCCGATGTTGCCGAGAGTCAGCGAAGAGAGCGCGTTGTTGTTGACATAGGCCGATTGCAGGAACTCGGCCGGCGAGAGGTCGAGCTCCGTGAGGGAGTTGTAGTCGGCCGAAAGTTCGAGCAGGCCGGTCTGCGCGGAGAGGTCGAGGGATTGGAGGCTGTTGCGCGAGAGNATCAGGTTCTGCAGTCGGGGTGAGCGCGAGAGGTCGATCGAGGTCAGGGCGTTGTTGTCGGCGCGCAGGTCGGTGAGGCCCGGGGCCGGAGTCACGTCNAGATCCTCAAGACGGCAGGAATTCACGGCCAGATAAGTCAGTCCGGGAGTCAGCGAGAGGTCGAGCCCGCGGAGCAGCGTCGACGAGCAGTCGAGCTTCTGCAGGGCGCACTCTTCGGGGAGCGTGAGCGCCGTGAGGGGATTCTCGCCGCAGTTGAGGTCGTTGATCTTCGGATTGGCCGAGAGGTCGATCGAGGTCAGGGCGTTGCCGGATACGGAGAGGCGGAGCAGACCGGGCATTCCGCTCACGTCGATGGCGGGATAGCCGGCGTTGCAGGCGCCGAGCTCGGTGGCTCCGGGGGCGTAGATGCGCACCACGTCGCCGAGGGCGTAGCCCACGATGCTGTTGTAGGAATATTCCGGGTCTTCGGTGCGGAATTCCTCCTTGCGTCCGTCGCCCCAGTCCACATAGTAGACCTCGTCGGTGGTGTCGAGGCCGATGGATATGCGCGAGTAGATGAGGGATGACGGTATCCTGATGGCGGCCGAGGCATCGCCGAGTATGTCGGGGGTGTAGGAGCAGTTCCATCCCTTGGTCTCTGGAATGTCGGGCGTCACCTCCCCGGCCCCGGGATTGCCGCTGTAGTCGAGCACCGTCATCCATCCGGCGTCATCCTCGGGAATCTCGACGCCGTTGATGTCGGGGAGCTGGCGGAAGACTGCCGTCAGCGCGTCCTTATCCAGGGCGTTGGAATGGATGTCAAGGCCGAGCAGGTCGGGAGTCTTGGTGAAGTCGGCCGAGGTCCAGCCGTTGTCGGAGCAGTTGAGGTAGACCACCTTCGACATGCCGTCCGGCTGCCGGGTTATGGAATTGGAGGAGAAATCGAGGTGCCGGATGTGGTTCGACGCCGGGAGAGGGAGGGAGGTGAGCCGGTTGACGGAGCAGTACAGCGTATCGAGCGCGGCGTTGCGGCTCAGGTCGATGTCGGTCAGCGAATTGCGCGAGCAGTCGAGGTATGCCAGCTTCGAGAGGGCGCCGAGGTCGAGGGCGTCGATGGAGTTGCGGCTGAGGTCGAGGTGCTCGAGGGCGGTGTTGGCCGCGAGCGACACGGCTGTCAGGGAGTTCTGCGAGAGGTTGACGTGGCGCAGGGCCCGGTTGGCCGAGAGGTCCACCTCCGAGATGCCTGTGAGCTGCAGGTTGAGCTCTTCGAGCCCGGGATTGGAGGCGAGGCTTATGCCGCCGGCCTCAGTGCCGCATATGTCGAGCACCTTCAGGTCGGGGCATCGGGCTATGTCGAGCGTGGTGATGGGATTGTAGCCTGCGCGGAGGGTCCGCAGTTTCGGCACATCGCGCAGCATGAGCCCCGGGATGATATTGTGGTTGCAGATAAGGGTCTCAAGCGCGGGATAGCCGGTCAGGTCAAATCCGAGGAGCTGGTTGAAGCTCACGTTGAGGGTCTTGAGTCCGGGAGCCTCGGGCCAGAAGAGCCAGATGGGATAGCGGAGGGAGTTGACCGATACGTCGAGTTCCTGGAGTCCGGTGCATTCGGTGATGATGAGCTGTTCGAGTCCGCATTTAGCCAGGCGCAGGATCCGGAGCCTGTCGGAGGAGGCGGCGAATTCGAAGATTCTGTTGCCCGTAAGGTCGAGCCCTTCGAGCAGAGGGCATCCGCTTATGTCGATCCCATCGAGGAGATTGTCGCGGAGCTGGAGCATCTTCAGGCCGGGGGCATCGAGGGTGACGGAGGTAAGTTCGCCGTTGTTGCAGTAGAAATCGGTGATTTCGCCGGCATCGCCGAGGGGGTAGATCCTGATTTCCTGGCCGTAGAGGTCGTGGGTCAGCGTCAGGTAGCCCGAATAGGGATACTCCATAACATAGCCCCCGCCCCACTCTATCTCCACTCCGGAGGTGGAGGCGAGGAACACCCCGAGCTTCTTTCCCGTCTCCCGCCGGGTGGTGAGGGTGATGGCGGGAGTGCGCCCTTCATCGGCCTGCGGGGCGGCGTAATAGAAGTTGGTGGTGGGAAGTGAGCCGGGGTAATATTCCATGGTGCCGGGCGAGTCGCCGGTGCCGTAGACGGTCGAGCCGTCGTAGCCGGGATTCTGGCAGAAATACACCTGCTGCGCGGCGCTGTTGTCGGCNTCCACCACGAGCATGAGGTTCCCCCCCTTATAGCGGTAGGGTGTGTCGAAGGGTATCTTCAGGATTTCGGCCCAGTTGGAGAAGGTGCCCACGCGGGTGTCGAGCGTCAGCTCCCTTTCGGCCACGAGCGTCAGCCTGTCCGTGTCGGGGGCGGCTACGGGAAGCGTCGTGTCGGCGGTCTCGCCGAGGTAGACCTTTATGGTGTGGGGAAGCGAGGATGTGGAGTACACCGAGCCGTAGAAGGAAATCCGGTGTATATCCTTGCCCGAAGGGATGCCGAGGATGTCCGACGTGTAGATCGAGGCGCTGAGCGTGTTGAAGGCTGCGAAGTCAAGCGGCAGGCGCTCGTACTCGGCGTATTGGCCGTGGGAGCCGACCGTGACCGACTCCAGCTCCACGTACCCCTCCGGCATCTCGATGCCGAGTTCCATCACGGGGAGGTTGTTGTAGGTGTATTTGTTGTAGGAGGCCCAGTCGTTGTTGCTGAGGGTGAGCAACGAGGAGCGGGCCACTGTCTGATAGGCGAAGTTGACCGAGGCGGCTGGCAGTTCGTCGATATGCGATTTGACCACCACGTGCAGGTTGCCCCCTTCATAGACGAAGGGCTCGGCGAGCTCCACCTCCAGAAGCGTTGCCGCCGCCCCCTTGTCCTCGCTCTCGGCTATGGATGCCGGACCGGAGTAGACGCATGTGAAGTCCGACAGGTCGGAATGGTCGGCCGGAGCAGTTGTGGCCTGGGTGGGCTTGACATAGATTTCATAGGTCATGCCGGGGATATCGGCTCCGGCTATGCCGAGATACGACATCGAGCATATCTTCGCGTCCTCGGGCACGCCTCCGAAGAGGTCGGCCGTGTAGACGGTCTCCGTCCATGTGTCGTGCCAGGTGGCGCACACCGGCACAAAAGTGGTATAGCTGCCGATTTCGCCCACCCTGACATTTTTCCGCTCGGCGCGACCCCCTGAGGCCACCATGAGCATCAGCACTGTCAGAAAGATATTCGCGAGTGTGCCCCGGTGTAGGCGCGGGGAGCCGCATCGTTTAAATCTTCTTCTCATAGGATGTTGGTTAGTGATTAAAAATCACAAAGATAATCAAATTTTACAATAATCCTAATCCATGCGGAGCCAATACCGGATAATTAATTATCGGGATTTATGGGCGTGCCCTCCGGAGGGAGCGTATCTTTGCCCGGAAAAATTCCTTACCTCATGAGCAAGAATCAGAAACAGTCGCTCCGCACCCTGCGGGAATATGAGATAACGCTCACCTCCCCCTCCGGCAGCTCCGACATCGAATGCGCCGACGGGGAAGTGGCCGTACACACGGGGATTCCCTGGCTTCTGAACCGCGACACTCTCCCGGACGGTGCCGGGACATCGTCCGGCGCATCATCTTCCGGCGCGGCCGATGCCGGGTTCTCCCCCATTCCCGAAGGCACACGCCTGCTTGCAGTACACTCGCCGGAGCACCGGGCGGCCTCGAAGCGCTACGTCTACATGGATTCCCATGGCCTGATAGGGGTCACACCGGGCGCCGAGTCCCTCTACGAGCCGGTCGGGTTCTGGCCCCGCGCGCTCGGCACACTCCGTCAGACCGTGCCCTACGGAAACATCCTTACCCTCATAGGCACCTCGGGCATGGGCTGGATGACACTCGGCTCCTATGGACGCTACAGTCTGCGCTTCTCCCTCCCGGAGCCCCCGGAAGTGAGCTACACCATGATGCCGGCCCATCTCGAAGGGTACACCCGCATGGCCGGCTCCCGCCCCTCGCTCACAGTGGAGGTCGGATTCAAGGAGAGCGAGGAAATCTCCGCCGACGACCTCGCGGGATGGCTCACCGCAGGCGACTCCTCGGCCGTGGGCGTGATTTTCCGCCGCAGGATCCTGCAGGGAGTGGCCGACGCGGTGGAGAGATATGTGGCCGACGCGCGGCGCGCCGGCCTCTGGCTCATGCCGGCGCGGTGCGTCGTGAGCTACGGCGGTGCGGTGCCCGGGGTGATGACGGTGGCCGATCCGGGTTACGCTCCCCCCTCGGCGCGTCTTGAGGAATGGAAATGGAGCGCGCGCACGCTGACCATGACGCTTTCGCTGTCGCTGCGCCCCATGAGCCTGACGGCCGCGTTTACGGCCACCGACTCGCAAGCCGACTGGCAGGAGGTGTTTCCGGAGGTCTGGTTTGCCGTGGCCGGTGATTCCGGATTTTCCAGCCGTCCCGACGGGCGGGTCGAGGCCACCGCCCTTACCGCCATCGTCGGAGAAGAGGCGCGTTCGTTCCGCTTCGCCTCGCTTACGGCCGAAGATGCCCTCCGCCGGGCCGGAGGGCTGACGGGGTTCCAGACCGTGGCGCGCAGCCGGCCGCATACGGTGCTGACGCAGTTCGTCAATCTCCCCTGCCCCCTCGATGACGACGCCCCCTACACCCCCGACTATACCGACGCCGCCACAATCTATCCGCGCGGTGCGGCATTGACCGATGAAGGGGTGATCCTTTACGGCGGCTATCGCCATACGTCCACCCCTGAAGATGAGGAGGGCCACGACCAGCCGCTTGAGGACTCGCTGCTGGCCCCGGAGCCCGGCATCGGCGGAGGGGTGGTCTACAGGCATCTGACCCGCGTCAGCGACTCTCGCCTGGCAGGTGTGGTACAGATGTCGGGAAGCAAGGGGAAGGAAATCGGGGCGCGTCATCCCCTGTGTGCCGTATCGGCCGACGGCGTGCGCCTGCTTACGGCCGACGGATCCGGAGCCTACCGCAATACCCGGCTCGTATCGCGTCTGGGCGCCCTGGAGCGGGAGGGAGCGGACGTGGATGTGTATCCTGTGCCGGACGGCGCACGGTTCCATTCCGCCGAAGGGGTGGCCCACGTATCGCTTGGCGGCACGGTCACCATCATCGGGCCGCTGCCGGAGGAAGAGGCCGAACTTCCACCCGACCTCACGGGGTCGCTCGTGGCCGGCGGCTCGCCGGGATGCTATCTTCTGACACGCCCGCTGAAGCTGGGCTCCGCGTTCGGGCGCGAGAGCCTGCGTGAGGCGGAGGCGCCGGTGCCCGGGGTGCTGGTCACCGTAGAGGGGAGCGACGACCTATCGTCATGGACACGCATAGCGCGTGGAGCCTCCCCGCTGCGCGGAGTCTACGCCCCCTGCTTCCGCTATCTGAGGGTGGCTCTCTTCGGGCCCACGTCCGCAGCCGGCATGCTGCGGAGCGTGCGCCTCGTGACGCGGCGCCACTGACGCGGCTACGGCTCCTCCGGCAGACGCCGCAAAAGGAAATGCCGCCGATCCCGGCTTCGGGATCGGCGGCATGATATCTTTTAAATGGAAAAGGAGTGCGTCACTTCGACGCGGGAGCCTGTGCGGGAGCGGCTGCGGGGGCTGCTGCCGGAGCTGCCGCGGGAGCCGTAGTGGCGGCCGGAGCTGACTCGATGGCAGAGCGGGTCACGGGCGACTTGATGGCGAACGAAGCGCAGATGCTCACCACGCAGATGAAGATGGCGAGGCCCCATGTGGCTTTCTCGATGAAGTCCGTGGTCTTACGGTAGCCGAGGTACTGGTTGCCACCCGAATAGTCGGATGCCAGACCGCCTCCTTTGGATTTCTGGATAAGCACCACGCAGATGAGCAGGATGCATGCCAGCACAATAAGGATTGCAAGAAAAATATACATAGTCGTCTTTTTGATTTATTTCACGTAGATGTTCTGTCACGTTTCGCCGGCCGCCAATCATCAGAACGCGGGCCGGAACGGGCTATTTTCCCGCACCTGCCTTCGAGCGATTGATGATTAGCTTCTTAAGGAAGCGTATTTGGTCTGCAAAGTAAATACTTTTTTCGGGATTATTCAAATTTAATTCCTTAATAATCTCTATGGCGGCTTCATATTCCCCTTTTTTTATCAGCCGGCGCACATCGGAAGGGTCGGGTGCCGTAGGGCGGCCATCGGAGCCGCCGTCGGCGGGAGGGAGCTGCTGAAGGCGCGCCACATCGGGTGGAAGCTGCGCCGATGCTGAGCCGTAGCGGCTGATGAAGGCGTCGATGGAGTCGGCCGGAACTGCGGCGCCGGAGGGTGTAGGCGGGGCTTCGGGCGCATCCTCCTCACCGAGCAGGGCCGCGAGGATGGCAGGATCGCCGACGCACATTCCGAGGATGTCGGCCAGGCGGCGCCGGTGCTCCTGACTGTCGCTCTGGTCGAGCCCGCGCAGGGCCGCATAGGCATACCAGGGGTAACGCTCCAGCATCTCAAGGGTGGCGTGTATGTCGGAAGGATAAGTGGGCATATCGTCGGGGTCAGTGGATATGGAAGGTGTCTTTTCTTTGACGGGGAGAGAGGGAGGAGGGCGCCTCTACCAGTTGCCTAAGGTGGCGTTGAAGATGAGGTCCACGAGTTCTTCGGAGATTTCGCGGCAGAGGTCGTCCTGCACGTCGATGAGCAGAAGCGAGGCCGAGAACTGGCGGTAGGCCGAGAACGACTGGTCGATACTGTTGGCCGGGTTGACGTGGTCCGTATATTTCACGCGCACCGTGATGGTGAGGCGTGTCTCCGTGGCGTAGGCGTCCTCCCCCACGGCCTGGGGGGAGAGGGAATAGCCGGTTATCTCGCCCGTCATCTCCGCGTCGGCGTTGCCGTCGGTGATCTGGAGACGCGTCTGGCGGGTCACTGCGTCCATGAGCTGGTTCTGGAATTCCTGCTGCAGCGGCGGATATACGAGGGCTGCGCGTATCGGGAATTCCGTTATGTTGATCGTCTTGTAGAGGTCGTAGTTGATGGCGGATCCGTTGAGCTTGTAGCTGATGGTGCACGAGGTCATCACCAGGGCGAGGATGGCCACGAAGGCCGCAACGAACGCCGAGGGTTTAATCGAGGCCATATTCGCGTATTTTGCGGTAGAGTGTCCGTGGAGAGATCTGAAGCTGTTCGGCGGCGCGTTTCTTGTCGCCGTTGTTGCGCCGGAGCGCGTCGGCCACCGCCTCGCGCTCGGCATCGACCAGCGTCGGGGGTTCGCCGGCATCATCATCCGTATCTTCAAGCAGGTCGCGCGCCTCGATGCGGCGGGGTGTGTGCCCCAGGAATCCTACGGCCCTCTTCGGCGCTTCACCGGCGTCGGCTCCGAGGCGGGCGCGGAGCTCGGCTATCTCGCCCCGCAGGGCGAATATCGACTGCCAGAGGAACTCGCGCTCCTGCTCGTAGCTGTGCGGGTCATGCTGCGGCAGGGGGTTGTCCCCCTCGGCGTGGCGTGCGGAGGGCAGGAGGTCGAGGAGGTCGTGGCGCGAGATCTCCCTGCCGGCGTTGAATAGGGCGAGCTGCTCCACGATGTTCTTGAGCTGGCGCACATTGCCCGGCCAGCGGTAGAGGGTCATGGCGTGGCGTGCCTCTTCGGAAAACGTGATGGGGGCCGTCATGTAGCGCTCGGCGAAGTCCGAGGCGAACTTGCGCGCCAGCAGCGTCACGTCGTCGCCCCGGTCATGGAGCGGAGGCACGTCGATGATGATGGTGGAGAGACGGTAATAGAGGTCTTCGCGGAATTTCCCCTTCCGCACAGCCTGCTGGAGGTCGACATTGGTGGCGGCCACGATGCGCACGTCCGTGCGCTGCACCGACGACGAACCCACCTTCATGAACTCGCCGCTTTCGAGCACCCTCAGCAGGCGCGCCTGTGTGGTGAGCGGCAGTTCGGCCACTTCATCAAGAAAGATCGTGCCTCCGTCGGCCTCCTCGAAGTATCCCTTACGGGTGGCCACGGCGCCGGTGAAGGCACCCTTCTCATGTCCGAAAAGCTCGGAGTCGATGGTCCCCTCGGGGATGGCGCCGCAATTGACGGCTATGTATTTCTTGTGCTTCCGGGCTCCGGAATTATGGATTATCTGGGGGAAGAACTCCTTGCCCGCGCCGCTTTCGCCGGTCACGAGCACCGACAAGTCGATCGGCGCCACACGTATGGCCCTCTCGATGGCGTTGATGAGGGCCGGCGAGTTGCCGATTATCGAAAAGCGCTGTTTGGCGCGCATCACATCCTGCGGTATCTGAGTCTCTTGCTGCATATTCTGCAAAATTAATAAATTTTCGTGTGTCGGCAAAGTGCCTTGCAGAGATATGACAGCCGGCCACATCTCGGCGTTGATCTGCTCATTGAGAGCGTCTTCAATTTTCTGGTTAATCATGGTTTCAATATTTTTTCGGAGGAGCGGCCACTCCGGCACCGCCCCCATATCTGACTTCTATACCACCCGACGTCCCCCTCCGATTGCATCGGCGCCGCCGCAAACGTCACGGCACAAAAACGGGAATATCCGATCAACGATTTGGATTTAGAACTCAAAATTCTGCACTCAGAGGATATTTACTCAAAAGCATACCCATAGCCAACGGGCCACACCCAACCGGCGTATGCCTCGAAGGATTAGTTGGCCAAACCGGTGTAAATCTATTGTATGGAGTCAATTGATGCCAATCTGCAATCACTCCGGGAAGTAAGGTGAGTGGATTTGCCAATTCTACAATCCGATAATGCTTGTATTTAAAGTCAGAAGCCACAGGAGGTGTAATTGGCGTTGGGATAGTTATTCCGGCATTGAAGAGTGCCGCGTCCATGCCGGCAGTATAAAGGAACGAGGCTAAGACAGGATTATCCTTAAAATCCTCAGGCATTAACATCCCCTTTTCTGAAATAACATAGATTTCTTGTGAGGCAGGATTCCCAGGAAGGAGGATGAAACCACCATTTTTTTATAACTATTAGGTTAATTCTATGTTTCTCCCATCATTACATTTTTCTTACTTGGAGCCATACCGGCTGTATTCTGAAATCTTTACCGGATCATACTCACAGAGGGATGGTTGTACGAAATACAAATCATCAAGAAATGGACCTGTCCAATAAGGTGCAGTAGGGCCAATTAAGTCAACTGTCACTTTCCATCCCCTGATTGAATCCGTGTCTTTGGGCGGAAATGTAATAGTAACCTCATCCGGCTTGATGTCACTAAACGATAATCCACACTTATTGGAATCATTGATAAAGGGTTCAGATTCACCATACAAGTACCCACATTCCCACAATTCATAGTCATAATAAGCATTTTTAATCATAAGCCTGGCTCCAGACGGGGAAATAGGGAATGGATTCCAGGAATGGAAGATTATAACGTTTACCGTATCAGGACATTCACAATTTACTATCCTCCATAGATATTGTTCGCGTCCCAACACCCGAAACCGCTCATCCATATCCCAGATATCACTGTAAGTGAGCGTCTTATCAGGTGCAACGCGGAATATACCGCCCACATCTTTTCGGGAGGCATAGTCACGAATCAGACTCTCCTCATCCAATATGGTAGGGCTGACTCCCTTACTTGCTGCAAATTGAGTAGAATCTTCAGCTCCACCACCTTCCTTCTCCGACGTATTAGTGACTCTATGAGATGGTTTGCAGGCAAATACACTGCCCAGTACACCTAATAATAAACAAAAGACAGGGTAGGTCGACCAATGAGATTTCACGACTAACAGATTTTAATTGCAAATATCTACGGTAGTGACTCACTAAGTGTATCTGAGGGCAGTCCCCATCAGAAGTTACTCTACAGAGGTAATCAAAAATTTTGTAATTTCTCCCATCAAAGTAATTTTGTTATGTTTGTAGCGTCAACAAAACATCTGTCGGTTCTATGCCGCGGCACTAATACGGCAGGGACAGCCCCCGACCTGTCGGCGACTGTCCCTATGGTATTGATTTTCACGTCTTTTTCAGAGTACCGGAGCGACATATGTGCGGCCGGCGAGCTGGCGGTCGATCTGATAGAGGCCGGTGCCGTCAGTGCCCACGAGGTTGAGGTCGTCGATTATCTGGCGCACATTATCCTCTTCCTCCACCTGCTCGGCCACGAAAGTATTGAGCTTCTGGCGGGTGGCGAAATCCTTCTCCGCCTCGGCCATCGCATAGAGATTGTTGATAAGGGCGGTCACTTTCTTCTCATGGGCGAGAGTGTCCTCGAAAGCGGCCTTGGGCGACTCCCATTCGGTCGGCACACCTGCCACGGGCTGAAGCACCACGCGGGCGTCGCGGGCATTGAGGTAATCCATCAGGGCAAGCGCGTGGGCCTGCTCTTCCTGAAACTGCACGCGGAACCAATTGGCTATGCCCGGTCTCCCCTCATGCTCGAAATGCAGCGACATTGAAAGATAGAGATAAGCCGACCACATCTCGGCGTTAATCTGCTCGTTGAGAGCGTCTTCAATTTTCTTTTTAATCATGGTTTTCAATATTTTTTCCGGAGCCTCCGCCGGCGCGGCAAAGGCTCCCGTTTCCATCTGCCTATATAACGCCTGACGGCCCACTCCGGTTTCACGCCCTCCCCCTTTCCGCACCTCTCCCCCCTGACACCCCGTAAGGGCCGGCAACGGCATAGACGAGAAATGCCTCAGAGAATACCGGCCGGGATTTCGGACAGCTATTTATTTCGGACAGCTATTTAAGGATGCCGGAGGAGGCGCCGCCGGCTTTGTAGGCCTCGTTGGATGGACTTACTTTCTTGCCGTAGCCGAAAGTGCAGGTGGCCGAAAACTGGAAAAATCCGGAATAGGAACCTTTATAGACGTAGCTGAGGGCGTCATAATATTTGCTCCGCATCACGCTCTTGGTCTGATAGGTGCCGTATCTTAGGAAGTTCCGCGTGAAGAACCGTAGATTCCAGTTACGGTTGCTCCATCCGACCTGAAATGTGTAGGAATCGCGCTCCATCCTCCATATACCTACCATGCAGCCGTCAGCATAGCCCCCGGGGGTATTGTAGACCGCGCCGAAATATACGTTGTCCAAATAATAATAGGCTGATATGGAGACGTCGAAACTCGACTTCATCCAATTGTAAGGCTGTCCGTTATAAGCCTGATACATGGAGCAGGAGGCTCCAAGCTGCAGATTGCCGTCAAACAGAGTCACCGATCCGTTAAGTCCATATTTCCATTGCGCGTATTTGCCTGCAGGCTGTTTGACAGTCCTCAGTATTCCCGCAGAATCCGCCTCATAGTCATAGACGTACCGGTGGTCGACAATCCATGCGGACCCGAAGGCGGATAAGCTGAAGAGATTGTTCGGTATCCAGGTATAATCAGCATCGGTAATAAAAAAATCATAGGGCACAACCGATGGATTACCCGTATATCTCATGAGCGGATATTCCTGCACGATGGCGGCACTGCGATACCCTGTCGCCGGGATGGATTTACCGTAGTTGAAGTCAACCGATAGGGAGTTCCTGTTATTGAAGGCATATTGAGCTGAAAGATTGACGCGGGGTGCCGCCGAAGACTCTTCCACACCGCCGTATTTCGACTTATCCCACAACATGCCCAGTTCGAGAGTGCCGTAAAACTTGCCTCCGGCATAACTGTAGGTGAGAGTGGGACCGAGACGCGAGGTCTTGGCTTTGTCGGATATGGTGGACGAGCCGGAGTAACGGGTCATATTATGCACCATGTCAGCTTCTAAACTCGCCTTAAGCGTACCCCTGCTTCCAAACGAATGCACATATGAGAATGCTCCGTTGACTTCATGAGAGTCATCATAGGCCCCGTTCGGTATCTTTTCCATCCCGGCCTCGCCATAGGAGGAGTGCTGGTTAGTATGCGTATAAGCGTAATAAGGGTCAAAAGTAAGGTAATCTCCATGTGGAAGATAAAAGTGGTAATTCCCGTTATAGACGAAGGAATTCACGCGGCTAGACTTTCGCTTGCCGTAGCCGGCCGACACTGTCGTTTCTTGGTCGGAATAAATCACCGTTCCGTCCGTGACATGCTCCGGCGTACGGTCGAAATCGACTGTAGCCATATTGCTTATGGCCATCCTGTCGGTGGCATACAGGGCTTTTACCGAAGTCCAGCATGAATGGTTCAGTTTCCTGTTGCCGCTCACCTCCGAAGTCCTCTCAAATTCGCGCACCGTACCATCCGTCTGCGGGAGCCGGAAGGTCTCCACCGTATTCTCGTAATTTTTCCTGTCGCTGCTATAGTAGACTCCACCGGCCCAGTCAAAGGTCATTCTCCTGTACTGGGTCTTCGCATATCCGTTGAACTGACGGGATATCACGAAATTATCATAATAGACTCCCTTGACGTAACCGCCGTATTCATACTTCTGCATTATGAAATTAATCACATGGGCCTTTCCCTGAAACCGCGGGTCGGAAGGATAATCGTAGTATTCGACGCGTTTCACGTCCTCCATCCTCATTCCCTCGAGTTCCCCGGAGGTCGCCGGCATGAAATCGATGAAGTAATCCACCGACCGGCCGATAGCGGTCTTTGTCCCGTCACCTACCTTCAGTTGAGGGATACCCATCCTGATGATCAGGTCGCGGGCGGTCTGGGCCGCCCTCTTCTGCTTTGCGGAAGGCATGTAGACGGATTTGTCGGGATATAGCAATGAACCGGCACCATCGACCGTGACATGTCCCAACGTAATGACCCGTTCCGGCATGGCGATTGTGCCGAAATTGAAAGAATCAGCGTGGCGCCAGGTGGTCCTGTATCCTACGCATGTGAGTTTTGCGATGACTCCGCGCATATCGCATGGTATGGAGAATCGGCCTTCCCCGTCAGTGACACCGTATGTCAGCACCGTCGAATCTTTCGGAGCAAGCAACATGACGGTCGCGGCCTCCACCGGCACTCCATCGCTTCCGACAGCCCTGCCGCTGTACACATACTTCCCGCGCTGCAGGGCCTCTATATAATACGTGCCCTTTGACTTGGTCACCGTGACGGGATTCAGCCCCACGAGCTGGCGCAATGCATCGTATGCGTTGTCGGCATTGACGGTGGCGCTCGTGCGGTAGTTTTCCAGTTCGTCGTAGATGAAGTTGATGTCGACCGAGGGATGCTCACCGATGATTTTCTGAATCGCCTTCGGCAGAGGGACCGAAACAAACCGGTAAGAGAACATGGCGCCCTCTACGGCAAGCACCGCGATAAGGGCCGTCAACAGTAGGAGAATTCGTTTCATATCGTCAGTCCACCTTAATTACCGTAATTACCGTGCCCCGGAGTTCGAGATGTATCCTACCGAAATTGTCGAGACTTTCCACCACTTCCTCCACCCTCATCGCAGGATCCCACCGGAAATAAAGGCGCAGTGATTTCGCCGCCTCGCTCTCAAACACTACCTGACAGTCATAATAAGCGGCGATACGGGTGATGACGTTCTCCAGGGTCTCATTGTCAAAGACCACCGGCTCCCGTGTCATTCCATCCCTGACCCCGATCGACCGGACGGTATCGGCATGGCGGAAAGTGACGGCCCCCCGGGCGATATCCTCCGACCCGGGGCCTGGGGTTTCCCGATTCCTGAAGGTATGGATTCCCACACCCACCATCGCCCCCACTGCCGTCAGGGAAATTATGCCGACGACGACGGCCGCCACACTCCGGGGGAATCGGCCCGCCGTCCGGACACCGTACGACTCTCCGATATCCCCGTGTTTCCGTTCAAACCTTTTCCATTCCTCCTCCACGTCCGGAGTCCCGGGGTTCACGAGGCTCGACTTTGTCCTGGCAAGCAGATCAAGCGTTTCCCTTATCTCAGGGTCACGCAGCATCGTCTCCATCTCCGCCGTGGTGTAGCGTCCGGGATGCTCCATGGCATCGAGAAGCCTGTCGATTTTATCCATTCTGAGAGAGTTTTTCGCGTAATACATCAATTGCACGACGCAGATGCTTATAGACAGCGACTTTGCTTATATTCAGCGTCCGGGCTATCTCCTCATAGGTCTTTCCCTCCGTAAACCTCAGATTGACCACCCTCCGGCAGGCTGCGCTCAGGTCGTTGGCGATTACGGTCCGAATCATCCCGACTGTGGCTTCATCAGGCCAGCCTCCATCGGCGATTTCAAGTTCACTTACGTAATACACCGCCTTCATGCGGGCCTCTGCGGAAAGACTCCGGATATACTTCAGGCACCGGTTACGCACAGCTGTCATGAGATATGCTTCCGAAGCATCCGGCTTTCCTGCCGCAAGCAGAGCCTCGAAGACATCATGCACGACATCCCGGGCCGTATCCTCATCGTGAAGGATCAGCATCGCGAGCCGAAACATAGCGGTATAATGCCTCCGGAAAAGCTGTTCCATAGCGTCTTTCATCGTCATACACCCATATGACCCCTCACCCGAAAAAAAACTAACCTCCCGAAACATAAAATTTCGGGAGGCCGCATCCTGTCAGGGACAGTTATGGATAAGCCGGACTTACGGCGTGACAGTTGGCTTACTCTTCGGGGGCACCGTGGTGGCGGCGCTTCTTGGCGGGATCGCAGGTGAGGCCTACGCCGAGCTTTTTGAATATCTTGTGGTCGACTTCGCCTAGCATCTCGGTGGAGTGCATCTGGGCGCCGTCGAGCATCGGGAGAACCTCCAGGGCCCGGCGGCACGCCTCGTCCTGCGGGCTGAGCACGGAGAGGGCCACAAGCACCTCGTCGGTGTGCAGGCGCGGATTGCGGCTGTGGAGATAGGAGGTCTTGGTGTTCTGCACCGGCTCGATGAGCGACTGCGGGATAAGCTTCAGGTCATGGTCGATGCCGGCGAGATGCTTCACGGCGTTGAGCAACAGCGCCGAGCTGCTTCCGAGCAGGTCGCCCGACTCGGCGGTGATGACCGTGCCGTCGTTCAGCTCTATGGCCGAACAGGGCACACCCGTACCCTTCGCCCGCTCGCGGGCCGCCACGACCGGCAGACGGTAGTCAGGGCTGATCCCCGCCTGCTTGAAGAGCAGGGAGATCTTGTTGACCTCTTTTTCATTGTCGGCGCCCGAGGCGAAATCGTTGAGGGCCTTGAAATAGCGGCGGATTATCTCCTGTCGTGACGCCTCGCGGCAGACGGTGTCGTCGCTGATGCAGAATCCCACCATGTTGACACCCATATCCGTCGGCGACTTATAGGGATTCTCGCCGTAGATACCCTCGAAGAGGGCGTTGAGCACAGGGAAGATCTCGATGTCGCGGTTGTAGTTGATGGCTGTCTTGCCGTAGGCGTCGAGATGGAAGGGGTCGATCATGTTGATGTCGTTGAGGTCGGCAGTGGCCGCCTCATAGGCGATGTTGACCGGATGGCGGAGCGGGAGGCTCCAGACGGGGAAAGTCTCGAACTTGGCGTAGCCGGCCTTGACGCCGCGCTTGTTCTCGTTGTAGAGCTGGCTGAGGCAGACGGCCATCTTGCCGCTTCCGGGGCCGGGCGCCGTCACGATCACGAGCGGACGCGTGGTCTCCACATAGTCGTTGCGGCCGAATCCCTCGTCGGAATCGATGAGGGCCACATTGTTGGGATAGCCGTCGATGGTGTAGTGTACGAATGTCCGGATGCCGAGGTTCTCAAGCTTGCGGCGGTAGGCGTCGGCGCTGCTCTGGCCGTTGTAGTGGGTGATGACCACCGACGACACCATGAAACCACGCTTCTGGAACTCATCGCGCAGGCGCAGCACATCCATGTCGTAGGTGATGCCGAGGTCGGTGCGGACTTTGTTCTTCTCGATGTCAAGGGCACTGATGACGATGACTATCTCGGCCTGGTCGGCAAGATGGCTCAGCATGCGCAGCTTGCTGTCGGGCTGGAAACCGGGGAGCACTCGGCTGGCGTGATGATCGTCGAATAACTTTCCTCCTAATTCGAGGTAGAGCTTGTTGCCGAACTTAGCGATTCGCTCGCGGATGTGTTCGGACTGGGTCTTAAGATATTTTTCGTTGTCGAAACCGTATTTCATAACGGATTACAAAATTACGAAATTTTTTCGACTCCGCACTCCTCCCCCTCCATAATTCTCACAAGCGCCCCTGCCGCGCCTCCGCTCCGGTCTGTCCCAACACTTCCCGCCTCACTTATCACCACACGATCCACCGCACTCCCCAGCCCCGCCGCGCCCCCGCATAGCGGGGATATGCGTTAGGCACGTATCGATGCGCCCGCGTAGCGGGTCATCGGTGCGTGTTTCCCGTAATCCAACCCCGCCATAAATGCGCCGCGTAGCGGTGCGATATCACTCCGATACTCCGGAATATCACACCGCTACGCGGCACAAATCTCTTTATAAGAGATACTTAATTCAACTGCAAAGTTAAAGTATTTTTCGGATTACTGCAAATTATTCCCTACATTTTACAAATATATCTTGACAACTCCGCCGCGTATGGTCAATTCCATCGGCTGCTATGAGGGATTCCGGCTTCCGATTATAGTGAAAAATTGTTAAACTCCCCTCCTTTAATATATCTTACTCCCTAAGGCTCATCCACTTGTCCCCCGGTAGGCATCTCTTATAAAGAGACACTAATAATCATGACTGAAGACAATACAGCAACACCAATATTATGCGGATTCAAGACTTGCCGCCGTGCGAAACCACTGAACATCAAACGAAATCACCAACCGGTTCATAGGGACTACTGCAATCCACATCCCGAAACGAAATCATCCATCACCGCCGGTAAGACACTTACCCGAAATTACCGGCTGAAAAAAAACAATATTAAGTAAAAGGTTAAAATAAGAATGTAAGAATCGACAGTCTCTTTTATTAAGCCCAAAAGAGACAATCGGACAAACGGGCAAGTGATTGCATGTATGGCCGATTATGTTGGTCTTAGTTATTACTTAGTTAGTTAAGGCAAGAGGACGTTGTGACAACGTCCTCTTGCTTTTTTCACTTGCACATATGCTGTGCCGGCTTATTTCAGGCACATATCACGCATGTCGGTCCCGGATCATGCGTAGGAATGTAGGCCGGGAAGCAGATAATTGGCACCGAAATAAGTGAATGCCACACTTAGGATAGCCCCCAGGAGATAGATATGCAATATCTTCGGCTGGCGGAAACATGCCATTCTCCGACATCCCCAGTGCATCGGGACTGCATATATCATCCATGTTACCAGTGCGCAGGTCTCCTTAGGATCCCATCCCCAGTATCGTCCCCACGATTGGTTGGCCCAGACGGCACCGATAAATATGCCGGCTCCCAACAGGCATACGGCAGGAGTCAGTATAAGACGGTTAGTGACAGATATATTCTCTATCCTCTCGTTAGATCTGGAACATAGTCCCACGGCAGACAGCAATGCCATAAGCATGAAGAGCACATATGAGGTCATAACGAGAAGCACATGGATCGAAAGGAGCGGACTTGCCAGTACCGGCATAAGCATCCCTATACGTGGAGTCCTTCCTCCCATCGCCGCCACCAGCAGCGCTATCCCCCCTACCGTGCACAGACACCCTTTCACTGTCATGTTCCTTCTGACGATGCATACGCCGATAAGGGCTGTCAAACCGGTGAAGAGCATTGTCTCCGGACCGTTGGAGAGCGGTATATGTCCGCTTATCCACCACAATATTCCCATAACGGCGGCTATATAGATAAGCATACCCCATGACAATATGTCCGTAAGTAGGTTTACCCATCTGGCAGATCCTTCACGGCGCAGGGATAAGAACAGGAGGAACAGTCCGCAAGCGATTGCCAATCCACCGGCTATCGAGGGACGTGCATACTTGTTATATACTCTCTCTGCATTCATTTTCCCGGCAGACGGCAGGATGTCCGTACCGGCGTATCTCTGCTGTCCGGATTTCAAATGATGAAGCTCTTCGTCGGCTTTGATGTTCTTTCCCGCGAGCAGCGACTCTTTCATTCGGGGCATTGTCGTCTGCATGAACGTCCATTGGTCAAGACTCATCCCCGCCGGACGTCTCCCTGTCAGAGAAAGCCATTCCATATTTCCGGATTCCGACCTATAGGGATATATCCTGAATGCCTCGCCGGTCCCGAGCCATTGTATAAGCCCGATTCTCTCGACGGTTTTCTTATCACGTTTAGTTTTCGTCTCATCAGGCAGCGCAGCTGTTGCGGGAAACTCGCTGAGATAGTCACGGTACCATTCATCAAAGTAGAACAACCAGCCCGATAACACCTGTTCAGGAGTCATTCCCTTATAGCTTTCCGCCCCGTATAGACTCCTGGTTACGTCGAATGCCATGGTCTGCATAGGGCATATCCTGTCGTTCCAATAGACATATGCTTTACCGAGGTTTGCCGCCAGCGGCCGCTGCATCGCCGGGAGGGAGGCTCCCTGCAGGTCGACGGTTGTGCATATGCCGATCAATACGGTGGCGGAAACCCCTTTGCAACTGCGCAGAAGGGCACGCCACGGAGTATTTCTCTGGAAAAAGAATCCTATCATCCCTATCCCAAGCAAGGCATATCCTGTGTAGGTTATCCCTATCCCCCAGGGATCGTGGCTTATGGAGACGGTCGAAGAGCCGTCGCCGATTCCGGTCTGATAGAATCTCCAGTTGCGTATCTCTGCGACATGGTTCATGGATATAGTCACGTATTCTCCTCCGATATTCAGACAGCTTTTAAAGTCCATCGGGGTCTTGGTGCCGGGATAATAGTCAATATCGACTTTTTCGAGGCTGACAGCGAATGGCATATGTCCGTCGGCAGGACCTGACTTGACTTCAAAACTATCGGTAGGGGTTTCGCCGGTATACAGGGTCATTGTACCCTGTATGCCGGCGAAATGAGTGACAATTGCCCCGGTCACGATAATGACCAGGGCAATATGTATAAGTAGAGTGAAGGGATGTCGCATCATATGGCATCTACGAATTTTATAACTGCGTCGCGGTCCGCTTTCGGCAGGTCCCGGAATTTCTCTACCGAGTAGCGTGCGTCGCTCTGCGGAGAGAAACCGTGCCACATGATGGCTTCCATCGTGGTGCGGGCACGACAGTCGTGCATACGGTCGGCAGTAGGACTACCGGTGATCTTCTGGTGTAAACCACGTCCCCAAAGAGGTGTCGTACGACACCATCCGCCACGTATATCATTAGCCATAAGCAGCTTATGTTGTACCATATCGGTATATGGCCAGATCTTCTGGTAGGGGAATCGCGGAAGTTCGTTCCCTTTGAAGAATTTTGCCGGATCAACTATATTGTCGGGTCCCGTCGTCCAGCACGGACGATGACAATAGTCGCAACCTATCTCGCTGAACAGTTGCTTGCCGCGGACCACATCGGGATCATCCACATTACGGACGGCAGGTACTGCCAGACCGCGATGCCACACCATAAGGTCGGTGTATTCGTCATCCGTCATCTCCACATCCAGTTCTTTGTCGGTGAGATAAGCCATGATGCGGTCCTCAAGAGTACCTGTCCAATATGAAGGATGTCTATGGTCCGGGTCAATACGGCTGACATATTCTTCGAAACCGGCTTGTACCTCAGGGTCCTTCGATGAATAGAGCGCATATGTTCCCGCAGCGTCAAGATAGTGGTAGCGGCGGTCTGAACGGGTGACGTTGGTTATGTTCCAGATAGCATTGGCTCCGGCGGCATCCTGAAGCGGACCACGGGATAGCGCATAGGTGTAACGGCGCACGTATCCTGTGCCGTCCCCCTGGAGGGAATTGGCGTACATGGACTGCCACTCTCCATTACTGTAGAAAGCCGGATTGAATCCGTTGACCATGAATCCATCGTTCTCCTCAAGACGGTATTGCGCGAGTATATCCTCTTCGGTGATGGCATCAAGCAGGCCTGTGCCGTAGATACCGATGGTCGATTCGAGTTTCACTTCATATGCGCCCGGGAGCTGATAGCCACGGTTGACGACGTATATTGCATCTGCGGGCACCGTTACCTGCGGATACTGCAACTCATATGATTCACCGTCGGCGAAGGTGTTGTTCCAGTCGTCGACAGCATTCATCCAATGCACTTTGACTTTGGATTCGTCAATCGGGGCTTTGAAGGGAGCCACTGCATGGCCCTGGGGCATGCCGGCAAGCCATGAGACATAGGCATCAGTCGCCGGGTCATACACCACGAGCAGACATCCGTTGCCTATTTCATTGGTATTGAAGCTCCCCTCGTGCACCCGTGTGCCGTGGCCATAGTTCGGGTGACAGTGAGTGCACGACGTGCGTATATAGACCGGTCCCAACCCTCCGCGGACACCGTCGCGGTTTGCCATGAATGGTTTCTCGAAGAGAGCCTCGCCATTCTTGAAACTCTGGTACAGTCCTGCCCTCTCCACGGCGGGAGCGGGTTGTTCGTATGCGTTGGTGGTGCTGAGGAGGGTCGTGCCGAGCTCGCCTCCGGCATAGAACCATTCGGGGAGTTCATTCACCGGAGTCCTTTCCTCATCCGTGATTTTCTCATCGGCACAGGCTCCCATCGCCAGCACGAGGGCCAGCGACGGGAGGTAGTACAAGTATCTAAAATTCATAACTGCTTTTAAGGGCATGGAGGAAATTAAGGTTACGGGGTTATCTTCCTGCGACAACTGCCATAGCGTCCTCAAGGGCTTCGACGAGTGTAGATCCGGCAGCCTTCATGGCGGCTTCGCTCTCGCTGCCGGTGGCATACTTGGCGAAAGGTTCCTGAATCAGTTCGATTGCAGTGATGGCATCATCTATCGCGCGGCGCACGGCTGCGTCGGTGTCGTTGTCGACACTCTTCACGTAATCGCTCACCGAATTGCCGCGTGAGCCGAGGTATGCGTTCTTAACCGAGCGGATATTGTCAGCGAAATCCTCTATGGAGTTGAGAGAATAAGGGGATTCTATATAATTCTTATCCTCTGTGGTAGAACCCATATGCGGACGACCGATCTTGGTGTTGCCGACCTCGTCGGCAATGTCGATACAGCCCTGCAGAATCTCTTCGGCAGCCTCCTGGTAGGTCTTGAAACGGGACCCAGGACTTCCGGCATTCTTCATTTCCCATCCATAGCTTTCACCGTAATCAAGTTCTGCGTCCTCAAGTATCTCCTGTTTGCGTTCATTCAGATTGTCGGTTCCTGCCCAGCAAGCCTCAAGACATACGCACTGCTGGCAAAGGTCATCGGCTACCGCAACGAGATATTCCAGTTCTTCGGGAGTGTACGCAGTGGAGTGTACGAGTGAAGTATTCTCATCATCGCTAAGTTCAAAAAGCATATACTCAACCGCATGGAATCCGATAAGACCATAGCCGCCGTTGTTTTCAAGTGACCATGGATTGCCGTTGCGGATCTGTACGAGGAGGTTGTCCATGGCAGCCTTGTCGAGAGGCCATGAGTCGATATGGGGGTCTATATTATGGTTGGCCGCCGGGCCGTAAAGGAAAGCCTCGCTCAATTCCCAATTTTTACGCGCCAGTTTCCAGGCATCGCCCGCTTTCTTGATATCGGTACTTGTGAGTGTACCCTGTTCGAAATTATCCTGCATAGTATGGCAGAAATCACGCATTTCGATAGCCGCGTCCGCCATAGCCTGATAAGTAGGCAACACCGTATAGTCTACATAATCACGTGTCGCCGCTTGAAGGGCTTTCTCTTTTGCCGACATATTGTCGTCGTCGGCAGTCTCATTAATGTCGTCGTTGCAGCCGGCAGCCATAATACCAGCGAGGCATGCGACAAGATAGATCTTCAGTTTCATAAAGTATATTGATTATAATTTCTAACTTTGCAACACCCAATGGTTACTTGAACCATCCGACATATGCGATACCCAGGTTGACGGCAGGTTCGTTATTGTATTTTTTTGCAAGAATGCCGTAGGTATAATCCGCCTTTACGATAATCTGGGGAATAGGCATCCAGTTTATACCTGCCGTTACCTTTTGACGTCCACACCATTCCAAGGGTGTCGAACTTTCCATCTTCGCCATCGAATCATAATAATCATATCTGCCGAAAATATAGAATTTCTGGTTTTTATTCCGCATCTTTGGAATAATGCCGAAAATATCATACCCGGCTTCTATTCCCGCCGCTACAGCATCGGATGCGACCTCCTGGCGTTTGGACGTAGAGTTCTTCGACATTGAGATATTGAATTTACTGATGTGCGCGGCATCTCCGAGATGTCCCCAGTCTATACCTCCTCTGACGAGCCAATTGTATCCTTCATACTTTAGGTCGGCCGATAAAATGGTGACGGTGCCTCTGATGCCGTCATTTTTCTCGGATGACGTGGGATATAGCGTGTTACGGAAAGAATTTCCTACATATCCGCTCACACCTATGCGTAGACCCTTGACACTATAATTGTCGACACGGCCGGCAAAGGCGTAGTTGTTTGCGATCTTGAATTCAAAGGGTGATGCCGAACCGTCATGAATCCATGTCTGATTGCCGAAACGTTCGGAATCAAGTCCGGGAAGAAACATCGCGAAGTATCCCCACTTACCGGCGCGTCCGCTCAGCGATATGCCGATCTCATGCCATGTGCAGGGCATGATTGTGTTTTCCCCTTCAGGTCTGTATACTCCGAAGAATTGATTGGGTTCATGGTGAGCGTTGGTCGCACCTACAGGCACCACCTGCATACCGGCCCTCAGCTTAAGTTGCGGAAAGAATTCTTTCTGGATATAGAATTGTTCCAACGCTACTTCGCCACCGCGTTCCACCTCGGTTTCATATTCTCCCGCTTCTTCGGTCTCAATCTCAACCGCCGATTCCAACCCTCCATGTTCAAATTCTATTTCAGAGGCAAACGACCAACCTTTTCCGAAGTCATAACCGAGATATATCACGACGTGGGGCAGGTCAAAACGCCCGTGGCTACCCCCGGCATAACGTTCCGGCACGGTATAGCGCAGATAATTGTCGCTATAGAAGTTTCTCGACATAGCCACCTCGCCGTAACCTCCGATATGCAGACGCTCCCAGGCTGAGATTTTCTTCTTCGCCGTTGAGAGTGCCACACTGTCTTCCTGCGTAAAGATGGCGGGAGCATCCATATTTGCGGCATTGGCGCATGCAGCCCCAGACATCAGGACTATCGAGGGTATCAATGATCGTTTCATGGAGGTCGTTTTCAATTGCGGTTTTCTTTTACGGCTGCAAAATTAGCTATGTTGCATTAGCTCCACAATACTCAAAAAAAGGTAAAATATTTAAAGATATGTTCAATATATCCTCTGAGCCCTCATTTTACTATCCCATCATACTCCTTATTGAGTATAATCTTATCACGCCGGCGAAAGAGGGAGTAAAGCGGAAGAGTAGGCAATCACCCTCTTACTGAGGAGGCTGCGCCGTAAATCTTAATTACGGCACAGCCTCTTCTTTCACTTGCACATATGTTGGGCCTGCTCATTTCAGGCGGGTCACCAGACGGTCGTAGGCGCGGTCGGCCTTGGCGCGGGCCTCCTCCACGGTGTCGGCCGTGGCGAGGATGACGGCCATGCGGCGATGGCCGTGTACTTCGGGCTTGCCGAAGATACGCATGTCGGTACCGGGCTCGGAAAGCACCTCCTCAAGATTGTCGAACACCACTTCATCGGTGTCTCCTTCCACCACCACGGCCCTTGACGCCGAGGGACCGAAGAAGCGTATCTCAGGCACGGGCAGACCGAGCAGAGCGCGGGCGTGGAGGCCGAATTCACTCCGGTCCTGAGAAATCATCGTCACCATGCCAGTGTCGTGCGGACGCGGCGAAACCTCACTGAAGATGACCTTGTCCCCCTTCACGAAAAGCTCCACGCCGAAAATGCCGTAGCCGCCGAGGGCCTCGGTGATAGCCGCAGCTATGCGCTTTGCCTCCTCAAGGGCTTTCGCCGACATGGGCTGGGGCTGCCAGGAATAGCGGTAGTCGCCGTTGACCTGGATATGGCCCACCGGCTCACAGAATACGGTGCCGCTCACGGTGCGCAGCGTCAGGAGCGTGATTTCGTAGTCGAAGTCGACGAATCCTTCCACGATCACGCGGCCCGCGCCGGCGCGTCCCCCCTCCTGGGCCTCGCGCCAGGAAGCGTCGAGGTCAGCCTCGGAGCGGGCCACGCTCTGGCCGTGGCCCGAGCTGGACATCACGGGCTTTATCACGCACGGGAATCCGATTTCCTTAACCGCGGCATCGAACTCCTCGCGGGTCGACGCGAAGCGGTAGGGGGATGTAGGCAGCCCGAGCTTCTCGGCGGCGAGACGGCGGATTCCCTCGCGGTTCATCGTAAGCCATGCGGCGTTGGCCGTCGGAGTGACGTTGTAGCCCTCCTTCTCAAGCTCCAAGAGCACGGGAGTGGCGATGGCCTCGATCTCAGGGATGATGTGGTCAGGTTTCTCAAGCTCTATCACGCGGCGGAGCTCCACCGGGTCGAGCATATTGAGCACATGGCTGCGGTGGGCCACCTGCATTGCCGGGGCATTGGGATAGCGGTCGCAGGCTATCACTTCCACGCCGAGGCGCATCAATTCAAGGGCTACCTCCTTGCCGAGCTCGCCGCTGCCCAGCAGAAGGGCCTTGCGTGCCGAAGGAGTGAATACAGATCCGATCTTTGTCATTTCTATGATATTTTAGGAAAAGTTGTCGTTGTCATCCCGGAATCACCGGGGGTCAGTCCGGCTCAGAGGCCGATATGGTGTCCGAGAAGAGTGGCGGACGTGGCGGAGTCGATGCTGACGCGCACCATGTCGCCGGGCTTCTCCCCCGATGAGGGGAAGACCACCATCTTGTTCTGCGACGTGCGGCCGCACAGCTCGTCGGCGCTGCGCTTCGAGCGCCCCTCCACGAGCACCTCGAACTCCTTGCCCACATCCTTGAGGTTGGAGCGCAGGGAAAGCTCGTTCTGCAGGGCTATCATGCGGTTGAGGCGTTCGATCTTCACTTCCTCCGGCACATTGTCGGGCAGATGCTCCGAGGCGAAGGTGCCGGGGCGCTCGCTGTACTTGAACATGAACGAGGAATCGAAGCCTACCTCCTCCATAAGCGACAGCGTCTCAAGGAAATCCTCCTCGGTCTCGTCGTGGAAGCCCGTGAAGACATCGGTCGATATTCCGGCGTCGGGCACGATGCGGCGTATGGCGGCCACGCGGTCGAGATACCACTGGCGCGTGTACTTGCGGTTCATCAGCCTGAGCACCTTGTCGCTGCCGCTCTGCACGGGCAGATGCACCTGCCGGGCTATGTTGGGATGGGCGGCCATGGCCTCCAGCGTGGCGTCGCTCATATCCTTGGGGTGTGACGTCGTGAAGCGCACACGCATGTCCGGGGCGCTTTCGGCCACCATGGCGAGCAGCGCCGGGAAATCGGTGACGGCCCCTGTGGCCGGGTTCTCGTGGCGGTAGCTGTTGACGTTCTGACCCAGCAGCGTCACCTCCCTGAACCCGCGCTGACGCAGGTCGGCCACCTCGCGCAGGATGCTCTCCGGCTCACGCGAACGCTCGCGGCCGCGTGTGTAGGGCACGATGCAGTAAGAGCAGAAATTGTTGCACCCGCGCATGATCGACACGAACCCCGACACCCGGTTGGGCCCCATGCGGCGGGGCATGACGTCGCGGTAGGTCTCCGTCGTGGAGAGCACGGTGTTGATGGCGCGCTCCCCCCGTTCGGCGGCGGCCACGAGATTGGGGATGTCGAGATATGCGTCGGGCCCGGCCACGAGATTGACCCCGTAGTCGTCGGCCAGCTTCTCCTTAAGGCGCTCGGCCATGCACCCGATCACGCCCACCACACGCGGATGCCCCGTCTTGCGGCGCCGTGCATTCCAGAAATTGAGGCGCGAATGGATTTTCTGCTCGGCGTTGTCGCGGATGGAGCAGGTATTGATGATCACGGCGTCGGCCTCGGAGTCCTCCTCCGTAAGGTCATAGCCGGCCAGCTGCATCTGCGCCGCCACCACCTCGGAATCCGCCACATTCATCTGGCATCCGTAGGTTTCAATGCGCACTTTCGGGGAGTCAGTGCAATTTTTATCGTTATTCGGCAAAAAAAACGGGTCAATCATGAGAGTCAATTCAGATATTGTTATTACTTTTGCAAAAATACCATAAAAAACTAACCGCAACAAATGAGTATCCCTTTTATTTCGGCAGAAGAAGCCGCCTCGTACATTAAAAATGGCGATAATGTAGGGTTCTCGGGCTTTACCGCCTCCGGAACCCCGAAAGTTGTAACAGTGGCCCTGGCCAAGCGCGCCAGAGAGCTTCACGAGAAAGGGGAGCCTTTCAAAATCAACCTCTTCACAGGAGCTTCCACCAACGACCATGTCGACGGTGAACTCGCACGCGCCGACGCAATCGGCATCCGTACGCCCTATCAGAGCCATCCTGACGCCCGCAAGCTGGCCAACCGCGGCGGCATGCACTACTTCGACACCCACCTGAGCCACGTGTCGCAGGATCTGCGCTACGGCTTCTACGGTGACATCGACGTAGCCGTAATCGAAGTGACTGAGATGAGCCCCAACGGAGAATTCATCCTCGGCGCAGGCCTCGGCATGACCCCGACGCTCGCCATGATGGCCAAGAAAGTAATCATCGAGTACAGCTCCTACTATAAGACCTCCTTCCGCGGATTCCACGACAACTACGTGCCCCTGGATCCCCCTCACCGTCGCGAAATCCCCATCTATAAGCCCTCCGACCGCATCGGCAGCACCGTGATCCGCATCGATCCCGCCAAGGTCATCGGCATCGTGCCCTCCAACGCATCGGAGAGCATCAAGCCCTTCACCGCTTCCGACGAAATCACCGAGCGCATCGGCGCCAACGTCTGCGGATTCCTCGCCGAGCAACTGCGCACCGGCAAGATGCCCAAGGAATTCCTCCCCATCCAGTCGGGAGTGGGCAATGTGGCCAACGCGGTGCTCTACGGCCTGGGCGAGAACCCGGACATCCCGCAGTTCGAGATGTACACCGAAGTCATCCAGGACGCAGTGATGACCCTCATGGAGGAAGGCAAGTGCAAATTCGCCTCCACATGCGCCCTCACATTCTCCGACGACGCCATGCTCCACTTCATGGACAACATCGATTTCTTCCGCAACAAGATCCTGATGCGTCCCGGCGAAATCTCCAACAGCCCCGAAGTGGTGCGCCGACTCGGCCTCATCGCCATGAACACGGCCCTCGAAGCCGACATCTTCGGCAACGTCAACTCCACACACGTGCTCGGCTCCAAGATGATGAACGGCATCGGCGGCTCGGCCGACTTCTGCCGCAACGCCTACCTTTCCATCTTCAGCTGCCCCTCCACACAGAAGAACGGTCAGATCTCGGCCATCGTGCCGATGGTGAGCCACGTGGACCACAGCGAACATTCCGTAAAGGTGCTCGTCACCGAGCAGGGTGTGGCCGACCTCCGCGGCAAGGACCCGCGCCAGCGCGCCGA
Organism: Bacteroides sp.; assembly: GCA_014802425.1. GTDB lineage: Bacteria > Bacteroidota > Bacteroidia > Bacteroidales > Muribaculaceae > Lepagella. The sequence continues at coordinate 30,255 of JAAVCH010000020.1, forward strand.
GACCATCATCGAGAACTGCGCCCATCCCGCCTACCGCGAACTCCTCTGGGACTACGTCAAGCTCGCCGAGAAGAACGGCGGCCACACGCCCCACAACCTCTACGCATGCTATGCCCTTCACCAGGCATTCATCGAGACCGGCGACATGCTCCGCGCCGATTTCGCCCGCTATGACAAATGACAGCGGCATGATAAATGATAAAAAGGCTTCATCCACGTGGATGAAGCCTTTTTTCATTTCAATGACTATGCTTTCGCCGCATCAGCCGGCCGCCCGAGGGGCGCATATGGCACCTCCGGCCCGGGACGCCACTATACGCTGAGCAACGCCTGCAGCGACGCCAGCCGCTCCGACAGAAGAGCCGCATCGGAATCCTCCTCATGGGCCGACGTCTCTATCACGCGGAAGCCGTAACGCTCCAGACTGTGGACGGCCGCCGTCGGATTCAGCGTCCGCACCCGCAGCGTCACGTGCAGCTGCCCGTCGGCAGCCGGATGGGATATGAGGTCCACTATATGCGCGTCGGCATCCTCCACGGCGCGTGCCAGCAGCGACGCGCTGTAGTCCTGCGGAGCGCACTCCACCATCAGCACCGAGCTGTCGTCACGCTCGGCTATCAGGCGCCCCAGGCCCTCAAGAAGAGAGATTTCGTCGATAGTGCCCAAGGCCTCCCCTCCATGGTCAGCCACACCGAGCAGGCGCCCCGGCGCGTCAAGCAACGCCGGAAGCACCTCCAGCAACGGCATCGACGCATCAACGGTGCGCAACGCCGGCATGTTCTTGGCTACTGAAAGTACATCTTTGGCTGTCATAGGCTCTATAATCGGAAAATTTATTAATTTTGCATTTTATAGCGGAGCCGCCTCAGGACGTCCCCGTCGCACGGCACATCCGCCTGCCGGGATACGGCTGCCGCGCTTTCAGAACGCTAAGTTACAAATATTGTGCCAGATTTTCCAAATCTTCCACAATATTCGTAGCCTCCGGCCTCCCCCGCCATATCAATATAACCGACAACCCAGCATTCCGGTGCATAACACAACCAAGATAATATGACCAGACTAAGCGTCAACATCAATAAAATAGCCACTCTGCGCAACGCACGTGGTGAAAACAATCCCGACGTGGTGCGATTCGCGCGCGACTGCGAGGCCCTCGGAGCCGAAGGCATCACAGTGCATCCCCGCCCCGACGAACGCCATATCCGCCGCTCCGACGTCTACGACCTCAAGAAGGCAGTCACCACGGAATTCAACATCGAAGGGTATCCTTCGGAGGACTTTCTGAAGCTCGTGGAGGAGGTGCGCCCCGCTCAGGCCACTCTCGTGCCCGACCTTCCCGGCCAGCTGACCTCCGACTCGGGATGGGACGTGCCCGCCAACGCCGAATTCCTACGCGGCGTGTGCTCGCGCCTGCGCGCCGCAGGCGTGAGGGTGTCGATATTCATCGATGCCGACCCGGCGCAGGTGCGCGCCGCCAAGGAAGTGGGCGCCGACCGAGTGGAACTCTACACCAAACCCTACGCCGACCGCTACCCCGAGGATCCCGAAAAAGCCGTGGCCCCCTTCATCTCCGCCTCGCTCGAAGCCGACCGGATCGGCATCGGCCTAAATGCGGGCCATGACCTCAACCTTGAGAACCTCACCTACCTCCACCGCCTTCTGCCCCGCCTTGACGAAGTGAGCATAGGGCACGCCCTCATCTGCGACGCCCTCTATCTCGGCATCGGAGAGACCATCCGCCGGTACCTCGCCTGCCTCCGCCCGTAAGCGGCACCCGGATATCAATTCAAAATCCCAAATCCCCTCATTCTAAACCGAAATGGATTCCCTTAGCTTCTGGTCGCTCGTCATGGACGGCGGCTACATCATGATTCCACTGGCCCTGCTCCTGCTCCTGACCATCTACGTGTTCGTGGAGCGCGTCATCGTCATCAACCGCGCCATGCGCGAGGACCCCACATTCATGAAGCGCATCCGCGACTATGTGCACGAGGCCGACCTCGAAAGCGCCGTAAAGCTCTGCAAGAATACCGACACCCCCTACTCGCGCCTCATCCTCAAGGGACTGCAACGCATCGGGCGCCCCACGCAGGATGTGCTCGCGGCCATCGAAAACACCGGCAACCTTGAGATAGCCAATCTCGGCAAGGGCCTCCCCTGGCTCTCCACCACCGCCGCCGGAGCCCCCATGCTCGGATTCCTCGGCACGGTGGTCGGCATGATACAGGCCTTCTTCACCCTGGCCAAGGCCGGAGCCGCCACCAACATCACCCTCCTCTCCGGCGGCATCTACCAGGCCCTCGTCACCACGGTGGCCGGTCTGGTCGTGGGCATCGCCGCCCTCTTCGCCTACAACTACCTCGTGGCCCGCATCAACCGCATAATGGCCCGGCTCGAAGCCCGCAGCATCGAGTTCATGGACCTCCTCAACGAACCCGTCTGACCCCGCCGCTCCCCTCTCCGCCCCAGCCCTCCCCCGGCCCAGCGCCGGAGCATAGTCCCGTGAGCGGCAGCAGCCGCCCCTCCCCATTACCCTAATCCCTATGCCCCTTAAACGCCAATTCCCGACGCTGGAGACGTTCTCCATGTCGTCGATGACCGACGTCATCTTCCTCCTGCTCATATTCTTCATGGTGACATCGACGCTCATCGTGCCTTCGGCCATCGACGTCAACCTCCCCCAGAGCGGCGAACGCTCCACCGACAAGCCTTCGACCGAGGTGTACCTCGACTCACTCAAGAACATCTATCTCGTCGAAGACCGCAATGACTCCACCGGCGTGCTCAGCATCGCCCACCGCATCTCGCTCGACTCCCTGGGAATGCGCCTCACGGCCATACAGGCCGTCGACTCGCTGCGCCCCGTGGCGCTCTACGCCGACGAGCGCGTGCCCTACGGCGATGTGGTCGAGGTGCTCGACATGGCCGCCCGCTCCAACCTCCGCCTGGTGCTCGCCACCAAAGCCCGGTCGATAACGCCCCAATAAACAATCCCGAAAGTGAACAAAGAGAACAACGGACCCTCACGCGATTCCCTGACTGCCGCAGGCATCACCGCGCTCGCCGCCCTGCTTATCTTCATCTTCCTCTACTGGGGACGGATCGGGGTGCCGCGCATGGTCATGGCCGAAGCCTCGACTCCGGAGATAGCGACCCTCCCCGTCGACGACGAGGAGGAAGAGGAGCAGTTCATCGAGCCGCGCCTCGTCGACCCGGGCGAACCCGAGTCGGAAAAGCACGCCGAACCGGCCCCGGCCCAGCAGGGGGCTCCGGAAGTGGTGGCCGAGCCCGACCCGAAAGTCACGAGCCCCGTGCTGAAAGGCGACAACCCGAAGCCCGCCCCCCAGAAGGAGAAACTCGTGACCCAGACTAAGCCGCAGCCCGTAAAGAGCGAGGCTCCCCCGGCCACCGACAAGGAACTCCAGAAAGTGCAGTCGAAGACCGCCTCGGCGTTCTCCCCCGACAACGGCACCCCCAACGGCCGCGACGCCGCCACAGGCACTCAGGGCACCTCCACCGGCATAGCCGGCAATTCCGACGGATGGAAATTCGAAGGCTGCCCGGCCCCCAAAGTGAGCCTGCGCAACAAGACCGTGATTACGGTGAGGGTCACCGTCAATTCATCCGGCCGCGTCACCTCCGCCACAGCCTCCGGCGGCAACGCCAGCCTCCGCGCCGCATGCGAGGCAGCCGCCCGCCAGGCGCGCTGGAAGCCCCTCGACCCCAACAACACCCGCACCGCCAAGGGCACCATTACCTTCACCATCACTCCCAAATAAGGCCGCCGGACACCGGTCAGTCATGAAGCCCGACCACGAAAAATTTGCATTTTTCAGCGGGATATGCTAAATTTGAAGCAACGTAAGCAGTCGGCAAGCGGCCTCCGGCTTATGACAGAAGTAAAAGAATAACCCACCATCATACACCTCTAACGTTATGGACAGAAACGATGCCCACGTACTCGAACCCGAAATGAAACTCGTCACCCCCGTCAACCAGCACGGCAACATCACCGTCGGAGTCACCGCCAACTACGCCGACGACGAAGAGACCCGCTTCCTCCTCACCCCCGAAGCCTGCGGCCTGCTGACATCCGCCGGGCTCAGCGTGCGCATCGAGGCCGGAGCCGGCATCGACATATCGTTCAGCGACGACGCCTACTCCGAATACGGCGCGGAAATCACCGACCGCGAAAGCGCCCTCAAGGCCGATGTAGTGCTCTCGTACACCCCCCTCGTAGCCGCCGACATCGAAAAGATGCGCCCCGGCTCCACACTGCTCTGCATGATGGGCGACAACCTCTTCCGCGCCGAAGTGATCCGCACGCTTCTCGAACGCAGGATCACCTGCGGATGCCTCGACAACGTGTACTCGATGAACGACGACCCCGTCTTCGCCAACATCGTCAACGAAATCGACGGCCGCGCCGCCATCCTCTATGCCCAGGAACACCTTTCCTACCTCGGCGGCGGCAAGGGAGTACTCCTCGCCGGAGTGGCCGGCATCAACCCCTGCGAAGTGCTCATCATCGGCGAAGGAATGGAATGCCTCTCCGCCGCGAAGGCCGCCATAGCCTCCGGAGCCACCGTGACGCTGCTCAACAACGACATCTCCTCCCTGCAGAGCGCCCGCCAGTTCTGCGGCGACTCCCTCATCACCCTCGCCATTCACCCGCGTGTGCTCTACAACAAGGTAAAGACGGCCGACGTGCTCATCCTGGGCGAGACCACACGCTCGTTCTCATTCCCCAACAAGCTCCACCGCATCCTGAAGGACTCGGCGTTCGTGATGTCGTTCAAGGACACCCATCCCTCCGTGTCGGTGCCCCGCACCGTGGCCATGGCCCTGAGCAACGTGCTCGTCAACTTCTTCGACGAGATGATCATCAAATCGGGATTCGAGGGAATGCTCATAAGTTCGGCCGGAGTCCAGGCGGGCATCGTGACCTACCGGGGAAAGCTCGTCGACAAGCTCATCGGCTCGTTCCTCCACATGCCGGCCGTCGACATCAAGATGATGCTCACTCCGAAAAACTGACCTCTCCCCATCCAGCGGCGACGGCCATGAGACTCATCCACCTCGTGCACGGCAACTCCATGGGGGGCGCCCAGCGGTATGCGCTCGACGTCTGCCGCCACTATGCCTCGACAGGCCATGACGTCTGCGCCATGACCCGCGACGCACGTGCCGTCGACGACCCCTTCGCCGAAGCCGGAATACCCCTGCTCCACGCGCCCCTGCGCGACTATCCCGACTTCTTCTCGTCGGTGATCCTGAAGCGCGAGCTTCAGGCATCGCCACGCGGGGAGACGGTGGTCCACGTACACCGCTACCGCGACGCCCTGACTGCCATCCTGGCCCGGAAGATGGCCCGGCGTCCTGACGTGCGTATCGTCATCACACGCCATATCTCCGAGCCGGGCATCGACAACCCGCTGCGCCGGTGCATCTACCGGAGGGTGGACGCCCATATATTCGTCTCCGAATTCGCACGCCGCGAATTCCTCTCCACCTGGCCGGAAGGCCGCTATCCCTTCGACCCGGCACGCATGCACGTGGCCTACAACAGCCGCAACATCTCCGGCGCCCCCACCCCCGAACCGGCGCGCGGCGCCATCACAGCCATGTACCACGGCACTCTGCGCCCCGGCAAGGGGCTCTCCACCCTGATACGCTCCATGGCGCTGACGCGCCCATCGCGGATGCGCCTCAGAATCGCCGGACAGGGGGATCCCGGCTACTGCGACGAACTCCGGCGCCTCGCCATATCGCTCGGCGTCATGGATTCCATCGACTGGGTGCGCGACGCCGCCGATCCGGCCACCCTGATCCCGACCTGCCATTTCGGAGTGCTCCCCTCGCGCGAGCCGGAAGCCTTCGGCATGGCCAATCTCGAATACATGGCCACAGGGCGCCCGCAGATATGCACCTTCAACGGCGCCCAGCCCGAATACCTCACTCCGGGCGTGGAGGCCCTGCGCGTGGAGCCCGACGACCCGGAGGCCCTCGCCGAGGCCATGCTCCGGCTCGCCGCCGACCCCGCTCTGCGCAGATCAATGGGCGCGGCCGCCGCCAGACGCTACACCGAATCCCTCGCCTGGGACAGCTTCATAGTGCGCCTCGACGCCATCTACGGCCTCACCCGGGAAGCCCCCGCCCCCACGAAACACGCAACCCCCAATACCATACCCTCGTGAAATCCGCGCTGACTCCGACAGTAGCCATCTACGGCAACTCCCACCAGAACCCCTATCTCGGCGAGATAGCGCACCTCCTGCATCTCCTGCGGCGTGCCGGAGTGCATCCGGTCGTGGAGCGTGAATTCGCCGGCTATCTCCAGCGCTCGGGCATAATCCTGGCCGACGATGAGATATCCTCCTGCCCCCCTCCGAAGGGGATGGCCGCCATAAGCCTCGGCGGCGACGGCACGTTCCTGCGCACGGCCAGATGGATCGGCCCGCTTGAGATACCGGTGCTCGGCATCAACACGGGGCATCTCGGATTCCTCTCCTCATACTCTCCCGCCGAGTCGGCCGAACTTGTCGGGATGCTCTGCGGAGGCGACTACCTCGTGGAGTCGCGCATGGCCCTGCGCGTCGACTCGCCCCAGCTCTCGCTTGATTTCCCCTACGCCCTCAACGAAGTGGCCGTCCTCAGGGATGAAACCGCCTCGATGCTCAACATCCACGTCGGCCTCGACGGCCAGTATCTGGCCGACTATCTGGCCGACGGCCTGCTCATATCCACCCCCACCGGCTCCACAGGCTACTCCCTTTCCGTAGGGGGGCCGATAATATTCCCTGGCCTCGACGCCATATGCATCGCCCCCATAGCCCCCCACACACTGACGGCGAGGCCGGTCGTGGTGGCCGGCCACTCCTGCATCAGGGCCCGCACCACCTCACGCGCCCCGCGCTACCGCCTCAGCCTCGACGGAGTGTCGTTCCTGCTCCCGGTCGGAGCGGAGGTGACGGTGACCCGCGCCGACTTCTCGCCACGTGTAATCCGCCGCAAAGACGATTCCTTCGCCTCCACACTGCGCCGCAAGCTGCTATGGGGCGTAAGATAAGGGGTCCGCTCTTTGCCGACACGCGAATTTTTATTAAATTTGCAGTCTGATGCAGCATTTCGAAACAATACAGACCGTACTGGCCCCTGAGCTGAGGCAGATGAACGATATCATCCGCCGCCAGCTTGCCACCCCGAACCATCTGATGAACACCATCATCGAGAGCTACCTCAAAGTGAAGGGGAAGCAGATACGGCCTGTGCTCGTGCTGCTCAGCGCCAAGTTCTTCGGCGGCCTGAACGAAGACACGCTCTATGCCGGAGCGGCCCTCGAAATGCTCCACAACGCCTCGCTGATCCACGACGACGTGGTCGACGAGACCGCACTCCGGCGCGGCGTGTCGACGGTCAACGCTTCGTGGGGCAACCATCTGGCGGTGCTCGTGGGCGACTTCTTCGTCTCCAACGCGCTGGCCGCAGGCATACACACGGGCCACCTCGCCGTAATCTCGGCCCTCTCCGACCTCGGCAAGGAGCTTTCGCTCGGAGAAGTGGACCAGATATGCAATGCCCGCGAGCATATCCTCGATGAGGAAAGCTACATCGAGATGATCCGCAAGAAGACGGCCTCCCTGTTTCTCAACTGCGTGCGCATGGGCGCCCAGACCGTGGGAGTGACCGATGAGGAGTCCGACAGGCTCGTGAAATTCGCCGAACTGCTCGGCATCGTGTTCCAGATCCGCGACGACATCTTCGATTACTTCCACGATTCCCGCATCGGCAAGCCGTCGGGCAATGACCTCCGCGAGGGAAAGGTGTCGCTCCCGCTTCTCCACGCCCTCGCCCACGCCGCCGACAAGGAGGAGGCCGAACGCATGCGCGCCCTGCTCCGACGGGGCGACCTTTCGGCCCGAGAGATCGAAATCCTCGTGGATTTCGCCAAAGCCAACGGCGGCATAGAGTACTCTTTCGCCTACATGCGGCGCCTGCAGGGTGAGGCTTCGCTCCTCCTCGACTCCTACCCTCCCTCGGAATGGCGCGACGCCTTCACCTCCCTTTTCGAGTTTATCATCGAACGCGACAGATGAGCCTCCTGAAGTTCATGAAGCCCGGCGTGATCGAGGCCGGATGCGATGAAGCCGGACGCGGATGCCTCTCCGGGCCTGTGGCCTGCGCCGCCGTAATCCTCGATCCGGATTTCGAATGCCCTGAACTCAACGACTCCAAACAGCTCACGGCAAACACCCGCGAACGACTGCGCAAGATCATCGAGGAGGAGGCCCTGGCATGGAGCGTCGTGATGGTCCCCCCGGAGGAAATCGACCGCATCAACATCCTCCGCGCGTCCATAACCGGAATGCACCGTGCCCTCGACCGCCTGAAATGGCTGCGGTTCTTCCCCTCGCCCTACGATAACATCTGCGAGCTCACCGGCGGCGAACGCGCCGTGCCGGAACACATTCTGGTCGACGGCAACAAATTCACCCCCTACCACGACATACCGCATACTACGGTCGTACATGGCGACGGCATCTACGCCAGCATCGCCGCCGCATCCATACTGGCCAAGACCTACCGCGACGCCTACATGCGGCGCATAGCCTCCGAATATCCCGGCTACGGCTGGGAACGCAACATGGGCTACCCCACCCCGGAACACCGTAAGGCCATCGTGGAACTCGGCCTCACCCCCCACCACCGCCGTAGCTACAAACCCTGCCAGCCCACCCTCTTCGATTACATCTGACGCTATGGAAAAAAGACTGTTCCTCCTCGACGCCTACGCCCTGATATTCCGTGCCTACTACGCCCTGATAAAGATGCCGCGCATCACGCAGGACGGCTTCAACACATCGGCCATCTTCGGCTTCGTCAACACGCTTGAAGAGGTGCTCCGCCGCGAGAATCCATCGCATATCGCCATATGCTTCGATCCGCAGGGCCCCACGTTCCGCTCCCGCGCCTTCGAGGACTACAAGGGGGAGCGCGAGGCCACCCCCGAGGACATCAAGCTCTCCATCCCCATCATCAAGGAGATAATACAGGCCTACAACATCCCCATCCTTGAAGTGGCCGACTTCGAGGCCGACGACGTGATCGGCACCATGGCCCGCAAGGCCGAGAAGGAAGGCTTCACCACCTATATGATGACCCCCGACAAGGATTTCGGCCAGCTGGTGTCGCCGACAGTGCTGCAGTACAAGCCGGCCTACCGGGGCCAGGACTTCGAATTGCGCGGCGAGGAGGAGGTGTGCGCCCGTTACGGCATCAAACGCACATCGCAGGTGATTGACCTGCTCGCCCTCATGGGGGATAAGATCGACAACATACCGGGATGCCCCGGCGTGGGGGAAAAGACCGCCGTAAAGCTCATCGCCGATTTCGACGACATAGACGGCCTCCTTGCCGGCACCGACCGCCTGAAAGGCGCGCTGAAAAAGAAAATCGAGGATAACGCCGAGCAGATACGCTTCTCCCGGTTTCTGGCCACGATCCGCACCGATGTCCCCATCGAAGCCACACCGGACGACCTCCGCCGCCGCGATCCGGACACCAAGGCCCTTATGGAAATCTTCTCCCGTCTGGAATTCCGCACCCTCTCCGACCGCGTCATGCGGCGCCTGAACGCCTCGGCTCCCTCCTCCACTCCCCCCCGCGCGGCGCAGACGGCGCAGTCCGCCACGGCCTCCGACCCGTTCCCCTCCGACCTCTTCTCATGGGCCGACTCCGAGAGCGCGGCGGCGCCCGAACCTCCCGCTCCTGTGGAAGCGGATGCCGAAGAGGTGACTGTCGTGGACTCGCCCGAGACGCTGTCGGCCCTCCAGAAGGCGCTGCTCCCACACCGTGAAATAGGCTTCTATACTGTGGTGGACGGCGACAACGACATGACCTGCCGCTGGATCGGCACCTCGATAGCCCTGCCGGACACTCCCGGCACATGGTACGTGCCCACGGCCTACGCCGAAGGCTCGGCCTACATCCTCGACCTCATGGCGCAGCCCGACATATGCAAGGTGACCGACTCGGCGAAACTCGACTATGTGGTGGCCGCCCGCCGGCGCACCGACGACGCTCCGGCGCTGCGCAATTTCTATGACGTCACCCTGGCGCATTACCTCATGCAGCCCGACATGCGCCACGACCTCCCCCTTATGAGCTCGGCCGTGCTCGGACGCACCCTCCCCCCGATGCCCGACCTCGTCCCGAAGAAGCGCGGCGGCAGGACGGCGGCTCCCGAAGTGTCCGACGCGGTGACGGCGGCCGCGGCCGCTCCCCGCGCCCGTGTGTCGCTCGACCTCCGGCGCCCGCTGGAGGAGATGCTACGCAATGACGGCCTGGAGAAGATCTACACCGACATCGAGGCTCCTCTCGTGGAGGTGCTCGCCGATATGGAGCTCACCGGAGTATGCCTCGACTCGGACGCCCTCAACGAGGCCGCCGGAGCGATGGAGGCGAAACTCGCGGAGCTGGAGAAGGAAATCCACGAAATGGCAGGCGAGGAATTCAATGTCGGCTCCCCCTCGAAGGTCGGTGAGATACTTTTCGACCGCCTCCACCTCGACGACAAGGCCAAGCGCACCAAGTCGGGACAGTATTCCACTTCGGAGGATGTGCTGGAAAAAGTGGCCCACAAGCACCCGATAGTTGGGCGCATACTTGAGTTCCGACAGCTTAAGAAGCTCCTCAACACCTACCTTACCGCTCTTCCGGCCGCGGTCAATCCCGAGACCGGGCGCGTACACACCAACTACAACCAGACCGTCACGGCCACAGGCCGCATATCCTCCTCCAATCCCAACCTCCAGAACATACCGGTGCGCGAGGACGTGGGCCGCGAAATCCGCCGGGCGTTCATTCCCTCGCCGGGCAACGTGTTCCTTTCCGCCGACTATTCGCAGATCGAGCTGCGCCTCGTGGCCGATTTCGCCCACGACGAGACAATGATCGATGCCTTCGCCACCGGCAAGGACATACATGCCATCACGGCCGCCAAAATCTACCATAAGGAGAGTCCGGAGGACGTCACCCCCGATGAGCGCCGCCATGCCAAGACAGCCAATTTCGGCATCCTCTACGGCATATCCGCCTTCGGGCTCGCCTCCCGTCTGGGCATCCCGCGTGGCGAGGCCAAGGAGCTTATCGACAATTACTTCAAGTCGTTCATGACGATTCAGAAGTATATGTCGGACTCGGTGGAGAAGGCCCGCGACAACCACTACGCCATCACGGCCTTCGGCCGCAAGCGCCGTCTCCCCGACATCAACTCGAAGAATCCAGTGGTGCGCGGATATGCCGAGCGCAACGCCATCAACGCGCCGATACAGGGGACCGCCGCCGACATCATCAAGCGCGCCATGATTTCAATCCACGGCGAAATGCGCCGTCTCGGACTTAAGTCGAAGATGATAATGCAGGTACACGACGAACTTAACTTCGACGTAGTCCCCGAAGAGCTCCCGGTGCTTCAGGAGCTCGTGGAGCGCCTGATGGCGGCCGCCTGGAGCGGCTCCGTGCCCCTCACGGCCTCCGCCGGCATAGGCCCCAACTGGCTCGCGGCGCACTGACGCGGCACTCCTGCCGACGCCACGGGAGCCCGCCCTCTGAAGCGGGCCGGAAGCCTATCCCGGGCCATCCGGCATGCCGGATACCCGATAACCGTGACACACACCATGCAAGAGCGCCCCGACCTCACGGCCGGAGCGCTCTCTGGTATTTGTATGTAAGATGATAGTGTTTTTTTTACTTGAAGATTCTCTTGGCGGCCTTGCCGTCGGAAGTGAGGACGATGCCGAGGCCCTTGAAGTCGTCGGCCACACGGCGTCCCTGCATGTCGTAGACAGCCACTACCTCTGCGTCGCCGGCCATGATTTCCTCCACGCCTGCGTTGCCGTTGAACTGGAGAGTCACCTTGAACTCGTCGCCCTTGGCGTCCTTGAAGGTGATGGCCATGTAGTCGTTAGCTGTCGCGGGAAGAGTTGCGGTCGGGTCATCCTCGAACTCAAAGCTCAGGTGGTTCATGTTCATGAACGGTGCTGAGTTTTCAGTGGTACCGGCCTTGTAGAGATCGCCGTCGGCTGTCCAGTCGAGGCATACGGCCGTGCAGAACTGGAAGAGGTTGTTGTTGGTCACTGCGGAGCACTCGATCGGAGTCGAGCCGTCCACCAGGAGGTTGGCGGAGGCCTCGTAGCAGGGATAGCCGAAGATCTCGGAGAAGTCCTCGAACTCAGTCAGCTCGATTACGGTGTTGTTCTTAAGGGTCTCACCGTTGAGCTTGACTGTCAGCTCGGCGTTGGCTGAAGTCGCCATAAGGGCGACGAGGGAAAGTGCGGTAAAGATTTTTTTCATATCGTTGTTGTGTTTAGTTGTTATTGCTGTCTTCGCAAGCCTTTGTATATGAGGGCTGCCCGCAGGGGTTCCCGGCACGCCCCGGCACGGCGGCGGACGGGAGGGTTTCTATCCGCAAATTTAATCAGATACTTTGAATTACGGAGTGTTTCTCCCATAATTTTTTTGAAATTTTCGTAATTTTGCGCTATGAACCGACTATCGACGCGCACGCAAAGGCATCTCGGCTGCTGGCTGGTGTTCGCCGCGACGTTGCTGACCTATATATTTACCCTCGAACCGGATGCCTCGCTTTGGGACTGTCCGGAGTATCTCGTAACGGCCGCCCTGCTCGAAGTGGGCCATCCCCCCGGCAATCCGGTATGGACTCTGACGGCCAGGATGTTCTCGCTGTTCGGGGGGACTGATCCGCAGGCCATAGCCATAGCGGTCAATCTCTCATCGGGTCTATTCACGGCCGGAGCCGCCGGGCTGCTGACATCGTGCCTCTTCCTTCTCTTCCGTCTGCTGGGTAAGAGGGGCTTTACGGTGACTCTCGCCTCCGTGGCCGGAGGGCTGGTGTTCGGCTGGATGGACTCACCGTGGTACTCTGCCGTGGAGGCGGAGGTCTACGCCATGTCGCTTTTCCTTACGGCGCTGTGCGTCCGGCTGATGCTCGGGTGGGCGCTGACACGCGACACAGCCCTGAAGCCGCGCCTCCTTCTACTGACCGTCTATCTCACAGGGCTTTCCATCGGCGTGCATCAGCTGAATCTGCTGGTGCTTCCGGCTCTGGGTCTGATCTGGGTGTTCAGGCGCTTCCGGCGTCCGGGATTCGGGCGCATACTGGGGGTGCTGGCCGTGTCGGCCGCGCTCGTCGGCGGGATTCTGCTGGGCTTCATGCCGGGAGTGATCTACCTTGCGGGGAGGCTTGAGCTGCTTTGCGTCAATTCATGGGGGATGCCGTTCCATTCCGGAGTCATACTTTTCTGGATTCTGGCGATGGGGGGAGCGCTGCTTCTGGCCTTCATCCCCTGGCGCAGCAGGAGTGCGAGGATTCTCTGCTGGTGTCCGGCCATGCTGCTGGCGGGTTTCTCGGCCTACATGCTGCTTCTTGTAAGGAGCGCGGCCAATCCCCCGATGAACGAAGGGGCGCCCGCCACGATTTTCGCCCTTTCGGAGTATCTGGCCCGCGACCAGTACGGCTCCACGCCGCTCCTTTACGGCCGCACGCCCCACAGCGCGCCGATGCGTGTGGAGCGCATTGACTCCTCCGGCCATGCCGACTATTCCCTCATAGCCAGGCGCACCCTCTCGCCCCGCTATCTGGCCGACCCGGTAAGCGGCCGCTACCTGCATTACACCGACAAGACCAAGGTCATCTACACCCCCGAGCTCGACACGTGGCTCCCGCGCCTGACGAGCAGCGACCCCACCGACATAGGCTGCTATGCCGACTGGGCAGGGATGACTCCGGAATCCATGAAGGAGGTGGAGGTGTCGTTCGCCCTCGACTCACTGGGGAACCCTGTGGGGCGCCTCGGCGCCGACGGCACACGTTCGCGCGAGGTGGAACTGAAGCCCACGCTATGGCATCAGCTGCGTTACTTCGCCGTCTATCAGGTGGGATATATGTACCTGCGCTATCTGCTGTGGAATTTCTCCGGCCGGCAGAACGACCGCTTCGCCACCGGCGAAGTGGAGCACGGCAATTTCATGACGGGCATTCCCGCGGTGGACAACGCCATACTCGGCCCTCAGGAGAGTCTACCCGATGAAATAGGGCGCGACAATCCGGGGCACAATATATTCTACATGGTGCCCCTGCTTCTGGGAGTGCTCGGCATGGTGAGGCTTCAGCGCTACGGCCCGGCCGGACGCCGCGCCAATCTCGTAATAGCCGTCCTTTTCTTGATGACGGGGGTGTGCATTGTGCTTTACCTCAACCAGTCGCCCCGCGAACCCCGCGAGCGCGACTACTCCTTCCTCGGCTCCTTCTGGGCCTATACGGTATGGGTGGCTGCGGGAATATATGCCGTGCTCCGCGCCCTGCCGCGCCGGAAATGGCTTCTGACCATTGCCGCCATGGCCCTGCCGGCGTGGATGCTGGGCGTCAACTACGACGACCACGACCGCTCCGGACGCCGCGTCACCACCGACTTCGCCGCAAACCTGCTGGAGTCGCTTGAGCCGGACGCCATACTCTTCACCAACGGCGACAACTTCACGTTTCCCCTGTGGTGGGCGCAGGAGGTAGGGGGCATACGGCGCGATGTGACCATCATCAATACGGCCTACCTCACCACTCCCTGGTATATCGGCCAGCTGTCAGCGCAGACCCCCATGACCATGACCGGAGCCATATCCGCCGAGGCGGGTATCTTCTCCCCCGCGCTTGCCTCCGCTCCCTATGTGCGGACCCAGCTCCTCCCCACTCCCCACGATTCCCTGGCCGCACAGGATGCCGTGGAGGTGCTTCTGTGCCACTATTCGGAGCCGTCGACGGTGTTCCCTCCGATGGTGCGCATAGCCGATCCCGAGAATGGAGCCGATTCGGTCATGGTGCGCACGTCGGCCGTGGCGTCCGGAAGCCAGATGCTCAATCTGCGGCAGATCGCCGCCCTGGACATAGTGGCCACCAACGCCGCATCGGCGCGTCCGCGTCCGGTCTACTGGATTTCCTTCCTCCAGTCGGGGGATTTCGCAGGTATGTATCCGCTCACCGCGCGCACGCTCTACGCACGCCGCCTGGTGTATACCGATTCCCTTGCCGAGGAGCGCCGCCAGCGTCTGCTCGACCTGGATTTCTCGGCCGCCATGGCCTCACGCCCGGGGAACGCGCCGCATATCTACGCCGACAATACCGTGGGCTCGCACATCACGCAGCAGAGGTTCGCCCTGCTGCGCCTCGGCGGACGCCTTCTCGCCGCCGGACGCAAGAAGGAGGCCATGGAGGTGAGCCGAATCATACGCCGCAATTATCCGGCCTCCACATGGGAGTACCAGATCTACAATCCCGGGGATTCCGTGTGCCACGAAGGGCGCGACCTGGCCCGGCTCATAATGGCCGCCGCCGAGTCGCCGGCGGAGCGCGCCGAAGGGGAGGCCCTGCTTAAGCGCGAGCGTGAGCGCTACGCGCAGTGGCGGCGCTACTACGAGGCATTGCCTCCGCACCTGCGTTCGGTGATGACCCCCAGAAACCGCATGAAGACGTCATTCCCGGCCGACGACTGATAATCATTTCCATTTCCCTGACAACCTGATTTATGGCTGACCTGCATCCTCCCATCTTCATCATCGGCTACATGGCCTCGGGCAAGACCACTCTGGGACGTGCCCTCGCCCGGGCGCTTGGCCGTGACTTCATCGACCTGGATTTCTACATAGAGCAGCGTTTCCGGAAGCGTATTCCGGAAATTTTCGCCGAGCGGGGCGAAGAGGGTTTCCGCGACATGGAGGCACGCATGCTGCGCGAGGTCGGCGAGTTTTCCGGCGTGGTGGTCAGCTGCGGCGGGGGCACCCCATGCCACCGTGACAATATGGAATACATGAACGCACGAGGCACCACGGTCTTCCTCGACGCCACCATTGCCAGGATATGCTATCGCCTGTCGGTGGCCAAGACACGCCGCCCCCTGCTCGAAGGCATCCCCGCCGACCGGCTTCCGGCCTTCATCGAATCCCATCTTGCCCCGCGTCTCCCCTATTACACCCGCGCCCACATAAGCATACCCTCCGATGCCCTGGAAACCCGCGCCCAGATCGACACCGCCGTATCGGCGCTGCTCCCCCTCCTTCCAGGGTAGTAGCCATATACCCCCTCCGTCCACAGTAAGAGCCATCCTCCCCCACCTTTCACGGCAGGGGCTATCCTTACCCACCTTCTACGGCAGGGAGCTACCTCACTCACCTCTCCACAGCTGGTCCGTCCAGTTCCGGGTCACGCGAGGATCTGGGCGGCGTGGGTCTTGGTCTTTACTTCCTTGGGGGTAATGACCCGTTCCACAGTGCCGTCCGGCGAGATGATGAATGTGGTGCGGTAGGTGCCCATGTAGGTGCGTCCGGCAAGCTTCTTCTCGCCCCATACGCCGAAGTTCTCCACGAGCTTGTGATCGGCGTCGCTGACGAGGGGGAACGGCAGAGCATTCTTCGCTATGAACTTCTTATGCGACTCAGGGGAGTCGACGCTGACACCTATCACCTGATACCCCGCGTCGAGAAGCTCCCGATACGAGTCACGGAGGTTGCACGCCTGCGCCGTACACCCCGGCGTATTGTCCTTGGGATAGAAATACAACGCTATCTTCTTACCCGGATACTGGCTGAGCCGCACTTCATTTCTTTCGGCATCCATGCCGAGCAGGTCATCGACCTTATCTCCTATCTGCTTCATTGCTTATTCGATATTCAGTGAACATTGTTTTCAATACGCTAAGATACAACAATCCCTCCAACAACTCAAATTTATTGCCGTAATTGTCGACTCGCGTCCGGCAAATGCAGAGGCTTCGCAAAGGGCGGAGAACGGCGGAGGGGTTTACAGAGGACGGCGGAGGGGTTTGCAAAAAGCGGCAGAGGGAATGGATTTCAAATGCGACGGCACTGAAAGACAACGGCCCGCCTCCCGGCGGGCCGTTGTCTCAAGTATTCTATAATACTTTCTTTCAAACTAACCTAACATCATGAAACGATCTATCTTCTTTTCGTAATTGTAAACGCCCCCACCCCGTGGTTGGTTCACGCAGCCTCAAAAATAAATATTTTTTCGGACTGAAAGATTTGTCCCCGACGCTCCCTCTTGCTATTCCAAAACCAGAGCAGTCTCCAATACATCCATAACCACCATGACATTATCCGGCAACTACAATTAATCCGGGACTTCCGGTACATCAGGGGTACACGCAAAAAAGAAAGGGCGTGTCTCCAGACAGGCCCATTCTAAGTCACACTCATTAAATAGCTTTAAATAATTTATGAAGCGTTTCCGCTCACTATGTCACCTTCACAGGCTCTTTTGTCTTTGATTTCTTTGATTATTGCCGTCATTAGGCACGCGGACGCGTGCGGGATTGACTAACCAATCATTAGCTCTTTTGCACTGCAAAATTACAATTTTATCCTGACCATTCCAAATATTCCATAACGTTTTTTATTAAAAAATGTAAATTCTCACCTTCCCATTCAATTCCGCGCCCTGCGCCGGAGCCTTCGGCACCATGAAAAAGCGGTCCCGAATCCGCTGTCAGGATTCGGGACCGCCGTATGCGTTTTCCGGGTTCAGAAATTGTAGCCTATCTTCATGTTGAAGCAGTTGGTGGAGCCGGAGCCGGACTGAGTCCAGCAGTGGCCCAGATAGCCGATGCCGCCGTACCAGTTGCCGAACTTAAGGCCCACCATGGGATTCACCAGCACTGCGCCGTAGTCGGTGTTCTCGGTGTTGATTTCATAGCCCACATCGAAGCTGAAGAAGGGTGTCAGGCTTCCCAGACGGCCGGAGAACTCAGCACGTCCGAAAATAGGAATCAGCGGGCCCTGGTCGAAGTTCCACTTCTCGGTAATGCCCACGCCGGCACCGAGCGCGATGTTGGGATGCACCTTTCCGGTGATGCCCCCCTGGAAGTTGAACGCTGTGTAATGGTCGCCGGCAATGACGGGCTGGAACTCCAGGAAGGGAGTGATGGCGGAGGCGGAGAGCGAGGCGACGCCGAGGGTCGCAAGGAGTATGGCTTTCTTCATAACAGTCAGCTTTAGATAATTTTTATGAATTATGATTTACTAACGTTAAGCGCAGCCATATGGTTCAGTCGCCGGAGGGATAGGGGGCGGAGTCATCTTCGGGGGCGTCGATGTTTTCAGGGAGCGGGCGAAGCCATTCCGTGTCGTCGGACGGACGCACGATGTGCAGACGCTCGGGAGGCTCGATGCGTATCGTGGCAGGGGTCGGGGGCTCTATGGAGCCGGATTCGGTCAGCTCCGATTCCTCGGTGGCCATCCGGTCGGGGTCGGCGAACTGCGGCCCGTTGACACGCGCCGCACGCAGCTTCATCTCCAGTTTCTCGATGCGCTGCTCATAGTCCACGCGCATGGAGTTCATCCTGTCGCGCAGGGCCACCATTTTCTGGAGCTGGTCGAGGGCCTCCTCAAGGTCCTCGCGCATGCTCATCCACTCGTTGATGCGCTGCTCCTGGCGCGAGTTGGCCTCCTTGAGCTGACGCACCTCCTTCTCCAGAGCCTCGCGCACCCTCTCCAGGTCGGCGGCGTAGCGGCGGTCAGCCTGCAGGTCGGCCTGCAGCCCGAGGATCTCGCGCTCAAGCTCCTCGACACGGTCAGAGTTCATGTTGAGTTCAGCGGCCGATACACGCGGATGACACCACACCCACCATGCGCTGCGGGGCATCATACCTCGTCACCCTCCGCTGACTGGGCTCCGGCAAGGTTCACGCCTGGCTTTACCACGATTCCTTTCGACTTACGCCCGTTGATGGCTATCGCAAGGGGCTCGGGCACCTCCACGATGCGCACCGTGTCGGTCTCGTATCCGGCCGGCTGGGCGTCGAGCCATCCGGTGTCGATCATACCCTGGCCTCCCGGCTGGTCGATGGTGAAGTAGCCCACTCCGAAACTGGTGAGGTTCTGGAAAAAGTGGGTGCCCTGCGAGGGCTCTATGCGGTAGCCCGGAAGGGCCGACTCCACTATGAGGCGCGCGCCGGAGATCTGAGGCCACTTCACAGGTATTCCAAGGGCGGCGTCCGACGATCCCCAGCGTCCCGGGCCGATGAGTATGTAGGGTTTTCCCTCTTCGGTCATGCGGCGGTTGATTTCCTCGATCTCGCGCGCCGTGTCGGGATTGCGCATGGAGTCGAACGTGGAGGGCTTTACGTAGACGATGTGGCGCACACCGTCCATCACGCCGTGGCCGAGGGCGGTGTCGCTGCGCAGTATGAGGTCGGAGTCGGGCACGTCGAGCAGCGAGTCGTCGAGCATCTCCTTCTTATCGACTATGGGGCGTATCTGGAGCCAGTAGACCTTTCCCTTGCGGTCGGAGCGCATGGCGTCGGGGTTGATGTTGCCGGCGAACTCTATCTCCACGGGGCGTCCCATCTCGTACTGGCCTGTGGTGAGCATGAAGTCCACGATTCCGGCCAGGGGGAAGACTCCGTGGTTGAGCACGTTGGCGAAAGTCACCACCTTGCGTCCGATGCCGGCGTCGGTGTCGCGCAGCATCCGGTCGTTGACATCGAAAGTCGACACGAGGTACCTCAGGGCCCCCGTCCGGGCGGCGTCGTTGACGTTGACCTTGCGGATGTTGAAGCTGTCGTCGACGGCGAACCTCTCCGATCCGCTGCCGTCCATCGGAAGGGCGTATAGCTGCGTCTGCGTGTCGCGCAGGGCGAGCTGCAGGGTGGATGTCTGGAGCACCTTGTTGGGGTGCTTCGGAGAGAAGCGGAGCGCCATGCCGCCGTCGACTATGTATTTGCCGAGGCCCACGGCCACTTCGGCCACTCCGTCCTCGGCCACTTCATCGTTGAGCGGATAATAGTTGAGCGAGCGCCCCACTCCCGAGAATCCGGGATAGTAGAGGCCGTCGTGGTCGTCGCCCACCACCTCCTGAAGGATCACGGCCATCTTTTCCTGGTCGATCACGTTGCTCGTGGCATTCATGTAGGCCTTTGAATCGGCGAAAAAGACGGAGGCGTAGACTCCCTTTACGGCGTCGGAGAGCAGGCGTAGGCGCTCGCGGCGGTCGGGGGTGCAGGGAATCATGTAGGTGGAGTAGATGCCGGCGAAGGGCTGGTAATGGGAGTCTTCGAGCAGCGATGAGCTGCGCACGGCCAGCGGGCGGTCGATGACCTCGAAGAGGGCCATGAAGTTTTCGATGAGGGCGTACGGCAGGCGCGCCTGAAGGAACGCCCGGAGTATTTCGTCGTCGCTGCGGTCGGAGAGCGCTATGGGATAGAGGTTGTTGGCCTCCATGAAGTCGTCGAAGATGTCGGTGCAGAGCACCACCGTGCGCGGAATCGTGATTTCGACTCCCCCGAAGTTCTCGCAGACGGGGTGGCGCTTGATGATCTGGTCGATGAACGCCAGGCCGCGCCCCTTGCCGCCGAGGGATCCGTCGCCGATGCGCGCGAAGTTGGAGTAGCGGTCGAATCGGTCGGCCTTGAATATGGCCACGACGCCGCGGTTCTTCATGCGGCGGTACTTGACGATGGCCTCGAAAATGAGGCGGCGCACCGCCTCGGCCTGGTCGAGCGAGGTGAAGCGGTAGCTTTTGATGGCCTCGGCTATGGGAAAAAGGGCGCGCGATGAGAACCACCGGCTCACTTCGTTGGAGGCCGAGAGGTCGAAGAGCTCCTTGTCGGGAATGGCGAACACCCCCTGCTGCATCTCCTTCAGATTGGATATGCGCATCAGCTCTCGGCCGTCGGCCGAGTCGCGCACCACGAAGTCGCCGAATCCGAAGTTGGCCGTGACGGCTTTCTTCAGGTCCTGCGGAAGTGTCTTGGAGTTCTTGTCGAGGAATACGAGCCCTTCCTCACGGGCGCGGACGGAGTTTTCCGATTCCTGGCTCTCAAGGATGACCGGCATGTAGGGATCCTTCGAATGCACGTACTCGGCGAACCGGAAGCCGGCCTCGGGATCCTTCTCCCCGCCGCGCGGATAGCGCACGTCACTGATGATGCCGAGCATATTGCCGCCGTAGCGGTCGAAGAGCTCGCGGGCCTCGTCGTAGTCGCGTGCCAGGAGCACCTTCGGGCGCCCCCTCATGCGGAGCATCCGCTCATGCTCGTTGAGGGCCTCGGCCGAGAAGACGAGGCTCTGCTTGAGCAGGAACTTGTAGAGGTACGGCAGCACCGAGGAGTAGAAGCGTATCGAGTCCTCGATGAGGAGAATCGACTGCACGCCGACACGCGATATGTCGTTTTCGGCGTTCATTCGGTCCTCGATCAGCTTTATTATGGCCAGGATGAGATCGACGTTGCCCAGCCAGCTGAATACGTAGTCGACGCCGCGCAGGTCCTCTTTGGCTATCCTGCGGCGCACCTCCTTGGAGAAGGGGGTGAGCACCACGAACGGTATGTCGGGATAAAGGGCGTCGAGCTGGCGCGCCTCGCGGAACGTCTCGCTGATGTCCACACCCGGCATGGCGATGATGAGGTCGAAGTTCTTCTCTTCGAGCGCGCGGCGGGCCTCGGCGTAGGTGGCCACTTTGGTGAAGCGTGGCGGCGACGAGAGGTTGAGCGATACATACTCGAAGTATATCTGCTCGTCGACACGCCCGTCCTCCTCCATCATGAAGGCGTCGTAGGGAGTGGCTATGAGCAGCACGTTGAAGATGCGGCGCTGCATCAGGTCCTGAAAGGCGGTGTCCTTCAGGTAGAGGGTGTTAAGGAGGTTGTCGTCTACTTTATGCATCCTGGAGAGTGGAGGAGGGAGTGTAAGGGGGGGTGGCGGTAGGGGTCAGTCCTTCTTGCCGTTGACCTCGGTAAGGAAGGCGTCGAGGGCGGCGGGCATCGAGGGATGCTCGGGTGTGGGGGCGGAATAGTCGAGGCGGAGTCCGGCATCGGTCACGGCCTTGGCGGCGGGCTGTCCGTAGGTGCCTATATAGCGTCTGGGCTCGTCCTGGTTGAAATCGGGGAAGTTCTTCATCAGGGAGTCGATTCCGGCCGGCGAGAAGAAGAGGAAGAGGTCGAAGTCCATCGGTTCGTCATCGGTGAAGTCGTTGCTGACGGTGCGGTACATCACCACCTTGGTGTAGTTGATGCCGGCCTCGTCGAGCACGTTGGCTCCGTCCTCATGCACATCGGATATGGGCATGAGGAACTTCTCGTTCTTGTTCTTCGCTATGGCCGCCAGAAGCTGGGGGTCATTGAGTTTGCCGCTGTTGCCGAAGGAGATCTTGCGCTTGCGGTAGACGATGTACTTCTGCAGGTAGAGGGCGATGCTCTCCGAGGTGCAGAAGTATTTCATCGTGTCGGGCACGGACACCCTGGTCTCTTCGCAGAGACGGAAGAAATTGTCGACGGCGTGGCGGCTCGAAAGGATCACGGCCGTGTAGTCGGCCAGGTTGACCTTGGCGTGACGGAATTCCTTGACGCTGAGCCCTTCGACCTTGATGAAGGGACGGAACACGATCTCTACGCCATGCTTCTCGGCAATGTCGTAATAGGGCGATTTAGGAGTGGAGGGTTTGGGTTGGGATACCAGTATCTTCTTTATGCTCATCTTAGGAATTGTAGGCACAAGGCCGCGGTCATGACTAACGCCAGGACCAACGGCACTATTTCTAAACTGCAAAGATAGTACAAAAAAAGGAGCCACGAGCGACTTTCATTGAAAAAAATCTTGAATCCCTTCCATATGAAAACACTTTTTGTGGCAAGCAGCCCCACGCCGGCGGCTATGAGGATGCCGTAGTCGTAGGCGGGCCAGCTGAGGGCCCCCAGGGCGAGGGGAAAGAATATGAGGGTGGCGAGGCCGCTTGTGGCCGTGAAGCCGTTCACCCACAGGCGGGTGTGGGTGGCGTCGCTGAAGACGTTGCCCACCACCTGATAGGCTATGGTGAGGAATGTGAGGTAGCAGGCGGCCACGCCGATGCCGATGCCGAGCCCGAGGGGGTTCAGGGGGTTGAGCCGGAACACGAGGCTGTCGGCCGGAGAGGCGTCGCGGGTGGTCCAGGCCACGAGGGTATAGAGCAGCACTCCGGCCGAGACGCACCAGAGCACGTTGAGCAGGAACACGAGGCTACGCTCGCGGACCGTCTCGTCGAATACGTTGGCACGGAGACGCGTGTTTACGGCGTCCTTGAACATGCTGGCGAGGTACTTCGAGTTGTGGCGGTAGCGTATGGCCACGACACCGAAGATTACGAGCATGGCGGCCAGCACCCACGACAGGCCGGAGGTGGCGTCGCGGGGCACCTCCGGGAGCGGTGTCGGCTCGGGAGGATCGATGACGAGCATGTAGGTCGTGTCGGGTGCCGGGGTATCGGCGGGAATGCTGTCGGACGCGGCGGTATCGGACGCGAGGATGCCGGGCGCGGGAATGCCGGGTGCTTCCGATGCGTCGCGGGTGGAGTCCGCGGCCGGAGCCGACGGCCGCGCTATGGAGCCGACGGCGGCTGTGCTGTCAGCTTCTAATGTAGCCATCCGTTCTCTTTATACCATTTTACGCTCCGGCCGATTCCCTCGGCCAGGCTTATGCGGGGATTGAAGCCGAAGTCACGGCGCGCCTTGGAGACATCGGCGTTCCAGTTGCGCTGCGCCATGATGTTGTATTTGTCGCTGTTGAGGGTGGAGGGTTTCCCTTTTGCCGCGCCGATCTTCTCCGCCACGGCGCAGACAGCCTTAAGCCCCCAGAGCGGTACGCGGACGGGGAACACGAACCTGCGTCCGACCGCCTGCGCGGCAAGACGGCGGAACTCGGCCTGCGTGTAGGAGGCGTCTTCGCTCACTATGTAGGTCTCCCCCGCCGGGGCCTTCTCAAGGGCGTCGTAGATGGCGCGCGCGAGGTCCTCGATGTAAAGGAACGTCAGGCTCTGGCGCGTGAACCCCACCGAGAAGTCGGCCCCCTTGGCGATGGACTCGAACATCAGGAAATAGTCCTTGTCACGCGGCCCGTAGAGGCCGGTGGCGCGGAAGATGATGAAGGGCACCCCCGACATATGGAGCAGCATCTCGGCCTTGAGCTTTGAGGCTCCGTAGCGGGTGTTGGGCTGCGGTATCATCTCCTCGGTGAATGGCTCGTAGCTCCCCTTGCGTCCGGGGCCCATGGCCGATAGCGAGGAGATGTAGAGGAGCCGTGCGGGTTCCTTTCCGGCGTTCTTCAGGGCGTCGAGGAAGTTCTGGAGGTAGTCGCAGTTGATGCGGGAGAAGTCGGAGAAACGGAGGCACTTTGTGGCGCCGAGGTTATAGACGATCCAATCCCATCTCTCTCCTTCGGGGAGGGCGGCGGACATCGCTCCGGCTAAGCCCGAGGGGTCTTCGAAGTCGAAGACCACGAAGTGTATGCGGGGGTCGGCGAGGTATTGGCGTGAGGTGGTGGAGCGCACTCCGGCCCACACTTCATAGCCTCGCCGCAGGGCCTCCTCGACTATGAATCCGCCGGCGAAGCCGCCCGCTCCCACTACGAGCACCCGTACGGGGTGCGATATGTTGTTTTCCATCTTGCTGTCCATTGTCAGTTGTGTTTGTCGGCTCCGGGACGCCTTTCCGGCGCCGGTGGCGGACTCCGGCGGAGGTCCCCCCTCACAGCAGCCTGAACTCGTACCCTTCGGCGAGGAGATACTCTATCGATTCGGGGAGGGCCCGGCGGATCTTGTCGATAGAGCGCAGGGAGTCGTGGAATACTATGATGGAGCCGGGCCGGGTATATCGGCGCACGTTCTCCGCCACGCGGGCGGCATCGGTGCGCCGGCTATAGTCGCGCGTCACGAGGTCGTACATTATGATGCGGTATTTCCCGCGCAGGGCCTGCGCCTGGCGCGGCCGCATCCATCCGTGGGGGGGCCGGAAGAGGTCGGTGCCGATAAGGGCGTTGGCCTCGGCCACATCCCGCAGGTAGCGCCGGGTGGTGACACCCGAGCCCTGGAGATGATGGTGGGTGTGGTTGCCCACGCGGTGCCCCCTGCGGCGGATTTCCTCAAACAGGGCCGGATAGCGCATCACGTTCTCCCCCACCATGAAGAAGGTGGCCTTGACGCCGTAGCGGTCGAGCGTGTCGAGCACCAACGGGGTAACTTCGGGTATCGGCCCGTCATCAAACGTGAGATACACCGCCTTCTCCCCTTTCCGCTTCGGGCCGATGCGGAATTCGCCCGCCGTGAGCCACCGGAATATACGCGGAGGCTGCTCTATGAAGCTTTCGAGCCATCGGCGCGCTCCGCCTTGGAACCGTCGGAACGGCCCCTTCATTGCATCTCCGGGTGCTTGGCGCCGAATTCTCGGCCGATGCGCTCCATGCGGGCGCGGTCGAGGGCGCGGTACTGTTCGTTGGTCTCCAGGAGGCGGCGGATTTCGTCGTTACCCTCGTATTCGGTGAGGAGCATGTACATCATCGAGTCGATGTAGCGCTCGTCGTCGGAAGCGGCCGCGTAGTCGGCCGGGCCGAGGGTGGAGAGATGGTTGACGATCTCACAGTATTTGGCAAGCTCTTCGGCCGCGTCGGCACTGGAAATGGGGGCCTGGCCGGAGGCTCCGGCAGCCGTGGTGGAGCCGGAGTTGTAGTAAAGGTCGTAGAGCTGGCGCATGCGCTCTTCCTGGATTCCGTAGCGGGCGAGGATTTCGTCCATCTTCTTGGCGTCGCCGCCATAGTTCCTGTAAAGCTCTATGATGCGGTAATACTGGAAGGGGGCGAGCTTGGAGTCGTAGGTCAGCGACGGGGAGATGAATGTCGAGGTTATGAGGTTGTTGTAACGCACATACTGTCCGTAGCGCTCCAGCAGGCCGGTGAGCAGGCCGAGCCCCTTGTCGGTGAGCTTCCGGTCGCCGAGCGATTTGCCCACCTCGCAGTAGATCTGCGCGGCGGTCAGGCCGAGCGACACATCGAGCGCACCGACTTTCTCGGGCTGCTTCTCCATCATGAGGTCGAGCACTTCGGCGGCCTTGCGGAATTTATCGCGGGCCCGGGCCGCGAGCGCCTTTGCCTCGGCGTCGCGATGGTCGGCGCGGGCCTCTTCGGCGTCTGATTCAAGACGGTCACCCTCATATACGAGCTGGCTGGCGGTCTCCACCATGGAGTTGCGCACGGAGAAGAGCATCCTCCGGGCCGTCTCGTCGAAGTAGGGGGTGCGCTCCTTCGAGTCGGCTCCTCCGAAGAGGTACTTCTTGGTGACCACGTCATAGGCGCGGTCGGTGCGCGCCGCCTTCGGAGCGCTGCGTGTCGGCACGAGCTGGTGGGTCATGCCGGTGGTGCGCATATAGTCGGTGAGTCCCACGTGGTACTCATCCCCCACCGTGGTGCACCAGTAGATGGGGCGTTTCCACCCTTCGGCGGCGTTGGTGGCGATGATGTCGAGCATCAGTATCTCGCCGAGGCTGAGGTACCCTTTCGAGCGGTAGGCCTGCGTGGCGGCAAGGTCTATGACTATGGAGTCCACCACATCTCCTTCCTCACCCTTCGGGATGAGGCCCGACTTTATGACCTGTCTGCGGTCGACGGGAATCGACACAAGCGAGGAGGGGAGCTGACGGTAGCCGTAGTATTCATCTACGGATTTTCCGGAATAGAGGGTCTTGAGGGCCGTGAGGAGGTCCATCGGCCGGTCGTCGGAGTTGTACGGGAGTACGGTGACGTCCTGCTGGCCGTAGGCGTAGTCGGCCGGATTGGCGGTGAAATCGACCGGAGCGCTGCCGTAGGCCTGCATGCGCTGCTGGTTGGCATACCAGTCGGAGGCGAGGTAGCTGAGGTTGATCACACGCACGTCCGGGCGCACCCCTTCAACTTCCTGGGCATACCAGAGCGGGAATGTGTCGTTGTCGCCGTTGCAGAACACTATGGCGTTCGGTTCGAGGCTTTCGAGGTAGTTGACCGCATAGTCGCGTGCGGCGTACCGGCCGGAGCGGTCATGGTCGTCCCAGGTCTGGGAGACCATCTGCAGAGGCACGGCCAGCCCCACGGCCACGGCTCCGGCTGCCGCGATGGCGCGGTGGCGGTCGGTGCGCATGCGGTCGGCCACGAGGGAGTAGAGTCCGGCCACGCCCATGCCGATCCAGATGGCGTAGGCGTAGAAGCTTCCGGCGAATGCGTAGTCGCGTTCACGCGGCTGTCCCGGGGTCTGGTTGAGGTAAAGCACGATGGCTATGCCCGTCATGAAGAAGAGGAAGAACACCACCCAGAACTGCTCTATGCCCCTCTTGCCCGCGAAGCTCTGCCATACGAGGCCGATGAGGCCGAGTATGAGGGGCAGGAAGAAGTAGACGTTATGGCCAGGGTTGTCCTTGCCCAGGTCGTCGGGCAGGAGGCTCTGGTCGCCGAGGCGTGCGTTGTCGATGAAGGGGATGCCGGAAATCCAGTTGCCCGCGTCCATCTCGGCGTACTGGTTGTTGATGTCGTTCTGGCGTCCCGCGAAGTTCCACATGAAGTAACGGAGGTACATGTGGTTGAGCTGATAATTGAAGAAGTAGTCGAGGTTCTGGGCGAACGACGGCTTGAACACACGCTTCTCCGGGTAATAGAAGTCACCGCTGAACTCATTGTAGGCCGGCTGGCCGCTGATGTTGAGTTCCGGCACCTTCTCGCCCGTGTTGACGTCGATGGCGTTGACGCGCACGAGCTGGTCGGGCATCGTATCGAGGCGCACCCAGTTCTGATAGAGCGCGGCGTGCTGGCGGCTGTAGAGGCGCGGGAACAGCATGTCGAGCTCAGGGTTCATGGTCACTTCGGGCTTATGGTCGCGCACCACATAGTAGTCCCCTCCCCTTTCGGCCAGCTTCGCGTTGGAGGCCTTCTCCGATTCGGAGAGAAGGTTGTATTCAGAATAGGGCATCGCGCCCGGCACACCTTTGGCGTAAAGTTTCTTGCCGCTCTCCACGACGCTCTGTCCGTAACGCGGGGTGATGAGTATGGCCGGAGAGCCGTCTTCAAGCACTGCGACCGTGTCGCGTGTCACACCCTGCAGCGAGCGCTGCGGAGAGGAATAGAGTGTCTGGCCGTAGATAAGGGGATTCTCGCCGTACTGCTCACGGTTGAGGTAGGAAGCGAGGTCGAATACATTGTCGGGAGAGTTCTGGTTCATCGGCGTGTCGGCCGATGAGCGGATAAGTATGAGCGCATAGGAGCTGTAGCCGATGAAGATTACGGCTATGCACCATGTCATGACGCTCATGACGCGGGGAGTGAAGCGTGCAGCATAGGGAGAGAAGAGGTAGGCGGCGAGGAGCGCCGTCAGTATTATGCCGATCCATATGCCGTCGCCCACGAAGAGCATGCCGCTGACCGTGACCGCAAGCAGGAAGAGGCACTTGGCGAGAGGAGTCACGATTTCGGCGTTGCCGTCGAGCTTCCATATCGCGAGGCCGAATACCGCCAGCGCTACCACAGCATACGCCACCGCACCCGAATTGAATGAGAGGTGCAGCCCGTTGACGCAGAAGAGTTCGAACTGCTGGGCCACCTTGATGAAGCCCGGCACAAGGCCGTAGAGCACAAAGAAAACTATCACCACCGACACACCCAGGGCTATGAGTGACTTAAGCACGTTCATGTCCCGGTATTTCCGGTAGGCATATACGAGCACGATGGCCGGGATGCAGAGAAGGTTGAGGAGATGGACGGCGATGCTGACGCCGATGATATAGGCTATAAGCACGATATAGCGGTCGGCCCCGGGCTGGTCGGCGCGGTTCTCCCATTTCAGGATAAGCCAGAACACCAGAGCCGTGCAGAAGCTGGAGAAGGCGTAGACCTCTCCCTCCACGGCGGAAAACCAGAAGGTATCGCTCCAGCAGTAGGCGAGGGAGCCCACCGCGGCCGAACCCATTATCACGAGGTATTGGGTCAGGGAAAGCTCCTCTTTCCGGTCATCGCGCACGGTAAGGCGCCTCACGAGATGCGAGATGGTCCAGAATAGCAGGAGGATCGTGAGGGCGCTGAGCAGCCCCGACATGGCGTTGACCATCAGGGAGACCCTGGCGGCATCGGGAGCGAAGTTGGCGAAAAAGCGGGCTGTAAGCATGAAGATCGGGTTGCCCGGCGGGTGCCCCACTTCAAGCTTGTCGGCCTGGATGATAAACTCTCCGCAGTCCCAGTATGACGCGGTAGGTTCGAGAGTCAGCCAATAAGTAGCGAGGGCGATGAGGAACACCACCCATCCGCCGATATTGTTGACAAGGTTATACTTCTTGGAAATCATAGTCTTTAATTAGACTGCAAAGTTAATAAAAAATCCCTCAACGAGCGGTGTGATAGTCAAAAATGCACAGTAGTATTTTATCGCCTTCCGGTGATGCCACCATGTCCCGCAGGGCCACACGACGGTCCCCGCGGGTCACCCCGCATCGCGGGGTGCCGGACGGGTACGGACGGGATAGCGGGGAGGCAGAGGGGTGACATAGGGGTGACATAGGAGTATGAAAAAAGAAAGGCCCGAGCAGTACGCTCGGGCCTTCCGGTCTAAGGGGGCGATTACCTACTCTCCCGCTTTCGCAGTACCATCGGCGTGATAAGGTTTAACTTCTCTGTTCGGAATGGGAAGAGGTGGAGCCCTTATGCTGTCATCACCT
>JAAVCH010000021.1 GCA_014802425.1 Bacteroides sp.
AAGGAAGTGCTCTACCCCTGAGCTACATTGGCATTACTATTGTCATTCTGGAGCGGAAGACGAGGTTCGAACTCGCGACCCATAGCTTGGAAGGCTATTGCTCTACCAACTGAGCTACTTCCGCATTACCGCGTCCGGACTCCTCCGGGCACCGCGTCGTGGGCGAAGATGGATTCGAACCACCGAAGGCATAAGCCAGCAGATTTACAGTCTGCCCCATTTGGCCACTCTGGTATTCGCCCTTAATCGAGCCTCTTGTCGGATTCGAACCAACGACCCCGAGATTACAAATCACGTGCTCTGGCCAACTGAGCTAAAGAGGCATCAGGATTTTCAGCTTCATCAGGCGCTCTCTCGCACCCTCGTCCGAAATTCGAGTGCAAAGTTAGTCAAAAAATTTCACACTCCAAATTTTTCAGCAAGTTTTTTCAGTGAAATCGTTAAAAAAATTCTCCTCCCCAACCTTCCACTCCCCTACTCGACCCCTGAATTCAACGCTTCAATACCATTAACCCGCTGAAAGACACTGCATTCGTGCATTTTGACAAATTACGGGGCACCAGGTGCTTTTTCCGGCGCCCCGTACGATATCTTCTTGCTTCAGCCGGCTCCCCGGCGCGTCATGCGCAAAAGGGGCGCCGGAGGGACGAGCGGCTCATTCCACCGTCACCGACTTGGCGAGGTTACGCGGCATATCCACGTCCTTCCCCTTGTTGATGGCAATGTAGTAGGACAGCAGCTGCATCGGAATGGACGTCACGATGGGAGTAAGGCATTCCGGCACCGCGGGGACCTCCAGCACATGGTCGGCGATCTTGCTTATCACCTTGTCCCCCTTGGAGACGATGGCGATGATGCTGCCTCCGCGCGCCTTCACCTGCTGCACGTTGCTCACGATCTTCTCGTAGAGATGGTCGACCGGAGCCACGATCACCGAGGGCATCTCGGCGTCGATCAGGGCGATGGGCCCGTGCTTCATCTCGGCCGCAGGATACCCTTCGGCGTGGATATAGCTGATTTCCTTGAGCTTCAGAGCCCCTTCGAGGGCTGTGGGATAGTTATAGCCCCGGCCGAGGTAGAGGAAGTTGCGCGCATAGGTATATATGGCCGAAAGATGCTTTATGCTGTCATTGAGGCCGAGCACCTCCTTCACGATGTCGGGGAGCTTGAGGATCCATTCGCCGAGCTCGTTGCTTTCCTCTTCGGTGATGGTGCCGCGGAGGTTGGCCACACACAGTGCAAGCATGGTGAGCACCAGCACCTGCCCCGTGAAGGCCTTGGTGGAGGCCACTCCGATTTCCGGACCCACGTGGATGTAGGTGCCGCTGTGGGTCTCACGCGGAATGGAGCTTCCCACCACGTTGCTGATGCCGTAGACGAACGCTCCCTTCTCGCGGGCTATCTGGATGGCAGCGAGAGTATCGGCCGTCTCGCCGCTTTGGGAAATGGCTATGACGATATCCCCCTCCCCTATCACGGGATTGTTATAGCGGAACTCACTTGCATACTCCACCTCCACCGGAATCTTGCACATTCCCTGAATGAGGTATTTACCCAGAAGGCCGGCATGCCAGGATGTGCCGCAGGCCACGATGACGATGCGTTTGGCGTCAAGGAATTTCCGAGCGTTGTCCAGTACGCCGGTGAGCACGATCCGGCGTCCTCCGTCCACGATGCGTCCGCGCAGGCAGTCGCGCAGTGTGTCGGGCTGCTCGAATATCTCCTTAAGCATGAAGTGGGGATACCCCCCTTTCTCAAGCTGCGAGATCGAAAGCTGCAGCTCCGTGACGTCGACAGCGTGCTCTTCATCCCCTTCGAGGGAAAGGAGCTTCAGGGGCTCGCCCTGGCGGAGCACGGCGATTTCATTGTCCTTCACATAGACGGCCTCTTTGGTGTACTCCACGAAGGGAGTGGCGTCGGAAGCCAGGAAGAACTCGTCATCGCCTATGCCTATCACGAGCGGGCTGCTCTTTCGGGCCGCGATTATCTGCTCGGGATGGTCTTTTTCGAGAAGCGCGATGGCGTAGGCGCCCTGCACCTGGTTGAGGGCCTCACGCACGGCCTCGATGATGGTGCAGCCGTTGCGGAGCTTGATGTATTCGATGAGCTGCACGAGCACTTCGGTATCGGTCTCGGTGCTGAACACGCAGCCGTGCTGCATGAGCGCGTCCTTGAGCACCTTGTAGTTTTCGATGGTGCCGTTGTGTACGAGCGCGAGCCTGCCGTCCTGACTGTAGTGGGGATGCGCGTTATGGTCGGAGGGTTCGCCGTGGGTGGCCCATCGGGTATGGGCTATGCCGGCTGAAGCGGAGAGATCCTTATCTTTACAGAAGGCCTCGAGATTGCTGACCTTCCCTTTTGCCTTATAGACATTGAGTTTACCTTCGGGTGTCTCAAGCGCCACTCCGGCGCTGTCGTAACCTCGGTATTCCAGACGATGGAGACCCTTTATGAGGATGTCATAAACATTGCGGTCGCCAATGTAGCCTACTATTCCACACATAAGTTATAATAAGAGTTTTACCGGAGGGAGGGGCGGGCGTCGGATGCCTGAACCTATCCCCGGCAGTAAGTAGAAGGATATATGGTTAGTGACACTTTACAATAATCAAATTACAAAGATATAAAAAAAAGTCCGAAGCCGCAAGTGAAAAAATTTTCACCGCACGGTTTCGGGGTATGTCATTGTCTAAAGGCGAATGTTAAGGAGCGATATATAAGGTTTGACCGTGGCGCGGAGGCATTGCCATTCCGGCGACTCTGCTTATTCATGGCTTCTGACTTAAGGTTGACTCGTTTTTACATGGTAGAATAGATTCAAGTTATTCAATCGGTGAGACGTGGCACCGACGCGCTTGTCCCTAAAGCTTCGCACTCACGTGGGGGCCCGCCGGGCGTCATATCTGAGTTTTCGGCATTAGCATCAGGATCTTTTCCCGGTCATCGCGAAGAGGCGCTCCGGCTTCCGCCGGACTATGCGACTGCGTCTCTCCGACCTTTTGCCTGATGAATTCCGCTTCAGACTCTCTCCGGAAAATTATCCTTCTCAAGGTAGAGGTATAAGAAATTAGCTGACTTCTATATGATACTCAATATCTCCGGTCAGGGCTTTCTTTTTCCTCCGCGCCATGGTCAAGGGTGTTTCAGTATTTCAGGTTAGTTCGATATCTCTTTATCGAATGTGGTGGCGGTCAACAGAAGTTGGTCATGCGTCATCACAAGTTCTTCCCGCCGACCCGCTTTCAGGAGCGTCGCCAGAGGCTTCGCTCTTGATGACGTTACAAAGATAGAGACCTTTTCCGACACTGCAAAATATTCTTAAAAATATTTTATTCGTGTTTTATACAATCACCCGATTTCGTTTTACCACAATTACATAAAACGAATGGACAATTTACCCTCCAGAGTAAATTATCCATTCATTATTCCATTTTCAAATGCCTATGGCGTCGTTATGCCATTTTCAATATAGTGAGCCACATGTTGTTAAACATGTTTTTCACCTATAAATCGGTCTCTTCGGCCGACTCAGATTCCGGTCTTGACCTGCATTTCGTCGACCGCCCCGGCCACTACGCCGCTTGTGTCGGCCGCAGGTGATTCCATCTCGATTCCGCCTATTTCCGGAGCGGGCGTGGAGACTGTGGCCCATGACGGAGCGTCAAACCAGAGGTCGCCCGTGAAGCTGTTGATGAGCTTTACGTTGTCGGCGCCCACTTCCTCAGCCGTGGCGTTCTTAAGGGTCTGCTCGAAGAGCGAGAGGTATTCGTCGCCCTGCTTGAGGGTGTTGAGTTCGTCCTGATTCTTGGCGGCGTCCACGCCGTTGTCGATATTGTTCTGGTAGACCTGTGCCTTAGTGGCGAATTCGCCCACATAGTTGATGAGCACTTTATAGTCGTCCTGTGTGAGGGTCTGGCCGCTCTTGATTTTCTCGGCCACTTTGGAGGCGTCGTCGCCACTGCCGCAGGCCGTGAACATCACACCTGCCACCACTACGAGCAAAAGATACTTCAGGATTTTCATAATCTGATTGTGTTTATAGGGTTATTATACTGTTTTTCGGTCAAAGGCCCGCGCATAGCTCGGGGGGTTCAGAAGTCGTCGCCCAAAGGGGAGATGGCGGGTTCGCGAAGGCGATAGAGGAGATGCGTGCGCAGGGCCGGGTCCTGATTGACGAGCTGGCTCAGCTCCCAGTGATGGCCCGCCTCTTCCTTAAGCAGCGGCGATGTGGCGTCGACGTCGGTGAGGTTCCAGGTCAGGAGCACCGTCTTTATCTTAAGCGCCTTCAGCTTGCGCACAAGCATTTCATGGTCGGCGTCGCCGGTGATGAGCACCACATAGTCGAAGTGGCGGAATGTGGCGAGCTCATAGGCTTCGAGGGCGAACCATACGTCGACCCCCTTCTCTATCACCTGGACCACACCGTCCTTCTCCACTTCGCGCAGGTGTTTGTAGTGGAACACCACGTCGTTCTCTATCAGCGTATCCTCGAATTTACGCTCGTTATAAAGCAGGTGCTTGTCGTAGGCCTCCTTCACGCGGTAGCGTCCGCGGAAATAGTGCGCCTCGGTTATCTGGCAATCAGAGGGATTGATGCCCTCTTCGTAGGCCAGACGCCCCGTTATGAAGTCAAAAAGGGATCTGACCCGGATTATACTGCTTTCCATGGCCTTGAGCGCACGGTTGACTTTGGCGTAGTAGCCCCCGTCGATAAAAACTCCTATCGATACGTATCCGAGCATAGTGATGTGTTTAAGTTTTTAATGATAAACCCTCCTCGGGCCGAAATGGTTCGGCCCGAGGAGGGTAATACTTCAAACTTTTTACGGAGCCGCGCCCTCAGGCTCAGGCCAGACGGCGCAGGATGTCGGTGAGGAGCTTCCAGAAGTCGGCCACACTGGGGATGTTGGCCTTCTCGCCGGGGGAATGGATGTCCTTCAGGGTCGGACCGAAAGAAATCATGTCGAGGCCCGGCATCTTCTCAAGGAAGAGTCCGCACTCAAGACCTGCGTGCAGGGCCTCTACACGGGGACGGTAGCCGAAGAGCTGCTCAAAGCTCTCCTCCGCCACCTTGAGCACCTTCGAGTCGGGATTGGGCGCCCATCCCACGTAGGGATCCTCGAAGCGCACTTCGGCTCCGATCATGGTGAAGAGGGCCTTGACGCGGTCGGCGATTTCATCGCGGCGCGAGTCGACGGAGGAACGCTGGTGTACGGTCACCTCGATTATGCCCGGCTCCGGCATCTTGACCGAGGCGAGGTTGTCGGAGGTCTCCACGAGTCCTTCCACCGCGCGCGACATCCCCTGCACTCCGTTGGGACATGCGAAGAGGGCCGCCATCAGACGCGACGCCGTGAGGGAAGCCACCACTTCGACGGGTTTCTCCACTTCCTTGGCCTCAAACACGAAGTCAGGGCCTTCGGCCAGCATGAATTCGGCATGGATCATGTCGGAGAATCTCTTCACATCTTCGGCGAATTCGGCGGCGCGGGCGCTTTCCACACCTACCACCGCACGGCATTCCCTCGGGATGGCGTTGGCCAGGCCGCCGCCGTCGATTTCGGCAAGGGCGAGTTCGCCTTTCTGCATCTCGGTCCAGATGAAGCGGGCCATCTGCTGGTTGGCGTTGCCGCGTCCCAGACCGATCTCCATGCCTGAGTGTCCACCCTTGAAGTGGTCGAGGTGAAGCCCGAACCATGTCATTCCGTCGGGAGCGGCCTCCTTGTCGTAAGGGAGTCGGGCCACTGTGATCTTGCCGCCGGCGCATCCGATCACAAGCTGGCCGTGCTCCTCGGAGTCGAGGTTGAGGAGGATGTCGCCGGTGACGAAACCGGGCTGCAGGCCGTTGGCTCCGGTGAGGCCCTGCTCTTCATCCACCGTGAAGAGGGCCTGGATGGGGCCGTGTACGAGCGAGTCGTCGAGCAGCACCGCCATTGCGGCGGCGCATCCCATGCCGTTGTCGGCGCCGAGGGTAGTGCCGTCGGCGTGTACCCAGTCGCCGTCCACGATGGTGGTGATGGGGTCCGTGAGGAAATCATGCACCTTGTCGCCTCTCTTTTCGGCCACCATGTCCTGGTGTCCCTGAAGGATGATCGCGGGAGCGTCCTCATGGCCAGGAGTGGCGGGCTTGCTCATCATCACGTTGCCTACGGCGTCGACCTGGCAGGGTATTCCGTGGCGGTCGGCCCAGTTCACGAGGAATTCCTTCATCTTCTCAAGATGGAACGTGGGGCGGGGAATACGGGTGATCTCGTCGAAGCATTCCCAGATGAGGCGGGGTTGCAGATCTGTGATTTTCATTAGATTCAAGTTTTTTCAGACATCAGTCTTTACGATACTGATTATTATTACTATTATTATAATTATTATAATGTATATCCGGGAGCTCACTCTGCGGCAGGCTCCCGGAGAATTGAAACTATCATGTCTATTTTTTGCCGGAGTCCTCTTTCTTGAATCGGGCGTAGGCGTTGGCCATCTTGGTATGGTAGCCGCGTTTGGCGTAGCTGGGACCGTTGTACTTGCGTGCGAACGCCGCCCAGTTCTTGGCGCGCAGATCCTTGACGTAGCCGGTGTTTATGAGGAATGTGGCGAAGAGTTCGAGCTGTTCGAGTTCGGAATACGACATCAGGCTCACAAACTCCTCGACGCTCTGGCAGCCGCACAGCTTATAGTTGAAGCCGCCGATCTGGAACATTCCCCAGAATGTGCCCATGTCGGCTCCCTGGCGGTTGATGCGGCGGGCGTTGGTGAGCTGCGTCCATTCGCGCTGGGGGTAGCCGGTGAGTCCGGAGGGCACCTTGGCCTTCTTGTCGCCGGCCTTCGACTGAGCCTTGCCGGCATATATGCCGTACATGCTGCGGTCGAAGTTGATGACCGGCACTCCGGGAGCCCAGAACCCTTTCATTCCGGCTCCGGCCTCTATCAGCACCACGGCCTTGATGGCCGCCACCTCCACTCCGAGCTCACGGGCCACTTTGCGGAAGTCGGCGTCAGTGAGATGGGTGTAGCGGTCGGACTCGTCCATTCCGGCGGCGATGCTGTCGATCACTACGCGCACGGCATCGTCCGCCTTGACTTTAGCCGCGGACTTCTGCGCGCAGCCTGCCACGCAGCCTGCCGTCAACAACAGGGCCACGACAGGGATAGCCAGCCGCCGGCTCATGCCTTGGCCACTTTTTCAAGTACACGCGTAAGATGCCGCCAGAATTTCTCCACGGTGGGGATAAGGAGCTTCTCGTCGGGCGAGTGTACGCCTGTCATGGTCGGGCCGAAGCTCACCATATCCATGTGGGGATACTTCGAGAGGAAGAGGCCGCACTCCAGGCCGGCGTGTATGGCCTTGATGGCGGGCTTCACTCCGAAGAGCTCCTCATATGCCTCGGAGGATATCTTCATGATGGGGGAATCCATGTTGGGGGCCCATCCGGGATAGCCGTCGGAATGGCTCACCTCGGCTCCGGCGAGCTGGAAGTGGGCCTCCACCTGGCCGGCTATGTCTTTCTTGCGTGATTCCACGCTGGAGCGCTGCGAGGTGGTGACCTTGATCTTGTCGTCCTCCATCATCTTGACGGCGGCGAGGTTGGTAGAGGTCTCCACGAGCCCGTCGATGTCGGCCGACATCGAGTACACTCCGTGGGGAGCCGAATAGAGGGCGCGCACGAGGCGGAGCGACGTCTCGGAGTCGATGCAGTAGGCAGGCTTCTCGATGCGCTCGATGGTGAGGGAGATGGAGGGCTCCACGGCCTTGTATTCGTTGAGGATTTCCTCGGAGAATTTATTAAGGTGGCGCACCACGGCCTTCTCATGGTCGGTATGCACTCCGAACACGGCCTCGGCCTCACGCGGGATGGCGTTGCGGAGGTTGCCGCCGTTGAATTCGGCCACCTCGATGTTCCAGAGCTGCGAGCACTCCCAGATGAAGCGGGCGATGACCTTGTTGGCGTTGGCGCGTCCGAGATTGATGTCGGAGCCGCTGTGGCCGCCGAGCAGGCCGGCCACCTTGACGCGCATGAATATGAAGTTCTCGGGCGAGAGCGAACGGCGGTAGTTGAACACGGCGGTGGTGTCGATGCCGCCGGCGCAGCCTACGAATATCTCGCCGTCATCCTCGGAGTCGAGGTTGAGGAGCATGGTGCCCTTCAGGAGGTCCTTGCCGAGGTTCTGGGCGCCTTCGAGGCCGATTTCCTCGTTGATGGTGAAGAGGGCCTCCACGGGGCCATGTTCGAGCGTGTCGTCGATCATCACCGCCATGGCGGCGGCCATTCCGATGCCGTTGTCGGCGCCGAGGGTGGTGCCGCGGGCCTTCACCCAGTCACCGTCGACATACGTGTCGATGGGATCCTTCATGAAATCGTGCTCCACGTCGGAATTCTTCTCGCAGACCATGTCCATGTGGCTCTGCAGGATCACTGTCGGAGCGTTCTCGTGCCCCTTGGTGGCGGGCTTGCGCATAAGCACGTTGCCGCAGTCGTCGGTAGTGACCTCCACGTTGTGCTTTCTGGCGAAATCCAGAAGGAACTCGCGGATTTTCTCTTCATGACATGACGGACGGGGCACCTTGGTGATCTCGTCGAAACACTGCCAGACCAATGCCGGCTTCAAATCTTTAACTTCCATGGTATAATGTGAGTTTTGGAATTAAATCTGTCTAATTTTTCCTGAGTTTTTTCCTTTACAGCCCAAAGATAACAATTTTTTCAACACGGGCATACTTATCATTGGTATTTTTTAGTTAAATTTGCACCCGAGTTGCATCTCCCCATGGGTTTCAGACCCGTCAACGCTGCCGCTCGACATCATTCCCAAACCAAATCAGAGACATTTATACCTGACATGAAGAAGAATCTTCTCACCATCCTCTCCCTCCTTTGCGCGGTGCTCATATCCGCCTCATCATGCGGCTCCGACAAGCCCGAGCAGAAGAAAGCCGCCCCCGCGAAGCCTGCCGCAGCGGCCGCCCAGCTCCCCAACTACCGCTATGTGAACATCGACACGGTGCTCGCCAAATACAACCTGGCAATCGACTACAACGAGGAGATGCTCCGCATGCAGAACAACCTCGAGGCCGAAGCCAAGCGCCACGAAGCCTCCATCAAGTCGTTTGCCAACTCGATGCAGACCAAGGCACAGAACAACCAGTACACCCAGGCCGGATACGAGGCCGACCAGAAGAAACTCGCCCAGATGCAGACCAACGCCGGATCGGCCATGGACAAGCTCCAGCGTTCGAGCCTTGAGTCGGCCGCCGCAGCCGAAAAGGTGGTGCAGGACTCAATCCATAACTTCATCGAGCACTACAACGCATCGCGCCACTACGACGCCATCTTCATGAAGGCCGCCACCCTCTACATCAACCCCGCCCTCGACATCACGGAGGAAGTGGTGGAAGGCCTCAACGCCCGCTACAACAAAGTGGCGGCCAAGTAAGCCCCCACACCTCCGGGCCCTGCGGCCCGCCCTCCTCATCATCCGGGCCCCGGCCCCCTACCCTGCACACGCGGCAGCGGACGCACGTCAACCACAATCCCACTGACGTCGGCCGATGCCGCGTGAGCCGTATCTCCCCGCAACCCTCCGGGCGCCGGAGGCGTTATAATTGTAAATGTAAATAGAAATACTGATGCTTGAAGACAATATAATCCAGCAGGAGGCCAACGAACGCACCGTGCTCGTAGGCCTCGTGACACGCGACCAATCCGAAGCCAAAGTCAACGAATACCTCGACGAACTCGACTTCCTCGCCCACACGGCCGGAGCCGAGCCGGTGGCACGCTTCATCCAGAAACTCGACTATCCCAACCCGCGTACCTACGTGGGCACCGGCAAACTCGCCGAAATCGCCGAGTTTGTGGAGAAGGAGGAAATCGGACTCGTGATTTTCGACGACGACCTCTCGCCTAAACAGGTGTCCAACATCGAGAAGGAACTCAAGGTCAAGATCCTCGACCGCACGAGCCTCATCCTCGACATCTTCGCCAAGCGCGCCCAGACGGCAACGGCCCGCACCCAGGTGGAGCTGGCACAGTACCAGTACCTTCTTCCCCGCCTGACAAGGATGTGGACACACCTCGAGCGCCAGCGGGGCGGCATCGGAATGCGCGGACCGGGCGAGACCCAGATCGAGACCGACCGCCGCATAATCCTCGACAAGATATCGCGCCTCAAGGAAGAGCTGCGCGACATCGATAAGCAGAAGAACATCCAGCGCAAGAACCGAGGGAAACTCACCCGTGTGGCCCTTGTGGGCTACACCAATGTCGGCAAGTCGACCCTCATGAACCTCCTCAGCAAGAGCGACGTATTCGCCGAGAACAAGCTCTTCGCCACGCTCGACACCACGGTGCGCAAAGTGACGATCGACAACCTCCCCTTCCTGCTCACCGACACCGTGGGATTCATACGCAAGCTCCCGACACACCTCGTGGACTCCTTCAAATCGACCCTCGACGAAGTGCGTGACGCCGACATACTGGTACACGTCGTCGACGTATCCCATCCCAATTTCGAGGAGCAGATCGAAGTGGTAGAAAAGACCCTCAATGATGTATGCGACGCCGCCGAGAAGCCCACAATCCTCGTATTCAACAAAATCGACGCCTTCAAATACAAGCCCAAGGATCCCGACGACCTCTCCCCCGCCACCCGCGAGAACATCTCGCTCGAAGAGTTCAAGAAGACCTGGATGGCGAAAATGAACAACAACTGCGTCTTCATCTCCGCCAAGGAAAAGACCAACATACCCGAACTCAAGGAACTCCTCTATGAGAAGGCCAAGGAGGTGCATACCAGGAGATTTCCTTATAATGACTTCCTCTATCAGACATATGACGACATCGAAGACATCACACCCCAGCCCGCAGAATCCGGAGAAGGAGATTAAGCCGCTCCCGCTGTCGCCCGAGGTCATCGCGCGCCTTCGGGCCAACGAATGCCATGCCTCGGACTGGAGCCGCGTGCGCATCCATCCGGACTCCGACCTCGACCTCATCTCGGGCGTGGAATTCGAAGGCGACGTCAGCGTCGGCCTCCTCGACGCCGCCCTGCGTCCCGGGTGCTGCCTGCGCAATGCCCTAATAGCCGACTCCTCCATAGGCGACCTGCCGCGCATACGCGCCGTGGTCGGGGGGATACGCAATGCCGAAGTCGGCGACAACGTCACCATTGAGAACACCGCCCGCATATCCTATGACCCGCAGCCCGCCTGCGGCGTGGGGCTCGAAGTCAGCGTGCTCGACGAGGCAGGCTCGCGCCACGTCATCATCTACCCCGGCCTATCCGCCCAGTCGGCCATACTTATGGCCCGGGCGCGCCGCGCGGTAGCCGAGGAGATATACACCCAGACCCACGCCTACATCGACTCCCTCGGCCTGCGCCCCCGCATCGGCGACCGCGCCGAGATACTCGACGCCGGCTCGCTGGAGAACATCCACATGGACCCGGGCACCGTCATCCACGGAGCATCCCGCCTGGCCAACGGCTCCCTCTTCTCCTCCGCTCCCGAAGGGAAGGAAGCGGCCTACATAGGACCCGGCGTTGACGCCGACGGATTCATACTCGAAGACGCGCGCGCGGACTCCTGCGCCATACTCCATCACTGCTACCTCGGCCAGGGAGTGCATGTCGAAAAAGGGTTCACGGCCCACGACTCGCTCTTCTTCGCCAACTGCTCGATGGAGAACGGCGAGGCATGCGCCCTATTCGCGGGTCCCTACACAGTATCCATGCACAAGGG
Source organism: Bacteroides sp. (assembly GCA_014802425.1). Classification (GTDB taxonomy): domain Bacteria; phylum Bacteroidota; class Bacteroidia; order Bacteroidales; family Muribaculaceae; genus Lepagella. The sequence continues at coordinate 11,735 of JAAVCH010000021.1, forward strand.
GACGCTGCTCATCGGATGCCAGACCTCGTTCATGAACGCCGGCTCGTCGACCAACCAGAGCAACCATATGTATAAGCTCGGCCCCGTACACTGGGGCGTGCTTGAGCGAGGGGTAAAGACATCCTCCGGCTCCTACCTCATGCTCGGAGCCAAAATCGGAGCGTTCTCGCTGCTGATGGGACATCACAAGACCCACCCCGACTCATCGGAATTCCCCTTCTCCTACCTCTTCGGCGACCCCCAGGGAGCCACCGTGGTGGTGCCCGGCGTCATGCTCCGAAGCTGCGGACTCCTGCGCGACGAACTGAAATGGCCCTCGCGCGACCGCCGCCGCCAGGCCTCCCTCACACTGAGGGACCGCGTGGTCTACGACGTGCTCAACCCCGTGACCGTCGACCCGATGATACGCGCCCTGGCCACCATCCGCCCGATGCTCTCGCGCCACGCCGACGACGACCGCTACCACCGCTACAAAGGGATGAAGCTCTCACGCGCCTCGCTCGACCGCGCCGTGAAGCTCTACTACCTCGGCATAATGAAATACCTCGAACGGGTGCTCCTCGGCCCCGATTCCTCGGCCGACGCCGGATGGAGCTTCCCCCTCCCTCCCTCCGACATAGAGGAGCGCGAACACGACGCCGCCGAATGGATCGACCTCGCCGGCCAGCCCCTCCCGCGCCCCCTGGCCGTGGAGGCCGCCGAAGCCGGAAGCGTGGAGGAGCGGGAGATGAAGCTCGACCGCGCCTTCGCCGACTACGGCCAGCTCCAGCGACGCTGGATCGCCGCCCGCTTCCCGGCCGAGCTGCGCGTCGGAGCCGACGAGATACGCCGCTGCGCCCGCGAATTCGACCGCCTCGTCGACCTCGACCGCTCCACCTACCGCGACTCCCTCAACGCCGAGTTGGCGATGCTGGCCCTGTAGCCGGGCGGCGCATAACCCCTGCACAATGATGAAATTAGCCCTCCGGGGAGACCGTCGGACACGGCCTCCCCGGTATTTTTCATTTTTTTAAGCCGATAGCCACATTATTATTTGGCAGTGTGGGAATTAATCGTTAACTTTGTTGCGCTTGCCGTACATCTCACGCGGCAAGAGAGAATTATTAACCATATTATTAACAATTAATGTCTGAATTGAAAATTCAAACACCCATCGAAGATTTCGATTGGGACGCCTATGAAAAAGGCAACGTAGCAGGCGAGAAGAGCCACGAAGAGGTGCAGAGCATCTACGACCGTACTCTTACCACCGCTAAAGACAACGAAGTAGTGACCGGCGTAGTCAAGAGCATTTCCAAGCGCGAGGTGCGCGTTGACATCGGCATGAAGTCCGACGCAATCATCCCCGTCTCCGAGTTCCGCTACAACCCCGACCTCAAGGTCGGCGACGAAGTGGAGGTATTCATCGAGGCTCTGGAAGATAAAAACGGCCAGCTTCGCCTCTCCCACAAGAAAGCATGCCAGACCCGCTCATGGGACCGCGTCAACCAGGCCCTCGAAAACGACGAAGTCATCAAGGGCTATGTCAAGAGCCGTACGAAAGGCGGCATGATCGTCGACATCTTCGGCATCGAAGCCTTCCTTCCCGGTTCGCAGATCGACGTGCGCCCCATCCGCGACTACGATGTATACGTCGACAAGACAATGGAATTCAAGGTAGTGAAAATCAACCAGGAATTCAAGAACGTTGTCGTTTCGCACAAGGCCCTCATCGAGGCCGAGCTCGAACAGCAGAAGAAGGAGATCATCTCCAAGCTCGAAAAGGGCCAGGTGCTCGAAGGCAAAGTCAAGAACATCACTCCCTACGGTGTATTCGTTGACCTCGGCGGCGTCGACGGCCTCGTACACATCACCGACCTTTCCTGGGGCCGCGTAAGCGATCCCCGCGAAGTCGTGGAGCTCGACCAGGACATCAAGGTGGCCATCCTCGACTTCGACGACGAGAAGAAGCGCATCGCCCTCGGCATCAAGCAGCTCATGCCCCATCCCTGGGACGCTCTTGACCCCAACCTCAAGGTGGGCGACCACATCCACGGCAAGGTTGTCGTCATGGCCGACTACGGCGCGTTCGTAGAGGTACAGCCCGGCGTCGAAGGCCTCATCCACGTTTCCGAGATGTCCTACAGCCAGCATCTCCGCTCGGCTCAGGATTTCCTCAAGGTGGGCGACGAGGTAGAGGCAGTGGTGCTCACGCTCGACCGCGACGAGCGCAAGATGAGCCTCGGCATCAAGCAGCTTAAGGACGATCCCTGGGAGACCATCGAACAGAAGTACGCCATCGGCAGCCGCCACAAGGCCAAGGTGCGCAACTTCACCAACTTCGGTGTGTTCGTCGAGATCGAAGAGGGCGTAGACGGCCTCATCCACATCTCCGACCTCTCCTGGACCAAGAAAATCAAGCACCCCTCGGAGTTCACTTCCGTAGGCAGCGAAATCGACGTCCAGGTACTGGAGATCGACAAGGACAACCGTCGCCTCAGCCTCGGCCACAAGCAGCTTGAAGACAATCCCTGGGACGTATTCGAGTCGATCTTCACAGTAGGTTCGATCCACGAAGGCACTGTAAGCGAAGTCATGGACAAGGGTGCCGTAATCGCCCTCGAACATGGCGTCGAAGGCTTCGCCACTCCCAAGCACCTCGTGAAGGAAGACGGCTCGCAGGCCAAGCTCGGCGAGAAGCTCAACTTCAAGGTAATCGAATTCAACAAGGACTCCAAGCGCATCATCCTCTCCCACAGCCGCATCGCCGAAGACGCACAGAAGGGTGAGAGCCGCGCAGCCAACAAGCCCGCCAAGAAGCAGAACAACCGCAAGGAAGAGGAAGCAATAGTGGCCCCCACTATCGAGAAGACAACTCTCGGCGACCTCAGCGCCCTCCAGGCCCTTAAGGAGCAGCTGCAGAAGGAAGGCAAGTAAGCCCCGGTCCGCCAGGAAACCAATCCCGACAACAAACTACCAATTAAACAATAAATCATGAAGAAGATCTTTATGTGCGCAGCTGCCGTAGCAATGCTCGGCCTCGCTTCCTGCTCCGGCAACAAGACTGCCGAAGCCGCTGACTCCGTTCAGAACGCAGTAGAAGAAGTAGAGCAGACTACTGAAGTAGCCATCGACTCCGTAGCTCCCGATTCCGCTCAGGTTGAGGTAGCCCAGGAGACTGTGGAGGCAGCAGCCCCCGCAGCTGAAGCAGCTCAGAACTAATTTCTGACAATTTACACCCCGACTCCCAGAAAATTCCAGTTTCCGGTGAGTCGGGGTTTAAATTTTATCCTTCACTCCATGTTATTGCACTATGTCATTTTTTAAGTAAGTCCTAACAATAAAACGATATATGTAGTTAGAGTTTCCTGACCGATAAGACACGTTCTTTTTGGCTGCTTTGAGCTTGAATCATATTGCCTCATCCCGCTGACTGAGTCACCGGCCAGCCAATTGATTCCCCATCCGCACCGCATAGCGTGCTATCCTCCCCTCGCAACACACTCCAACCAACTCAGAAAATAACTCCATTCCATCTATCGGTTTATTTTCCTGCTTACCTGAAAAACGCTTTTGCATAATTCTACCATAATCGAAAGACAAGAGTCACTCGGTTTTCTTTAATCATCCACATTCCACTCCGCTGATTGCTTTTCTATTATTTACAATAACCTAAATTTCAACCTATGAAGAGATTACTTCTCGCAATGTTGCTGATACTGACTGCCATAGGATTAAATGCGGCCGTCACAGCGACACTTGACCCGGAACCAGGCACTGAGTTCGAGACGCTTCCCGCAAGCATCAGCATGGTCCTCAGCGAACCCATGAACGGCGTTCCCCCCACCGTGCTCGCAAAATGCAACGACAAGGAGGTAAACCTCGTCGTCGTCCGTACCAGCGACTACGCCCATTACACCATCTGGCTCAACTACTACGTTTCCAATAGCGCCGAGCTGATGGAGGAGATCGAGAAGACAGGGGAATTCTCCCTTGAGGTCACCCTCTGCGACGGCACGGTCCTCGACCCCTTCCTCTACAAATACGTAGTACCCGAACCGGAAGTCACCGCGACTTTCGATGTTGTCACCGGCTCTGTCTTCGCCGGCCTGCCCACTTCCATCTACTTCTCGTTAAGCGAAGCTGTCACCGATGATTCACCCAAGCTGCTGCTGAACGATGAGCATGAATTGACTTGCTATGGCAATAACGGCTCTTCCGAGGAATTCTACTGCCTCCTGTCAGATGTCGACTCATCAGTTGCAGATGAAATCATGGAAGCCGGAGAATTCACCCTTTGTCCGGTGCTCGAAGACGGCACACGCCTTGATGCCGTAAAGTACTATGTCGTTTCGCAGGAAATCAGCTGGACTGCCGCTGCATCCAATGTTCCCGGAAGCACATTCGGAAGCATGCCTGAAACCATGAAGTTCACGCTTACCGATGAACTCCCGGCAGATGGCGTCTACACAGCAGGCGTACTTGCCTCTGCCGGAATGCCTGAGGATTTCGAAGGCTGGACCGAGGAGCTCGAATGCACTGTCGAAGGAACTGAAGTGACCTTCAACATGACCGAGCTCTCCGCTCAGACTATTTCCGCGATTGAATCCGCAAAAGGGTTCATCATCGGCATCGCTCTTGCAAATACTCAGATTTCCGATGGATTCAAATACATCGTCAGAAAAGGCACCGTTACATTAGGATACTGTACGGATGATTTCGCTCAGACATTCGAATCTCTGGGTGCCAACGGAGCAGGAACGACAATCGGAGCTTCAATCAGGATTCCGGCAGCGAAACTTCAGTCGATGAAGGGTTGCGAGATCAAGAAAATCAGAATCGGAATCGGAAACGGACTTGAGCGTGTCTACGGTTGGATACGTCCCTCACTGTCACAGCCTGTCCACGTGATGAAGAAACTCGAAGACACATCCGAAGGCTGGCACGAGATTGAATTTGACAAACCGTACATAATCACCGGCGACGAAATCTACATCGGCTACAGCGCTTACCAGCCCTCCGACATAAAGGCAGTGCGCGCAGGTGGTTCCGACCATCCCGACGCATGCTGGCTCGGCATCAAGGACGTATGGGAAGACATGTCGGAAAAGGGATACGGTTCCCTCTATATTCAGGCATTCACCGAAGCGGTTCTTCCCGAGTCGGATCTTGGTGTCGACAATGTCCGCGCCGACAAACAGTATTACAAGAACGGCGAAAATATCAATGTCGACTTCGTCGTATTCAATTCAGGCCTGAATCCGGTCAATAATTACACCATCAGCTATACGGTTGATGATGAGGAAACCGTGACCAAGACCGTCACCGATGAACTTGCGCCCGATATGCGCGCCGAACATCAGTTCGTCATTCCCGTCGAAAATCTTGAGGACGGCCTGCACACCCTCACAGTCTCCTGTGCCTTGAATGATGACGACAGGGCGGATGAAGTCGAAGACAATGACGCCACGGTACTGACAATACCCGTCTACAGCAAGAGCTATGACCGGACGGTGCTTCTTGAGAACTTCACCACGCTCAGGTGCGTCAACTGTCCTAACGGCCACGCATCCATCAACAACGCGATTAAAGACCGGGACAATGTGGCGGTTGTCGCTCACCATGTAGGTTTCGGAACCGATGAATTCACGATTCCGGAAAGTGAGGCATACCTTGATTTCGACGTAATCGGCGCTCCCTCCCTCATGCTGGACCGTCAGATTGTAAACGGAACGGTACCCCCCGTCACCATCGGCTTCACCAATACGGTAATGGGCGGCGAGATAATCAGCGGATATATCGAGACTGTCCAGGCTATTCCGGCGTTTGTATCCGTCGAACTGGATAACACATATGACGCCGAGTCAAGAAAGCTGACCATATCTATGAAAGGCGAGAAGAACGCGATCTTCAGCGAGCTGTTTAAGGAGAGCAACTACACTGTCTTCCTCACTGAAGACGACATCACCGCCCAGGCACCGCAGACGGGAGCGACCGGCTCCTATATTCATGACCACGTGCTCCGGGCCGTCCTTACCCCCGCTTTCGGCACATCGGTCGACTGGAACGGCGACGAGTATGAGGTCTCTGCCGAATATGAGATTCCGGCCGAGTGGAAACCATGGAACATGAATGTGGTGGCTATGGTCAACCGTCCCTTTGACGCCTCTAACCTCGGAAACTGCCAGATTCTGAATTGCGCGGCAATTAAAGTGAATGCTGAAGATCCCAATGTTTCCGTACCTACGATTTCGGAGGAGACCATCCGCGTCATAAACGGAGCATTTGCAGCGGAAGGCGCATCGGAAATAAATGTATATACCACTGACGGCAAACGGATGGCCAACAGCAATCTGATGCCGGGAATATACATACTTCAGATTGTGGACGCCTCGGGCACTCAGCACTCAATCAAGAAGCAGATAAGGTAACAGGCCTTACCCCGGAAATATTTCGGAGACCGGTGAACGGTCTTATCCGGACACCGGTCTCCGGAACATAGATGAAACAGATGAACCCGAGGGGCACCTCCCGCTTTATCCCGAAAAAAAGTTTAAACTACTTAATTGACTTGAAGTCAACATCTTCAAATGAACATGAAACTAACCAAACTGGCACTTCTCATCGCTCTCGCCGCGCCGCTTGTCGCAAGCGCCCAGGTAATGGAGAAGTACGAGGGCTTCCAACTCAACCGAATGTCCAATAACGGCAGATTCCTGATTGACGGCGTCGACGGTGTGAAAATCATTGACCGCAAGACCCAGGAGCAATACACCTATGGCAGCAATTACTATCTCGGAATCGGCAACAGCATCTCTGACGACGGTATTGTCGTGGGCACCCACAACGAACTCTCCACACCCTGTTACTGGAAAGACGGGGTCTGGTATGACCTTCCCCATAATGTACCCGAGGTCTTTCAGGGCATGGCCTCAGGCATAACGTCTGACGGCAAGTACATAATAGGCCTGATGAGCTGCGGAAGACTTACCGGCAAAGCGTGGCCTCAGACTCAGCCCGTACTCTGGTCGCTCGATGAGTCGACGGGTGAATATGTATTTTCAATACTGCCGATTCCCGATAAGGACATAACGACATGTTCTCCCCAGCAGGTCCACGGGCGTTACATTTCCGATGACGGCAATGTAGTGCTGGCACAGATCGTCGACTATCGCGGACTTCTGCAATATCAGCTTGTCTACAACAAGGATGAGAACGGGGAATGGACCTATACAGTCTCCGGAGCAGAGAAACTCATCAAGCCGGAAGCGGAGTGGCCCGAATATCCCACACGTCCCACCATGCCCAAACCTGAGGATTATCTGACTCAGGAGGAGATACTGGCCTTCAACCAGGCAAACCGTGCCTATACCGATTCCCTTGAGATCGTGTCGTTGACGGGAAAGTATCCCAAGGCGCCCTTCTATCAGGACTTCGTCAAAGAGAGAAAAGATGAATATGACGCCGACGTACTGAATTACAACATAGAGAGCCAGAGCTACATCACAAAGCTCTATGCTTTCTTTGACGCCTACGAGAAGAATGTGACCAACGACAATTTCAACACCGGCTCCCAGCGTCTGTCAGCAAACGGTAAGTATTATGCCGCAAATTTTGTATTCTCCGGTCCTGAAGACCCCGAGACGAACCAGTGTCCCACCTACATGTCTCCTATCCGTTGCGACATAGAGTCAGGTGAATTCTACCATACCTACCACAGTTCAATGGCTTCATTCTCCATTGCCGACGACGGCAGGATACTTGCCGTGACTCCGAGAGCAGAGGATAAGGTGCTTACCCGAGTGCCCTATATCATCTATCCCGACAGGCATGAGGAGTACGAGCCCTTTGAGAAATGGATCGCCAAGGAGTGTCCGGCAGCTTATAACTGGATTCAGGACAACATGAAGTATAATGTCGATGCCGCAGACTCACAAAGCGGCGTGGCTGTCCGGGATTCCGTATTCTATGGGTCGATCAGAATGAATCCGGATTTCAGGAAGATGATATCATACGTGGTGAATCCGGCCAATCAGACCTATGAATCCTATTACATTTCTCTTGATGATGAAAATTACGGTGACGACTCGGTCGAGTCGGTGAGCTCCGAAGACAACATCGGTGTCTACCCGAGTCCGACATCGGATATAGTCAATTTCTACGGAAGCATCTCTTCGGCTGAGATCTATACGCTCGGAGGCGAACTTATCTGGCGGCGTACGGGCGATGAGGATTCCGTTTCCATGAAATCCCTTGGAGCGGCACCCGGCATATATCTGGTGCATCTCGGATCGGCCGGCGGATACCGGACAGAACGGATAATTCTCAAGTGACAGCCAATACGGATAAACGAATCCTAAGATCCTTATAGACCATACCCGTTTATTCGGGTATGTATGGAAGGTCTTCCATCATTTTATCCCGCGTCATCCTAAATGACGCGGGATTTTTTTGCTATATGCTGATTTCTTATTACCTTTACACCGCAAACGCAACCTCCCTCCTGACAAGGGCCCATCCGCAACCCTGCCGACTCCATGACACAGCCCGGTAACGACATACGGACCAGCACGCGCCGCCTAACGCTGCGGCGCCTCATGCTGACGCTCGCCTTCATGCTGACGGCGGGAATCGCCGTATGCCTCGCCGCGCCGAAATGGGAGCCCCTCAAGACGGAGCGCACCGACGTCGTAAGCGTGGTGCGCGACTCCGACACCGAAATCCGCACGGCGCGGGGGGTCATAATCGTCTCGGCCGCCAGGCCGGTGCAGATCAAGGTCTACACCATCCTCGGCCAGCTCGTAAGCCGCGAGAACCTGCCGGCGGGCACCCACCAGCTGGCCGTACAGGCCCACGGAGTCTACATAATCAAGACCGCCGACCTCACCTGCAAGGTGGCCCTCTGAGCCCGCCCGGGCATCCTACGCCTCCGGACCTCTCCGCCCCCTCGGCCGGGAACGCCGGACACAAACCTGAAATCAATCCATTTATCTAACCATAAATCTATCATATACAGACACATGAAAGAAATTCCTGCTCTCGAATGGGAAAAGCTCTCCTTCTCCTACACCAAGACCGACTATAATGTGCGCTGCACATACAAGGACGGCAAGTGGGGCCCGATTGAAGTATCCGATTCCGAATACATGCCCATGCACATCGCCGCAGCCTGCCTGCACTACGGCCAGGAGTCGTTCGAAGGCCTCAAGGCCTTCCGCGGCAAAGACGGCAAAGTGCGCGTATTCCGCATGGAAGAGAACGCCAAGCGCTTCATCCGCTCGGCCGAAGGCATCTCCATGCAGCCCATGCCCGTGGAGCTCTTCTGCGAGATGGTGCGCAAGGTGGTGAAGCTCAACGAACGCTTCATCCCCCCCTACGGCACAGGCGCGTCGCTCTACATCCGTCCCCTCGAAATCGGCATATCCGCCCAGATCGGCGTGGCTCCCGCCGAAGAGTATATGGTCATCATGCTCGTGACCCCCGTAGGCCCCTACTTCAAGAACGGCTTCAACCCCATCAAGGTCTGCATGAGCCGCGAATATGACCGCGTGGCTCCCAAGGGCACAGGCTCCATCAAGATCGGAGGCAACTACGCCGCATCCCTCAATGCCGGCCAGAAAGCCCACGAACTCGGCTACTCCGTGATGCTCTACATCGACCCGAAGGAAAAGAAGTACCTCGACGAATGCGGTGCGGCCAACTTCTTCGGCGTGCGCGACAACACCTACATCACGCCCGACTCCGAGTCTGTGCTCCCGTCGATCACCAACATGTCGCTCGTGGACCTCGCAGCCGACCTCGGCCTCAAGGTAGAGCGCCGTCAGATTCCGGTCGAGGAGCTTGAGACATTCGAGGAATGCTCCGCCTGCGGCACGGCGGCCGTCTGCTCCCCCATCGGCCGCATCGACGACCTCGACAACGGCAAGACCTACACCTTCGGCGAGCCCGGAGTGGCAGGCCCCGTCACCACCGCGCTCTACAACAAACTGCGCGGCATCCAGTACGGCGAGGAGCCCGATACCCACAACTGGTGCGAAATCATCGAGTTTGACGAAGACTGACAATCCACCTTCATAATCCTTCCCGGGCGTGCCATCTCGGCGCGCCCGGCTGTTTTATCCGCCATGACCCAGACACTTGACTCACTCATCGCGAAATTCTACCCCTCCGACCCGGAGGCCCGCCGCATACTCCTCACCCACTCACGCCGTGTGGCCGACATGGCCCTCGCAATCTCACGGCGCCACCCTGAGCTGCACGCAGATGAGAAATTCCTCGAAGAGGCCGCCATGCTCCACGACATCGGCATCACGGCATGCGACGCGCCCGGCATACACTGCTTCGGGACACTCCCCTACATAGCCCACGGCGTGGAAGGGGCCCGCATGCTGGCTGAAGAAGGGATGCTGCGGCATGCCCGCGTATGCGAGCGCCACACCGGCTCCGGCCTGACCGCCGAGGAAATCGAGGAAAACGCCCTGCCGCTTCCGCCGCGCGACATGCTCCCCGTCAGCATCGAAGAGAAAATCATCTGCTACGCCGATAAGTTCTATTCCAAAGACCCCGGCCGGCTGACCGAACGCAAGACCTACGAGGAGGCACGGCGCTCCCTGGGGCGCCACGGCGAGGCTCCGCTGCGGCGTTTCGACGCGCTCCACGATATGTTAAAATAGATTATCCGAAGCGGCCCCTGCCGATAACGACCCCACATTATCTTTGCCAACCCGCAAATTTTTCCTAAATTTGTAATTCCTTTGGCATGAAGCGACATCTTTCATATCTGATTCCTACGCTGATAATGACTTCCGTCATGGCTTTGGCCGTGACGAAGCCCGATGTGTCGCCCCGAAAGGTAAGCACCGCCAAAGGATCATGGACCGGTTTCGCCGGCGACTCCGACTCCTCGGCCCGTCCCGGGGCAGAAACGGGCATGACCCGGGCCGGCGACACCCGGCAGTACGCCTCCGCCCTTACGGCCGACAGCACCGCCATGCCGCCGCTACCTTCCGACTCCGTCGACCCCGCCACACGTCGCGACACCTCGGCCTCGGGCACGATAGCTCCGTCGGAGCGCGTGAGGATGTCGCGCGTCAACCGCGACCCCAATAACTCCGACCTCACCGGAGCCGTCACATTCTCGGCCAAGGACTCCCTGCTGCTCATCGGCCAGAACAACGCCTTCCTGTACGGCGACGGCAACGTGGAGTACGAGACATTCAAGCTCAACTCCGCCGTCATCGAGATGGACCTCGACTCGGCCAACGTGGCCGCCACCGGCATGAGGGACTCCCTCGGCCGCCTCTCCGGCACCCCCATATTCTCCGACAAGGGCGACACCTACGAATCGGAATCGATGCGCTACAACTTCAAGTCGGAGCGCGGCTACATCACCAACGTCATCACCGAGCAGGGGGAGGGCTATCTCCAGAGCGGCATCACCAAAAAGAACGCCGACGGCTCCTTCTTCCTCCAGGACGGCAAATACACCACCTGCGACGACCACGACCATCCCCACTTCTACTTCCACATAACCCGGGGCAAGATGCGCCCGCAGAAAGACGTGGTGACGGGGCCGGCCTACATGGTGCTGGCCGACGTGCCCCTGCCCCTCGCCCTCCCCTTCGGCTACTTCCCCTTCTCCAAGAACTACTCCAGCGGCATAATCTTCCCCTCATTCGGCGAGGACTACAACCGCGGTTTCTACCTGCGCGACGGAGGCTACTACTTCGCCATCAACGACTACGTGGACCTCGCCCTCAGGGGGGAGCTCTACACCAAAGGCTCCTGGGGCCTCTCGGGACACTCCACCTACGCGAAACGCTATAAGTTCCGCGGCACATTCGACATCTCCTACATCACCACCATAATGGGCGACAAGGGGATGCCCGACTACTCGAAGCAGAACAACTTCCAGGTCATCTGGAGCCATTCGATGGACTCCAAGGCCAATCCGAACCTGAACTTCTCGGCCAGCGTCAACTTCACCACCTCCGGCTATACCCGCAACGACCTCAACTCCTACTACAACTCCTCGTTCACGGAGAACACCAAGTCATCGACCGTCAACCTCACCTACCGCTTCCCGGGCTCGAAGTGGAGCCTCTCCACCACGGCCAACATCTCGCAGCGCACGCAGGACTCGACCCTGTCGGTCAGCTTCCCCAACGTCACCGTCACCATGGCCCAGACCGCCCCGTTCAAGCGCAAGAAGGCCGTGGGAGGGGAGAAATGGTACGAGAAGATACGCATGTCATACACCGGCCAGTTCCAGAACTCGCTGACGGCGCAGCAGGACGTATTCTTCAAGAAATCCCTCATCAAGGACTGGCGCAACGGCCTGAAGCACTATGTGCCCGTGTCGGCCACGTTCTCCCTCTTCAAGTACATCAACGTCTCCCCTTCCATCACGCTCAACGACCGCATGTACACCTCGCGCATACGCCGCCAGTGGGACCCCAACGCCAACGCCGAAGTGCAGGACACTACCTACTCCTTCTACAACATCTTCGACTTCAACGCCTCCCTATCCTTCGACACCAAGGTCTACGGCTTCTTCAAGCCGATGAAGTTCCTGGGCGACAAGGTGCAGATGATACGCCACGTCCTCACGCCGACCGTCTCCATATCCGGCGCCCCCGACTTTTCCGACCCCATGTGGGGCGCCTACGGATCCTACACCTACACCGACGCCGCCGGAGTGGCGCAGACCCGCAAGTACGCCTACTTCCAGCACGGCATCTTCGGAGGCCCGTCGGCCGGAAAGTCGGGCATACTCAGCGTCAATCTCGCCAACAACCTCGAAATGAAGGTGAAATCCGACAAGGACTCCACCGGCGTTAAGAAAATCTCGCTAATCGAGAACCTCACCGTAGGCCAGAGCTACAACTTCGCGGCCGACTCGCTCAACTGGTCGAACCTCAACACCTCGATCATGCTCCGCCTCACGAAGAACTTCAACCTCAACCTCAACGCCTCGTGGGACCCCTACATCTACCGGCTCTCGGCCTCGGGCACGCCGGTGCGCGTCAACATCCCCCGCTGGAAGGCCGGCAAGGGATGGGTGAGGCTCGCATCGACGGGCACTTCGTTCTCGTATACGTTCAACAACTCCACCTTCAAGCGCAATAACAACGGTGACTCCTCCTCATCATCCTCCGACCCCGACGACGAGTACGCCACCACCGAGGAAGAAGCCTTCACGGGAGGCGGCACCGACGACCCCGAGGACTTCAGGCAGCGTGTGGCCATGCGCCGCGCCAACGCCCGGAAGGAGCAGGCCGAAAGCGACGCCGACGGCTATGAAAAATGGGAATGCCCGTGGTCGCTGACGTTCAACTACTCCGTCAATTACGGCTACGGAGCCTTCGACTACGACCGGCTCGAATACAAGGCGAAATGGACCCAGAACCTCTCCTTCTCAGGCAACATCCGCCCCACGAAGAACTGGAACTTCTCCCTCTCGGCCTCCTACAACTTCGACACCCACAGGATAGCCTACATGAACTGCACCATCACGCGCGACCTGCACTGCTTCTCGATGTCGGCCTCGTTCGTGCCGGTCGGGCCGTATAAGAGCTACAACTTCCACATCTCCGCCAACTCCTCGATGCTAAAGGACCTCAAGTACGACAAGCGGTCATCCTCATCGACCGGCATACAGTGGTACTGAGGCCACGCGCGGCGGCTCAGCCGTTTTCACGGGTAAATCCCGCCGCACGGCAACATTGACCGCCGCAGAGTGCCGGATTTACGATTTTTTTGATTAACTTTGTAACTGTATGCAGAACTCCACTGCCGATATTTCCGCATCCGTACTCGAGAAGGTCCGTGAACTCGCCCGCCAGCGCGACCGCGCCCTGACAGAGGCCGATGAACTCAGGCGGGACAACGACAACCTCCGCCGGGATATCGAAGAGCTCCGCAAGGAGCTTCACGCAGCCAGACTCGATGTGGAGTTCCTGACGGTATCGCACCGTCTGGCCGACAATCCGCAGGCCCTGGCCGACGCCCGCCGGCTGATGGCCTCCCTGATCCGGAAAGTCGACGCGGCCATAAGCCTCGTGCGCACCGACCCTGCCGACCTTTAGCCTCCCCTCCTCCGGCCCTCCCTGGCCGTAACAACGTCTTCCGACACGCAATGACTGAGAAAAAGGAAAAAAACGTAAAGATCGAAATCAATATAGCCGGCGAAATCCTCGCCATGACGGTGCCTTACTCCCGGCAGAAAAGCATCCGCCATACCGAGAAAGCCATCAACGACCTCTTTTCCGACTGGCGCAACCAGTTTCCACGTAAGACCAACACGGAGATTCTGGCCATGGTAGCCTACCAGTACGCCTCGTACTACCACGACCTCTCCGCCCTCTACCGGGACCTTACATCACGCCTTGAGCAGACCTCCTCCATCCTGGACACGCTCCTGGCCCAGGACGCCCCCGCCCCCGCGGCCGACGGCGACCCGGACTGAGGAAAATCCGATTTCCATCTTATGCCCCGCCCTCTTTCAGATGCTTCGTGCGGAAGTCGTCGCTTCCCCCCCTGCGCAGGCCCCTGCGGCAGAAGCCATGCCGCGCCCTGCGCCGACACCACGACGACAATAACAATAAATAAAACTTCCGCTAATCTGATTCACATATCATGAATACAGCAATCTGGATCATACTCGGACTCCTGGCGGGCATAGCCGCGGGCTATGCCGTGGCCGCATGGATGTCGAGGAAATCCGCGCAATCACGCGCCAATATAATCATCGACGAGGCCAACCGCGAGGCCGACGTCATCAAGGAGAAAACCCTGCTCAAAGCCCGTGAGGAGCAGATGAAGATCACTTCCGAGGCCGAGCGCAACGCATCGCAGCGCCTCTCGAAAGTACAGCAGTCGGAGGCCCGCGCCAAGCAGCGAGAAATCCAGCTCAACCAGATGCAGGGCGACCTCAACCGCCGCAAGAAGGAACTCGACTCGCGCACCGGCGCCCTTGAGAACCGCGAACAGGCCGCCGAAGCCAAGAACGCCGAGCTCGACGCCCTCGTCAGCGACGCCCGCAGCGAACTGGAACGCATCTCCGGCCTTTCGGTCGACGAAGCCCGCGAGCGCCTCGTGGAAAGCCTCAAGGACGAGGCCAAGACCCAGGCCCAGGGCTACATCAACGACATCATCGACGAAGCCAAGATGACGGCCACCAAAGAGGCCAAGCGCATCGTCATACAGTCGATACAGCGTGTGGCCACGGAGACGGCCATCGAGAACAGTGTCACCGTATTCCACATCGACAACGACGAAATCAAGGGACGCATCATCGGCCGCGAGGGGCGCAACATCCGCGCCCTTGAGGCAGCCACGGGCATCGAGATAATCGTGGACGACACTCCCGAGGCCATAGTGCTTTCAGGCTTCGACCCCGTGCGCCGCGAAATCGCGCGCCTGGCCCTGCACCAGCTCGTGGTCGACGGCCGCATACATCCGGCCCGCATCGAGGAGGTGGTGGCCAAGGTACGCAAGCAGGTGGAGGAGGAGATCATCGAGACCGGCAAGCGCACGGCCATCGACCTCGGCATCCACGGCCTGCATCCGGAGCTCATCCGCATGGTGGGCAAGATGAAATACCGCTCCTCCTACGGCCAGAACCTCCTGCAGCACGCCCGCGAGACGGCCAACCTCTGCGCCGTGATGGCTTCGGAGCTCGGCCTCAACCCCAAGAAGGCGCGTCGTGCCGGCCTGCTCCACGACATAGGAAAAGTGCCCGACGACGAGCCGGAACTCCCCCACGCCCTGCTCGGCATGAAGCTGGCCGAGAAATTCAAGGAGAAGCCCGAGATCTGCAACGCCATCGGCGCCCACCACGACGAGGTGGAGATGACATCGCTCATCGCCCCGATCGTGCAGGTATGCGACGCCATATCCGGCGCCCGCCCCGGAGTGCGCCGCGAGATCGTGGAGGCCTACATCAAACGCCTCAACGACCTTGAGCAGCTCGCCCTCTCCTATCCCGGAGTCATCAAGACCTACGCCATCCAGGCCGGCCGCGAACTGCGCGTGATCGTCGGCGCCGACAAGATCACCGATGAAGAGACCGAAAAGCTCTCGGCCGAAATCGCCAAGAAGATACAGGACGAAATGACATATCCCGGTCAGGTCAAGATCACCGTAATCCGCGAGACCCGCGCAGTGGCATTCGCAAAATAATCCGGCCGCATGAACAACGACGACAGGAAGGACGAAAAGATTCCTCTTCGCGGCACGCTTCATGTCTACGACTGGCTGTCCGGCGTACACTACGCCCCGGACGATGAAGTGGAGATCGTGCAGGTGCTCTTCAAGAATACCCGCGCGGGATTCTACACCAATCCCGACCGCATTCCCCTCCGCAAGGGTGACTGGGTGGCGGTCGAGGCCGCTCCCGGGCATGACATAGGCCAGGTGATGCTCACCGGTCCGCTCGTACGCCTCCAGATGAAGAAGGCGGGGGCGCAGCGCGACGGAGGCGAGATGAAGCGGGTGTTCCGGCTGGCCTCGGAAAGCGACATGGAGAAATTCCGTGAGGCCCGCGGGCGCGAGCACGAGACCATGATCCGCTCCCGCCAGATAGCGGCCGAACTGGGACTCAACATGAAGATCGGCGATGTGGAATACCAGGGTGACGGCGCCAAGGCCATCTTCTACTACATAGCCGACGAGCGCGTGGATTTCCGCAAGCTCATACGCATCCTCGCCGACACATTCCGCATCCGCATCGAGATGAAGCAGATCGGAGCGCGTCAGGAAGCCGGCCGCATAGGCGGCATAGGCCCCTGCGGGCGTCCGCTGTGCTGCTCGTCGTGGATGTCGAGGTTCGTGTCGGTGGGCACCGGCGCCGCCCGCATCCAGGACCTCTCTATGAATCCGCAGAAGCTGGCCGGACAATGCGCCAAGCTTAAGTGCTGCCTCAATTTCGAGACCGACGCATATGCCGAAGCCGCGCGCCAGATGCCTCCGCGCGACGCCGTGCTACAGACTCAGGACGCCGACTACTACCAGTTCAAGGTCGACATCCTCGCACGCACGATCACTTACTCCACCGACCGCCATCTGGCAGTCAACATCGTGACAATTCCCGCTTCGCGCGCCTTCGAGGTGATAGCGCTCAACAAGCAGGGCGTGAAGGTGGAGCAGCTCGACGTGGAGAAGGCTCCCGAAGAGCCGCGCAAGGAATATGTGGAGCTCGTAGGGCAGGATTCGCTCACCCGGTTCGACAAGTCGGGCAAGGGAAGGAAGCGCCGTAACGGACGCCAGAAAGAGCAGCCCCAGCCGCAGCCGCAGAATCAGGGTGCGCCCCGGCAGAAAGAGGAGCGCCAGCCCCAGAAACCGCGTAAGAGCCAGAACCAGGCACACGGGCAGACCCAGGGACACGGGCAGACCCAGGGACACGGGCAGACCCAGGGACACGGACAGCCTCACCCCCAGGGGCAGCAGGTTCAGGATAATCAGGGCCAGAAGGATAAGGGCGCACGCAACGCCAACAACAATAACCGTCGCCGACGTCCGAAAGGACCGAAGCCCAACAATCAACCCGACTGATGACCTACGGTAAAGTTTCCGTACTGCTCCCGCTCGCCATGGCGGCCGCCATGCTCGGAGGATGCAGGGAAGACCTCGTGTGGACCCACACGGCCCCTCTCCCCACCGACGCATGGACGCCGGAGCGCCCGGTAGTGTTCGAGCTTGATCCGGAGGCTTATGTGCCGAAGTCCACCAACCGCTTCGCCGAATACACCTCGAAGCAACTGGGCGACACGGTGGTGCGCCTGCGCGGCACGTTCGAGGCTCTGCTGTGCCTGCGCTATACCCGCCATGCCAACGCCGCCGAGGTCAGCGTGGAGGCCGAACGTGTGTCGCTCGACGCGCCTTTCGTCACCGACACCGTCACCTTCCGCCTCTTCGACGCCCAAGGGCAGCCGACAGGGCACGGGCGGCTCGGCATCTACGAAGTGACCGTACCGCTCCCCTCGCCCCTAAGGGTAACGGAGGGCACCACCGTCAACATCACCCCCCTTCCCTACACCACTCCCCCTTCCGGCCTTTCCTCCCTCTCCATGCTGCTCCGGCCATTTCAGAATCCTGGAAACCGACAGCAGTGACTCCGATGTAGAATCAGACATATACTGGCTTGCCGGGTTCGGCTACGAGCACGGTATGATTCCCGATTACTCGATGCCGGCCAATGACTGGAAGACATATGCCGGATACATGGAAATCGCATATGACGACCTGTACAAAAAGGGTTACGACAGGCTCCGCGACTACGAGGACCATTTCACGGACGGCACGCACTGGGAGGTGGAGTACGACGTGCCCGGCAATCCCGTCACCCTGACGTATGCCCTCAGTCCGGAAGGATACGGATTAGGACCCACCTACACGCTTTGCTGCATATCGTCACTGCATCCGGAAGAGACGGTGACTCTCGGCTCCATAGCCACATACCTGAGCGACGTCTCCTTCTTCCCCGCCGACAGAGAAAACAGCCCCGGAGGACTGCTGTACTTCTTCCGCAACCACATCAACGGATCAAAGGGGGAGACTCACAGGAGATTCTCCATCAATCCCCTTGCCCCGGCAGCGGGAATAACGCAGGAAACCGTCGAAGTACGATACCTCACCGACGAGGAGGAGACCCCCGGAATGCCCGACAACTATTCCCTCAACGTAGTGTACTATCCCGACAAGAGCTCACACCGTCCGTCCGGCGAGGACAAGTGGATAAAGGGCATAGGCAGCGTGAGCGGTTTCTTCACGCCCATAGCCGACGGCAAGGAGGTGCCTGCACGCCTGAAGCGGGTATACGATGCCGGAGGCGACATCTACCGGGCTCTGTCAGCCGGCGTCGGCCTGACCGCCGACACTCCCGCACTCCGCATCACCGCTCTTCCGCACGGCGTCGAGGCCGACGGCGGACTCCCCGGAGAGGAAATCGCCCTCTACTCGGTGGCCGGAATGAAAGCGGCCTCCTCGTACTCCGGCCGACTGACCGCCTCCGGCCTCCCGGCAGGAGTCTACATAATCCTGCACGCCGGCCGGTCCCTAAAGATAACCGTAAACTGACTGTCCCCCCCATTCCGACACCGCAACAGGGGGCTGCCCGCATACGGGCAGCCCCCCGTCCTTTGTCCTACCCAGCAATACATGACTGTTGAAAATCAGCGAGATGCTTAAGAATTATGTTTTACAACATAATTCTATTGCACAGTTTCTAAACATTTACTAATTTTGCAGTGTTTTAGTGATGTCGGCAGCGGATAAGTCTCAATGGCAATTTCATTGCGACTCCGGCAATACGATAACACTATATTACACCCAACGTCTTTCGGCTATCCAAGAGAGAACCCAAAGGCAAATTATCTGGCTAATTTTTCATATTATGGCTAACATTATCAAAAAGATGGCGCACTGGTACTTCGACCATGCCGCCGAGGCCTACAAGGCCTAACGGGGACTTTCTCCCCGGGCCGACACACACTTCGGCCCACACATTTTTAATCTCAAATCAGACTATCAAAACCAAGCGGCGCACCGTTGTCACGGACGCCGCTTTTACATTTCCCCTCTCCGGAAACTCATGGCTTACAGCCCCCTGCTCGCTAAGAGGCCTTCACTATGTCGACCTTCATATCATCCAGCGCGGCATAGGGTACGAAATATTTCTTCACCAGCTCAAGCACCTCGTCAGTGTCGACGGCAGGATCGAACAAATGAATCGTCATCACAAGATGTTCGGTCGATTCCGAGACCTTTGTCCGCTCATTGTCGGATGTCGGAGTGCCTATACCTCCGGCCGCGTCGCGCACTATCGGGAGCCCCTCCACATTCAGCGGTCCGCGTCCGATTCCTTCGTAGGGCTCCCCTTCGCGGCCTATGCCGATGCGCAGCACGTCCCCCTCGATCTTATCCCTGTCAAAACACCCTACCGAGCATCCGGAGGCGAGAGAGAGCATATTGCCCGAATCGACGATGGCATTCACGTTGTACAGTCCCAGGCCGCGCACGATTCGCCGCATCAGCTGCTCCTGCGAGGGACGGTAACGGTTGGGATCCTTGCCGCACCGCTTATACGCCGCACGGGTGGCCGCAATGGCCGGACGCTTATTGATGTCCTCTACCTTGTACAGTTCCGTGAAACCTCGCTCCATTCCCTCCATCTCACGCTTCTGTTCGTCGGAGGTATCGGAGTTGGCCACATTTCCCTCTATCAGCATTACCCTGTAATCGGGATTGCGCCGGGCGAACTCCTCTTCAATTTCTATTTTCATAATTGCCTGTAGTTTTGAGCCTGTCACATATGCAGACCATTATTTCAACCCGAAAGTGACCGCTATGGTTCAGCATTCAATCCATCCCGTCCGGATGAGGAATGGAATGCGAAATTTGGAGGAAACAAAAGAACTCGTTAATTTTGCGTCAGAATCACACATGACCATGATCAAGAAAGAGATAAAACCGGAAATATACCGGTACAGATACTTCCACCCGGCGGTGACGGCGGATTGCGTCATTTTCGGTTTTGACGGAAAGGGGCTGAGGGTGCTGCTGATCGAGCGTGGCAATGAGCCGTACCTCGGTATGTGGGCCCTCCCTGGAGGATTCATGCTCGAAGGAGAAAGCATCGAGACCACCGCACGGCGGGAGCTGAAGGAGGAGACCGACCTCTCGGACGTGATGATGGATCAGTTCAAGGTCTATAGCCAGCCCGGACGCGACCCGAGGGAACAGGTGGTGACAGTGGCCTTCATCGCCCTCGTGAGGCCGGCCGACTGCCGGGTAATGGCCGGCGACGACGCGGCATTGGTCCGGTGGTTTGACATCGACCGTCTCCCTCCGCTCGCCTTCGACCACGCCAAAATCATCCGCGAAGCCCGCGAGCATCTCAAGGATATGCTCAAAGTGAGACCCGTGGCATTCGGACTGCTCGATGAGAAATTCAGCATGTCGGAACTTCAGGCCCTCTACGAGGCAGTCAACGAAGTAAGCTACGACCGACGCAACTTCCTGCGTACCGCCCTTGACTCCGACCTGATTTCGGAAGCCTCAGCCCCGGCTGACAAAGATTCCCGNAGCCAGAAGTTCTACCGGACCAATCTGGCATCGGACGAGACCGATTATTTTTCACACATGGACGCTCTACCCGACCCCTTCGGAGCACCCGCAAGGGCTGCCTCCGCATCTGCCCCGCTCACCGAAAACACGNCCTCCGACACCCGGCCTCCCCTCAGGAAGGCCTCCACCAAAGGCCTATTCGACTTCTTAAGGAAGAAATAAGACTGCCGCTTCGCCCTGAGGCTATGTTCCAATTAAGTTTTTTTGCACTCCAGAGGTTTTGTATTCGACTTTTGGAGTGCGATTCAGTTTTTTGACACAGCCTCCATATGTATCCCGGATGCTCCTNATCTCCCTATGCTCATTACCCCGAAGGGGTAAACGAAGTGACATTCCACCGGGGGCTGAGATGTGATTCCACCGGGACGGGATTACTACATAGTTTATTTTTCAGTATCATGGGTGTTTACCTTTTTATTCCAGTGGTATCTGACTATGTGGGAGCTCTAAAAAATGCNCTATGCGTCATTTTTACGCAATAAAATTTGGACGTGTCAAAATAACGCATTAACTTTGCGTCATAATAACGCGGAAGTTCTTAAAGCCCTGATGCCTCCATGGCTAAAAACCTTAAAGGACCCCGAGACTTAAAGCCCTGAAAACTTCCTGACTTAGGAGCTTAAAGGCCTCAAAGTCTTACGGTCTTAAGTCTTAGGTGAGATTACCGGTTACTTTGCGCGAAAGGGAAGGCTCTACTATCTNCCCTGTTAAAGCATCAATTATCAATCAATTTTAAATCCAGAAAGAATTATGGAAAAGACAACAGTTTTCAACCTCATCATCATCGATGAAAGCGGTTCGATGTNACCGCTCGTGAAGCAGACCGTATCCGGCTGCAATGAGACTCTCGGCGTGATACGTTCGCTNCAGAAGGAGTTCGGCGATAAGCAGCGTCAGCTCGTGAGCATCTACCTCTTTCAGANCGGCACGGTGCCCTCGCGCTATCTCTACAAGAACAAGCCTATCACGGAGGTCGACGACCTCAACACGGAAGTCTACCGCCCCTGCGGCTGCACTCCTATGCTCGATGCCATCGGCTCTACGATGACCGACCTGGAGGCCGTGGCCGAAACGCATGAGGATGCCACGGGCACCATCACCATCATCACCGACGGCATGGAGAATTCCTCCAGGCAGTATACCCATCATCAGGCAGGCATGATAATCGACCGCTTCAAGGAGNGCGGCTGGGCCGTCAACTTCATCGGCGCCAACATCGATGTGGAGCAGGTGGCCAGTAAGATACACATCGACAAGGAGAACGCTATGGCCTTCACTTCCGACCAGACAGGCACGGCCGAAATGTGGGACAACTTCTCAGACATGCTTTATGCATCCAACTCCGAGTGCTTCATTGCCGAAGAGCAGGCGCAGGCCATCTCCTCCGCTCCCCTCTCCAAAGAGGAACGTGTCAATATCCGCAAGCGCAACGCCAAATCCTTCTTCAACAGAAAGAAATAAACCGTATCATCCCGGGAGGATTAGTCAGAACACACTGCACCCCGAAAGTCGGAACATGACTTCTGGGGTGCAGCGGCATATTTACGGCCCGGTCTATTTTTTACGGGGGATTTTCATATACTTTCGCNGTAAGTTGCAGTGCATTACGACACAGCATATGTCGTTTACATCCGGCGAAGCGCACCGCCCTGTCAGAGCAGCAGCACGAGCAGGCTGGAGAAGACGAGGGAGATGTTGGCCACGGCATAGGTGACGGTGTATCCGAGGTTGGGCANATCGCTCTTGAGCGCGTCGGTGACGGCGCCGATGGCAGCCACGGCGCACCGGCCTCCCGCCACACAGCCCAGTGTCTCGGGGCCGTTGAAACGGAACACCTTTCTGGCCAGAAGTATGCTCAGCGTAAGGGTGAGCAGCGTGCAGACAGCCCCGACGAGGAATATCATCATCCCCGCCTCACGGATGCCGTGNAGGAACGAGGCTCCGGCGGTGATGCCTATCACGGCGATGAACATATTGAGTCCCAAATTATTGAGCACCCATACGGCCGAAGCCGGTATGCGGCCGAAGGAGGGCTTCCTGTTGCGCCACCATCCGAGCGCCAGGCCGGCTATAAGCGTGCCCACCGTCATTCCCGGCGAGAGCGGGATGCCATGGACNTTGAACACCACCGACCCTATCAGGCAGCCGGCCGCGATGCCGAGTCCGAGGAAGACCATGTCGGTGACGTCGGTCTGTGAGTCGGCGTAGCCTATCTCACGCGCCGCTCCCTCCACATCACGCGGATACCCCACAAGCGTTATCACGTCGCCGGGGTGAAGGNCGGCCATATTCCTCACGGGAATCTTCCTGCCGCCGCGCTCCAGACCGGCTATGATGATGCCGTCCATATAGTCCTTGCCGCGCAGTTCGCCGAGCGTCATGCCGGCCGCGCCGGAATGCGACACCGTCACCGGGGTCTTCTCCGCCCCGAAGTTCAGCAGTTCGGCATCCGGCACCTCGGGACCTATCAGGTCCCCCTCCCTGACCACCGAATCGCGGCGGCCGGCCACGACCACCGTGTCGCCTCTGGACACCATCGACCCTCCGGCGGCAACCACCGTCTCGCCCGATGCCGTCTTTATGCGCTCGATCACCACCCGGCAGCCTTTCGAGGCATAGTGCCTCTCGATTTCGGCCACACTCCTCGGAGTGGCGAAGAAATCGCTCTCGGCCCTGTAGGTGCGGAACGCCACCGGACGCCCGGCCCTTATCTGCCCCGGCAAGAGCTTCGACTCTCCGCCGTCCATCTTCTCCTCAATGGCCGCGGCCTCGGCCTTCACCTCGGGGAGTCCGCCGAGCATCTTCGGGCCTACCGTAGAAAGNAACCACGCCGAGCCGACGGTACCGAAAACGTAGGTCACCGCGTAGCAGGCCGGTATGATCATCAGCAGGTACTCCCTGTCGGCATCCGCTCCGGGCATGGACCTGACAGTGTCGGCCAGCAGGCCCAGGCACGCCGAAGCCGTCTGCGACCCCGCGAAAAGCCCTGCCGCGATTCCATGGCTGTAGCCCGTCAGGCGGGCGGCCACAATGACTGTGNCGGCGCATATCAGGGCCTCGACCACGGCGAACACCACCTGCTTCCTGCCCTCTCCCTTGAACGACCGGAAGAACTGCGGCCCGACGCTATAGCCTATCGAAAAGAGGAAGAACAGGAAAAAGACAGTCTTCACCATATCGGGAATGACTATCCTCATCTGCCCTATCAGCACGCCCACCACAAGAGTGGCCGCCACCGGCCCGAGGGCAAACGATCTGTAACGGAACTTCCCGATCCAGAATCCCAGACCCACGGTGAGGAAAACGGCGATAAGCGCGTGCTGCTGAAAGAATGTCGTGATCCACTCCATAATAATCACATTATGAGAATATGATAATTCAACACGACACGCCGCCGTGAGGTTCGCTCCACTCCGGCCCTTCGGCCTGAACCGGCCCCGGGAGCAGAGCGTTTTCAAAGTATATGGACGACGTCACTGAAAACATACTTCCTCCGGCNCCGTCGCAGCCGGTGGCTCCGGCTCAGCAGCTTCCCCTGGCTCCGGAGCCGACACTCCCCGTCACTACGGAAGGAATGGAGGCATTCCTGGCCGGCGGCATGGTCGACGGAATCGGTCCGGTCTATGCCCGCAGGCTGGTGGAGGCATACGGCCCCGACACACTGCGCCGCCTGCGCGACGAGCCGGAATCCATCACCGGGATAAAGGGGTTCGGGGCGTCGAGGGTGAAGAGCGCCTCCGAGTCGCTCAACAACATAACGGCCGACCTCGACCTGATCCTGCTCCTCTACTCGGCCGGCGTACAGGAAATGTACATCAGCCGCATACTCGGCAAGTACCGCAAGAGGGCCCGGAGCGTGGTCGAGAAGAATCCCTACGATATGGTGGAGGACGTGTGGCGCCTGTCATTCTTCACCGCCGACAGGATCGGGAAGCTGTTAGGCATCGCGCCCGACGACCCGCGCCGCCTGCGCGGAGCGCTGCTGACGGCGGTAAAGGACCATGCCGAACAGGGGCACCTCTTCGCCACTCCGGAACAGGCGCGACGGCGGGCCGCGCAGATTGCGGGGGTTGAGGAGACCGCTTCCGCCGAGGCCGCCGAGGCCCTTATCGCGGAAGGGCGCCTCGTCAGCAGCCGTGGAGGGTACTATCTCCCGGTGTACTACGAAGCGGAGCGCGACGGCGCGGAAAAGCTCATGCAGCTCGCCCGGCAGAGACGCACCCCCGTCGACGACGCCGATATCCCCGAAGGGGACACCCGTGGCCACCGTTACTCGCCCCGCCAGAGGGAGGCGATACGCATGGCCCTGGAGAATCCGGTGATGATACTCACCGGCGGTCCGGGGTCGGGTAAGACCACCGTGTTGCGCGGCATACTCGACATGCTGGCCGAAGAGGGGAAGAATGTGGTGCTGGCCGCCCCCACGGGGAGGGCCGCCAAACGGATGTCGACCCTCACAGGCCGGGAGGCCTCGACCATCCACCGGCTGCTCGGCTACCGCCAGGGGGAGGGATACTTCAACAAGGCCCTCGACGCCGACGTGCTCGTGATCGATGAAGGCTCCATGCTGGAGCAGGTGCTGTTCGACCACCTGCTGCAGGCTGTAGGGCCTAAGACGAAGGTGCTGGTCGTAGGGGACGTCGACCAGTTGCCCGCCATCGGCGCCGGCGACGTGATGCGCGACATGATGCGCTCCGGCGCCATCCCCACCGTGGAACTCACCGGCAATTTCCGGCAGGCGGAAGGGAGCGGAATCGCCGCCGGAGCCCGCGAGATAAACCTCGGACACATGCCCGCGCCCGGCCCGGCCGGAGATTTCACCGTAATCGAGGAGAAAGGTGTCAAGGCCATCCACGACCGCATACTCCGCCTCGTCAGCGAGGAGCTACCGCAAAGCCACGGCATCCTGCCCCGCGACATAACAGTGGTGACTCCCCGGCAGACCGGCCCCCTCGGTGCGCGCAGCCTCAACTCCGACCTCCAGAAGCTACTGAATCCCGACGCACAGGAACTGCGTCGCGGTCTCAGCGCATTCCGCCTCGGCGACCCTGTGATGCAGACCGCCAACTCACGCGAACGGGAGCTCTACAACGGCGAGACAGGCCGCGTGGCGGAAATCGATCCCGAGGGAGGATGGCTTACGGTGGAGTTCGCCGACGGACGCCGGAGCCGCTACGCCCGCGGCGAACTGAGCGAACTGACTCTGGCCTACGCCACGACGGTACACAAGCTGCAGGGATCGGAGGTGGAGTATATGGTGATGCCCGTCACCACGGCCCATCAGCCGATGCTGTACCGCAATCTGCTCTACACCGGAGTGAGCCGCGCCCGGAAGATGTGCGTGCTCGTCGGCGAGCCCGATGCGATGCGGCAAGCCGTGGAGAATTCCCGGGAATCCGCCCGCAACTCAAATTTCCGCCACCGCCTCCGCTAAACCTTTCTCCTCCTCCGTGGTCATAATTATCCGAAACCATCATGCACTGCTGTCCGAAACCATGCACTCGAAGCATCTCCTATTATGACTATGAAGAAATCAATCCTTTACATGGCGCTGTCCCTTTGCCTTACGGGAGCCCTCGCGGGCTGCTCCGGCAGGGAGGCGGACGCCGCTCCGGGCGCCGGCGCGGAGCAGCCGGGCGTAATCATGCTCGAAGAGATACGCTCGGTCAACAAACTCGTGCTGGCGCGCATGACCATCTCGAAAATGGGCGTGGTGCGCGACCGCGTGGACCTCTCCAAGGCAAAAGGGTGGAAGCAGGTGACGGCCGGACTCGTGGACGCCGTGAAGATCGGCTCCCGCAAGGCCGCCTATTCCTACGACACCTACATGCAGGCCTACATCGACCTCTCCGCCCTCTCCCCCGACGACATAACGGTCGATGAAGAGAGCCGCACCGTCACGCTGCGCCTGCCCGAGATACGCACCGAGTTCATCGGGCGCGACATCCCCCTGCGCGAGGAGCACTACCGGGTGACCGGCCTGCGCAGCGCCGTCGATGCCGAAGAGCGCGCCGATGTCAAGGAGCGCATGAACACCCGCCTCCGCCAGGAGGTGGAGGCGAATCCACGGTTCCGCACCGAACTCGTGCAGAAAGCCGAGGAGAAGGGGCGCCTCTATTTCCGGACTCTTCTGGGGAGCAAGGGATATGATGTCAATGTTGTGTTCGGCCGGTAAAAGACTCCGGCCACCCACCTTTTAAAAGAATCCGAAATGCGAAAGACCGCCATAAGAATCCTGCTCGGACTGACCGTCATAGCCGCCATAGGGGGGGCCGTATGGTACATCACACACAAGTCGGGGACGCCGGCTCCGGAAGTGGAGCCGGTGGAGATGCGTGACGCCCGCATCACCGCCATAGCTCCGATGCTGCGCCTCTGCTCGCTGGAATTCACGGAAGACATTCCGGTGAAGGGGAATGTCGGCAAGCGTCATCTGATGGGGCGCGCCACGGTGCGCGGAAGCATATCGTTCGACCTCGACTCGGTGGCCTCCTCCATGCGCGGCGACACTCTCGTGGTGACGCTGCCGCGTGAGATCGTGGAGATACTCGAATCCACCGATCCGGGCTCCTACGAGGTGATCGACACCTGGAACGACGCCCTCTTCGGCTCCTCGCGCTTCACCACCGCCGAGGAGAACGCCATCAAGGAGAAGGCCCGCGCCGACTTCCGCCGCCGCCTTTACTCACGCGGCACCGTCAGGAGGGCCCGCGCCGAAGCGGCCGCCAACCTCCGGTCCCTGCTCGCCCCCATGTCGGGAGGCCCGGTGACAGTCGAGGACCCTACACCGGATCCCCGTCCGTAGGCCGAAAAAAAGCGGTGACGCCCCCGGGGGGCGTCACCGCTTTTAAATTTCCTTCTTCAATAACCTACGACACATATCCCCCGGGCCTCAGTCGGCCTGCGAGGTATAATCCAGCGCGTGGGCCGGGACCACGCTTACGAAGAGGATGAACTCTCCGGTGCGGTCGGCCGGGATGGCGCCGGCGAGCTGGTCGGGAGCGATGGTCTCCGATATGACCTCCTCGCGGAGGGAGATCTGCACGTCGCCGCCGTGATAGATGCCGGCCACGTCGAAAAGGGCGTCGGTCGTGGGGTCGGCTCCGAGGATCACGCCCATTTCGGCGAGGTCCTTCAGCAGACAGGTGCAGAAAGCGCTCTGCTCGCAATTGGCCGACGTGCGTCCGGCCGCCTCATAAGGGAAATAGAATATATATCCGTAGCCGGCCACACTGCCGCGCTCGTAGCGGGCCATTGCCTCAGCCTCGGGAGTGAGGCCTCCGTAGTTGACCCGGAATCCCTCCTCCGCGCCGATCCATTCGGCGCCCTCGTCCATGCGGGGAGCGTCATAGAGGGTGTGGGCGGCGTCGCGGCATTCCTCCTCGCCGGCGCGGGGGTCGGCCGTGCAATAGACTTTGCCGATAAGGTCGGCGGCGCGGATTTCGAGGGGTTCCGCGGCGGAAGCCGTAAGGGAGGCGGTGGCCATAAGGGCGGTCAGGGAGAGAAGGGTCGTGGTCTTCATAGTATGCGTCGTATTGGATATTTTATGTAAATTCAACGCATTGACCCGGGGATTGTTCGTCCGCATGCCGTTTTTAACAATTAGCCCTCACTCCGGCAGCCGCCGCCGGCTTACGCCTGCGCTTTGTAAAGCGGCATCCCTACCGGCCCACTCAGAGCGCGGCCCAGCGGCGGAAAATGCCGGACTCGCGCAGGGGCACGGGGTCCTCAGCCTCCCACCCGCGCACGAACACCAGCTCGGGCTCCACGTACACTCCGAATGAGCCGTCGCTGTTCTTGGTGACGTTGTAATCCTGCGGATTGTAGAGGGCCGTGAGCTTTTTCAGCGATCCGCGCAGGCAGCTCATGATGGGGCGGCGTATCTCGGGCACCGTCAGGTCGGGAGCCGACTCGCAGTCCCCCCCGAGCATCCCGTATATGGCCGCATAGCGCCGCTGCAGGCGTTGCATCCGCCGGTCGTAGGCGTCGAGCGGCTCCCCCTTTCCGGGAGCGCTTAAGTCGAGTCCGAGGCTCCCCTGGCAGAGGAGGAGGGTGTAGAGGGCGCGTTCGCGGCGGTGCAGCCCCTTGGCCTTTTCATCGATTTCAGGGAAGGAGATTTCGTCGTCGCGCAGGTCGATGAGCACGGTGCTCCGTATATTGCGGCGGATAAGGAAAATGTCGAGGAGCTGCTTGTAGAATCCGTGGAAGTGGAAGCGAGTGTCGCGCTCCTCGCCGCTGCCCGTCACATAGGTGTCGCCGCAGAGCATGGCGGAGAATGTGTCGACGAAATCCCTTACCGTGGCGGCTATCCCGGCGTCGACCTCCAGGCGGAGATAATTGGAGTATCCCGTCTCGCCCACGAAGCTGTTGCCGAGCTTGACGAGGAGGGAGGGTGGCGTGTCGCGCAGTTCGTCGAGGCCGCACTTGTTGCAGAGGAGGTCCTTGCAGAATCCCTCGGTCGTGATTCCCATCAGCGAGCGGTAGGCGGCGTCGAGCCCCGCCTCGCTCAGGGAGGGGGCGAGAAACGACAGTATCTCCCGGAAGAGCGCCGGATCAGTATGGCGGTAATGGTCGATGATGCGGGGGACGTAGATGAAGTGGAATCCAGCGAGCTTCAGCTCCTTGAAGATATGGCGGAAATCGCGGCGGATGGCGTCGTTGACGCCGGGATTGTACTCGCTCTCTATGTAGAGGACGGTGGCCGCATCGACGCTGAAGTCGGCGCGGGGCAGGGATATCACCTCGCCACGGAAGCCGGCGGCCGGATCCAGCACCGCACGGAGGGCCATCATGAGCAGGGCCTCGGAGTGGGCGCAGAAGCCGTCGCTGACGGTCATCGACCGGCAGTCGGCGAGAAGCCCCTCCATCAGGGCGGAGGCCCCCGGCCCGGCTATGGCCTTAAGCGCGGCGGCAAAGGTGACATCCCTTGCGGCCGCCCGCGCATCCCTGTCGATGCCGTACTTGACGCAACACCCGCGCCAGCACTCCATCTCGCCGGCATCGATTATACGGTCGGCCTTTATGATGTCGGAAAAAATCCGCGCCACAGCTATCTTCTGACTCTTCAACATATCCGTAGACTTTAAGATTGCGCTCCTCCCCACGGCGACAGCGGCGGCTGCCGCCGTATCCCCCTGACCCGAAGCATGACTCCGCAAAGATAAGTATTCTTTTCCGATTTCAGCCGTTTTCAGGCCGGAAAAGAAAAAAGGGGGCCGCGAGCGTTATACCGGTAGACGACACGGCACTTAAGATACACATAAAACAATCAACCGATACACATATGATGAAGAAAATATATCTGGCGGGAGGATGCTTCTGGGGCACGCAGTATCTGTTCTCGCTTGTGGAGGGGGTGGTGAAGAGCATCGCGGGCTACGCCAACAGCCGGGTGCCCTACCCTACGTATGAGATGGTGTGCACGGGGCGCACCGGAGCCGCCGAGACCGTAGAGGTGGAATACGAAGACACCGAAGCGGGCCTGACGGAGCTGCTGGCCATATATTTCCGCAGCATCGACCCGACCGCGCTCAACCGCCAGGGGAATGACACCGGCACCCAGTACCGCACCGGAATATTCTATACCGACGAGGCCGACCTGCCGGCCATCGGGGCATACGTGGCGGCCGTGCAGCGGCGCTACGACCGGCCGCTGGCCGTAGAGGTGGGTCCGCTGGAGAACTTCTACCCCGCCGAACTCTACCATCAGGACTATCTCCATAAGAATCCCGACGGCTACTGCCACGTGGATCCCGGACTCTTCCGCGAGGTGAGGCAACGCGCCCCCAGGCGGCTCGACGACAAGGAGGAGCTGCGCCGGAGGCTCACCCCCCTGCAATGGGAAGTGACACAGAACGGCGCCACGGAGCGTCCGTACACCAACGAGTACGACCACGAGTTCCGCCCGGGGATATACGTCGACATCACCGACGGCACTCCCCTATTCGTATCCTCGCGCAAGTACGACTCGGGGTGCGGCTGGCCCGCCTTCTCGCGGCCGATCGCGGCCGGGCTCGTCACCGAGCACACCGACACATCCTTCGGGCGCGTGCGCACCGAGGTGCGCTCCGCCTCAAGCGGCTCACACCTGGGGCACGTATTCCCCGACGGGCCCGCCTCCGACGGCGGACTGCGCTACTGCATCAATTCCGCCTCCCTCCGCTTCATCCCGAAAGAGGAAATGGACGCACAGGGCTACGGCCGCTATCTCTCCCTTCTGTCCGCTCAGAACGGCACGGGCGACTCGAAGCTGTAAGCTACGCCATCCGTAGGGAACACGAAGGTGAGCCTATGGGCGTGGAGGTGAAGACGGTCGGACGGGCTGCCGTAGAGGCGGTCGCCGGCAATGGGGAGACCGAGGCCCTGTCCGGAAGCGGCATGTACGCGGAGCTGATGGGTGCGTCCGGTGAGGGGATGGAGTTCCACGCGGGAAAGTCCCTCGGGGGTGACGCATTGAAATTCAAACTCGGTCACCGCCTCCTTGCCGCCATCGGGATCCACACGCTGACGCGGACGGTCGAGCCAGTCGGGCGAGAGGGGAAGGTCGATGCGTCCGTATGCGGGAAGGCCCCGGGAGCGGTAATCGCCGGCAAGGTCGGCCACATATGTCTTGGATGCCAGGCGGCGGGCGAAAAGCGACTGGAGGACCTTATGGCTTTCCTGTCCGAAGGCCGCCACGAGCAGTCCGGAGGTATCCTGGTCAAGGCGATGGGCCACCTTTACTCCCCTTCCGGCTCCGTAACGGCGCTCCAGCCAGCGCTGCACTGAGTCAGCCTCCCCCTTGCCCGGCACTGAAAGCATGCCGGCCGGCTTATCGACCACGCAGAACCATTCATTTTCAAACACCACCTCCGGCTCATCGGCCGCACGCGGAAGCCATTCCTCACCCAGAGGAGGCTCCACCTCCAGCCCCGTAAGCATCCAGCCGAGCACCGGGAGGCACTTTCCCCGGCAGGCGGGATAGTGCGAGCCATGACGGCGCACCTCTCCCCCTTTCGGGCGCCCATACCAGTATTCGGCCATCGCCACGGGGCGCCATCCGCGCAGATAGGCGGCATTCAGGAGTTTAGGCGCACAGCATTCGCCGGCACCCGACGGAGGCACCCCCACGGATGTGGCCGCGAAGATTTCGCTCAGGCTTCTGGTCTCGCCCCGGGCGTTGAGAAGCCTGAATTCAGAGAAGAGCCATTCCTGCAGCGTCTCCGATTCGGCACGGCGCCGGGCTTTCAGTGCCTCGACGTGAGCCCGGGCTTTTTCAAGAGCCTCCCCATAGGGACGGAGCTCATCGGCACCTTTCTTTCTGAGGCGGCAGAGTTCGGCTTTTTCGAATTGGCTCCGGAGGATCATCGCCGACAGTTCCGCCTCATCGGCAAGGCCGGAGGCGCGGCGGGAGCCGCGCGCAAGTTTCGAAAGGCGATATGCTTCCCTTAAGGCGGAGATCCCGGAGTCAATCCGGGATTTCGTCCGCTCGTATGCGGCGCGGCATTCAGCCATCTCCGTCATTTCAAAAAGGGCTATTTCCCGATTGAGGGCGGAGATTTCAGCCTCTTTTGCCTTGAAGTGGCCCGAGGGATGGAGGTAATCGAACACAGGCCCCACGAAACCCGGAAACCGGAATCCCCCCCGGCCAAGCTGCCCGGAGAAAGCGCAGAGCTCATGGCGCGTGCCCCCGGAGTCTTCGGCCACGAGCACGCCAAGCATCTTTCCGGCATCGAGTTCGCGGCAGAAGTCGCGGTCGTCCTCGGAAGCGCTTTGCCTGAGTGCCTCGATCCTTGCCGACAGTTTCAGGAATGCCTCGCGGCATTCCTGCGAGGGGGTATAGTCAAAGGGATTGTTCATGGCGCGAAATTAATAAAGAATCCCCTCACCGCAAAGGGCGGCAAGGGGAAAGCGCGTATGCGGACCTGACGCTCAACTGCGTACGTAATGCGGCATTTCCCCGGGAATCACCATGGAGAGCTCCACCAGGCCGCCGAGGCTTCCGTCGGCCCGACGCCAGGTGGTCTGATATATCATCTTCCGTTTGCCCTCCTTGGATATGGTGTAGGCGTTGGAGCCTCCTTCGTTAAGGAGACGGCGGATGATGCCGCGCGAACGTTCGTTGTGATAGTCCATTATGTCATGGCCTATGAGGGCGGCTCCGCCACGTGCGGCAAATGTCCGGCGCGAGCGCTCGTTCATGAAGATGATGCGGCAGTCGGTGTCCACCACCGTCACGGCGCAATCCATTCCGTAAGCCCATTCGGGCAGGTATTCGTTTTCCATATCTCTCTTGAAATCAGTTGATACACATATTTCCGACCCTGTCACTCCATGATTTCGGCGGAGGGGATGCAGGGGATGCCCATGTTGCGGATGTCGAAGATGTTGGCGGCGGCCACTTCCGGCGTGGCGGCCGAGCAGCAGTCGGTCACTACGGTGGTGCTGTAGTCGAGCCCCATGGAGTCGACGGCGGTGGCGCGGATGCAGTTGGGGTACTGGGTGCCGGTGACGTAGACGTTCCTTACCCCCAGGCCGCGGAGCACGAGGTCGAGGTCGGTGCCGAAGAACGCGCTGAAGCGCTGTTTGGTGATACGTATGTCCCCCTCCTTGGGAGCGATGGCGTCAGGGATGGCGGCGCCGAACGAGCCCTCGATGCCGAAAGGCTTCCCCTCCTCGAAGAAATGCCGGCGGAACGGCTCGGCGTCGATCCCCGACGGACGGTGGATGCGGCAGATGTAGATCACGGCCCAGTCATGGGCGCGCCCGTAGTCGAGGAAGCGGGCTATGGCGGGAAGCGTGGCGGCCGCGCCGGGCACGTGCATCGGCAATGAAGGGAGCACCCAGTCGTTCTGCATGTCGACGACCAGTATGGCGTTTTCGGCAGCTTCAAGCATGCCGTCGGTTTTCTTAGTCATAGTGTGTGGTGATAAGTGTTTTTTCCTACAGTCATAACGCCTCCGCCCCCCCGAGGGTTGCGTCGACGCCTCCACAAAGGGGGAAGATACGGAGGCGCGCCCGGAGGCTGACGCAAACAAACCGCGCCTCCGGAAGGTTTATAATGGTACAGTAACCCTAAAAATCATCTGTCACTATGTTAAGACACACATTCCTCAACGGCGTAAGACGCTACTGGTGGCTTCCGCTCATCACCGGACTCCTCTGCATCGTGCTGGGCGTCTGGACCATCTTCGCTCCCGCCACGGCCCTTCCGGCCATGGCCGTGGCCTTCGCCTGGAGCCTTATACTGCTCGGCATCTTCGACGGCATGTGGGGACTCTCCACCACCGGCAGCAATCCATCCTGGGGATGGGACGTGGTGCTGGCCGTGATCGACGTCGTAGCCGGCGTATGGATGCTCACGCTCAATCCCGCCGAGATGACCGTGGCATTCCTCTACATCATAGCCGTCTGGATAATCTTCGCGGCGTTCAACGGCGTGGCGACGCTCCTGGCCGTATCGGTAAGAAGCGTAGCCGCCACAATCTTCGGCATACTGCTTCTGGCGGCCACGATATTCCTTTCCTTCTGGCTGCTGGCCAATCCGGTGCAGCTCGGAGTGCTGGCATGGATGTGGCTGGGAATAGCGCTCGTATGCTACGGAGTATTCCGTGTCACCCTCGCATTCCGCATCCGGAACATCCGCTGAGCCTCCGGGCGGATCCACCCGGCCCGCTGACCCACAGGCCATAACAGGCCTACGGGATGCGCCTGGCGGAAAAGCACTGCCTCACCCTCCGCACACCCTCTTTTCCGAGAATCAGCAGGGCCGTGTACTGGGAAGCCTTGGCAAGCCCGAAAAGCACGGCCCACAGCGCCCCTTTCCATGCCACGGGGATGGGAAGGGCCATCTGTGCGAAAGACAGTATATAGAACACTACGCAGGCACACAGCACTGCCAGACCGGTACGGAAGCCCAGGCCCGCAAGCCAATCCGCAACTGCTTTGAGCCTTTCACGTACACCTTTTGATTTATCCATACGCGAAATTAGCGATTTTCTCCTGATTTTCCCACACCTCTACAGTGAAAGCCGGCATCCGCGGGACAATATCCGCGGATGCCGGCCTTCACCGCATCATATGCCGCGCACCGCCCACCGGCCCGAGCCGGAGGCGAGCCGGGCTCCTTTATTCGGAATAAAGGTTTTCCTCACGCTGAGGGATATAATCGGCCGCGAGGGCGGAGATTTTATTCAGGTCGGGCTTTCCGGCGGCATAGTCGACAAGAGTTCCGACCGGATAGAGGTCGGGGTCGGAGGCCGACTGGAAGTCGGCGGCGTCCTCGGAATAGTCGCCGTCCTCCACGGCATCGGCCTCAATGGCGTAGTCGCTGAAGGCGATC
Organism: Bacteroides sp.; assembly: GCA_014802425.1. Lineage (GTDB taxonomy): Bacteria > Bacteroidota > Bacteroidia > Bacteroidales > Muribaculaceae > Lepagella. The sequence continues at coordinate 47,160 of JAAVCH010000021.1, forward strand.
GCCCGGTCGGCATCGGCGCGCCGCTCTATGCCCACGAGCAGCGTCGTGGGGATTATGCTTATCTGGGGATCGTCGCCCCATACTCCGGGATTTCCGATGACTTCCGCCACCTTGGCGGCTATAATGTCAGTAAGTTCTTTTCTTGTCATGGCATCGTGCTTTTTTTGAATGGATTACCGGCGCGGCAGCGCCGCGTCATTTAAATGTGAGTTTTAACGCACACTTAGATAACGCCTTGGCCGATGAGATGGTTTGTCCCGCCACGCCCCCGCTCCGGCACGCCCCCAGCGAAAAACACAGCCGCAGGCCTACGCCCTATTGCAGAAGTCCGATTAATTTACTAATTATGCCGTCGCTGACCGACCTGCAGAAGCCCGGTCATGGGCAATGCGGGAGGGTCGGCAGACATTCTGAAAGCGTTTACTCGGCGCTCGTTCTTGGCTTGTGGAAACTTCGCAACTTTCAATCGCTGTCAGGAATGTGGCAAACAGTAGACCTCCTGTGGATATGTATATTCCACCGGCAGCGGACGCGGGAGCGCCGGCCGCCGGTATATATGCGTATATTCTGCGTGAGGCTTCTGCAAGTTTGCTCGTTCTACAGTGATGGGCAATGCGAAGGCCTCTGCAAGCGGGACGGGCAAACAGTGACAGTTCTCACGCTTTTTATTTTCTGAACCTGACACCGGCCGGGATGAGCCCCGGAGAGCGGACTCCGACATCCGGCCGGCATATACGCATACCGACCATCCACACACAACAACAATAAACCATGACGCTAATGAAAAAGCATTTACTTTTCCTGCTGGCAGCGCTCCCCGCGCTACCGGCATCGGCCTCCGACGACGTCGATTTTCCCTACGAGGGTCAGACACTATCCTACCGTATAGACTCCACCACAGCCACTTTGCTTGGCCCGGCCGATCGCGACAATCTTTCCGGAGACGTGGTCATCCCTGACGAAGTAATCTACGAAGGCAAAGCGTATCCTGTCACGGCCTTCAGCGGTGGTTTCGAGAACTGCACCGGTCTGATTTCCGTTACGTTTCCCGAATCCATGACTAAATTCTGGGATTTTACCTTCAAGGGGTGTACCGGCCTGACGACCGTGCATATTCCTGAACATCATGAGCCTTATTATTTTCCTACCAGTTTTCCCGGCTGCTTCGAAGGGTGTACGAGCCTGACCACCCTGCCTATTCTGGACGACACCCATATACCCAACCGTTATGCCTACGGGTGTACAGGCCTGACCTCCATCGATCTTCCGGAATCCATCTCATACATCGGCGAGAATGCTTTCACGGGATGTACGGGCCTGACCTCCGTGACCATCCCCGGCAAGGTGAAGTGGCTTGATCCCGCCTGCTTCCAAAACTGTTCCAACCTCAAGACGGTGATAATCGCCGACAGCGAGGAGAAACTCACCGTCTACGCCAAGGTTGATGACGAGACGAGAACATCAATGACATTCAGAGGGAGTCCGGTCGAGCACGTGTATATAGGCAGACAATGCTCCCAGTTCTTCCCGATCAGCACCGTAAAGACGTTGGAATTCGGAGGCGGCTGCACGAATGTCGACTTTATCAGTCCCAGCAGATACTATGCACCACATGCAGACTGGAGATCGCTGACAGGCATCACATTCGGCAATTCAGTGACAGAGATAGCCGAGGAAGCTTTCGAGGGAGAGTACACCCAATATTCTCAGACATACCCTGCTCATTCCCTGAGCTGGATCATCCTGCCCGAATCACTTAAAAAGATCGGCAGCAAGGCTTTTGCAAACTGCAAGAAGCTCTTCTCAGTGATGATCCTCTCATCGGACTGCGACATCGCCGACGATGCCTTTTCCGGATGCTCCTGGCTGAACAAGATAGCGGCCCCGGATGAGGAAACCGCATTGAAAATAAAGCAGAAGCCCAACTCCGTATGGACAATCAGTGCCGGTGAAACCGTCGACGTGGAAAAGGGCATCATCTGGGGAGCCAATGCCGACACAGCACCCTGGGTAACCGGAAAATATACAGGCAAGCTGGTGATTCCGGAGGATGTGACCTCGCTCTACTGGATATGTATGGCGGAGTGCCCGAATATCACTGAGGTCATCCTGCCGTCCAAGCTGGAGACAATCGGAGTTCAGGCATTCCTGAACTGCACCTCACTGACTGAGCTCATCCTGCCGTCCAAGCTGGAGACAATCGGATCTCAGGCATTCCAGAACTGCACCTCACTGAAGGACATCACAATCCCCAACAGGATAACCGAAATGGAAACCGATGCGTTCGACGGTACCGAACTGGTAAAGGGCGCTTATCCCGATATGCTCTCCAATCCGTTTAAGGACGGCGTGGAGGCCATCTCCTATGATGCCTACGACTCCATGACTGAAGACGGATTCGTATATTCGCGCCACAAGGACCGTCTCTACTACGCGCCGCTTTCCGTAAGCTCCACATTCGAGGTGCCGGAAAGCGTGGTTGAAATCACAACGCACGCATTCTCGCAGTGCGCCGCCCTTGAGTCCGTGATACTCCCGGCCGGGCTTGCCACGCTGGGCGACGGAGTATGGAATGACTGCCAGTCCATCACGTCTGTTACCTGCAAGGGCCCGGAGCCCGTCAGCGCCAACCGCGACCCCTTCCCCAACACCGTCTATGACGAAGCCACGCTCTACGTCCCCAAGGGAAGCGAGGCGGTTTACGGCAATGTCGTTCCCTGGCGCTACTTCAACAACATCGTCGGAGCGGGCAACGAGAACGGCGTCGAGGAGGTAATCTCCGACAATGCCGCCGTCGACCTGAACCTCCCCTGCGAGGTCTACAGCCTCCAGGGCGTGAAGGTGGCCGACACGACAGCCGACCTTCCCGCCGGCATCTATATCGTCCGTCAGGGCGAGACAGTGATGAAGATCGCAGTGAAGTAACCGCTGCCCCTCCCGCACACAGTCAGACACTTCTATCAGGGATGGCGCCGCAAGGCACCGTCCCTGATTTCATTTCAAGCGGCCCCCGCCGCTATCCACTGACGACGGTGAAGGCCATGCAGCCGACATAAAGGTGTCTTCCTCAGTTAGCCCGGAGGGATAATATTCAACTGAAACATTGCAACCTTAAAAGACCGGAAATATACAATCAGGTTGAAGCGTTATAGGAATTAAGCGAAAGAATGAAATTTTATTTAACTTTGCATACACAGAAGAATCAACTCTAAATAACAATCATCTCTAAATCTAAATAACATCGGATACAATGGCAATCAATCTTGAAAAAGGACAGAGAGTGGCCGTGGAACTTCCTAAGTTCACCATCGGCCTCGGCTGGGATACCAACCAGTCAAGCACCGGCGTCGACTTTGACCTCGACGCATCCGCTTTCATTCTCGGTGAAAACGGCAAAATCCTTGAAGACGAATATTTCGTTTTCTACAACAATCTGAAATCACCTGACGGAGCTGTGGAGCATACGGGTGACAACCTGACCGGCGAGGGAGAAGGAGATGACGAGAGCATCAAAGTCGACCTTTCCAAGATCGATCCCCGTGCTACTGAAATCACCTTCGTAGTGACCATCCACAAGGCCGATGAGCGTAAGCAGAATTTCGGACAGGTACGCAACGCTTTCATACGCATCTACAATGCCGCCAATGGCGAAGAAATCCTCCGCTACGATCTTGACGAGGATTTCTCTATTGAGACAGCCGTGGAGTTCGGACGTCTTTACAAGCGTAACGGACAATGGAAATTCGAGGCTATCGGCACAGGTCAGAAAGCGGGTCTCGCTGAATATCTGAACAAGTATAACTGATCCCGCAGACACCGTCCGTCATTGCGTTACGTCCTTAAGGGATGACCGCCCCCGTCATGGGCAAACTCTACCGCCGCAACGGTTCAATAAATGGAGTGAGAAAAACCAGGCACTTCCTAAACATCCATCATTAACAATCAACTGACTATGTATAACAACAATAGCATCAATCCGAACCCGAAGCTCATAAAGGGAGCGATATGGGGAATCGCGGGTATAGTATTGCTCATCGTAGCTCTTGCATTCATCCGTCCCTGGTACAATGTATGGTCTCAGGAAATGGAAGGAAAAGCAGAGTTCGCAAAGGCGGAGCAGAACCGTAAAATCAAGATTGAAGAGGCTAAAGCCAATCTTGAAGCAGAGAAGCTTAACGCTCAGGCGGAAATAGAGCGTGCCAAAGGAGCGGCCGAGGCCATCCGCATTGAAAACGGAAGCATTACGCCGACATATATCCAGTATCTATGGGTACGCCAGCAGTCCGACCTCAGCAATAAGACCGTGATATACGTACCTACCGAGACCAACCTGCCGATACTCGAATCCACCCGCGCTTTGACGATTCCACAGGAGTAACCGGCTATCCGGTTAGTCGGGCCAATCGGCCGAAAGGTCGTGAATGATTGGATGGCACCACATGGAGCGTCAGACGGTGGCATACTCCGCTTCCATTGCAGGCCCGGCAGAGTGTCCCGTATTCCGGGGTCGGGGAATACCCCGGAATACGGGACACTCTCCATCACCGTTACGCTCATCGCACGATGGCCAGTTTCTTACTGTACCTGGGCAACTCCCAATCCCAATCGTGAAACGTGTTGAGTCTTTCGAAACACTCGGTAATTGCACAGGCATAAAGGGAAATCATGCCGCAATATATCTGTGGCGAAAAGGTTATGAGGAGGCACTGCGCGTACTTGATCCAATCCTAATTATTCGCTATGGCGATAAGATGTCGGGGGAACGAGAGGACATAAGTCACCACATCCTTATGAGTGGATTGACTCCAAATCTAATCCATTGGCCTATACCATATAGGACAACGCCAAAATATATTGCCTGGACCATCCATATAATAAAACCGCTTTTCATAGACACTTTCCTAATTCCCAGAAATGGGGAACATATTGTAGCTGTTACATCTTGCTGTATTATCATACGCATCACTCCGTACATCATCACTGCAGGCAGATAAATAAAGCAGAGCCATTGCAGGATGGCTACGCACCATAATATTACTATCATTTGTAATTATTGTTTCAAGTTAAATTTCATTTTTTGTCGAATATAGGCAATCTGGATTACCGCAGGGATGGTGACTCGATACGCCGGACCTGCAAAATCAATAGCACAATACAGCGAGGTCAGAATCAAGCCAATCGGCCCCAACATTATTGCAGATAATCTTGAAAGTGTGATGCCGGCAACTGTGCTTATAGCAATTCCCGTCAATCGGGTCAAGACTGTTGAAGTAACAGATGTCAAGAGCAGGAATCCGGCAATATCATGTGATTTCCACAATTTTTCAAGATCAAGTATCACCCTACGGCGGTTGTAGTGAGGAATCTTCAGGTCCAACTCTCGTATCATTTGTCGTAATTCATAATCCGACGCATTGTCAAGAACCTCCTTTATAAGCTTACCAAGCAGCATTTGTTCCACGTGCTCATCCTTAGAAGTCGCATCGTTGAATGATACTTTGCATTTGTTTGCTACATCGCGAAGTATTTCCGAGTACTCCGGTCCCTCTCCTCGAAAGAAATTCAGCACCGAATTGCCTCCGAACAGCCTGAACTCATGAATAAGTGCGGGCAGCATCCTCTTGATATTATCCGGATAATTCCCAATGTAAGAACGTGTGGAGGAAAGAGTCTCAGTAGTGCGATAAGTGCCGTCGTTCTCTTTCGTTACGATGTCGCAAAGCACCAACAGATCATCATTGGTTGCCTTATTGAGGAAAATCAAATCTCTATCTATGTACATATCTTTATTTGGAGGCAATAGAAGAGGCGAGATTCCATTGCCTCCCATTAGAAGGTTTTAGTTGTTACTCTTCTTATTCTTTATATTATCTTCATGATCTTATTGTGATTTAATATGTTGTCGCTGCCACGACTGTGACATTTGCTTCTGATTCGTCCATTATGGAAAATCCCCAGCGGACATCGGCCCTGGGTAGATTATCATTGATATACTGGCTGAGGTCTGACAATTCCGAAACAGGCAATTGATATGACTGTGAGCATCGCACCACGAATATGGCTTTTACTGCCTTTCCACAGTCGAGTACCTGCGTGTCCAGTTTCTGAAGAGCAGCTTTAAGATTTACTCCACATGAAGTATGCAAGGACAAGATTGCAGCCGAGTCCAAAAGATTGTCCACATCTTCATCACTGACGGCAATCACCTGTTCCGAGTCAGTATAAGTCAGAAGCCTGCGTATCGGCTCCAGATTTATTTGTTGTATTTTGAGTTTCATTGTTTGGGTCTTTAGTTACGGGAAATCTTCTAAAGGAGAAATTATGACTGCCGGGGCGGTGGCCACCATTAACCCCGGCACTCGGGTTAATGTTCCTCCTCTTCTGGGTCGAAGACGTTGCCACAGCATGGGCACTCTACGTCCATAGAGAAAGGAACCCATACGGTGTCATAGTTCCCACATTCGGGGCATCGAAATCCTGTACTCATAATCTACAGATTTAAAAGTTATTATTCATTATTGTCTTTCCAGGCATCCTTCAGCCATTCTGCCTTTACAGGGCCAAGCAAACGTGCACATTTGAAGGCTTCTCTAAGCGGTAATATGGTGTGGGCCCGGTATGTCGGTTCTCCATTTAGTACACTTGGCTCCACGACAAGAGTAAGGTTCACCTTCTCGGTAATCCCAAATCTCAGAGGAATCAGCCAACACATCTTGTCGGTTTTTCTGTTCCAAAACAGCACTGCCACATCGCTGCGGTTGGCAAGTCGCTTCCGGGTGTCCGCAATACAGCCGTCGAGAAGTCTTTTAAGGAAATTACGTCGGAGGCGCACAATCTTCTGAGTACTTCGCTCCTCCCCGTTGTCTTGTAGACCGATGCTATGACGTATCATTTCTATCGTCTCTTCAGGTATTCTGTCAACATGTTCGTCAATTATGTGACCATACTCCGGCTCTATATGCAGGTTCGTTTCGAACTGCAGAATGGGGAATTCAACCAATTTAGGGACCCTTTTTCCGAACATCCGAATGAAATCCCGTGCATCTTTACCGCTGCGGCGAATAAAGTATACCTGTTCTTTACCCTCTTCATCATAACCCCACAACATATACACATCATCGGTGTTGTCGTGGAACCAACCGGTGTGAAACATTCTCAGATTATCATGCTCCAATACCTTCCCTTCTTTCTCTGCTTTGTAATAAGTATACCTCAAGAAATTGCAGAATACACAGTAATCCTCCATGCCATCCGAGAGATTATACTCTCGGCGTATTTCATCTGCGAATTCAGAAGTGATATAGTTATAGACAAAGTGGTCGAAGTTCATATCGATAGGCTGCTTTGCATATTGATTACCCACATGGCCTTGATTACCGACAATCCGCACTGACCTATCAGTCGTATCGGTATCATAGATTTCAAAGAATTCCGGATATGCCTCTATCATTAGGTGTAGTTTGCGATAACCACACCAGCATCCGCTTTTGAAACCATTTTCATCAAGTGTCAGTAGATAAGATGCTAGAATCACAAGGCGAGCCTTCCCGTCGCGTGCAACAAGGAATAATATCGCACGGCGGAGAACATCAATCTGATGTCCGTTAAGTTTCTTCATTCCTGTAATTGGCATACATTACTTCTGTATATTGGTTATTATAGTCTGAAGCATACAGTCATCGACGATTCTTTCGATCACCGAGGATTGATCTAATCTGGTCGTGGTCGGTCAGGTCATATTCGCTGTGATTTACCCCCGTGCGGTGGTATTTGCGAAATGCGTCTGCACGACCTTTGTCTCTTGCGCAGTTCCATCCGGTGATAGCTGCGATCTCGTCTCGATCGTTGAGATCGAAATTGCTGTTGTTGACACCTGTCCGACGGTATACGTCCCAGGCATCTTTACGTGATTTAGCCATAATATTTTCATTGTTATTAAAACATCAAGAATGGTACCATACTCTATTGTTATGGCCGCAAAATTACTATCAATCGGAGAGAATGCAAAAATGGCCATTATTGGGCTTGGCTAAACCAATTTCTTACATCCTTTTCAATCTCTTTATATCTCTCATCTTTCAATCTTATTCTATTATTCCATGAATCAGTATCGGTATTTTTCCCATTACTTGTAAGAATAAATTCTCGAAGGGCAGAGATTGGAAGGTCTGTATTAAGATTAAGTCCTTTCCTATCTTTATCTTCATTTTTTCGACGATTTCTCATTTCTTCAAAAGCAACAGCCATATAGGAAGCCAACTCTTTCAATGAGGGTCCCAATTGATAAAGTCCATCTTCCTGACGCTTTATGATTAGTCTTTTTTCTTCAAGATTCGGCAGAACAATTTCTTTGAACTCATTGACTGACTTCTCCATTAACTGGTTTCGTATGGCGCTATCAAGTTTATCAACTACAACCCTGTAGTTGTCTTTGTTATCGCAAACATTATTTTTTAGGATATTCTCAATATTCTGAAATTCATCTTTGTAATCAAAATTCTTGTTAAGAGATTTCCCGAAATCCTTAAATATTGTTTTAAGAGCAGTCACAATATCAACAAACGACTCTCTGTCAGCATCGTATCGAATCCAAAATGGCCAAAATGTCCCATTATTGCCATTGTCAGTCTCCTTAAATCTGTTTTCGTATTTGATATAGAATGATTTCCTTCCTCTTTTATGTTTGTTTTTCCTTTTTGTGTTTCTACCCAGCACGTCATCCCATCTTTTTTCGGCACACTCTATAAAATGGTTGCTTGATACAGGTTCATCGGATACGGCCTTGACCCCATAATAAATCTCGGTGGCAGGATCAAAAATATCGTACTCAATCAGGAATTCATAGTTGATGTGGTTGACTTCATCTCTAAGTGTAGCTAATTTGCACATAAGGTGGTTCGGTTGAAATATTGGTTTATTACCCTCATGACAGAGGTACCCTCTTATTTCCTTTGGGAATACGGACTTAGACTCGCTAATTCTATTGATTTCATCATCACTATAACATTCCTTGCGGAGCTTGATAATAAGCGACATATAATCCTTAATTGCATCTTTCGTTACATTTTCATGTCCTTTCGTCAACTTAAGGAATTCATTGCAATAGGTTATTGTCGACTTACTTACTCGCTCAAACCAGAAAAATGCATTATACGCATTTCTTCGATTGTTCCATTTAGCTATCTCTACTTCACAAAATTTACGAAAATCCCGTGCTGTTTTTAAATCGTATCTATAGCCTATAAAAAGGATAATGTCCAGGTTATAAAATTGGGTAGAATAAACTTTTCCGTCCGCAGCAGTATGTTCCAATATGGAACATACTTCCGCTTTACTCACACCATTGGAACTAATGGTGGTGTTTATTTGCTTTGTGACAGTTGATCTTCCTATACAGAAAAGTTCGGCAATCTGAGACTGACTAAGCCATGAGGTTGTATCATCAATCATCACCTCGATTGGTATTCCTCTTGGCGAATTATATACAACACGGTGTTTCTTATTTATTAAGTTTTCCATCAATACAAAGTTACTAAAAATCCATGTAGTACCATTTTATGACTTATTACTAATACTGATAAACCTCTGAGGACGGTCGGTATTTAGCCAAGAAAACGGCAAAATTTGGTAAATAAAGGGGGTTAGCAAAGAAAACTATGGGGTAAAACGGGGTAAAAAAGCAATGGCCAAGAAAATTATTTTTCTCAGCCATTGATTATCAGACATTTACAACAAATCTACTGTTTAATACTCCTCTTCGTTGAAGAAAAGAGTAAACACTATATTTCAGTTAGTTGACTAAATCCGCCTCAAATTAGACAAGTAAATTATGTGGTGAGAGACGATGAAATACAAACTATGCTTGTTTTATCCGGTATCTCTGGTTGGGATGATTTGGAATAGAAGCGTATTCTCTTTCCAATATTCCCTTGGAGATCAAGTTTGGCAAGACATGATTTCTGAGATATGATTTATC
>JAAVCH010000022.1 GCA_014802425.1 Bacteroides sp.
ACCTGAGAAATATATAAGCCGAAAATTATGAGCGAAGAACTCCAACAAAAACTGCGCACTCAGCTTTGGGCTGTGGCTAATAACCTTCGTGGCAATATGTCAGCCAACGAATTCATGTACTTCTCACTTGGATTCATCTTTTATAAGTATCTTTCCGAGAAAATTGAAAAATATGCCGATCAATCTCTTGAAAATGATGAGGTAACATTCAAGCAGCTTTGGGAAAGTCAGGAAGAAGAGGCCCTGGAACTTCAAGAGGAAGTTAAAAAGCAGTGTTTGGAAAACATAGGATATTTCGTTGAACCGCAATATCTCTTTACTTCAATCATCGACCGAATCAACCGCAAGGAGAATATCCTCCCGCAACTTGAGCGTTCTCTGAAACGAATTGAAGACAGTACTCTTGGTCAAGAGAGTGAGGAAGATTTTGGAGGCCTTTTCTCTGATATTGATTTGGCATCGCCTAAGCTGGGGAAAACGGCCGACGACAAGAACAATCTTATCAGCAGTGTTCTTGTTGCCCTCAATGGTATTGATTTCGGTGCCGACGAAGCAACTCAGATTGACATTCTCGGTGACGCATACGAGTATATGATTTCACAGTTTGCTGCCGGAGCAGGGAAGAAAGCCGGTGAGTTCTATACTCCTCAGGAGGTTAGTCGCATCCTTGCCGAGATAGTCACTCTCGGACATAACCGTTTGCGCAACGTGTATGACCCGACCTGTGGTTCCGGTTCGTTGCTCATCCGTGCAGCCAATATTGGTAATGCCGTAGAGATTTTCGGTCAGGAGAAGAATCCTACTACTTATAATCTTGCCCGAATGAATATGCTCCTTCATGGTATAAAGTTCAGTAACTTCAAGATTGAGAACGGTGATACTCTTGAAGCTGACGCTTTCGGAGACAAGCAGTTTGATGCAGTAGTGGCAAATCCTCCGTTCTCAGCCGAATGGAGTGCAGCCGAAAAATTCAACAATGATGACCGATTTAGCAAAGCCGGACGTTTGGCTCCTCGCAAAACAGCCGACTATGCTTTTATCCTGCACATGATTTATCACCTCAATGATGGTGGTACGATGGCATGTATCGCTCCTCATGGTGTCCTGTTCCGCGGTAATGCAGAAGGTACGATTCGTCGTTTCCTAATCGAGAACAAAAACTATATTGATGCAGTTATCGGACTGCCGGCAAATATCTTTTACGGAACATCGATTCCCACATGCATAATTGTGATGAAGAAATGCCGTAAGGAAGACGATAATATTCTTTTCATTGATGCAAGCAAGGAGTTTGAGAAAGTTAAGACACAAAACAAGCTCCGTGAAGAGCATATCCGTAAGATTGTCGAGACTTACCGCGACCGTAAGGAAATCGAGAAATATAGCCATTGTGCTACCCTCCAAGAGATTGCCGACAACGACTACAATCTCAACATTCCCCGCTATGTTGATACATTCGAGGAAGAAGAGCCTATCGACATCAAGGCCGTAATGGCTGAAATCAAAGAACTGGAAGCCAAACGAGCAGACCTTGATAAGGAAATCGAAGGCTACCTCCGTGAACTTGGAATCGTTGAATAATCCCCACAAGACTATCCTCATGGCACAAGATAAAGACCATAAAAACCTTAATGTTCCACCTTTGCGCTTCCCCGGCTTCACCGACGAGTGGAAAAAGAATACTTTGGGAGATATTGTACAAGTTGTTAAGGCCAAAATCTCAACATCAGAGCTTCAATCAGATTCATACATTTCCACCGAGAATATTTTACCCAATTTCGCTGGAGTCAATGAGAATTACAATATTCCTGATAGCCAGAATGTAACAAAATATAAGGCGGGCGATATATTATTAGCAAATATACGGCCTTATCTTAAAAAGATTTGGTTGGCTGATAGAAGCGGAGGTTGTAATGCGGACGTTTTAGTATTTCGACCTAATATTAATTCATCATTCGTATATTACGCTATAGCAAATGATAAATTCTGCAATTATGTAATGAGTGGTGCAAAAGGTATTAAGATGCCTAGAGGGGATAAAGAACAAATTCTAAAATTTGAAATTGGTATTGCCTCTAAAAAGGAGCAACAAAAGATTGTTAGTTTACTTTCGATAATCGACGAGCGTATCGCGACTCAAAACAAAATAATTGACAACCTACAATCCTTAATCAAGGGACTTATACAGCATCTTATTTGTGTCGGTCTTGATAAAGGTACTTGGCATAATTATAGGTTGTCAGAGGTTCTGCAAGAACGAAATGAAATGAACAAAGAGTATTATCCTGTTCATTCAGTCTCAGTTTCGGTCGGCATTGTTAACCAAGTAGAATATTTAGGTCGCTCATTTGCTGCAAAAGATACGGTCCATTATCATGTGGTAAGATATGGCGATATTGTATATACCAAATCCCCAACTGGAAATCAACCTTACGGAATTATCAAACAGAGTTTCTGTCAAAATCCAGTAGCAGTGTCTCCTCTGTACGGAGTTTATGATCCAATTTCTTTTGAGATTGGCAATATTCTCCATTATTACTTTCTAAACCCACTGAATACCAACAACTACCTACTTCCACTTATTCAGAAAGGTGCAAAAAATACAATTAACATTACCAATCATAGATTTCTTGAAAATAGTATTCCTCTTCCCATAAGCAATGAAGAGATAACATCTGTTTCAAAGACATTATCGTCGCTAAACTCAAAGATTGAACTGGAAAATCGTGCTCTTAATACATTGCTTAAGGAGCGACAATATCTACTCAATATGCTTTTTATATGAATAGCTCTTGTAATAGGTGTGCCTTTTGTTTTTGATACAGAGTCAAAAGATGTTTTTCATTATCAATCTTCTCACAAAGCGTATCAAGTTTCTTCACAATAAATTCTTGCATATGCTTATTAGCAAAAGGAATATTTATTTTATGAAAACAATCCATACGTAAAGATGGTACGGTTGACCCTACTGCATTACGGATGAAATAGTTATTCTGGGTTTGTAAATAGTGATAGATATAACGCGGTAAAAAGTTTGATGCGAAAGTTATTATAGCATAACACCTCTGGTGAAGTGCAAATTTCCCATTATAGTATCTAGGGAGAAAGTCAGCCCCTTCTCCTGCATAGATAATAGCTTCTGCATTGAAAGAATAATCCCTAAAGTATTTTACATCATCAGACCTATCAAAGAATGGATATAAGCCATTCTGATAATCACTTACGGCATCCTGAACATCTCCGGAACCATTAGTTATCTTGGCAATATTTCCCAATTTGACGAAATTAGACAAAAGTGGCTTAAATAAAAGCTCTCTCAGTCCCTTGATTAAGGATTGTAGGTTGTCAATTATTTTGTTTTGAATCGCGATGCGTTGATCTATAAGCGACAAGAGGTTGACAATACTCTGTTGTTCTTCTAATTCAGGAAGTACAACCTTAATTGATTTGAGATGTTCAGTATATAAGTGTACGACTGAAACGCCCTGAGCAACTCGTGCAATATCATATTTACGTTTACCATTTAACTGATAGCACATAAACGCGCCGTCCTGTTTGTCAAAACGCATAATATTCAAATCTCCACCGAGAAGTATACCGTCTTTTTTAACGCAGCGAGCTGTTGCAATATCCTCTGCCGTCTCTCCAGAACATGGAATTATAACATCATTAGTCTGACTCCTAATCAATTTGGTAGAATCAATTTTTGTCTTGCTGTATACTTTATCAATTATCTCAGACTTATATTTTGTATAGAGTTCACCATACAGGATACATTCATCTCCTTCATCTGATAATTGATCTTTAGAAATTCCATTCCCTTTTTCTATTTTGGTTATATCTTTTATTGTACATTCTTTCCACTCGTCGGTGAAGCCGGGGAAGCGCAAAGGTGGAACATTTGTTATATTATTTCTCTAAGTATTCTAATAACCAAATTGTATTACCACCATGACGCATCTGACTATCAGAGAAATTGCGGACTCCTGGAAAGAGAAAAAACGTCCGTATGTCAAGCGTTCCACGTTCGCAGCTTATATGCTGACGCTTGAAAACCATTTATTGCCATACTTTGGCAATCTGACCGAACTGAACGAGGCAACCGTTCAATCCTTCGTGCTTGAGAAAATCAATTCCGGGCTTTGTGTCAAGACCATCAAGGATATCCTCATCGTATTGAAGATGATAATGAAGCATGGCGTCAAGAATGAATGGATCAATCATGCAGAATGGGAGATCAAGTATCCCACTACCGCCACTCCTCCGGAAATCGAGGTTCTGACTGTGGCCAATCACAAAAAGATTCTCGACCACATAAAGGAGAACTTCTCATTCCGATCCCTCGGCATCTACCTGTGCCTCACGACAGGACTTCGCATCGGCGAAATATGCGCTTTGCGCTGGGATGACTTCAATGTACATAAAGGCACGCTTATGGTAAAGCGTACTATCGAACGAATCTATGTTATCAACGGGGAGGAGAAACACACGGAACTGGTTATCAATACTCCCAAAACGCCTAATTCCGTGCGCGAAATTCCTCTCAGTACAGAAGCTCTCTCACTAATCAAACCATTGATGAAGATAGTCAACCCCGGATTCTATGTAATCTCTAACGATAGTAAGCCAATAGAGCCACGCACGTATCGCGCGTATTATAAACGTCTTATGAAGACGCTTAATATTCCCGCAATCAAATTCCACGGACTCCGTCATTCATTTGCAACCCGTTGCATTGAGAGTAACTGCGACTACAAAACTGTCAGTGTACTCTTAGGACACTCTGACATCTCTACTACTCTCAATCTCTACGTTCACCCCAATATGGAACAAAAGAAGCGTTGTATTTCCAAGATGTTCAAGTCCCTCGGTAAAAAATAACTCAAAAACAATCCCGGCGGTTACGATAAGCGAGAACCGACGGGATTGCTTATGATTCACCCGATTCCGTCCTTTCTACAAAATGTTTCAGAAACATGCTTATGCGAACAACGAGTTCGCGAATTATTATCATTGCAGCGTAACCGAAACAAATAACTTCTGGAATCGATGAAGTCATATAAATTTTGACTCGTGTCCCACGTGTGTCGGATGTCATTCTTTCAAAAAAAGAATGATAACCTAATGGCATACTTTATTACAGTCTTCGACTGATTTATGGCATGAGCGCTGAAAGGCACGGCTAAAACAATAACCTGATGCAATAATTGCAACTCAGTCATAAAGACAAAGATGAAGAGTAATGACTTAAGTCATGGGTTCAGAGGAGGCGGGAGAGGGTGGATTCGTCGAGGGTGGCGTAGATGCGGTTGCCGTTGGGAGTGTAGAGGGGGTCGGGAAGGGCGAAGAGATCGGCTATGAGCTGCTCCATCTCTTCGGGAGTGAGACGGCGCCCCCGGCGGATGGCCGCGCTGCGGGCCATGACAAGGGCCATGTTTGAGAGGAGGCTTTCGACAGGGCGGTCGTCGGCGCCATAGTTGTGGGAGTCTTCGCTTACGGAGTCCAGGATTCGGAGCACAATGTCTTTAGGATCGCATCCGCTGAGGTCGGCCGGCACCGCCATTATGTGGTAAAGCGAGTCATAGGCTGTCTGCGGCATCGAAGCGGAAGCAGTCGCGGACGCTGAATCGGACGCGGAGGCCGGGGCAGACACGGAAACTGAGTCAGACGCAGACGCGGAGTCGGGTGACGCGGCGGGGTCCGGGGTCGCGGCTACGAGTTCGAAGCCGAGGAGCCTGAGGTCGGACTCCACTTCGCGCAGGGCGGATTCCTGCTCCGGCTCAAGACGCAGGGTCTCCGGAAACATCACGCGCTGAGATACGCAGGTCTCCATCCGGGCCGACTGGAGATATCCCTCGTAGAGCACCCTGACATGGGCGCGGTGCTGGTCGATTACCAGTACCGCATCGGGAGTGGTGGTGATGATGTATTTCTGCGCGAACTGCATGCACATCTGCGGCAGAGGAGAGAGGTCCATGCCGGGTATGACAGGGGAATCGGCCACAGGGTCGGGCGCGGGGTCGGACTCTTCGCGCTTCCGGCGCATGAAGTCGGAGTAAAGACGGTCCCAGTCGCCAAGGGTATCCGCTGACTGGCGTCCGGAAGCCACGTAATGGGAGCCGCCGTAGGAGTGCGGAGCCGCGGACGACGGAGCCACGGACGACGGGGCGTCGAATGTATCTGCAAACGGATTAGGCCCGAAGTCAGGCCTATAGTCGGCAGACTCGGGAAAATCGAATGGATTGTAATCGGCCGGGAGTTCCACCTCGGGGCGAGTCGGCGACACTCCCTCCGGCTCAGGATTCACCTCCACCACATCAGATGAGAAGTCAATCAGCGGCACAGCGGCGTTCTTTCCGAGCGAGGCACGCACTCCGGCCACGAGCAGGGGCCATATCTCCGATTCGTATTCAAATTTTATCTCGTTTTTGGTGGGATGTATGTTTACGTCGATCGACGCGGGGTCCACCTCGAACTTCAGGAAGTAGCACGGCTGCGTGTCGGCGGCTATGAGTCCCTCGAAACAGGAGAGCACTGCCTTGTGGAAGTAAGGATGGCGCATGTTGCGCCCGTTGACGATAAGGAATTGCAGGGCATTGCGGCGCCGGGCGTACTCGGGGCGGGAGACGTAGCCTGAAATCTTCACCAGAGCCGTATCGACCTCCACTGGGAGGAGGCTCATCTTGAGATTGTTCTTCCAGATGTCGTGGATGCGCTGATGAAACTTGGCGGCACGCAGGTCGAGCTGGCGCTTGCCGGTGTCGATGCTCATGCGGATACGGTTGTTGACCAGGGCCAGCCGCTCGAACTCACGCATGACATTGCTCAGCTCCACGTTGTCGCTCTTCAGGAACTTGCGCCGTGCGGGCACGTTGAAGAAGATGTTTCTGACGCTTATGCTGGTGCCCTGCTCGCACACGCACACTTCCTGCAATTCCACCTTCGAGCCGTTGATAAGGAGGCGGGTGCCCATCTGGGCATCCTTGACACGGGTCTTTATCTCCACCTGCGAGATGGCGCATATGGAGGGCAGCGCCTCGCCACGGAAGCCCATAGTGCGCAGGCGGAAGAGATCATCGGCCCGGGTGATCTTGGAGGTGGCATGACGCTCGAAGGCCATGCGGGCATCGGTCTCCGACATTCCGCAGCCATTGTCGACGACCTGTATGAGCGTGCGCCCCGCATCCTTGAGGTAGATGCGGATATCGGTGGCGCCGGCGTCGACGGCGTTCTCCACAAGTTCCTTTATCACCGATGCCGGACGCTGAATCACCTCTCCGGCAGCTATCTGGTTGGCTACCGAGTCCGGCAGCAGTCTGATGACGTCACTCATTTTCAATGGCAGCCTCCTCCTGCCCGATGGGGTTTTCCTGTCCGGCAGGATACTCCGGCCCGGTCATGTTTTCCTCTTCCGTGGATCGTCCTTCAGCCGGGAGGGCCTCCGGGTCGGCTTCCCCCTCACTGCCGGCTGACTCCGACTCCTCCCCTTCCGCCGCGCCCTCCGAGGGAGCCGCCTCATCGGCTGGCAGTCCGGGCACGGAGTCCTCGCGCTTCAGCGGAGTCGGGTTGGGCCGGGAACTGGGTATGGCGCCGGTGGCGAAGTAGGCCTCCAGCTCGGGAGTGATCTCTCCGAGGTCGTCGGCCCACACAAGGCTGCCGCCATACCATTCACGCTTCGGCCGCAGGGCCTCAAGCCATGCGGCCTTGGGAAGGAACATCTGGCTGCGCTTCACCAGGAATATCGGGGTGACGCTCCCCGTCACCTCCGGCCACATCTTAAGGCGCTCCAGACGTCCGGCGGAGTCCATCTCCATGGTGAGCGTCGAGCTCTCCGCCTCCACGAGGCGGTTGTAGGTGGAGTCGGACTCCTGGGGTATCATTATGGTCTGCACCGACCCCTCGGCGTCAAGGCGCCGCAGGCCTGTGTCGGTGAACCACATCTTCATCCAGTCGGCATGCAGCTGATTGTAGAAATCCTCCTCCACGTATTCCATCAGCATGGCCTTTCCGGGCACCACCGCATAGTCGGCCGTGGAGTCGTTGAGATGGACTATGATGGTGTCGCCGCGCACCTGCCGCTCATCGCTCCAGATCACGGGGAGGCGCGTCAGCTTGAGTATCGAATCCACTTCCGTAAAGGTGATGGTGTCGGCTATCCCCTGCACATCCTTACGGAAGAAACGCGCCCTCGGATAAGCCATCGCCATGTGTACGAGCGAGTCTCCTTCGCTGACCTCCGCATTCCCTTCGGCCATGTGGAGCGTCTCCTCAGCTGTAACTTCAATCTCCTCCGGCAGTGCTACGGAGTCTGCCGGGCGTGCAGATGCCTGGACCGGCAGCGCGGCGACCACCGTATCGGCAGCCGCGAGCTCCAGCGGCGGAATCCCCGCGACAGTATCAGCAACCGCGACAGTATCAGCAACCGCGACAGTATCAGCAACGGCGACAGTGACCGAATCAGTGACCGCCACTATCGGAAGCTCCACTTTACGTGGACGCTTAAGCTCCCATGTGCGTATGGTGTCGGCACGCAGGAAGAGCGTGTCGCCGCGCGAATATTCCATCATGAGCGGATACTCGGTGGCCATCGACTCGCGTGTGCGGTCGTTGTAGATGCCGAAGCCTCCTATGAGTATGGCCTTGCGGGCCGTGTCGGTGATCACCATCGGCGTCGGACGCTTGGCGGGATTGCGGAAGCTGTAGGCGCGGCTGATGCGGGTGTCGGGATCGTAGACGATCGAGTCCCCTTCGAGCGTGGTGGTGCGCCCGAGTGAATCGGTATGGAAGATGGTGCTGCGTCCGGTGAGTTCGGCCACACCGGTCTGAGTGTTGTAGAATCCGCTCGAAGTCACTATGTCGTCTTCCTTCGAGTCGATGCGTGTCGGGGTCTCGATGCGGGCTATATGGGTGGCGGTATTGTAGTAAAGGGTGTCGGTATAGAGATGGAAATCGTTCTGCGTGCCGTCGAGCACCACATCGTGGAAGAACTCGGCATTGTCTGTCGAGGGGGAGTATTGCCCGTAGCGCGATGTGAGGACATTGACATCGTCCTCCAGGCGGCCGCCGTACTCGTACCATCCGAGGTCCTGGGCGAGGTCATAGTCGAGCGAGTCAGTCGTGAGTCGTACCTTGCGGTTGATCATCCTCACCTCAGGCTCCGTGGCGCCGCAGCGCAGGCGCGCGAAGCGGGCGGTGCCGTCATAGTAGGCGCGGTCGGCATAGACGAAAAGGGTATCCCCCTGCTCCATCCTCACATGGCCGAAAGCGTCCATCGAGTTCTGCTCGGGGAAGTAATAGGCGGAATCGCAGTAAAGCCACATTCCCATCTGGCGGAACTTCACGTTCCCCTTCACCACCTGCATCTCCGCCTCGCCGCCGTATCCGGCGGGAGGCTTCACGATGGAGTCGGCCTGCTCAAGGAACACCTTGTCGGGCTTATGGCGGCTGGCCGATGGAATCTGGGGTGTGAACGGCGCTGTGGGCTCCGGGCGGCGGTAGGTCTCGTCGGGGTTGCCTGCGGGCTTCTGGGCCATGACATCGCGCACAATGCCGATGACGCCGACAGTGATGACCACCGCCAGCGCCACAATCACCCTTCTCGGGTCGTGCTCTGAAAATCCACTCTGTTTCCTGCCCGACATCATTTCAGCCAACCCTTATAAGTGAACTCGCAAGGAAGCCAGCCATCCTCGATCTTCACATAGGTCTCATTGATTTTCTTTTCGACCCAGTCGCGCAGTATCTCGGAGGAGGCGTGGTTCTCATACATGTTCTTGAGCAGGTTGTAGTCCTCCGCCAGCGAGGCCGTATGCCCCGGGATGCGGGCCGTGAGCTTCACGATGGCGGCCACGTCGCGGTTGTTGCGCTCATCCTTCATTATGAAGGGTTCGGAGATGTCGCCGGGCTGCATCTTCTCGATGACCGTGGCCACTTCCGGGGGAAGCTGCTGCATCTCGAAGCGCGTGGAGCCGGTCTGCTGGTTCATCATTATTCCCTTGTTGAGGCGCGAGTCCTTCGACTGCGACACATAGCCGGCGGCGTCCTCGAACGTCAGCTTGCCACCCTTGATGTCGCGGCTGAGGGAGTCAAGACGCACGACGGCGTTGTTGAGGTCGGTGGCGCTCACCTGCGGGCGCAGGAGGATATGGCGCACGTTGATCTGCTCTCCCCTCTTCTCGATGAGCTGTATGATATGGAATCCGAATTCGGTCTCCACGATGCGCGACACCTTCTTGGGGTCGTTGAGGTTGAACGCCACGTTGGAGAATTCGGGCACGAAGTCGGCCTTGCCGTGGAATCCGAGCTCACCTCCCTGCATGCCCGATCCGTCCTCGCTGTAGAGGCGGGCAAGGGTGGCGAACTCCACCTCGCCCCGGTTGATGCGGTCGGCATACTCGCGGAGGCGCGCCTTGACATCGTCCACCTCCTGACGGGGCACCAGAGGATTGAGCGTGATGATCTGGGCCTCCACCTGCAGGGGCACGTAAGGGATGGAGTCGGCCGGAAGCGAGTCGTAGTAGCGGCGCACGTCGCGCGGAGTGGCCTTGACATCCTTGGTGAGGGAGCTTTTCACCTGCTCCACGATGTAGTTGTTGCGCATCACCTCCACGAGCTGTTCCCTGAGCTGGGGCATCGGCTTGCGGAAGTACTGCTCCACCTTCTCCTTCGAGCCAAGATTGGTAATGAAGAAGTTGATGCGCCGGTCCACCTGAATCTGCACCTGGCTTTCAGGAGCCTCGATGGTGTCGATCTTTGCCTGATGGAGGTAAAGCTTCTCCACGGCCATCTGTTCCGGAAGATAGCAGTAGGGGTCGCCCGGAATCTGGGCGCCCTCGGAGCGCATCTGGGAATAGAGTTCTTCGACATCGCTGCGGAAAATGGCTTCGTCGCCTACGGTCCACGCCACTTCATCGACCACATTCTTCTTAGGGGCGGCGCCAAGACTGAGCGCTCCCCCGAGGGCTGCGATGCATGCGGCGGCGGCCATCCATGTCGCGGGCTTATTGATTGCTTTCACTTTCGTCGGTATTATGGTAAATTCCACGCCGCTGAGGCGCGGCGCATCTCAAATATGCAAAATTAATAAAAATTCGCGGATTAATAGGCACTTATCACGCCCTATTTCGGCTGGCCCGGCGCGGGGGAATAGGAGTGGTAGCGCAGGTGCCCTTCACGGCGCGCCCTGGTGTAGAGCTCCTGCAGGAGGCGCCGCTCGTAGCGCTCGCCGCGATCGCGTTCGAGCTGCTCGCTTATGCGCGGGGCGGCCACTTCATACGGCATCGGGGTGCCGGAGGGAAGATGGTCGGTGATATGCAGCAGATAGGTCATGCCCCGGTAAGTGGTCTCGAAGTTGACGTTGGAGGCCACGAAGGCGTCCATGTCGCCGAAGCGGTAGGGTATTTCCCGGGCCATGATGGAGAAATCGGTCCAGGTATTGTCGAAGAACGAATACGCCACGGCGTCGGTCAGGCCGTACTGTTCGAGGTTGTCGATGGCGTCGGGGGTGGCCGTCATCATCCAGCGGCGCACGTCGGCCAGACGCGAGGCATCGGCCGGAATCTTGACGTAGAGCCCCTTCACCACCGGCCGCTCGAGCACCATCTCCTCCTTCTGCTCCTCATAGTACCGGCGCACTTCGGACTCGGGCACCTCGTCGCGGTTCGCCTCGCGGAGCTTGCGCCGGTAGTTGGCCACAATGAGCTTGCGTCGGTACTCCTCCACACGCCGGTCGATCTCCTCCATGTCGTCGGTGTTCTCGGCGGCCACGTCGCTGATGAGCATGCGTTCGAGCCATCCCTCGACCACAGTGTGGAAGAGCGCCGAGCTGTCGGCCTCGGATAGTCCGGCGGGGATGCGGCTCACCACGTCGCGGAGCATCAGCGTGGAGTCACCCACCGACACGAGAGGAGTCTCCTCCATATCGGAGACGCGCGAATTGCCGTCACGTCGGCAACCCGCGCTCCCCGCGGCCAGCGCAATCAGGGCCGCAAGTGCCATCCGGTGATGGCGTATGTACGTTTTCAGAGGATTCAAATCATTTCACTTTCTTGAGCACCTTGCGGTAGATCTCCACGGGGTATTTCTCGCGGAGGCTCTTCACCCAGGCCTCTTCGAGGTATTCCTGATAGTCGCCTGTGACCTGTCCGCGCACGTCGGCCACTTCCTCGGGGGCATCTATCACCTTACCCTCGATCATGAGGGCTGAGTCGAATCCTGCGTTGGAGGATGAAGCCTGCGGAGCGCCGAACATCAGCCAGTCGACCACGGGGTTCTGCCCCTTCGGCATCAGCACACGGTCGATCGTGGCCTCACCCTTGTATTCCTTCTTGAGCGTGGGGATGGCGTCGATCTTGGGAAGCTCCATATAGCGGCGCACAACATCGGCGGCGATGGAGTCGTTCTTGGCCTGCACGAGTATCCCCTTGGCACGCGGCTCGGACCATGTGTAGTCCGCGCGGTGGGCGGCGAAATAGTCCTCAAGTCCCTCGGTGTCGTTGGAAGCCTTGTTCCAGACGTTCTTGACGCTTGCCTCGTAGAGCAGGCTGCCGTTGGTGTATTCATGGAGGAGGTTGCGGTAGTCGGGCTCGTTCTCCTCAAGCCATTCCTCCTCCACTTCCGTGAGGCGCTTGCCTGTGAAGATGTCGAATCCGCGTTCGAAGACCGCCACAGCCTGGTCGGGGTCGGAGTTGCGCACGCCGTTGAGCGAGGCGGTGAACTCGGAGAGGGGGTACGACTTCTTGCCAATGCGCAGCAGCTCACGCGAAGCCTCGGCCGGCACGCTGTATTTCTCGTAGAAGAGTGAGTCGATGCCGTTGGCTCCGGCATAGGCCAGGAGCTCGCCGGTGAGGACGCTGTTGAGATGCGGCTTGTGCTTGCGGGAGAGCTGCTCGTTGCGGTGCTTGCGCACGAGTTCGTAGCGCTCGTCCTGCGGATTGCCGATGCGTGCCAGCTCGCCGGGCTTCATCTCCGCCAGCGAGGGGGCACCTTTGGCGTCGATCTTGCGGATGATGTGCCAGCCGTAGTCAGTGCGGAAGGGAGCGCTGATCTCCCCTACCGGCATGGCGAAGGCCACACTGTCGAACTCAGCCACCATCTGGCCTGAGCCGAACCAGGGGAGCATTCCTCCCTGGCGTCCGGAGCCCTTGTCGTCGGAAAGGGCGCGGGCCAGTTCCTCAAACTTGGAGGGATCGGAGCTCACCACATTGTAGATGCTGTCGATGCGCGCCTTGACGGCCTCCTTTTCCTCGGGAGTCGCGGCGGGGTTGTTGTCGAAAAGCAGGATGTGGGCCGCGCGCACCTGGCCGCGGGCCGGACGCCGGCCGCCGACCTTGATGATATGGTAGCCCGAGGGGCTTTCCACCACCTGCGACACCTCGCCCGGCTTGAGGTCGAAGACCGCCTTCTCGAAGCCATAGGGATAGTATCCGGCGCGGATGTAGCCGAGGTTGCCGCCACGGTGGTTGCTGCCACGGTCCTGGCTGTACTGTGCCGCGAGGGTCGTGAAGTCGCCATGTTCCTCGGCTATGACGCGGCGGAGGGAGTCGGCCGACGCCTTTGCCTGCCTGTTGGCTCCGGGCACACGGGGGTTCTTGAAGAACATTATATGGCTCGTCTCCACTTCCTCGCGGGAACGGTCGTAAGCCTCACGCACGAGATTGTTGAGAAACACGGAGTCGGCCATGTAGGGAGCGGCGAGGTCATGGCGGTACTGGGCCATCTCCTGACGGAAGGCGGATGTGGTATCGATTCCCTCGGCAAGCGCGTCGGCCACCTTCAGGCGATAGTTGACAAACATCTCGACGTATTCGTCAAGCGGCTGGGGAGCCACCTGTTGCTGTGAATTCTTATGATAGAGATATTCGAATTCGGATTTGGGGACGTCAACACCGTTGACTTTCATTATGACTGGGTCCTTCGCGGCCCATGCCAGAGCGCAGACACCGAGGCTGGCTCCGAGAAGAAGTTTGGTCTTCATTCTGATTCGTTACAAAGCGTGATAAATCGATTTTACTGATTTAACGAGAATGAAGCGGAAAAATTATATCTCCGTTCACGGTCGTGGCTCCCCGGCATCCCTTTACGGGTGGGGACGCGCCCCCTGACCCCGGACGCCCGTCATTTCGACCATGAGGAAAGGAACTTGATGCGCATCAGGCGGATTTCGTCTTCGGTGTATTCGTCGCCCAGTTCCTGGATCGATGCCTCAAGGTCGTCTTCGGGAAGGGTATGCATGAAGTCGAGTATCTCTTCCTGGCAGTCTTCGTCGAGGATTTCATCTATGTAGTAGTCGATATTGATGCGGGTGCCCTCCTCCACGATGGCCTCAAGCTCACTGAGCAGTTCGTCGAATTCGAGCCCCTTGCCGTCGGCGAGTTCCTCAAGCCCCACCTTCCGGTCGATGCCCTGTATGAGGTAGATCTTGGTCTTGGATTTATCGGCCATGGTGCGCACCCGGAAGTCCATGGGGCGCTCGATGCCGTTCTCCACCACATAGTCGGCTATGACGCCGGTGAACTCCTTGCCGAAGCGGCGCGCCTTGGCGCTCCCCATTCCGGAGATGTTGGCGAGCTCCTCTTCCGTGATGGGATACATCATGGTCATGGCCTCAAGCACCGGGTCCTGCACCACCACATAGGGGGGCACCTCAAGACGGCGTGCTATCTCCTTGCGCACATCGCGCAGGATGGCGAAGAGCACCGGGTCGGCCGCACCGCCGCTGTCGGTGTGCGCTTCGTGCGGCTCGTCGAACTCGGCCGCCTCCACAATCTTGAACGATCCGCGCGAACGCATGAACTCCTCCCCTTCGGGAGTGACGCGGAGTATCCCGTAGTTCTCTATGTCGTTGGCCAGATAGCCCGCGATGATGGCCTGCTGCAGTAGGTCGTTCATGAATCGGGCGTCGACATCGCTGAGCGCCCCGAAGCTTTCGAGGGCATCGTGATGGCACTGCTGCCCTATCTCGGTGGGGCGCCCCGAGAGATGGGCCACCACGTATTCCGACTTGTACTGCTGACCGAGCTCGGAAATGGCGCTGAGGGTCTCGGCGAGTTCGTCGCCCGCCTCGACCTTCACCTTCGGATTGCGGCAGTTGTCGCAGTTGCCGCAGTTGTCGATCCGGGTCTTTTCGCCAAAGTAGCTCAGCAGCATCCTGCGCCGGCACACGGACGACTCGGCGTAATGGACCGTCTCAAGAAGCAGCTGGCGCCCTATCTCCTGCTCGGCG
The DNA here is from genome assembly GCA_014802425.1 of Bacteroides sp. Classification (GTDB taxonomy): domain Bacteria; phylum Bacteroidota; class Bacteroidia; order Bacteroidales; family Muribaculaceae; genus Lepagella. The sequence continues at coordinate 15,224 of JAAVCH010000022.1, forward strand.
GGCGATTTGCCCTGGAGAAGCTTGTCGAGCTTCTGGATGTCCTTGTGGCTGTAGAACGCTATGCATATCCCCTCGCCTCCGTCGCGTCCGCCGCGTCCTGTCTCCTGATAGTAGCCTTCGAGGCTCTTCGGGATGTCGTAGTGTATCACGTAGCGCACATCGGGCTTGTCGATTCCCATGCCGAACGCTATGGTGGCCACTATCACGTCGACGCGCTCCATCAGGAAATCGTCCTGATTGGCCGCGCGTGTGGCCGGATCCATGCCTGCATGATAGGCGTGGACGCGGATGCCGTTGATGCGGAGTATGTCGGCGAGCTCCTCCACCTTCTTGCGCGAGAGGCAATAGATGATGCCCGACTTGCCCGGATGCGACTTTATGAAGCGGATCACGTCGCGGTCCACGTACTTGGTCTTCGGGCGTACCTCGTAATAGAGGTTGGGGCGGTTGAAGCTCGACTTGTAGACAGCCGCACGGCGGATACGGAGGTTTTTCTGGATGTCGTGCTGCACCTTGGGGGTGGCCGTGGCCGTGAGGGCTATTATCGGGCGGCGCTGCAGGCGGTTGATGATGGTGCGTATCCTGCGGTACTCCGGCCGGAAATCGTGGCCCCATTCCGAGATGCAGTGGGCCTCGTCGACGGCATAGAAGCTTATCTTTATGCTTTGCAGGAACTCCACGTTGGAACTCTTGCCGAGGCTTTCGGGAGCCACGTAAAGGAGCTTCGTGCGGCCGGCCAGCACATCCTGCTTCACCTCCTCCACCGCCGCCTTCGAAAGCGACGAATTAAGGAAATGCGCCACTCCGGAATCGGCGCTGTAGTTGCGTATTGCGTCGACCTGGTTCTTCATCAGGGCTATGAGGGGGGATATGATGATGGCTGTGCCTTTCGACATCAGGGCCGGCAGCTGATAGCACAACGACTTGCCTCCGCCGGTGGGCATAAGTACGAACACGTCCTTGCCGTCAAGGAGGTCGGATATGATCGCCTCCTGTTCACCTTTGAATGTATCGAATCCGAAGTGGGTCTTTAAGGCGCGTCGTATTTTTTTGCTATCTGCCATGTGAAGTGAGAGTGTCGAGGTTAGTTCGGGTGCTTTTCCGTAAGTCGGTATGCTCTTCCAAAATTAAATAATTTTTTCGTAACCTGCAACAAAAAGGGACGGTGTTTTTCACCGTCCCTCTCACTTTTTCATTCCTGCGGCCGTTCCTCGTCGGCCTCTGCGGGGCCCGGTACCCCTGTCCGTCATGCCCGGGAGCCCGGAAGGGAGCGTCGCCGCGTCACTGCAGCATCGACAGATACCGCTCGCCGGTGTCCGGCAATACGGCCACTATCGTCTTCCCTTCGTTTTCGGGGCGGCGTGCCAGCTCCAGGGCTGCGTGGAGCGTCGCTCCGGAGGATATGCCCGCAAAGATTCCCTCGCTGCGGGAAAGCATCTTCTGTGCGGCGAAGGCGTCGGCGTCGGTCACCCGTATCACCTCGCTTACGAGGGAGGCGTCGTAGTTGGCGGGCACGAATCCGGCCCCTATCCCCTGTATCCTGTGGGCACCGGGTTTACCGCCTGAGAGCACCGGCGAGGCGGCAGGCTCCACGGCCACGGCCTCGATGGCGGGATTGTGGGCCTTCAGCGCCCGGGCCGACCCGCAGAGGGTGCCTCCGGTGCCGACTCCCGCCACAAGGATGTCGACGTCTCCGTCGGTGTCGCGCCAGATTTCCTCACCGGTGGTGAGGGTGTGTATGCGCGGGTTGGCGGGATTGTCAAACTGGCTCATGACCACTCCCCCGGGAGTGGCGGCCTGTATGCGTTCGGCCTCGGCTATGGCTCCCTTCATCCCTTCCGCTCCGGGGGTGAGCACGAGCTCCGCCCCCAGGGCACGGAGCAGTCCCTTACGCTCCTCACTCATGGTCTCGGGCATGCAGAGCACTACCCTGTACCCCTTCACGGCGCCGATCCATGCGAGTCCGATGCCGGTGTTGCCGCTCGTAGGCTCGATTACGGTGCCCCCGGGCTTAAGGGCCCCCGACGCCTCGGCTGCCTCGATCATGGCGAGGGCTATGCGGTCCTTGGCGCTGCCGCCTGGATTGGCGGCCTCTATCTTGACGAGCACCCGGGCCTTCAGGCCGAGCTGCTCCTCTATGCGGCCCACCTCCACAAGCGGGGTGTCGCCGATAAGGTCGATGCGTGATCTGTGTATTTTCATGTCAACGGGTCTTTTATTCTATGGTTGTTACTGACGGCTGCCGACCGGGTCCTCCTCTATGACGGGCGGTCGGTGCGTATCCCGAGTTCGGCACGGGGCTGGAACACTCTGGAGTACGGCGGCACCGATTCCGTAAGCCATACGTTGCCGCCGATGACCGAATCGTGCCCCACGGTGACCCTTCCGAGCACAGTGGAATTGGCGTATATCGTCACTCCGTCCTCAATCACCGGATGGCGCGGTACATTCATGGGATGGCCGTCGCCGTCGAGGGTGAAGTTCTTGGCTCCGAGCGTGACGCCCTGATACAGCGTCACGTGATTGCCGATGATGCAGGTCTCCCCTATCACGACACCCGTGCCGTGGTCGATGGCGAAGTATTCTCCTATCCTCGCGCCGGGATTGATGTCGATGCCGGTCTCGGAATGGGCGAGTTCGGTGATGATGCGCGGCAGCACCGGCACTCCGAGCAGCACGAGCTCGTGGGCCACCCGGTAGTTGACCATAGCCTGCACCACCGGATACCCGAGCACCACCTCCCCGTAGTTGGCCGCCGCCGGGTCATTGTCGAATATCGCCCGCACGTCGGTGTAAAGGAGCCGCTTTATCTCAGGAATACGGGATATGAGCCGCAGTGCGAGCCGCACTCCGCGCGCCTCCGCCCCGGCATCGGCGCCGGCATCGTCCTTCATCATGAGGCAGTAGCCTATCTGCGCTCCGAGCAGTCTCATGAGCTTGTCAAGGCTCACCTCCAGACGCGACTCATGCATGGCGCGGCACCCCCGCAGGCTGTCGAGGAAATCGGGGAACACCACTGTCTTCACTATGGAGATGATCTCCCGCAGCACATCCACCGAAGGGAGCGGCCCCTCCCATGCGGGAATCATGCTCCGCTCCAGCTCCGATGTCCGGCTCAGGCCCTGCACCGCGGTGCTGATCACCGTCTCCATGTCTTCCGACTCATCCTTATCAAGGATAGTCCGGTTAAGTATCGTCGTCATTTGCTTCCTTACATGCTTTTACGGGTCATGCGGTCAGGCACACGCAGTGTCTCAGAGGGGATTGAGGAGGCCGGTGACGGAGTCGATGATGTATCCGGCCACGCGCACGTCCTTAGCCATGAGCGGATGGTTGCGGATAAGGTCGACGGTCTCCTTCACGGCCTCTTCTCCGTCGTCGAAGCCATGAAGCCAGCTGTCGAGGTCGATGCCGCAATGGCGCATAAGCGAGATATGCTCTTCGTCGATGCCGCGTGCGCGCATAAGGTCGAGCATCTCATGGGCGTTCATCCCCTGCACTCCGCATCCGGTGTGGCCGATCACCATCACCTCCTCCACTCCAAGTTCGTAGACCGCCACCAACAGTGAGCGCATGGTGGAATCGAACGGATTGGTGATGGTGCCTCCGGCGTTCTTGATCATCTTCACGTCGCCGTTGCGTATGCCGAGCGCCGCGGGAAGAAGCTCCACGAGGCGGGTGTCCATACATGTGACGATGGCTATTTTCTTATCGGGATACTTTGAAGTCTCATAACTGCTGTAGGCCCCGGAGGCCACAAATTCCTTGTTGTGTCGCAGAATCTCGTCGATCATGGCTGATGGTGTTTGTTTGGCGGGTAAATACTCAAAAGTGTCTGTCGCAACAAATGATAAGGCCTGTCGCTCATGGGCGCCGCAATGGCCGCGGACCCCATGGCCGGCCCAAACTTACAACGGCCGAAACAGCCAAAAGGTTCCGGGCCGGTCGGCGCCCGGCAGTACGCCGCCGCTATTTCCGCCCCCCCCGCGCTTGCGGAACAGATATTTTTTCATATCTTTGCACTTTCAGAATTGTTAATCAATATTGATAGACACATAAGTTATGACACAGACTCCCGACAGCAACGGAAATCCCTCCACCGAGCACCGCATCCTGAGCGCGGCGGAAAGGGAATTCATCGACAAGGGTTACGACGGGGCACGCACCACCTCCATCGCCGCAGCGGCCGGAGTGACCCACACCATGCTGCATTACTACTTCAGGACCAAGGAAAACCTGTTCAGGCACATCCTGGAGGAAAAGGTGAAGTTCCTGAAGGGCATGATGCTCGACCGCCTGTTTGAACGCGACGAGCCGCTGCTTGCCACCATAGAGTCAGCCATCGCAAGCCATCTGGATTTCCTGGCCTCCAATCCCGACTTCCCGAGATTCATGCTCACGGTGCTGGCCGAGAGACCGGAATTCGCCGACGCATTCAGGGAAATCGTGAACAGTGACTACCATGACACCATGAAGGTGCTACAGGAGAAAATCGACCATAGCGCCCGGCTGGGAGAATGCCGGAGAGTCGATGCGAGGATGCTAATCCTTGACATCATCTCGCTCAATGCCTTCACCTTCATAGGGTTGCCGCTGGTCAACGTGCTGGTCGACGTGACTCCCGACGCCGACTTCATTGAGCAGCGCAAGAAGAACAACGTGGAACTGATAATGCTGAAACTGAAACCATGAAAAGAGGATTCCTATTGTCGGCGGCGTGCGTTCTTGGCGCCATGGCCTCCTACGGCCAGATAACCCTCGACTACTGCCTTTCGAAAGCCGACGAGAACTACCCCCTCATCAAGAGGTATGCCCTTGTGGAGCGCACTCAGGCCATAGAGCTTTCCGACATCGACAGGCAATGGCTCCCGTCGGTGAGCGCGTATGCCCAGGCCACCGTACAGAACCGGGTGCCCGAGTTTCCGTCGGCGCTCACCGACATCATGGCCGCGATGGGGCATGACATGAGGGGACTCGGAAAGGCACAGTACAAGGTCGGGGTGGATGTGACGCAGACCATCTGGGACGGCGGAGCCGCCAAGGCAAGGCGCGACGTGGCGCGTAACGCCACTATCGAGGGGCAGGCCTCGCTCGATGTGGCCATGTACGCCATGCACGAGCGCGTGATGTCGTTCTTCTTCGCGGCCCTCCTTACTTCCGAACAGATGAGGCAGCAGGAGGCGGCCATATCCCTGCTGGAGTCCAACCTCACGAAAATCGAGGCCATGCTGGCCGGAGGCACCGCCATGAAGAGCGACGCCGACAATGTGAAGGCCCAGCTCCTGGCCTCCCGCCAGAAGCTGACCGAAGCCGCACACGCCCTTTCATCCTACAGGAGGGCCTTGGAGATATTCATCGGAGAGGGGCTCGACGGGAAGACTCTGGAAAAGCCGTCGGCCGCCATGCCGGCCGACCTCAGCTCCGACCGCCCGGAACTGAAGCTGTACGAGAGTCAGGTCAGGGCCAACAACGCCCGCGTCGCGGAAATACGCGCGTCGGTCATGCCTCGGTTCGGCTTCTTCGCCCAGGCCTTCTACGGCTATCCGGGATTCAACAACTTCGAAAGCATGATGAACAGGAGCCTGTCGTTCAACGTGCTCGCCGGAGTAAGGGCAAGCTGGTCGCTGAGTCCGCTATACACGAAAAACAATTCCCTGCACCGCATCGCGCTGGCCAACGAGGCGATAGCCGCCGAACGCGAGACTTTCCTGTTCAATTCCGACATAAAGGTGGCCGGTCAGAATGAGCAGATCGAGGGCCTGCGGGAGGTGACGGCCACCGACCGGGAGATCGTGGCGCTGAGGACCGACGTGCGCAAGGCAGCCGAATCACAGCTTGACAACGGAGTGATCGACACCTTCACGCTCCTCGCGAAGATCACCGACGAGACCCAGGCCCGCCTCGCGGCCGCCTACCATGAAATACAGCTCCTCAACGCCATCCAGCAGCTGAGATACACCATCAACCGATAAGCACCCTTTTCATAACGATGAAGAAGACCTTCACCATCCTTGCGGCATCCGCAGTCCTGCTGACCGCATGCCATAAAGAAGCCTCCTACGACGCCACCGGCATCTTCGAGGCCACCACAGTGACCGTTTCCGCCGAAACGGCAGGTAAAATCACCGAATTCAGTATTTCAGAGGGGGACACCGTGAGGCTCGGCCAGCATATCGCCTCGATCGACTCCACGCTGCTCACGCTTCAGAAAGCGCAGATGCTGAGCCAGCGGATGTCGGCCGAGAGCACCTCGCCCGACATCTCGGCCCAGGCGGCCTCCCTGCGCTCCGAGATAGCCCATCAGGAAAGCGAGCTCGAACGCCAGACGCGGCTCCTTGCCTCGGGCGCCACCACACAGAAGAACCATGATGACGCGGAGGCCCGCCTGCGGACCCTCCGGAGCCAGCTGACCGGCCTGCTCTCCACACTGACAAAGAACCGGACCTCGATCTCCGACAACTCCGAAGCCATCCGCTATCAGATCGGACAGATCGACGAGAACATCGCCAAATGCCGCATCACGGCCCCCCTCACAGGCACGGTGCTTGAGAAGTATGCCGAGGCGGGCGAATACGCAATGCCAGGCAAGCCCCTCGCCCGGGTCGCCGACCTGAACGACATCTATCTCCGCAGCTACTTCACGGCCAGCCAGCTCGCCGATGTCAAAATCGGAGAGAAAGTGACTGTAATCGCCGATTTCGGAGGCGACCGGCAGTATGAGTACCCGGGCACCGTCATCTGGATAGCCGAAGAGAGCGAGTTCACGCCCAAGTCGATCCAGACCAGGGACTCAAGAGCCAACCTCGTCTATGCGGTGAAGATAGCGGTGAAGAACGACGGCCGGCTCAAACTCGGCCAATACGGAGAGGTAAGGCTATGAATCCGGTCATAGCCGTGGAAGGGCTCTGCAAGAGCTACGGCTCCCTCCAAGCCGTCGACGATGTAAGCTTCGAGGTGAGGCAGGGTGAGATGTTCGGCCTCATCGGGCCGGACGGCGCGGGAAAATCCACCATCTACCGCATCCTGGCCACCATCACCTCGCCCGACAGTGGAAAGGCCGAAGTGCTGGGCATGGACGTGACCCGCGACTACCGGCGCATACGCACCCGGATAGGATACATGCCCGACCGGTTCTCGCTCTATCAGGACCTGAGCATCATGGAGAACCTGAATTTCTTCGCGTCGATATTCGGGGTGTCGGTCAAGGCCAACTACGACCTCATCGCCCCCGTCTTCGGCCAGTTGGAAAAGTTTCCCCACCGCAAGGCCGGAGCGCTCTCCGGCGGCATGAAGCAGAAGCTCGCCCTGTGCTGCGCCCTGATCCACCGTCCGGAGATACTGCTGCTCGACGAACCGACCACCGGCGTCGACGCCGTGTCGCGCAGCGAGTTCTGGGACATGCTCGCCACCCTGAAGGACCAGGGGATATCGATCCTTGTCTCCACCTCGTATATGGACGAGGCCACCCGATGCGAACGCATATCGATCATCGACAAGGGACGCCTACTTGACACCGGCACCCCAGCCGGACTCACCTCCCGGCTCGGCGAGAACCTCTACAATGCGGTGGCCCGGGATATGTTCGGCCTGCTCAACAGGCTCCGCGCGCTCCCCGGAGTGGAGGACTGCTATACATTCGGAGCCACCCTCCACGTGGTGGGAAACGACGGATTCGACCCCGGCGAGGCCGAACAGCGCCTCAGGAGCGACGGGCTCGCCGACGTGAGGATATATCCGGCCACGGGCGACATCGAAGACCTATTCATCAAACTCACAACCCGGCAACGACAATGAACCAATCAAATAACGCCATTTCAGTCAGGGAGCTCACCAAACGCTTCGGAAGCTTCACGGCCGTAGACCGCATTTCCTTCGATGTGGCCAGGGGCGAGATATTCGGATTTCTGGGCGCCAACGGCGCCGGAAAGACCACAGCCATGCGCATGCTCTGCGGCCTGAGCCGTCCGACGTCGGGCGACGGCACCGTGGCCGGCTACGACATAATACGCCGCCCGGAGGACATCAAGCGCAACATCGGATACATGAGCCAGAAGTTCGCGCTCTACGAGGACCTGACCGTGGACGACAACCTCCGGCTTTTCTCCACCATCTACGGAATGCCGGCGGCACGCTTCAGGGGGGCCGCACGGAAAATGTACGCCGACCTCGACATGACCTCAATGAAGGATACGCCGGTGAGGGACATACCCATCGGGTGGAAGCAGAAGCTGGCGTTCGCCACGGCCACCATCCATAATCCGGAAATCGTGTTTCTCGACGAGCCGACCGGAGGAGTCGATCCGGTGACGAGACGTAAATTCTGGGAGCTCATCTACAAGGTATCGTCAGAAGGTATGACGGTCTTCGTGACCACACACTATCTCGACGAGTCGGAATACTGCAACCGGGTGTCGATCATGGTGGACGGGCGGATCAAGGCCCTGGACTCCCCCGCCGCCCTCAAGGAGAGATACCACGTCGGCACGATGGACGCCGTATTCAGGACAGTGGCGGAAGGAGCGCTGAGAGGAGACTGACATGAGCACGTTGAAATCAATCATCCGAAAGGAGTTCCTACACATCGTCCGCGACAGCCGCACGTCGGTCATCACCGTAATGATGCCCCTGGTGCTTCTGCTGCTCTTCGGATTCGCCATCTCGACCGAGGTCAACGACGTAAGGGTCATCGCCTCCGTCGACCGGCACACCCCGCAGACACGCCTGATGCTGAAGAGAATCGAAGCCGACGGATATTTCACCTTCCTCGGCCCCGGCACCCCGGCGGAGATAGAGGACGCCCTGCGGAAAGGGACGGCCGACGCCGGAATCGTGATAAAGGACCGCGACGGGAAGGCCGACTACCAGATCATAGCCGACGCGTCGAATCCCAACATGGCCTCCACGGCGGCCGCCTACATCCAGGGCACTCTGGAAGGCGCCGGCGCGCCCTCTCCTGTAATCTCTCGCACGCTCTACAATCCTCAGCTCAGGAGCTCCTACAATTTCGTGCCCGGCATCATGGGGATGATCTTCATCCTGGTCTGCGCCATCATGACCTCCGTGTCCATCGTAAGGGAGAAGGAGGCGGGGACAATGAACCTGCTCCTCGTCTCCCCCGTGAGGCCGGCCACGGTGATAATCGGCAAGCTCATCCCCTATTTCATCCTTTCCTGCGTGATCCTCGCCGTGATGCTGGGCATATCATACGGCGTGCTGGGGATTCCGCTTTCGGAATCGGTCGTCGACGTGGTGCTCCTCACGCTGCTCTACATCCTGCTCTCGCTCTCGATCGGGCTGCTCGTGTCGACGATAGTGCGGACGCAGCTGGCGGCCCTGCTGGTGTCGGCCGTCATATTCATGATGCCGGTGATATTCCTCTCGGGTATGCTCTTCCCCATCGACAACATGCCCCGCATCATACAGCACATATCGTGCGTCATCCCCGCGAGATGGTACATCTCCGCGCTCAGGAAAATGATGATACAGCAGCTCGGCTTCCGCCACGCCCTGCAGGAGACCGCCATCCTGGCCGGGATGACCGTGGTGATCCTCACCGTGGCGATCAGGAAATTCAACACTAAAGACTGACGAAGATGAACCTAAGAATACTCATGGCGCTTCTGCGCAAGGAACTGAAGACGATAAGGCACAACAGCCTCGTGACGCGCATGATCGTGGCCATGCCGGTGATGGTGATGCTGGTGATGCCGCTTATCGCCACGCTTGACGTCAGCAACGTGGGTGTGGCCGTGGTCGACCTTGACCGCAGCCAGCTCTCACGAAGGATAATAAGCGACATCAGCGCCACCGGCACCCTCCATGTGGAGGCCGTATGCGCCGGGCATGAAGAGGCCATGCGTGAGATCGAATCAGGCAGGTGCGACGTGATCCTCACCATCCCCTACCGGTTCGCCAGCCGGCTGTCAGGCCTTGACGTAGAGGCCAACGGGGTCAACGCCACCAAGGGGATGCTCGGAGCCCGCTATGTCAGCTCCTCGGCGGTGGAGACCATCGGCCGGTGGCTTTCAGAGAACGGACGGAGCGCTGCGACGGCCCCACGGAGCGTCATCAACCGCTACAACCCTACGCTTAACTACCGCAACTTCATGATTCCGGCCCTGATGGTGGTGCTCATAATCGTGATATGCGGGTTCCTCCCGGCCCTGAATCTCGTAAGCGAGAAGGAATCCGGCACCATCGAGGCGATCAACGTGACCCCGGTGGGGAAATTCACGTTTGTGCTCTCCAAGCTGCTGCCGTTCTGGGTGATCGGTATATTCGTGGTGGCCGTGGGGATGCTTATCGGATGGAGTGTCTACGGCCTGGCTCCGGCCGGGAGCATATGGGCCATCCTTCTCGCGGCGGTGCTGTTCTCGCTCGTGATGTCGGGCATAGGGGTGACAGTGGCCAACAGTTCCGACACGATGCTGCAGAGCATATTCATGATGTTCGCCATCATAATGATATTCCAGCTCATGGGGGGCCTCTTCACCCCCGTGAGTTCGATGCCGGAATGGGCAAGATGGATCACCTACGCAGTGCCTCCGCGTTATTTCATAGAGATAATGAGGTCGGTCTACCTTAAGGGGACCGGCGTGGCGGAACTCGGCTTCCAGTACGCCGCCCTAGGCGGAATGGCCCTCGCCCTGTGCCTTCTTGCAGCCCTGACCTACAGGAAACAGTCCTGACCACTACGGGAAACAGTCCCGACTTCCCCTTATTCCGGGATAAGAAGAAACCCCGGCGTCATACGGGGGTGAAGCCGCATGGCGTCGGGGGTTTCCCTGTTGTTTCTATAATTCTCAGTAATTTCTCTGTAATCCTTCGCGGTCCTTTATGCGAATGCGTGGATGGCCACGTCAGTGATCCAGATCCAGAGCGGACAGAAGCCCATGAAGAGTATCACGCTGAGAGTAAGGGATGAGGTGCCGTTGGCCACATAGGTGTTGTACTCGCTGGCGATGATGATGCCCGAGAACGCGGGGGGAAGCACACCGGCCACGACAAGCATCTTGAGGTTGAGCGGATCCATATGTACAAGAAGGCCTACTATCAGCAGCAGCGCGGGCATCACCACCATCTTGAGTATGGAGCCGAGCACCACCTGCCAGTTGATCGTAACCTTGATGGCGGAAAGTGTGATACCGGCGGCAAACACGGCCATCGAGGCGTTGGCCTTGGCGATAAGGTCAAACGACGGGCTCAGGTAGGCGGGCCACTTGATGCCGCAGAGCACCATCACCACAGCCAGGATAGGCGCCCAGGCCACAGGCTGCTCCAGAGCATGGAGCACCGGCTTCCAGGCCGATTCCTTCTTATGGCCGGTCTTCTCGGCCAGACTCGCATCCGAGGCGTTGAGCAGCGAGAGTCCCACCGGGATGCCGACGGCATTGACCACGATTCCCACGATGGCCACCACCAGCGCCACCGACGGCGTGGTGCCGAAGATAGGCTCAAGGATGGCGAAGCCGAGGAATCCGATTGTAGGCGAGCCGCTGATAAGGGCCATCACCGCCGCATCGGCACCGGTGTTTTTCTTGAAGCAGTACTTATAGATGAAGTAGACCAGCATGAAGCAGAACATGATGACGAAAAGCGACACCAGCGTCAGCTTCAGGTCCTTGGCCAGCATTTCACGGTCGGCCTGCACGATGGACACGAACAGGGCTGCCGGAAGGGCGAAGTCGAGCACGACTTTATTGAACTTCTTTGCGTCAGCACCGGAGAAGGCACCCTTCTTTCCGGCGATGAAGCCCGCGAGCATCACCACCAGAATAGGCACTACCGCATAGAGTATGATATGCGTCATATTCATAAGGCAATACGTTTAGAGGGGTGGATGATCAGACGGTGTATTTGATGAGCGGGGTCGGATTGAGGTAGCCGATGTGGCCGCTCTCCTTGCCGGAGTCGGCGGCGAGCTGCACGTCGATCATGCAGGGTTCGCCGGAGGCGATGGCCTCGGTGAGGGCCGATGTAAGCTCGGCCGGAGTAGTGACATGATAGTTGCGGGCGCCGAAGGCCTCACCTATCTTGTCGTAGCGGGCGTTGATGTCAAGTGTCGTGGGCGCGGGCTGGTCGCCTCCCGACGGGTTGACGCCGATGCCGTTGTAGATGCCGCCGTTGTTGAATATCACCACAGTGACAGGGAGCTTATAGCGGCAGACAGTGGCGAAGTCCATGCCGGAGAATCCGAATGCGGAGTCGCCCTCTACGGCCACCACCTTCTTGCCCGTGGCCACGGCGGCGCCGATGGTGGACCCCATGCCCATGCCCATGATCGACCATGAGGCGCAGTCCACACGGTGGCGCGGGAGCGACATGTCGACGGTGTCGCGGGTGTCGTCAAGGGTATTGGCGCCCTCGTTGACGAGTATCACGTCCGGATTGGCCTCCAGGATGGGCTTGATGGCGGAGAGGGCCGTCCAGTGTGTCATCGGCGACAGCGTGGAAGCCTCCTTAAGGCGCTCGGCGAACTTGGCGTTCTTCTCCTTGGTCTCGGCGGCGAGTTCCGGCAGCCATGCGGAATCGGTCGACATGGCCTTACCCTTCATGGCGTCGAGCAGGGCGGCCAGGCTGAGGCGCATGTCGCCCACGACAGGCGCATAGACCGGTGCGTTACGGTCGATTTCCTGAGGCTCCACCTCAAGCTGCACGAACTTCACGTCCTTGTTCCACTTACCCTTGCCGAAATCAAGCATCCAGTTGAGGCGCGCTCCGACCACGATCACCACGTCCGACTCCTCCATGATTGTGGAGCGGCAGCTGAGGGCGCTGTACTCACCCTTGTCGGGGAGCAGACCCTTGGCCATCGACATTGCGAGGTAAGGGATCTTATAGGTCTCGACGAGCTCCTTGAGCTGGTCCTCGACCTGGGCGTAGGCCGCGCCCTTGCCGAGCAGGATCGCAGGCTTCCTGGCACCGAGGATCGTGGCGGCGGCACGCTCCACCGACTCCTTGTTGGGGGCCACTTCGGAATATACGTCGACCGGAGTATAGAAAAGCTTCTCGGCCTCCTCGCGGTCCATGACCTCGCCCAGGGCCGGAGTCGTCATGTCGATGTAGACTCCTCCGGGACGTCCGCTCACGGCCGCACGGTAGGCGCGGGCCACAGCCGAGGGGATATCCTTGGCATATGAGCAGCGGAACGCGGCCTTTACGAGCGGACGCGCCGTGTTGAGCTGGTCAAGCTGTTCGTAGGTGCCCATGTTCATGTCCACCATGGTGGGGTCGCTGGCGCCCGAAATCTGGATCATCGGGTAGCAGTTGACAGTGGCGTTGGCCGTAGCGGTGAGTCCGTTGAGGAATCCCAGCGAGGAGACGGTGAGCAGCACTCCCGGCTGGCGGGTGAGGAAGCCGTGGGTGGCGGCGGCCATGCCGGCCTGCTGTTCGAAACGGAATCCGTAGTAGTCTATCCCCACCTTCTGCATGGCGTAGGCGGCCTCGGTCACGGGGATGCCCACAAGACCGTAGACCTTATCGAGGTTAAGGCGCTTGAGCGCCTCGGCGAGTATGTACATGCCGGTCACCTGCTCGGGAAATTTCGGAGCCGTGGCGGCTGATTGTGCGTTATTCATAATTCTAAGGAGATTTTTTGGATAATTAACTGGGTGTCTCATCGGAAGAGGCGCATGTTCCGGAGCATCGAAGTCCGTAGTAATGCGCCTCTCACTCTGTGTTTTTGATAATCTTTACCGTGCGGGTTTACATTTCCTTGTGGCCGTCGACCTCGATGGGCTCCGTGGTGCCGTTCTTGGCGAACTCTGCCTGCTGGGCCGAAGTATAGCCGAGGGAGGTAAGGATTTCCTCCGTGTTGCCGCCCAGTGTCGGAGCGGGGCCGTAGGTAGGCTGGAAGTTGCTCATGGTGAAAGGGCATCCCACTGTCACGAACTCGCCGATCTCACCGCCCTGGTCGATCTTGACGAGGGTGTTGCCGTCGTAGAGGCTCTCGTCGGCCATGAGTTCCTGGGTCGAGATCACGGGACCTACCGGCACACCTGCCTTCGAAAGGATTTCGGTGACCTCGAATTTGGTCTTGTCGGCTGTCCATTCGCCGATACGCTCGTAGATGGCCTGTTTGTGACGGTCGCGGGCGTCGGCCGTGTTGAAGTCGGGATTGGTGAGCCAGTCCTCGAATCCTAATGCCTTGCAGGCGAGCTCGAAGTCCTTCTCGCCGCGCTGGAGGATGATATAGACGTAGTTGTTGGCTTCCTCAAGAGTGTCCATCGGGCCGGAGGGCTTGCACTTGTAGGTCCATCCGAGCACGCCGCCGCCCTCGATGTTGCCTGAACGCGGCACTGTCTTGCCGAACTTCTGGTCAGGATACTGGGGATACTGCGTGAGGTATCCGATCTTGTCAAGCGTGAGCTGGTCACGTGTCTTGATACGGCAGAGGTTAAGGCAGGCGTTGTGCATCGACTGGTAGACGTAGCATCCCTCCCCTGTGTTGTTGCGCTGCTGGAGGGCGGCGAGCAGACCGATGAGGAGGTGCATGCCGGTGTTGGAGTCGCCGAGTGCGGCGCCGCTCTGGGTAGGCATGTTCATCGGGCCTTCATACCAGCCGGTAGTGGTTGCGGCGGCCGCCGTCACCTGTGCGATCGGCTCGTAGGCCTTGAGGTTGCGGTACTGGGAGCTCAACGGGAACCCCTTGATCGTACCGTAGATGCATCTCGGATTGAGTTTGTGGACCTGTTCCCAGCCGAAGCCGAGCTTGTCCATGGCTCCCGGGTGCAGATTCTCTACGAAGATGTCGCACTCCTTGATGAGTTTGGTGAGGATTTCCTTGCCGTCAGGGGTCTTGGCGTCGAGGCTGAGCGACTTCTTGTCGCTGTTGAGCTGCAGGAAGTAGTACGAGGGCAGATCGGGATTGAACTGGAGTTCCTTACGTGTGGCGTCGCCCACGCCGGGACGTTCAATCTTGATCACATCGGCGCCGAGCCACGCCAGCATCTGAGTGCATGAAGGGCCGGACTGTACCTCGGTGAAGTCTACGACCTTGATTCCCTGAAGGGGAGCTGTGTTTTCCATAATGAATTGTATATTATATTTAATGTGTTTTTCAAAAAACCAGGAATCCGAATTAGATTGTATTGAGGGGGGGGGGCGGCGTTCAACTTAAATTCCGTAGTCGGCCTCCGGATACTCAGTGATTCAGTAATTTCCTTATTTCAGTATTTATAACAATCCGATTTGTCGGAATTCCTCACCGGCATTTCTTAAAATATGTTATTTTTAGTTTGGGCGCAGTAATATGCCCCTCGTCTCGGCGTTATTTTGTAATTTTGCGGCTGGAAACGCGGCGCGCCCTCCCGGAACCGCCCGCTCCTCTCCGGCCGCGTCCTCCGGCCGCACCGACCGGCGCGGCCCCGCATCCCGCCGGTGCGCCGCCCCGGCGCCATTCATTCATACCTAAGCTACATGAACGCCATATTACGCTTTCTTAAGGACTGGATTCTGATTGTGGCCATTCTTGCAGGAGTGGCCGGATACTTCATTTATGTCTCGATTCCAGCACTCGCGCCCACCCATGCGTTTGCCGACAAGGCCGTAGGCATAATCCAGCCGGTGCTGATCTTCGCGATGCTGTTCCTTACGTTCACCCGCATCGATCCGCGACATCTGCGTTTCCGCCCGTGGCATCTGTGGCTTCTGCTCTTTCAGGGGGGGATCTTCACCGCAATAGGATGCGTGCTCATAGCCCTCCCCCACTCCCCGCTGCGCATCATCCTCGAAGGGGCCATGATATGCCTCATCTGCCCCACCGCCACGGCCGGTGCCGTCATCACGCGCAAACTCGGTGGCGATGTGGGCAACATCACCACCTATACGATAATGATCAACGTCACGGCGGCCGTGCTCATACCGGTCCTCGTACCGTTTGTCCATCCCAATCCGGCCCTTAACGTATGGCATGCCGGGCTGCTGATAATGAGCAAGGTGTTTCCGCTTCTGCTGATGCCGCTGGTTCTGGCGATGGTGATGCGGAAGTTCTGGCCGAAGCTGACGTCGAGGATAGCTGAATTCCAGGAACTGTCTTTCTACATGTGGGCCGTGGCTCTGGCGCTGGCCACGGCCGTCACCACCCGCAGCATCGTCCACACCCATGTTCCGGTGTCGGTACAGCTAGGGCTCGTGGCGGTATCGCTCATATGCTGCGCCCTCCAGTTCTGGCTCGGGCGCAAGATCGGGGGCCTCTACGGAGAGAAAATCACCGCCGGCCAGTCCTGCGGTCAGAAAAACACAGTCCTCGCCATCTGGGTAGGCTACACCTTCTTCACCCCCATCACCTCCATAGTAGGCGGCTTCTACAGCATCTGGCACAACCTCATCAACTCCTACCAGCTCTACCGCCACAAAAAGACCCACCGGGATTTCAATGGCCATTGAACACCCCGACTTCCCAAAATGGCCTACGTATGTGATATTTTTCCGAAGGCCAGCCATACTATATACCTATCCGGGCTCATTTCAAGCATCAGCTTGAGATGGGTTTGGGGTATCTGCATATACAGCGTGGGGGCTGATTTGCTCGTTCCGGTAATTAGAGCAAGTTCGAAGACTATAGGTTGCGGGAGGAGTAATGATATGACTCCCGCTTTTCTTTTACCCCACCCTCAACACCGCCATTTGGAGTCAATGGCTGAGAAAGCTGATGGCTCGAATATTCGACAATATAGACTTGAAGTTCACACAAGGTCTTCAGGACATCATAACCAATACCGGCGTTAAACGTGTCGATTTCTGCATAGGCTATTTTAACCTGCGCGGTTGGGATTTGATTATAGACCAAATAAATCAACTTCCGGGAGATGATGTCGAAGAAGAATCCTATCGCGATCCTCAAATTCGTGTCTGCCGACTGCTTGTCGGTATGCACCGACCGCCGGAAGAATTGACCCGTTGGCTTTATTCCAATGAGGACAGGACTCCTGACCCGGAATTCGTACGAAGTCAGAAAGTCAAAATAGCCCGTGACTTTCGCAAACAATTACAACTCGGTCTTCCAACTAAAAAATGATTCCGCCTCCGGGGATGCCGGGGCGGAATCTTCGTTAAAGGGGGAAAGGGGAATCAGTTGAGGCGGATGAAGGCGGGGATCCAGGCCTTCACTGAGACGGTGCTGCTGACTGTGCCGCCGTTGATGAGGTCGAGGCCGGTGCCGCCGATGGAGATATTGGCGTCTCTCTCGGAGAAGATCACCACTACCTTGTTGCCGGAGGAGGCATCGGTCTTGGTGATCACCTCGGCGCCGTTCTGCTGGGTGCGCTCCACTGTGCCGCGCCAAAGGGCGGGATTCTCACCACGTGCCTTGAAGACCTTGGCCACGTAGTCGTGGACCTTCTGCTCGTTGGTGTTGAAGCCGGAGATGCGGCCCGAAGTGCGGGCCTTGTTGTCGGCGTTGCCGTTGCCGGACTTGTCGCCGATCTCGTCGCCGTAATATGTGCAAGTCGGACCTGAATAGGCAGCCACGGCCGCATGGCGCGTCATGAGCTTTTCGGGCGATGAACTTACATCCACGAAATCGCCTACCCTCGACGTGTCATGATTGCTGAGGAAAATCGTGGGGTTGACGCCTGAATCACGGTAGCCACGCGATGCCGCGTCGTTGGAAAGGAACCATCCGCATGAGCCCACACCCGAAGAGAGGTTCACGAGATTATCCTTGCCGTCGAAGTCCATCACGCTCTTGAGGCCGTCCTGCTGGGTGGTGGTTATGTTGCCGGCCGAGGTCCAGTCCTCTCCTACCATATACGCAAGCGTGCCCCACTGCTCTCCGCGCGCCTTGCGCTCGGCAGCCACTTTCTCCGCCTCCTTGCGGAGGTCGTTCCAGTAGTTGTGGCCGCCCTGATATACCTGATAGCACTGGTCAAGACGCCAGCCGTCGACTCCGCGCTCCATCCAGTAGCGTATCACTTCCTTGAAATAATCGAGCGATGCGGGAAAAACGATGTTGCCCGCCTCAGTGCCGCGCACGTTCGGAGTGTTGTCACGGGTCGTGATCCACTTTCCTTCGGGAGAAGCCTGGTTCACACCGCCATGATGGCCGAAAACGCCGTCGAGTATGACGTATATGCCGCGGTCGTGGCATTCACGGATAAGGTCGTCGAAATCGGCTTCCGTGCCGAATTTCGGGTCTACCTTGAAATAGTTCGTGCAGAAATAGCCTGTGGCCTGGAGCTTCTCCCCTCCGTTGCCGTTGGTGGAGTCGAAGATGGGGGTAAGCCATATCGCGTTCATGCCGAGTCCCTTGATGTAGTCGAGGCTTTCAATCACTCCGCGCAGGTTGCCGTTAGTGCGGTGGCCGCTGGGGCCCCACATGTCGCTGTAGCCTGAGGTGCCGTTGTCGCTGTGCTGGAAAGAGCCCACCATTATCTGGTAGATGGAGAGCTCGCGCCAGTCGCCGGAAAGGTCGTAGGTGGGAGTGGAGTCGTCGCGGGTGAAGGTGGCCGTGAATTGAGAAGTGCCGATGGAATTGGCGGCGGTCACCGACATCTCGCCGCTTTCACCGTCGGAGAGGTAGGAGGATACGCTGACGGTGTTGGAGTCGGTCGGCGACAGCGTCAGCGTACGGCCGTTGAAGGTGCCGCTGACCGTCACGGGCTCGTTGCCGAATGTGATGGTGATGGAGGAGTCACCCTTGACATTGCCGCCGGCAGGGGTCACAGTGATCGACGGACGCTGCGGGCCGACATATACCGAATAGGAGCCGTCGGCATGATAGGTGGCCTTGCCGACAAAGGCGAGGTTTCCTCCGCCGGCCCTGTTGCTGTCGGAGTGGTCGTCCCAGCTTATGATGATGAATTCGGGGGTCTCCTTGCCTTCAGGAAGGCTCCAGTAATACTTGCCGTCCTTGACCGTCATCATGTCGCCGGGCCATGTACCTGACGAAGTGCAGTTGACGTTCTTGGTATCGTTCCATGCCCATACGGCCACGTTCGTCTTCGACATGTCGTCGAAGTAGACATATACGCTGTCATCGACATCCACCGGAGGCTCCACCGTCTGGGTCTTGGTATAAGTGAAGCTCTGCAGATTGGTCTCGCCGTCATTGTCGGTGAAGACGGAGAGTGTGGTGGTGGCATTGAAAGTGAGCGGTGCGGTATATACGGGAGAGGAGGCGTCGGCGGTCCCTGTGGTGGAGTAATGTACGGGCACTCCGGCCGGGTTCACGCTGAGGCTTACAGTGACGGCATCGGTGAATTCACCCGCCGCAGGGTTGGGAGTGACCACGGCACGTGTCCCTACGGGAGGAATCGGAGGTACGTACCCTCCGCCGGATGTGCCGTATTCCTCGATGAGCATCACGGGGCCGGAGGCCGTCATGGTCACTTTGCCTCCGCTGACTGTGGCCGTGTTGTCGGTGTTGTAGCCGTCCATTACGCGGGTGCCGTCAGCGAAGGCGGAGCCTACATTGAGAGTATAGCTCTGCCCCGACTGGGTGTCAAGGCGAATGGCTACGGCGTTGGAGTAGGCGCCGTCGGAGAATTTACGGATATAGGTGCCGTCGGAGATGGTCTGCGTGCCGGCGCCGACAGCGGGATTGCGGCGGCGGAACTGACCGACCTTCTGCCAGTGGAGGTTGACGTCATTGTCCACGGCGCTCCAGTTGAAGTCGCCTCGGGTCACCATGCCGGGGTCGCCGAAACCGTTGACTGTCGGGCGCGAGGTCTCGTCGCCGTAGTAGATCTGGGCGCCGCCGGGACAGAGCAGGAGCATCGTGCCCACCTTTTTCTGATCGCCCGGACGGTGGAGACCTGTGTCATGGCTCGACACGTAGTTGAGCACCTGATGGCCGTTGGAGCCGTTGCAGAAGTTGGCGTAGTATTCCCAGTCGCCGGTCGTGGGCGTGCGGCCGGTGCCCCCTTCGGTGCCGTTGAAGGCGAAATTGATCATGGAGTCATAGCCGCCCTGAGTGAAGTAGCCGGTATCGCCGTGGTCCCAGCCCCAGGCCTCTCCTGTCATCCAGAAGTCCTGGGTCCAGTCCTTGGCATACTCGTCGGCGCGGTCGCTGGCGCGCCATGTCTGCAATGCTGTGCGGCATGCTTCCTTAAGCTGCTTCCAGCGTGAGAACTCCACGTGCTTGGCCGTGTCGCAGCGGAATCCGTCGATGCCGAAGTACTCCACCCAGGCCGCCAGCCAGTGGATCACGTAGTCGGCCGGAGCGCCCTTGCCTCCCACACGCCAGTCGTCGATGTTGGGCAGACGGTAGTCGTCATACTCGCCACCCTTCTCGGCACTCCATTTCTTAGAGAGGAACGCGGGAATCTGCACTGAGGCCGTGCTCTCGGTCACCACGTCGGGCAGCCCCGAGAGGGACATAGTCTTGTCGTCGCCGCCGGGCACCACGAAGCCTGCCGACTGTCCCCACGGACGGTCGCCGAAGGCACGCACCCACGGGCCCCACCAGTTGCCCCATTTTCCCTGAGTGTCGGCGTTGAAGCTCACGCTTCCGCTTCCCCACATGGTGAAGGGGGCCGACGAGGGCACATAGCCGGCAGTCGGAGTGCCGTTGAAGTTGCCGAAGTCATAGTCGACGCAGTCGTCGAGAGTGGAATAGCCGGTGTGGTTGAGCACGATGTCCATCACCACGCGTATTCCGCGGCGGTGAGCCTCGGTGACAAAGCGGCGCATGTCCTCGAGTGTGCCCATGTTGCGGTCCATGAAGGTCCAGTCGAGGGTATAGTAGCCGTGGAAAGCATAATGCGGGAACTTGTCGTCCTTGCCGCCTGTCCAGCCGTGCATCTGCTCGTAGGGGGCAGTGATCCATATGGCGTTGACGCCGAGGCTGTCGAGGTAGTCGAGCTTCTCGGTGAGGCCCTTGATGTCGCCGCCGTGGAATGTGGCCACGTCGGTGCCGCCGGCCGTCTTGTGGCGGTGGTAGCTTTCATCGTTGGAGGTGTCGCCGTTATAGAAGCGGTCGGTCAGCACGAAGTAGACGTTGGCGTTCTTCCACGTGAAGTATTCGGCGCGCACGGCCTCGGGAGTGGTCACCTTTACGGTGTAGACGGTGGTGCGGTCGCCGTCGGTGACAGTGTAGGTGATGAGGTTCTCGCCGGCGGCGAAGGCCCCCATGGAGTGATTGGTGTACTGGAGGCCGTTGACGGTGATGTCGACCGTAGCCGAGGCCGAGGCGGGAGCGGCGGAGAATGTGGCCGTCTGCATGGCGTCCTCCCCGAGCTCTACCTCATAGGAGGTGGTGGCGGGATTGAATGAGGTCAGCACGTTTTCTCCGCCCACCTTGATTTCCAGACGGCTGAGCGAGGCGTCGGCGGCGGCCAGGCCGGAAAGCGAGCCTCCGGCAAGCATCATCGCTGTCACGACGGCTCCCATGTGTCCGGTATATGATCTGTTGGATTTCATGTTATGATGTCGGGATTGGTTATTTCTTTACGACTTTAAGGGCAGCCGCACGGGAGTCGGATGTGACGGCGCGGAGGAGGTAGACGCCGGGAGGGCAGGCCCCCATGTCGACGGTGGCCTCAACGGCTCCGCCGGCGTGGCCGGCCAGCACGAGATGGCCGTCGAGGGCATACAGGGCGTAGCCTTCTATTCCGGCTTCTGAACTCAGGTACAGGAATGTGGTCACAGGGTTGGGAGCGGCCTCAAAGGTTATACGGGCGATGCCGGTCTCGTCGATTCCGGATGCCACGTCGAAGTAATGGTCAGGCAGCACGCACTCCTGATTGTCGAAGCCCCTGAGCTGCGGATATTCCTTATGCGCCTCTGCCGTCCATTTCCAGACGCGGTCGAAGTCCCAGCCGAGGAGAGAGCGGAATGTGGCCTCGTCGGTCAGCTGCTTCGCCTCCAGGTCGGAGGCATGGTGGCCGTGCATGCCCCAGGCGTCGGTGCCCGACGTCATCTCGCGCCAGCTGTAGACGGCGTCGGCCAGATTGCGCGCGTTGTTGTTGCCTCCGAAGCGTGCGGAGAAATCATAGGATGAAGTGACGGATTCGTTGAGGGCCACAGAATTCTTCACCGTGCCGTAGTTGGCGCCCACGAGGCCGCCCGTATAGTCGAGTCCCTCCACAGCGCCCGCCGAATAGGTGTTCTTGACGGTGCCACGGTTCTTTCCTACGAGGCCGCCCGTGGCGTAGTCGTCGGGATTGCTGACGGTGGCTCCGGAATAGCAGTCGGTGATATTGCCGGCGATGTTCTCGCCCACGAGGCCGCCGGCGCATATCGATGTGGCGGTGACGGAGCCGGTAGTGAAGCAACGGTCGATTTCTCCGCTTTCCACCATGCCGGCGAGGATGCCTGTGAAGGCGGTGCCGCGCACCCGGGCGTCCACGATGCCGAGGTCACGTATTTCGGCGCCGTCCACCACTCCGAAGAGTCCGGTGGCGCGTCCGAAGTCGGAGGAGGCAAGGCGCAGGCCGGTCACTACGTGGCCCATGCCGTCGAACCTTCCCTTGAACGGGGCCGACTGGCTGCCTATGGGCGACACCGTGACTGACGAGGCGTCGATGTCGGCCTCCATGCGGAAGAATGTGGTGGCGCTCCAGTCGGAGGGTGTGGCCGCAAGGGCGGAGAGGTCGGCCGGAGTCTTGATGATGAACGGAAGCGCCTCGGTGCCTTCGCCTCCCGAGTACGCGTCGCGACGCCCCTGCACCACCTCCAGGGTGAGGTCAATGGTCTGGGAGCCGTTTTTAGTCTTGGCGATGAAGCCCAGCTGGGTGAGTCCGGCAAGTTCGGCCTCGGAGAGGCCGTAGAACTGCGCGATGTTGCTGATGGTGAACGTGTAGGTGCCTCCGCTTCCGCTCATGCGGAATTCCTCGGTCTCGACGTCATTCCAGCCGAACGGGCTTTTCATACCGCTTCCTACCTTCTCGCACCAGGTGTAGCAATACACTTCTGTGCCCAGGTCGGAAGTACTGATCTTGATCTCCAGCGGCTTGTTGCTGACGGCCGGAGACGGTGTCGACGTTATCGATGCCTGGTTGCCCACGGCCAGGACGGGCAGGGCGACCGTTAACGTCAACAAGGAAAGAATAGTTTTCCTCATTTCAGATTTTAGATTAACATGTAAGAATATAAAGCCAGACGGGGGTGGGTCCCCCCTGTAATTTTTAAGGAGAAAGCGCCGCAAGGGCGAGGGTCAGATGCAAAAGCGAGCATCCGCTCGACAGCGCGGACGCCCGTAGGGGCGGAAAGTCAGGGGCAGGCCGTAAGCATACGTCCTTTCCCCTCGACGGTTAGTTGCCTGAGATTGGCCGGGATGAGGGCGGTGCGCCCCTGTGTGAGCTGGAGTTCACCGCCTGGATAACGCAGCATGACGTCGCCCGCGATGCACATCACCACCATCAGCGAGCCCTCGGGCATCGGCAGGGGCCTGAAACCGTCGACGATTATGCGGCGCACCTTGAAGTGGCTGCACTCCACGAGGGGGGCGTCTGTCGCGTCGTCAGGCACACGGTGGCTTTTTCTGGGCTCCTGGGCCGAGAAGTCGATGGCTTCGAGGGCCAGTTCCGGATGGAGCTCACGCAGGCGCCCGTCGGCGTCGCGGCGGCCGTAGTCGTAGATGCGGTAGGTGATGTCGCTGGATTCCTGGATCTCGACGAGGAAGTTTCCCGCGCCGATGGCGTGTACGCGGCCAGCCGGGATGTAGAAGATATCGCCGGGATTGCTCGGCTGCTCCTCAAGGTGGTCGACGAATGTATGGTCGGCCACGCTGCTTACGAACTCACAGGGGGTAAGGTCTTTGTTGAGACCCGAGAACACCTTGGCGCCGGGACGGGTGTCGATGACGTACCACATCTCGGTCTTTCCGCGTGAGGCGTGCCGGCGGGCGGCGAGTGCGTCATCGGGATGCACCTGCACCGAAAGCTTGTCGGCCGTGTCGATATACTTTATGAGCAGAGGGAACTGGCGGCCGTACCTGGCCGTCACCCTGCTTCCGAGCAGCGAGTCGCCGAAGCGCTCCACGAGCTCCGTGAGCGGCATTCCCATGTAGGGGCCTTCCGACACCACGGATTCATGTCCTTCTACGGCGGAGACTTCCCAGCTCTCCCCTATGTCGGTCGCATCGCTGCTGACCCCCTTGAAGGCGCATATGTTCGTCCCTCCCCAGATCACTTTCTTGAGGTAGGGATGAAACATGATGGGAGCCGCAATGATTTCCGAGGAGGAAGCATGTCGCTGGTTCATGATCGTATGCATGGTATGTGCCCGTAGGCGCCGCCCGCGTCCGCAGGGGGTTATTATCATGCGAATTTACTAAATTTTTCCGACACTTCCATTCCACTTCAGTATAAAACCACCCTCCGCCGGCATAAAAGCCCCTGATTGCAGAAAAAAAACAGGCGGGACACCTCTGTGGAAGCGTCCCGCCGTTATGGAATTCGGAATTATACCGCTGCAATCGGATTAGATCACACCCTGACCGAGCATTGCGTCGGCCACCTTCATGAAGCCGGCGATGTTGGCGCCCTTCATGTAGTTGATGTAGCCGTCGGGCTGGTTGCCGTAGTATACGCAAGCGGCGTGGATGGAGTTCATGATCTGGTGGAGCTTGGCGTCGACCTCTTCGGCGGTCCACATGAGGTGCTCGGCATCCTGAGTCATTTCAAGACCGGATACAGCCACACCGCCTGCATTGACGGCCTTGCCGGGAGCGTAGGGCACGCGGGCCTCGATGAAGGCGTCGATGGCCTCGGGTGTGCAGCCCATGTTGGATACCTCGGCGCAGAGTGTAACGCCGTTGGCGATGAGCTGCTTGGCGTCTTCGCCGCCGAGCTCGTTCTGAGTGGCGCAGGGAAGTGCGATGTCCACCTTCTGCTCCCAGGGCTTCTTGCCTGCGTAGAATGTGGAGCCGGGGAACTTCTCGGCATAGGGAGCCACTACGTCGTTGCCGCTGGCGCGGAGTTCGAGCATGTACTGGATCTTTTCGGTGTCAAGGCCTGCGGGATCGTAGATGTAGCCGTCGGGGCCGGAGATGGTCACTACCTTGCCGCCGAGTTCAGTAGCCTTTGTGGCTGCGCCCCATGCCACGTTGCCGAAGCCGGAGATGGCGATTGTCTTGCCCTTGATGTCGGTGCCGAGGTCCTTGAGCACGTTCTCCACGAAGTAGAGGGCGCCGAAGCCTGTGGCCTCCGGACGGATCAGGGAGCCGCCGAAGCTGAGGCCCTTGCCGGTGAATGTGCCTGTGTTCTCGCGGGCGAGCTTCTTGTACATGCCGTACATGTAGCCTACTTCGCGGCCGCCTACGCCTATGTCGCCTGCGGGCACGTCGCGGTCCGGGCCGAGGTTGCGCCAGAGCTCAAGGATGAAGGCCTGGCAGAAACGCATGATTTCAGCGTCGCTCTTGCCGCGGGGGGAGAAGTCGGAGCCACCCTTGCCGCCACCCATGGGAAGAGTGGTGAGGGCGTTTTTGAATGTCTGCTCGAAGCCGAGGAACTTCAGGATCGAGAGATTGACGGATGCATGGAAACGGATGCCACCTTTGTAGGGACCGATGGCGTTGTTGAACTGTACGCGATAGCCGATGTTGTTCTGCACCTCACCCTTGTCGTCGACCCATGTCACGCGGAATGTGAAAATGCGGTCAGGCTCAACCATGCGCTCGATGATACGGGCTTTCTCGAATTCGGGATGCTGGTTGTAAACATCTTCTACAGAGAGGAGCACCTCTTTTACAGCCTGAAGGTATTCCTTCTCGCCGGGATGTTTGGCCTCAAGACCGGCCATGATTTCGTTAATGTTCATGTTTGTCAGTTTAGATTTTTAGGTTAATTCGTTAGGTCGGCTCCCCCGCGCCGGCCGCCCCTACGGCGGCCTTTCGCAGCACCGGGAAATCTCCCTGTCGTTTTCTGCCGACAAAAATACAACCAAATTTCCACCCCGCCAAAGAATTCGGCTTAAATCTCATATCATTTTTCTATGCTTTACAACATCTTTAAGCAACACATCTTCGCGCCATGCGTCTTTTCGCGCCCCGATCATCCGGTTTCACGGATTTTCACGAGGCGTTTTAACCCGGTTGGCCGGCGCGGATTTGTGGATTTCGGCGTAATTTAGTAACTTCGCGTAATCTATGCACGTGCGCGAACCCGGAAGCCTTAATACGCCTCCCTCCCGGCCACGCCTCCGCGCGCCCACCCTCAACACACTACATCAGATGCAAGCACCCCGGAAGAAATACCGACTCATTCTTGAGGACGAGGCCCGCATACAGACCATCGGTTCCTGGACCCTCACCCCGGCGAGGATATGGATATCGGCTCTGGCGGTCTTCGCGGCGGTGCTGGCCGTAGGATTCCTGTTCGTGCTCCTCACCCCCGTCAAGACCCTCATACCGGGATATTTCCGTGCGTCGCAGCGCGCCGCCACGGAGCAGGCCATGCTGCGGGTGGACTCGGTGATGGAGGCCTACTCGCGCAACGAGGCATATGTGGCCAACCTCCGGGAGGTGTTCGACGCCGACCGGACGCCCCGCCGCCGCGACGTCTCGGCCGAAGCCACGGCCGCCGGATTCTCGCCCGACTCGCTTATGCCGTCGTCGCCCGAGGAGATGCGGTTCGCGCGCATGATGCAGGAGCGCGAGAAATTCAATATCGCTGTGGCCGCTCCCCTCGCCGCCGAAGGAATGCTGCTGTATCCCGTAAGCGATGAAGGAATCGTCACCCCGGAAAGCCGCAATTCCACCACGGCGCGCCTCATCCTCCCGGAGGGGACATCGGTGATGGCCATCGCCGACGGCGCCGTGCTCTCCGTAGGCTATGACCGGTCGGAGCACGGCTACGCCGTAATCATGCAACACGACAACGGCTTCGTCAGCCGCTATGCCGGACTCGGATCGCCTCTGATCGGCAAAGGGGAGCTCGTGAGCGGCGGTCAGGTCATATCGCTGGCTCCGGGCGGAGGCGCGTCGTCACCGCCGCAGATCACCGTCGAGATGTGGCACGACGGCCAGCCCCTCCCACCCTACCGATATATCTCCTCGCTCACCTCGATGCCCGCCTCCGACATAGCGTCGGGCTCAGGGCAGACCCAAGTACCCTAACCCTCAAACCCCCACCTCCAAAGCTGAACCCCATCATCATGCAGCAGAAAAGAATCGCCGTCATGGGCTCCACCGGCAGCATCGGCACCCAGACGCTCGACATCATAGCGGAATGCCCCGCGCTATTCCGCGCCTCAGTCCTCACGGCCGGTCACAACCACCGGCTCCTCGCCGAACAGGCACGCCGCTTCCGCCCCGACATGGTGGTCATAGCCGACCCCGACGGTCTCCGCCCGCTGCGTGAGTCGCTCGCCGACCTTCCGATCCGGGTGGAGTGCGGACCCGAGGCCCTGGCCGAGGCCGGATGCAGGGATAACGTCGACACGGTGGTGGCGTCGCTCGTGGGATACAGCGGGCTCATACCTACCGTCAACGCCATACGCGCCGGCAAGGAAATAGCCCTGGCCAACAAGGAGACCCTCGTCGTGGGGGGCGCCATCGTCACCCGCCTCGCACGCGAGCACGGAGTGAGGATACTCCCCGTCGACTCTGAGCACTCCGCCATATTCCAGTGCCTGCAAGGGGAGTCTACGACCCAGGCCCGTAAGATCTTCCTTACCGCCAGCGGCGGCCCTTTCCGCACTTTCACCGCCGAGCAGATGGAGCGCGTCACCGCCGCCCAGGCCCTGCGCCACCCCAACTGGGACATGGGGGCGAAGGTGACCATCGACTCCGCCTCGATGATGAACAAGGGGTTCGAGATGATCGAGGCCCGCTGGCTCTTCGATTGTCCGCCGGAGAAAATCGAGGTGGTGGTGCATCCCCAGAGCATAGTCCACTCGATGGTGGAGTTTGTCGACGGCTCGGTGAAGGCGCAGCTCGGACTGCCCGACATGCACCTGCCCATCCGCTATGCCCTCGGCTATCCGGCCCGCATCCCGTCCGACCGTCCCGGCCTGACCCTGCGCGAGATGGCGGCCCTCACCTTCGAGGCCCCCGATCTCACCCGCTTCCCTATGCTCGGCTACGCCTTCGAGGCCATAGGGCGCGGCGGCAACATGCCCTGCATACTCAACGCCGCCAACGAGGTGGGGGTCCGCGCCTTCCTCCACGATGAGATCCCCTTCCCCGGCCTCGGCCGCCTGGCCGCCGAGGTGATGCAGCGCGCCGGATTCATATCCGACCCGTCACTATCCGACCTCGTCGCCACCCATGCCGAAGCCACACGTCTGGCCGAGGAGACGCTCGCCAGAATCAAATAGAAAATTACCCGTCATTCCGCCCCGGCTCAGTAAGCCGTCAATTACGGAGAAGCCTCATCCCGGCCCTCCCCCTAAAAATAAGAAAAATATGGATGTATTCCTTATAAAAGCCACCCAGCTGATTCTGGCCCTGGCCTTTCTGATAGTGATCCACGAGTTCGGCCACTTCCTTTTCGCCCGCATATTCGGAGTGAAGGTCGAGAAATTCTATATATTCTTCGACCCCTGGACCGAGCTTTTCAAATGGCGCCCAAACAAATACATCGGTTTCCTCGGAAGCCACAAATGGCTTAAAGGGGCCACGGAAGAGGAGTGTCAGGCCTACCTCAAGGACAAACTCGAACGCAAGGCCCATGCCGAATGGGAGGCCGAGAAGAAGCAGTGCGAGAAAGAGGGGAAGCCCGTGCCTCCGGAACCCGAGCTGACGGTCGGCCACATCTGGGCCGAGGACGCTCCCGACGCCGTCGGCGCCCCGGAAGGGCAGAAGAAAAAACGCCGCTTCTGGAAAGACACCGAATACGGCATCGGATGGATACCGCTCGGCGGCTACTGCAAGATTTCCGGCATGATCGACGAGTCGATGGACACGGAGCAGATGAAGCGACCGGCACAGAAATGGGAGTTCCGCACCAAGCCGGCCTGGCAGCGCCTGCTCATCATGGTGGCGGGAGTGCTCTTCAATTTCCTGCTTGCCATCCTCATCTACGCCGGCATAGTCTACTCCACCGGTGAGAAATACGTGCGCTTCGACCGCGCCGAACTCGGCATGGCCTACTCGCCGGCGGCACATGAAGTGGGATTCCGCGACGGCGACATCCCCCTTACGGCCGACGGCAAGATCCTCGACTACCCCGCCGACGCCATGCTCGACATCACCCAGGCCTCCACGGTGCAGGTGCTCCGCGACGGCCGCGACACAGTGAGCATCGCCATTCCGTCCGACTTCCCCTTCATCCTGCAGAAGGAGATGGAGGAGGGCAAGACTCCCATCCGCCTCATGACCTACCGCATCCCCACGCGCGTCATCAGCGTGATGGCCGGCGAGGGAGCCGCCAAAGCCGGCATCCGCGAGGGTGACGAAATCGTGGCAGTCGACAGCATAGCCACTCCCTCGCTCTTCGAATTCAAGCAGACCCTCGAACAGCAGGCCTCCCTTTATAAAAAGGAGCATTCCGCCGACAGGGCCACCGTCCTCCTGACCCTGTCGCGTGAAGGAGGCAAGACGGAGACAGTGCCGGTGGAGCTCTCCGACAACGACATGATGGGCGTAGGCCTGGAGACCGACATCACCCGGTTCTACCCCGCCGAGGAGAAGCATTACTCCCTCCTCGCCTCGATTCCCCGGGGAGTGGAGATGGGGGTCGACAAGCTCACATCGTATGCCAAGTCCATGAAACTCGTGGCCACCAAAGAGGGTGCCAAGAGCATCGGCGGCTTCGGCTCCATCGGTTCGATTTTCCCCGAGAAGTGGGACTGGGTGGCGTTCTGGAATATCGCGGCGTTCCTGTCAGTGGCCCTCGCGTTCATGAACATCCTCCCCATCCCGGCCCTCGACGGCGGCCATGTGCTTTTCCTGCTCTATGAGATCATCTTCCGCAGGCCACCGAGCCAGAAATTCATGGAGGTGGCCCAGATGTGCGGCATGGCCTTCCTGATCCTCCTCCTGCTCTACGCCAACGGCATGGACATCGTAAGGCTCTTCATAAAGTAAGGGCCTCCCCGCGCGGCAGTAAAAAAATGTCCCTAAACCCCATAACATCGACTATAACATGCATCCCGTCATAACCCTAAAACCCGGCAAGGAAGAGTCACTTCTGCGCCATCATCCCTGGGTGTTCTCAGGAGCCATCGCGCGTATGCCCGCCAATCTCGAAGAAGGCGACTACGTGGAGGTACGCGCCGCCGACGGCCGTCTGCTCGGCGTGGGCCATTACCAGATAGGCAGCATCACAGTGCGCATCCTCGAATTCGGAGCCGACCGTCTGCCGGAGGATTTCTTCTACGAGCGTCTGCTCAACGCCTCGCGCCTGCGCGCCACACTGGGGCTCATACGCCCCGACAACAACTGCTTCCGCCTCGTACACGGCGAAGGGGATTTCCTTCCCGGCCTGGTGGTGGACATCTACGGCGACACGGCAGTGATGCAGGCCCACTCCCCCGGCATGCACTTCGAGCGGGTCCGCATAGCCGAAGCACTTACGCGCCTCCCCGACATCGGCATACGCAACGTGTACTACAAGAGTGAGACCACACTCCCCTACAAGGCCCAGCTCGATCCGCAGAACGAGTATCTGATCGGCGCCTTCGACGGCAACATCGCCTTGGAGAACGGCCTGCAGTTCAACATCGACTGGCTGAAGGGGCAGAAGACCGGCTTCTTCGTCGACCAGCGCGAGAACCGCCGCCTGCTGGAGAGTTTCGCACGGGGGCGCACGGTGCTCAATATGTTCTGCTACACGGGCGGCTTCTCGGTGTACGCCATGCGCGGCGGCGCGAAGTCGGTGGATTCGGTCGATTCATCGGCCAAGGCGGCCTCGCTCACCGACGCCAACATAGCGCTCAATTTCCCCGATGACCCGCGCCACAGCACCCATGCCGTGGATGCCTTCAGGTTCCTGGCCGAAATGCCCGACTCCAAGTACGACCTCATCATCCTCGACCCTCCCGCATTCGCCAAGCACCGCTCGGCATTGAAAAACGGCCTTATCGGCTACCGTAAGCTCAACGCCAAGGCCTTCGAGAAGATCAAGCCCGGCGGCATACTCTTCACCTTCTCCTGCTCGCAGGTGGTAAGCCGCGAGGCCTTCCGTCTGGCCGTATTCTCGGCCGCCGCCAAATCCGGCCGCAAAGTGCGGGTGCTCCACCAGCTCACCCAGCCAGCCGACCATCCCTTCGACATCTCCCATCCCGAAGGGGAATACCTCAAGGGGCTCGTGCTCTACGTAGAGTGATACTGAGCAGAGTGATGCCGCGGCCGAGGGCCGCTCGGCATCGACCCCGGCCCGGCCCTCCCCTTCCACTGAACCATAAGACACAATACCAACCAATTAACCAAACCATCATGAAGAAGATAATTCCGGCTGTGGCGCTGGGGTCGATCATGGCCATCCAGCTGCACGCCGCCGAAGACAAGAACTTCAACTACCATGTCGACAATTTCGCCGACATCGAGGTGCTCCGCTATGAAGTGCCCGGATTCAACAACCTGACGCTCAACCAGAAGAAGATGCTCTACTACCTCTCGCAGGCGGCCCAGGCCGGACGCGACATCATCTGGGACCAGAACGGGCGGTACAACCTCCACCTCCGCCGGATACTGGAAAACATCTACACCGGATTCAAGGGTGACCGCGAATCGGCCGACTGGAAAGCCTTCGACCGGTACATGAAGCAGGTATGGTTCGGCAACGGCATCCACCACCATTATTCCAACGACAAGTTCACACCCGGCTTCTCCCGCCAGTTCTTCGCGGAGCAGGCGGCCCTCATCCCCGATGCCGACCTTCCCCTCGAAGCCGGAGAATCGCGTCAGGATTTCATGGCCATGATGGAGAAGGTGGTGTTCGACCCCTCGTTCATGGCTAAGAAAGTAAACCAGGACGGATCGCAGGACGTGATCCTCTCCTCCGCCGGCAACCTCTACGACGGCAATGTCACCCAGGCGGAAGTCGAGGCATACTACAACGCCATGAAAGACCCCGCCGACGAGACTCCCATATCCTACGGCCTCAACTCGCGCGTGGCCAAGGTGGACGGAAAGGTAGTGGAGCAGGTCTATCACCTCAACGGCCTCTACGGCCCCGCGATAGCCAAGATAATCTACTGGCTCGACATGGCGAAAGGTGTGGCCGAGAACGACGCGCAGAAGGCCTACATCACCAAACTCATCGACTTCTACGTCACCGGCGACCTCCGCACCTTCGACGAATACTCCATCCTCTGGGCCGAGGACACGGCTTCCGACGTGGACTTCGTCAACGGCTTCATCGAATCCTACAACGATCCCCTGGGCATGACAGGCTCCTGGGAATCATACGTCAATTTCAAGAACCACGAGTCATCGGAGCGCACTCACGCCATCTCCTCCAACGCCCAGTGGTTTGAGGACCACTCCCCCATCAATCCGGCCTACCGCAAGCCCGAGGTGAAGGGCGTGTCGGCCAAGGCCATCACCGCCTCCTATCTCGCCGGCGACGCCTTCCCCGCCACCGCCATCGGCATCAATCTCCCCAACGCCAACTGGATCCGTGCCGCCCACGGCTCGAAGTCGGTGACGCTGGAGAACATCACCGAAGCCTACGCCATGGCCTCCATCGGCAACGGATTCAACGAGGAGTTCGTGATCGACGAACCCACCTCCAAGCTGCTCGACGAATGGCTCTACATCACCGATATGCTCCACACTGACCTCCACGAATGCCTCGGCCATGCCTCCGGACGCCTTGCGCCCGGCGTAGACCCCGACGCCCTCAAGGAGAACGGCTCCACCCTGGAGGAAGCCCGCGCCGACCTCTTCGCCCTCTACTATCTCCCAGACGCCAAACTCCAGGAAATCGGAGTGCTCTCCAACCCCGACGCCTACAAGGCCGAATACTACAAGTATATGCTCAACGGCCTCATGACCCAGCTCAACCGCATCGAGCCGGGCAAGGATGTGGAGGAGGCCCATATGCGCAACCGCCAGCTCATCGCGGCCTGGGTCCTCGACCACGGTAAGAAGGACAAGGTGGTGGAGCTCGTCAAGAAAGGCGGCAAGACCTACGTCAAGATCAACGACTACAAGAAGATGCGCGACCTTATCGGCCAGCTTCTCGCCGAAATCCAGCGCATCAAGAGCGAAGGCGACTATGAGGCCGGCAACGCCCTGGTGCAGAAGTACGCCGTGAAGGTCGACCCGAAGCTCCACAAGGAGGTGCTTGACCGCTACTCGAAACTCGACATACCCCCCTACCGCGGATTCATCAACCCGGTCTACAATGTGGTGCGTGACGCCGACGGCGAAATCACCGACATCACCCTCGACTACACCGAGACCTATCCCGAACAGATGCTCCGCCTCAGCCGCGAACACTCCAACCTATGACATCATCCATCCCCAAAGAAATAAAACAGTCCTTCCTCGCCTTCCGCAACGGTATCGTGGCCGATGCCCTGCGGAAGGCGGGGATGCCTTACGGCATCATCTTCGGGCTGCAGCTGCCGCAGCTTTCTGAAATAGCCCGCGCCTACGAGCCCGACCGCGAACTGGCCGAGGCCCTCTGGGCCGACACGGGTGTGCGGGAGTCGCGCCTGCTCGCCGCATGGCTTTATCCGCCCGAAGCCCTTTCGCCCGGACGGGCCGCCGAAATGGCCCTCGGAGCGCTCACCCGCGAAGAGGCCGACATCCTCTCATTCCGGCTCCTGCGCCGTCATCCGCAGGCCCGCGCCATCGCCGACATGATCGCCGCCGGCGCCTCAACCCCTCTGCAGGCCTATGCCGCCGAGGCCCTCGACAGAAATCTCGGTTAAATCCCCCACATACACTTTCACCCCATCAGACTTCGACAATATGCATACCCGATTAATCCTGCTTTTCACTTTGCTTGCCGCCGTCTTCGGACTGCGCGCGGCCGAATACCCCGACTTCTACCTCCGAGGCGACTTCACTACGCCTGCATGGAATGACCTGCGCTGGCAGTTCTCACGCTCCGGCGACGTCTATACCCTCAATATCGCCAGTCTCGACGGGCAGTTCAAAATCTCCAACGAGGACTGGTCAGTCAATTTCGGAGCCTCCTCTCCGGAGCAGACCAACGTCTACGGGTCGACTACGGTGACCGGCACGGCCATGGGCCCCAACTTCAAGGCATCCGACCTCAAGAACGTGAAGATATCCTTCTCCTACAAGCCCGGCGCCCAGGAGACGAGCATACGCATCGAAGCCGACGGAGCCTCCCACGGCGATGTCAGCGGACTCTCCGGCACTCTCCCCGTGCTTTACATAAATGTAAGGAACGTCGACGGCTCCTACAACGACGAGATCATTTCCAAGGATCTCGCCCACAAGAACTATTTCTCGGGCGAATACTGGCTCGACCTCAACGGCTGCGAATGGATGGAGGCTGAAGGAGCCGCCTCGATTGGCTCGGCCGATGAGCCCCTCCCCCTCGAAATCAAGGCCCGTGGCAACTACACCCGCACCGCATTCGCAAAAAAGCCCTTTAAGCTCAAGCTCGGCAAGAAACAGGCCATGCTCGGAATGTCGAAGAGCAAGCATTTCGCCCTGCTCGCGCATGCCGACGACAATTACGGATACATGCGCAATTTCACGGGCTTCAACCTCGGACAGCGCATCGGACTTCCCTGGACCCCCTCGCAGCAGCCTGTGGAGGTGGTGATCAACGGCTATTGCCGCGGCCTCTATTTCCTCACCGAATCGATCCGTGTGGAGGAAGACCGCGTCGACATCACCGAACTCCCCGACCTCTGCGAAGACCCCTCGATGATCTCCGGAGGCTATCTCGTGGAACTCGACAATTATGATGAGGACAATCAGATACAGATGGAGGAGCTCGGCTGGTATCCCGGCTTCCGCGACACGCTGCGCATCACCTTCGACACCCCCGAGGAATACTCCGACATACAGCGCCGCTTCGTCACCGAACAGTTCACGGCAATGAACGAGGCCATCGGAGACCTTTCCGACGACCTCTGGGCCTATATGGACATGGACGACGCCGTGCGCTATTACATAGTGCGCGAGATGATGAGCGACGTGGAGGCATTCCATGGCTCGACCTACATGTACCGCGACCACGGCGCCGACCAGAAATGGCACTTCTCACCCATCTGGGACTGCGGCAACGGATTCAACGGCCCGACCGACGACTTCTTCTATAACCACGGCCCCTACGGCAACACCTGGATCGCCTCCATCCGAAGCAACTATAAGTTCATGGGGCAGCTGGCCAAGACCTGGAAGTGGTTCATGACATCGGAGTTCGACGGCTTCTACAAGGACCTTGAGACCTACCGCGACCGCATCGCCGAAGCCGCCAAGACCGACCGCGACATCTGGAAGGACGCCCCTGTGCCCGACGGAGGGCAGCGCGTGGTAGACAATTCCGACATGGCCATGCGTCACCGCAATGTGGTGGACCATCTTAAGGCCAAAATCAACTGGCTCAAGGAGAAGTTCGGCGACTACACCGCAGGCACCTTCACGGAGCCTGAGCGCGATGCCACCCCCGCCGCCGAGCTGCCGGAATACGTGATTTCGTTCGTGCAGGGCGTGACGGCCGACGCCCCCTTCGACCTCTCCGCCGAAGGAATACGCTATTACACCCTCAGCGGCAACGAAGTGGCCGCCCCTGCTCCCGGAGAAATCTGCATCGCGGTCACTCCCGACGGACGCGCCGCTAAAGTGACCGTAAAATGAACGCCCTCCAGGCCACTGTAAGACTCTGAATCCTATCTGAAAGATGCACCCTCTGATTTCAAGACTTCCGGCCGAAAAGGTGATATGCCTCGACGCCGAGTTTGCCAACGACCGCAAGCGAAGCGGTGAAGATATGCTCGAGCTGTCCGTAATGGACGGCTCGGGTTCTTTGACATATACCAGCCGCTATCGCCCGGCGCGCCTGAAGAAATGGGGACTTGAGCCCCACAACATCACTCCGGAGATGGTGGCCGACGCTCCGAAATTCGCCGACTGCCGTAAGGAAGTGCAGAAGATGCTTGACGCCGCGGATTTCATAATCGGCTTCGCCATAGCCAACGACGTCAGGATCCTCCGGCAGGAAGGGATCATGGTGGACGACGCGAAAATCATAGAGCTGCGCGACTGGTTCTGGTTTTTCTACGGCCGCCATCATGGTCTCGACCACGAGCAGAACATCAACAACTCCAGTGTGGCCGGCTATCTCGGCGCCGATGTGAAAGAGGAACTGCTGCACGGGTCGGCCTACGACGCGCAGGTGACCCTTGACTCTTTCGACCGCCTGCTGCATCTTATCGACACCGCCCCGGGCGACACGCTGGCCGACGTCCACGCACGCTTCGTAAAGGAGTTTGAAGTGGCTTTCGAACAGTACCGCCGCGACAACGCGGCAGGATACTGCTTGCTGGAGCTGCGCGATGACGGAAGCTACAAGATGAAAGCCACCAAATTTGAGCCCGAACCATCGGACAGCATCGTGGCCGTCATCCGTGTGGCCGACCGCAAGGTCGCCCTCCGGGAGTTAGGCCTGATGCTCGTAGGCGAGGCCCGTAAAAGTTCCTTTACCGTACCGCGCCTCACCGAACGTCAGCTGCGCCGTTTCCGTTCGTACACCAACGACTACTCCCCCGAAAGCTCCGCCTTCAAATCCGGCCTCGCCGACCTCATGAACCGCTTCTCCCCCCGCCGCTGACCCGATATTTTCCTCCGACTTTTGAAAGCGGGGAAAATGCCAAGCCAAAAGTCTATCGAATAAAAAGAGTGGCCAAAGGTTGTGGCTTGAAGAGTCTCCGTAGATATGCGGGAGGCTGTACGCCCTACCGAGAGCCGGAGGGAGCGACGGTGGCACCGCCTGAAACGGATGGAGCGGCGTTGGCAGACGGGGCCCCGGAAGGAGCGGCCGCGGCCTGCTGACCGCTTGTGGCAGACGGAGTGGGCAGAGTCAGTCCGATTCGAGTGGCGAAATCCTGCGACGCGGCATTGAGCAGCCGCCCCTCCTCAGTCA
Source organism: Bacteroides sp. (assembly GCA_014802425.1). Classification (GTDB taxonomy): domain Bacteria; phylum Bacteroidota; class Bacteroidia; order Bacteroidales; family Muribaculaceae; genus Lepagella. Next base: position 52,126 of record JAAVCH010000022.1, read on the forward strand.
TGAGTACGGTGACGACGGGTTCGGCAAGGGTCGTGATCCATGTGTCGCCGGTAAACTGCGGGAAAAGCATCTCCGCCAGCGACGAGGAAGCTCCCGGGGCCGGACGCGAACGCTTCTTCATCAGATTCCATTCAGGCTGCCACCGTGATTTATTCCAACGGCGTTTCCCCTTCTCTACGGTGGTGTAATAGTCTTCATTGATGGAGCAGGTCTCGGTGATGTCCATCTCCACACGGTACTGCCCTGTGCCCCACGACGGAGAGTAAGTGGCCATATCGGTGGAGCCCACGTAGCTGCGCGGCACGAGGAAGCAGTCGCCTGTCACCACCACGCGTTTCGGACCACGCGCATCCTCACTGCGCGAATAGCGGAACACTCCGTCGGAATCAAGATGATTCGGATCAATGCACGCCGTTATCCTGAAGCGTCCGAGCTCCACGTTGTCGGCTACCTGTATGGCCTCATTGACCCACGACGACTTCACGACCGCCTCCACATTGAACCGCAGATCCTTTCTTTTCTCGAAGCTGAACCCGATGCGGGTGGAGGGATCCATCGAGAGCGAGTCATTGGGTAGATTGCACAGCAGAGGGTTGAAACGGAGTTCATCCACCACTACCTCGAATTTCGAATGATGCAGCATGCGGTCGAGTCCATGGTCATCGTCGCGAAGTGTGCACGACAGGTAAAACACCTCCTCGTCGTGAGATTTGCCGGCGGAATCAAGAACCGTGATGTACTGACGGCAGCCGAAACCGCTGAACTTCATCCCCGTAGGGTCAAACGCACCTAACGGGGACGGGGCGGCATAGAAATCGAGTACGTCAGTCACCATCGGCAGATGCTTCACGAAGCGGCACTCCCCCATCGTGGCGGCCTGCCAGTCGGGACGCTTGTCGCGCAAGGCTTCCTTGGCCAACCCTATGCCTGCACCAAGAAGATTCTGCGAGGCGGAAAGGACGGTGGACGTACCCAGCGAAAGGTAACCGGACGCAAGGTCGGTCAGTATGGAGCGGTTTTCACCGTGAGCCCGGCGGGTCTTCAACGCACGGAGTCCACGATTGAATGTAAGGGTGTCGTTGTGCTGGTTGACGATGAGGTCGTACTTTCGCTGACCTCCTGCCAGTTTCCGGTCCGGCGCCGGCTGCGCGAAGACCCCGAAAGCCATAGTGGAGAGGAGAAGCGTGGTAAGGTAGGTGTTCATATATCGCTCGATATTGGATTATGTCTGGTTTCAGTATTTCAGGGATCTATCAGTATGAACGGCGCCCAATAGGCCGGAGCGGCATACGGGTGGCTCACTGATGAGGGAGAAGATGATGAGGATGCGACAGGGCGGCTTGACATCGAGCCGGCACTGAATCTCCTCTGAGGATGCTCCACGGCGAAGTCGCGCACCGCGGACTGGGCCGCCGAGAAGGCTTCGGAAACCGGCACCCCTGCGGCAAGACGCGAATGGAAACCTGTCATGAAGAGGCGCGCCGCATGGTCGTCGACCTCCCAGAGGGTAGCCACTATCGTACCGGCCCCCGCCATCTTGAGCGCACGCACGAGGCCGGAGGCATTTTCATCGGTTATGCGTCCTTTCGCCGTCTGACATGCGGAAAGCACCACGAGCCGCGCTCCGCTCAGGTCAAGGTCGCATATCTCACGGGCGGAAAGTATGCCGTCGTCACGCAGGGGACGCTCCGGACCGCCGTCGGATCCGCTGCCAGGGTTGCCGAGCACGTTCGCCCCGGAGAGGGCCAGCCCGGAGCGGAGAAGGGAGATGTCGACGGCCAGAGTGTCGGAGGGAAGGTAACGTCCTGCCCCTACTCCGCAGTCGAGGCTATAGCCATGCGTGGCCAAAAGAAGATGCGAGTAAGCCGATGCCTCGGCCTTGAATTCCTCCTCGCTCAACACATCACGCGGATTGTCTACGCCAAGTATGCGGGCCACTTCGGCAGCCTCTCCGGCCGTGCCGGGCAGATAAGTGAACACCGCCCGGGGAGAGGTCAGGCCGAGGCCACGCGTCAGTTCCATATAGGCCAGATTGTTACCCTCGCCGGGTGCCACCCCCTCAGCCGCAGGCTCGGAGTCGTAATCAAGTCCTCCCGCTATCAGCGAATTTCCAGCCACGAAATCCTCCGGGCGCTCCAGCAGCGACGACAGGCGGACCATCTTCAGGTCTCCGCCTCCTGCGAAAGGCATATTCTCAACGCCCCATAGATGAAACACACCCTCCGGCACGAACCGGACCGTGCGCACACTCTTCGGCAACGACTCCAGCACCGGACGCCATATCATCCCGCCGAGCAAAGAATCGGAGTATAGCACATTCTTAAGATACGGGTCTTCATCCTCTATGGCTTCGGATATGGAGGCATCGGCCACCATGCCGGGTTCATCCAGGAACGCCGCATCAAAGAGCGGCACGAATTTCGGACACCCTTTGGAGGTGAATGTCACGGCACCGTACATTTCCCTTCCCTCTTCATCCGGATAAAGCACGAAGGCCACTCCCGCCTCGCCGTCGGCCAGCAGCCGCGCCGCATCGCTCCCCCGGGCCATGATGCGTGAGGCTGCGGCATCCGGCTCGTCACCAAGGTCGTAGAGCGACGGAAGTGAAATCTCGCGGCGGGTCAGCGCCACATCGAGGAGCAGCTCAGGGTCGGCGTCACCGATCATGAATGCCCTCGATAGAAGCGGCCGCTCCATAGTCCAGTAATCGAGCCGCATCTGCGCGGGCATTCCGGCCAGCGTGCGGGCGATACGCAGGCGTTCGGCCTCGAAGGACTGACGCATCAGCCGGGCGGATTCCTTTCTTTGACCCGCACGGAGAAGTATTTCGGCTTTTTTCCAGAGGGCTATCAGATAGTCGGCGCCTTCATCGGCCGAGCACGGATTCCGCCGCGTGGTGACGGAGGAGGCAGCCACCCCTCCGGTTTCCTTAAGGGCCCGGTCGATTTCCATCAGCGCCTCCGCGTGACGTCCGGCACCGGAGAGGGCTATGGCGAGGTTGGCGCGCACGTGTCCGTGGCCGTGGCCGGTGTCGGAGAGAAGCGCCATGGCACGCCCGTAGTCGGCGATGGCTTCCTCATGCCGTCCGAGGACCGCGAGGATATACGCGCGGTTCTGGAGCAGCACATCAAGCGAGGGGGATTCTCCGGCCTCCGCTATCGCCTCATCAAGAATGCCGAGGGCTTCAGAAGTATTACCGAGGCGGTATTCAAGCGAAGCGAGGGCTCCCTCACGGCGGATTTCGCCCTCGGAGCCGGGAGCGAAGACAGCGTCTGCCAGCGACCCGGCGGCACGCCCGTAGCGGCCGAGGGCTATCTCGAGCTGGGCGCGGTTGAGGAGCAGATTGGCAAGATTCCGTCCATCGGGTGTAAGGGGGTCGGCAGCGTCGGGAAATACCGCGGTATCGGCCATAATGGCCGCGGCACGGTCGTAAGCTTCCTCGGCCGCGGGATAGTCGCCCGTGGCCCGGCGGATGTCGGCGAGCATCTGCAGCGTCCGCAGGCGTACGAGCGGATCAGCCGAGCTACGCATGATGGAATCGGCGAGCGAAGCGGCCCGCCGCCAGTCGCGCGCCGCCATCGCCTCGCGGGTATCGCGCAATACCTTCGATGGACGGAACACGTCGGCCTGCGCGAGCAGAGTGCTTAAAAGAATGATAATCCAGAGTAGACGATGCATGGTTCAGGAGTCACTTAATCCAACAGAATGAAGGGAGCCCAGTAGTATGGGTCGGGATATGAGGATCGCACACGGCCCACCGCGCGGCGCCACGAATCGTAGCGTGTGGAGCCTGAGCGCAGGGCACGGTAGAATTCCTGCATGAAGAGGGAGGTGGAGCGGTCGTTGACACTCCACAGGCTTACGAGAAGCGACTGCACCCCCGCCTGCTTGAAGCCGCGCTGCAGTCCGAAGATGCCTTCGAACGAATAGTCGCCGAGCGCGGTCTCACAGGCAGAGAGGGCCACGAGCCCGGTGCCTCCGAGGTCGAGGGCGGCCACTTCGGAAGCCGTCAGTATCCCGTCGTTGTCGTCCGGGGCGTCGCTGAGGCCGCGCCATGTCTCCTCGGCTCCGGCCAGCGCCACTCCGGAACGCTGCATCGTGCCTGAGCCCTTCGCCTTAAGGAAAGGATAGCGGTCGATGTCGGAGTCGGGAGAAATGTAATAGCCGTGGGTGGCGAGGTGCAGCACGTCGGGCCTGCCTGCCGCCAGCCGGCGCAGCTCCGACTCAGTGGCCGAGAACCGGGTGATGCTATCCACCCGCTGCGGGCCGAATTCTCCGGCGATGTCGCGTATCTCAAGGGCCGTGAACGGGAGATGGCGGAAATGGCTCCTCCGGATGGCGCGGCTGTCGGCGGAGGGGTCGGAGAAATCGAAGTCGCTCTCTGCGGAGCGGAGTCCGGCGGCGTCGGGGGGGAGCGGACGCTGGTCGGGAGAATAGAGGATGTCGCCCATCATGGCTATGGAGGCCGGTGGGGTTTCCGGACGGTCGAACACGAGCTGACCGGTGGTGGTGAGCTGCACGAGCTGATGGCGGTCGAAAAGGGTCGAGCCGTCGGGAAGGGAGAATGCGTTAAATGCAAGCGTGCTCAGTATTCCCGGCAGGGAATAGTAGATTCTGCGGCAGGCGCCGACGCTCCGCTCCAGCGGAGCCCAGAGCAGGGAGTAAAGGGCCGTGTCGCCGGCAGCGTAGAGCGACCGGGCGCGTGACGCGCTGTTGCGGCTTCCGTCGCCGCGCAGATGCTCCATCAGTGCATCGGCACGGCAAAGGTCCACCACCTCGGGGCGCTCCGCTCCGGGACGAAGCACGAGCGCCAGGATGTCGGTATTCGAGAACACGAATTCCACGGCGGCCTCGTCACTTCCGAGCCTGTCGCGGATCTGCTCCCATTTCACATCGGCGATATCCTTATCGGCATACTTCTCGACGGCGGCGAGCACCCGCTGCTCCATTCGGTTGGTGCGGTGCTTGAGGTCGGCCAGGCGCAGGGTGCGCGCCGTATTCTCCTCCTGGCTCATATCGGGAGTCCACTGCATGTCGCGCGCCAGGGCGCCCCGCATTGTCTCTATGGAGTCCACCATAAGGCGCAGCTCCGGGTCGCCGGAGCGCTCGATGGCTTCCATCGTGGCGCGGTGGGAACGCAACTGCATCCCGGTGCGGTATATCACGGCGTCATAGCACTCACCGCCGATTCGGTCGGGGAGGTACTGCAGAAGACCCACGAGAAGATCCGAAGGGTCGCCGTATCTCGTCATGTGGTTCTCCTGCTGCTGCTTGGTCATGAGGCGGAAGTTGCCGTCAAGCACTTCCCTGGCCCTCGCATAGCTTGCCCTCGCGTAAGGAAGGGCTTTGGCGGGATTCCCTTCCTCGGTGTACTGTCCTACCCGGAATCCATCGATAAAATCCATCACCGTCCTATTGTCACCCTTGAATGTCCGGGCGGCCTCCTCCAGACGGTCGGCCAGGGCATACGCCTCGTCGAACCGCTCCGTCATACACAGCAGAGTGATGTAATCGGAGCAGCTGACGGCATTCTCCTCATTTATACTGTCGCCCATCAGCTGCCTCATGACATGCATCGTCTTGCCGAGATTCCCCTCAAAGTTCTTATAATACGTCGCCAGCGCCACGAGAGCCATGCGGTAATCGGAATTCTCCCTATAATCCGGCATGTAATCCCTGACCTCCGCAGTCCAGGCCTCAAGCATTCCGCATGCCTGGGTCATCATGCCTGTAAGCTGATCCATCATGGAGCGGGCCTCCACCGGCATCGCCCCGGCGTCAAATGGCTCGTAATGGAGCGCCATCATGTGCAGGTATTCCGCCATCGCCCTCACCACGTAGGAATCACGCACGAGCACATCACCGCCCGACGACTTATATAGCTGCCCGGTGAAATCGGTGATGGTCTGCAGTTTGGACAGAAGAGTTATCCAGTCGTCGGCATTGTCGTTCTTGAGAGCGTAATACTCGAGCCAGAGTCCGTCGATAAGGGTGGGGTCGGTAATTACGCCGGTGGCCGATGCGAGCAGGTCGGTGTCTTCCGCCAGTATTCGGCGTGACTCAGTAAAATCGCCCATCATCTCATAAGCGGTGGCCATGTCGCGGCGAAGCATGATGAAGTCGGGCGAATAGGCATCCTCTCCCTGGGTATCCTTATATAGCTTCTCCGCCGTCAGGTACCACCGTAAAGCCTCCCTGGCTCTGCCCGCGTTCACGAGGTTGGTGCCGAAATCCCTGATGGTCGTAAAAAGAAAACCCGACAAAGGATTCTCCGCAAGCAATCCCTCCCCTTCCTCAAGCCATGGCTGAAGGGTTTCCGCCGGGAATCCGGCGAGGAAGGAATAGAACACTGCATTGTTGATGCAGCTCAGACGGGCGTCAGGATGCGACGCCGGCACAGCCTCAAGAGCCTCGGCATAACAGTCGGCCGCATCGGAATACCGTTTCAGGATATTGCCGTAGTAGCTCCCGAGGCCGGAGAGAAGATATGATTTCAGCAGGGAGCTTCCCGGAAGTGAGCTCTTTTCACTATTCCGTATCAACATGGTGTAGAAGCATTCCGGAAATGACCTGTCAGGGTTGTCGTACTCGTTCTCCGCGCTTAGGAGCGCCACGGCCCAATAGTTGAAGTCGTTGACGCATCCGTCCGGTCCCGACACGGCGATCCGGTCCGAGAGGACGTGATTCAGCACTTCTTTTCCCCGTTCATGGTTGAAGGCATAGTAGAGATAGAACTGCGCGACCACATCCCCCAACTGCAGAGACATCGGAGAAGACGAATGGGTCGAGATATAATGCCTGTAGACGGGCTCCATCTTCTCAAGCGCCGTCTCCGGCGCAAGCATGTGGAGGTAGCGGTACACCTGCGCCATCATGAGCATCACCGTATCGCTCTTCTCATCGAGACCGGATTCCACCATGACGCGCCGCATACGCTCGACCCAGGTGTCGTCGTCAGGATCTGAGAAAAGCTTGCAGAGGGCGATTTGGAAAAGGTTCTGATGATAGAGGGGGTTGGACATCCCGAGGGCGGCCTCAAGTATGTCGGAGGCTCGTGGCAGGAATATGTCCTCGCTCGTGGCCTGGCCAGCCGCCAGACATGTGAGCACCCACAGGACGCGGGCTTCGGCCACATCCTGCGACGAGCGGGGATAGTACATGTAAATATAATCGAAATCCCGCTTAAGGGAGTCGAAAAGACCGGCCGACAGGTAACGGGTGTTCGATTTCAACTGTAGTCCGGAACGTATCATGGCCCTGAGCCGGGGATGACCCGGATTAAGCAGGCCTTCCGCTATTTCAGCGGCTTTTTCATGATACCATAGGGAATTACAGGGGAATTTCATTCCGGTCCCCATGAGCACGAAACCGGTGCCGCCGTTGAAGCCGGCCTCCGACTGGAGCATGGCCCCGGCCAGGTCGCTGTGGATTAAGGTCTTCATGTCGCCGATCCAGTGGTAGAGTTCAGCGCGCTGGAATGAGAGGTCGGGTGAATCGGGCGGATATATGTCGAGGGCTTCCTTTTCCAGGCGGAACATCAGAGGATAGTCGTTGACGTCACTGATGTTGGCCCTTACATTGCGGACACAGCAGCGTATGGTCTTCATCGTCACTACCTGGGCACGGAGCCTCGGATCGGCTTTTCTGTCGACTTTCTTTTCCCAACCGGCTATGAGGTCGGCCCATTCGGAGTCGGTGTCGCGCAGGTTGGACTCCCCGGTGAGCCACGCCGTGCGCGCGCGTGCGGCGAGCAGGGAGCCGGGGTGATGCCCCTCGGCATACCGGGCTATCGCATCCATGGCGGCATTCATATGGCGGCACAGGGTGTCGACTTCCTCACGCCCCGAAAAAGCGACGTAATCCACGAGTTCGGGTATTAATTCAGACGCCTCGCGCATGAGATTCATAGCCTCGGGTTCCTGAAGATTACTATACACTATGTCGACGGCCTCATTGAGCAGTTCCTCCTCGCTGAAGCGGGTGGGGTCGGCGTAACGTTCGGCCACCCATGCCCGGTGGGTGGATATGAGGTCCAACTGCGCGCGTGCCGTCCTTACCGACACGCCGCAGGCGAAGGCGGCGAGCAGGATAATGAGTGCGTATCTTGTCTTCGTGATCATGATGCAGGTCTAAAAACAGGTGTTTCAGCCCACAAATATAGTGATTTATAATGGAATATCCAACTAAGGCATCAGGAGTATGAAGGGAATCCAGTAGTAAGGGTCGGACATCCTGGCGCGGAAGACGGAGTTATGCGCACCGAGTGAATTAAGGTCGGCGGTCAGTTCGGCGCCCCTGCAAAGCCCCACAACCTGCGGTTTCTTCACTCCTGACCGCAATACGAGGACAAGCACCTCCTTATCGGAGTTGACGGACTTCACGGCCGCTTCATTACCGTCGAGCGCGTCCGCCACCTGACGCCGCATATGGTCATTCTACTCCTTGATGGTCATAAGACGGAAGTTGGCATCGAGATTCTCCCTCTGTCCGGCATAATGGGTGCGGATGGACGGCAGCCCCGGGCGATGCGTTTCATTCGAACCCTATTACGAATGTGACCGGGTCAAATGAGGTGTTTTCCACCCGCACGCTGAAATCCTCTTCACAGGGCGGAAAGGTCCAGGAGGCGGATGCTGTATAGCCGTCGTCGGAGACTTCGGCAGCCATCTCACCCACCGAAGTGACCACTGTGTATTCAAGTGCTCCGGGAGCCGTGGCGACGGCCATAAGGCACATGGCGTCAGAGCCGGTGAAGGTAAACGTTCCCGTGCCCCCAGGAGCCAGCGAACGGGTGACGGTGACGACCGTTCCCGGGGTGGCCCTCAATCCCTCAAGCGGATTGAGGGGAACGAGCTCAGAATGCCTACGCCTGTATTCGCGGCAAAAGTCGGGGGTAAAAAGCAGTAAAGGGTCGCCTACGGCCCCCACTGAGGATTCTTCGAAGCGCACGTCAGGCAGTTCCTCCACATCGGCCGTGCCGAGCAGCGCGGCCGCATCGGCGAGCGCATCGTCATCCTGCTCGAAGACGCCCCTTACAAGTTCTCTGGCGCCCTCTCCGAAAGCGGTGAGGTAATCGGTGGTCCGTGCGGCGAGTCCGAAAGGCACCGCCGTCATTAAGATAACTGAAATATGCAGTATATTCATGATAATCCGTTATTTTTTAAGACTCCGTCAGGGTTTTGAGCGGTTTTCTCCACCCGAAGAGGGAGCTTAGCGGGCTAAGCGACCGATGAGGGGGAATGAATCCGCCGGAAAGATGGCGCAAGATTAATGAAGGGATTCAGTGATTCAGATTCTTTAAGGAATATTTTCAATCGCAAATAAGTTGAGGCAACCTCCATTATGCCATATAAAGTGCAAAGATAGTTTTTTTTGAAAAAATATCGCGCCATGGCGGAAAAAATATCGTGCCGTGGCGGAAAAACGTGCCTACTGCATTACGGTGTATCCGGGTGGTCATGTCTGGAGGAAGGGCGGAGCCATGCACGGAGCTGTCCGGTGATGCGGGCGGTGAGCGAAGGAAGGGAATCGGCGGAAGCGGGGTCGAATCCGAGCATTGGACGCAGCAAGGGGGCCGCCATAAACGGATAGGTGTCGAGCGACAGCACGGTGAGGATAAGCTCACGCGCGTCTACGGCGCGGTTGTGTCCCGAGGCGGCTCCGAAGTCGATGATGCGTTGCAGGGCGCCGAGCGCGGGGGGCATTTCGGTACGGAGACGGTCGGCCACAAACTGCATCCTGTCGGGATGCGTGAGGAGCTCCACCACAAGGAAGCGCGGCAGGTCGGGGTTGTCGGCCATAAACCGCAGATGGCTCTCCACCATACGGGGAAGCAATGAATCCAGGCCTTCGTGGCTGTCGGGAATCTCCCCGAGCATGGCCTGCGTGAGCTTTGACACCTCGGAGTCGAGCACCCGCTGGAATAGGCCCTGCTTAGTGGCGAAGTAATAATGTATCATCGCATGGGTCACTCCGGCACGCTCGGCTATGACCACCGTGCGCGCTCCGGCATAGCCCTTCTTAAGGAATTCCTCGCCGGCCACACGCAGTATACGCTCCGCATTCCCCTCGTCGGGCACTGCCACTCCCCCCCCGGGATTCTCTTTTTCCACTGTCTCTTCCATCATCAAGGGTTTATGAGTCTGTCCGTCCACTGTCTCTTCCATCATCACGACTTCATTATTCCGCTCACCGGAGTCTACAGGAATATCAGCACCAGCAGCTGCGCTATCACCACTCTGGAGAACATGGCAAGCGGATAAACGGTGGCGTACCCCACGGCAGGATTGTCGCCCGGCAGCGTGGAGCTTGAATAGTTGAGCGCCATGGGATTGGCCATGGCTCCGCTGAGCACTCCGCAGGTCAGGCCGAAATCAAGACGCGCCAGGCGCATGGTGACCGGTATCATTATAAGGATCGGCAGCACGGTGACCACGAATCCGGCGCCTATCCACAGCACTCCCTCTCCACGCATGATGGTCTCCACGAAGTGGGCGCCCGAGTCGAGGCCGAGACACCCGAGGAACAGGGACAGCCCTATGCCGCGCAGCATCAGGTTGGCGCTCCGCGTCGTATAGGTGACGAGATGGAACTGCGGGCCGAAACGCCCGATGAGGATGCCTACGATTATCGGTCCCCCGGCAAGTCCCAGCTTCACCGGTACTGAAATGCCCGGTATCATTATGGGCACCGAGCCGAGCAACAGCCCCAGCACGATGCCTATGAAGATGGCGCCCATGTTGGGGTCCTTGAGAGTTAGGGATGAATTGCCCAGCACTTTGGCGACATTCTCTATCGACCTTTCCTCGCCCACGATCGTGAGGCGGTCGCCGAGCTGGAGCACAAGATGGGGGGAGGCGAGCAAAGTGACGCCGCTGCGCACCACACGCGTGATATTGATGCCGTAGGAATTGCGCAGCTTCAGCGACCCGAGGCGCCGGCCGTTGATTTCGGGACGGCTCACTATCACATGGCGTGAAATCAGCGAGCTGTCGATGGCGTTCCAGTCGATCTCACCGGTATTCCAGTCCTCGCTCTCCCTGGCTCCGAAGAGAGCCGTCAGCGGAGTCACATCCCTGTCGGTGGCCACTACAAGCAGACGGTCACCCTCCTGAAGCACGGTTTCCGACGAAGGGATAGTGACATCCCCCTCGCGCCAGATTCTGGAAATCACGAAACGCACCGGAGTCAGCTCCGCCACCTGACGCACCGACATGCCGTAGATGCCGGGATTGCGGACATCGAAGGCCGCGATAAAGGTCTGGTTGTCGTCGTCGTGTGAGCCGTCGGTGATGTCGGAGGGGCGGGTCATGAAGCGCCGCGCCACTATAAAGGCGATGATCACGCCGACCACGCCGAGCGGATAGGTCACAGCACAGCTGAGGGCGGCCCCGTCGGCCGGGATGCCGAGCTGGCTCAGCGCCTGCTGCGCCGCACCGAGGGCAGGAGTGTTGGTGGTGGCTCCGGAGAGCACTCCCACCATATCCGACATCGGGATATGCAGCAGGTAGGTGAGGCCGATCGCCACGCCGGTGCCGAGCAGGACTGTGGCCAGTCCGATGCCGTTGAGCAGGATTCCCCCCTGGCGGAAGGAGCTGAAGAAACCGGGTCCGACCTTAAGCCCCAGTTCGTAGACGAAAAGCACGAGTCCGAAACTCTCGGCGAACACGAGCATGTCATGGTTGACCGACAGTCCGAAATGCCCGGCGATGATACCTACGAAGAATACCCATGTCACCCCGAGCGACACACCGCGGAAATGGAGCTTGCCGAGCCCGAGCCCGATGGTCACTATGAGCGAGAGCACCACCAGCGCCTGAAGCGCCGAGTCCTCAAAAAGTATGGAATAGAGCCAGTTCATTATTGTTTTTCTCAGTATATTCGCCATCCGGCATACGGACATCGGACCCTCCCGCATGAAAAGGCAGCTGTCCGGAAAGCACTTACCGTTTGCCTCCGGAAAGACTGATCTCCACCATCAGACGCTGGTAGAACATAAAGTTGGATGGCGAGAGGTTGAAGTTGAGTTCGCCCCGCAGGTTCATGAATTTATTGCTGTAGATGTGCAGCAGCAGGTCGGCGCGGTCGTAGAACGACGTCTTGTAGTAGGCCTCACCCTGATAGAGCGATGCGCCGAATGTGTCGTATAGCGGGAGCAGCCGTCCACCGGCATAGAGGGAATTGCGCACCTCGATCCAGCGCCATCTTGCGGCGGCTTCGAGCCATGCTCCGGCGGGAGTGCGCCAGCCCGGCCCGGCACCCCTGTACCGCTCCAGAGTCATGAGCATTCCTCCGCGCACGCTTAGCGAGTCGAGCCCGGTGAGGCGGCTGAAATCGGCGCCTATGTAGGGGTTGATGAGGAAGTTGTCGACTATGCTCTGGTCTTCGGGCGCATTGCGTGTCTTGGCGTAATGGTTCATGAGCGCGTGGCCGCCGAGCAGGAGGCGGCCGGCGCGGGGGCGCCATTCGCCGTAGGCAAGGATGTTGAATGCCTCGCGGCGTGTCTCCGACTGATGGGCGCGCCAGTCGATGTAGGCTTCGGCAAAGCCGCAGCGGTGGTCGTAGGTCACGAGCGCTCCGCGTATTATCCGCTGGAAATATGCCAGTGAGTCCGACCATAGGAAACCCGGCAGCTGCCTGCGCAACTGGGTGCGCGGCACGAGGCCCATCGAGAATTTCCAGCGCGGATCCTCATGGCGGTAGTAGGCCACGGGCACGACGCGCGAATCGCGCACGCCGTTCTCCAGCGGCTGGATCCACATGGCTCCGGCCGCAATGCGGTCACGGGGAGTAAACGAAAGTCCCCCCTCGGCTCCGAGGCTGAGGAAGAAGTAGGTCTTGTCATCGTAGACATGGTCGTCCCCCTCGCGGTTGTCGAAGACCGAGCCGAAGTCAACACGCCAGTCGGGCCGGAGAGCGTCGGCGGCTCCCCGGCCCAGCATGAGCGCGAGTATGGTAAGGATGAGGTATCTCACTCCCCGGATCTTTTTTCGTGGTGGCCTGAGGGTCATTTGGAAGCCTCGGGACGGGTATAGCCGTCTTTCCGGCAACGCTTCTCCATGGCCTCGATGCGTGACTTGGTGTCGGGATGCGACGAGAACATCTTCTGCATCATGCCGGATTTAGCGCCGCTCTCCATGTCGAGGAATTTCTCGAACGACATCACCATGCCGTAGGGGTTGCGTCCGTTGGCCACAAGGAAGTCATAGCCGCAGTTGTCGGCTTCCTTCTCCTGCTTCTGCGAGTACTTGGCGTTCATGAGCGATGCCCCGAGGTCGCCGAGCTGCGAGTCGGTCAGGGCTCCGGCCACTCCTCCGGTGGAGGACACCGCGTCCTTGACGGCTCCGGTGAGGAGCTCCGTCTTGAAGGCGTTCTTGGAATGGCGCTTCATCACGTGGCCGATCTCATGGCCGATGATGCCCATGAGTTCGTCGTCGTCCATGATGTCCATCAACGACGAGAACACGCGCACGCTTCCGTCGGGACAGGCGAACGCATTGATGTCGATCACGTCATATACCTTGAAGTTCAAGGGTATTCCATCGGCCTCGGTGATCCCTTCAGTGAGGCGGCGGAGACGCCGGGTGTACTCATTGTCTTCGGGGAGCACCGGGTTGTTGGCGTCCATCCAGTCGATGGATTCCTTTACATAGGCGGCCATCTGCTCGTCAGTGAGGGTGAAGGCCTGCACGGCCTTTGTGGCTCCGTTGACTGCTTTCTTCAGATTGAACTGGGCGGCCGCGGGGGTGGCGCACATAAGGGCCACGGCGGCCATAAGGAATGAAGCTGCTGTCTTCTTCATCGTTTCAAGATTTTTTTACTGTCTTATTTCGATGCAAATTTAATAAAAAATTCCTGTGTCGGCAAAGGTGATGCCCCCTTACAGCGGTAATAATGCGACATAATGACCCTTTACAGCGACCAATGCCGTTATTCGGCCACCATCCTCGCATCCTCGGGGACGGGGTCGGCATGATTGCCGAAGAAGCGGTCCACTATCTGGGAAATCGCCCCGTCGCCGGTGACGTTGCATGCCGTGCCGAATGAGTCCATAGCGATATAGAGGGCTATCATCAGGGCCTGCTGCGCCTCATTGAATCCGAGCATCGAGGATAGCAGTCCGAGAGCGGCCATGATGCACCCTCCGGGCACACCGGGAGCGGCCACCATCGTCACTCCGAGCATGCAGACGAACCCCACGAACTGCGGAGTGCTGTAGGGAATACCCTCCATCAGCATCAGGGCAAGGGCGCAGGCAGTGATTTTCATGCAGCTGCCCGACATATGGATCGTGGCGCACAGGGGCACCGTGAAGCCGGCGATGTCCTCGCTTACTCCCATCTTGACACACTGCCTGAGCGTCACGGGAATAGTGGCCGCCGACGACTGGGTGCCGAGCGCCGTGAAATAGGCCGGGAGCATGGTGATGAGCATGCGTATGGGGTTCTTGCGCACGAAGAGGGCGGCGATGGCGTACTGCACCAGGAGGAGCACGATATGCATCCCGAAGATGATGAGTATGATTTTGGCGAATGCCGACAGCACTGTGGCCACCTGGCCCGTGACGGTCATATCGAGGAAGATACCGAAGATGTAGAGCGGCAGGAGGGGTATGATGGCCCGTCCGATAGTCATGGAGACCACATTGCGGAAGTCATCGAGCAGTCCGCCGAGGTACTTCCCCTTAAGGTAGGCGAGGCATATGCCGAGCAGGAACGCCAGCACGAGAGCGGTCATGACGTCCATCGGAGCGGGAATCGTCACCGTGAAGAACGGGCTGACCACATGCCCGGATGCGGTCTCAAGGGCCGCCGCGCCCGAGGGAGTTATCAGAGAGGGGAATGTGGAGTCGGCCACGAAGAAGGCGAAGAGGCCGCCGCACGTCGTGGAGAGGTAAGCGAGGGCCACCGTCAGCACGAGCACCTTTCCGGCCTTATCCCCTACTTCGGCGATGGCCGGAGCCACAAATCCGATGATGATCAGCGGGATGAGGAATCCCAGAAACTGGCTGAAGACAGCATTGAACGTAGCGAAGAGCCTCGCTCCCCATTCGGGCATCACATACCCCGCCCCTACTCCGAGGGCGATGGCGATAAGGATCTGCACCAGCAGATTGACCTTGATTTTCTTTCCAAGTATTTTCATGATGTATCAGATTCGGAAGTCTTTACTTTTAAGTAAACTAAGTGAGATATATTGAGCGGTCAGATTTTTTCGAGCAGCGAGGCGAGAAGATGGCGCTCGGATTTTTCGTCGGTGCCGAAACGGACCTTTACGCGGGAGCCGTCGGCCGTGACAGTGAGCACCGTGCCCTCGCCGAAGAATTTATGGCGGACACGGTCGCCGACTTTCAGGCGGTCGCAGTCCTGCGGACCCTCCGCCGCCGAAGCCGACGCGCGGTCGGCCCCGAGGCCGATTTCAGCATTGATGGAGCCGGCGAGCTGACGCGCCCCGGCCCATATGGAATCGTCGATCTTCCCTTCACGCACCAGCAGATGCTCCTTGATTTCGGCAAGGAAGCGCGACGGGAACTTGTCGGCGCGCGTCTGGATATTATAGCCCTCGGCTTCGGTAAGGAACAGCCCGCGCTCCGCACGCGTGACCGCCACATACATCAGCCTGCGCTCCTCCTCCAGTCCCGCCAGACGGCGCTCCCGCAGCGTGCGGTGGCTCGGAAAGGCACCTTCCGACAGCCCGCAGACGAACACTACCGGAAACTCCAGACCTTTCGCCTGATGGATTGTCATGAGCTTCACCATCGAGGAGTCGTCCTTATAGTCGGCGTTGGTCATGAGGGATATTTCCTGCAGGTAGGTGGCCAGCGACAGGTCGCCGTGACGGTGCGAATGCTCGTAGGCCCGGATGGAATGAAGGAGTTCCTCCACGTTCTCAAGGCGCTCCTCCTTCTGGTCGTCGCGGTATGATTCGGTAAGGCCCGTATCCTTGAGGATGAAGTTGAGGATTTCGGAGATGCCGGAAGTGTGCTGCATGTCGCGGCATTTGTCGATAAGCCATATGAAGGCGCAGAGCTGCGGATAGGCCTTGGTCTTGCGCCAGAGGTCGAGATTGGCCTTCAGCGCCTCGTAATAAGGTATTCCCTCACTGCGGCTGATTTCACGCACACGCTGCATAGACACATCGCCGAAATGGCGCGAAGGGGTGTTTATGACCCGTGCGAAACTGAGATTGTCGCCTATGGCCACAAGCCGCAGATAGGCCAGCGCGTCCTTGATCTCGCGCCGCTCGAAGAAGCGCACCGTGCCCCAGATGGCGTAGGGTATCTTCTTGCGGATGAGCTCCTGCTCTATGGCCCGCGACATGTAGGAAGCCCTGAAAAGCACGGCGAAATCGGAGTACGGAGTGCCGTGGCCGTGCATCCTCGCCATGCGCTGCACTATCCATCTGGCCTCGGCGGCATCGTTTTTCGCATGGAAGTGGGTGGCCTTGTCAAGATGCGCGGCGTCGGTGAAGAGGTCCTTGGGTATGCGGCGCACATTATTGGATATGATGGAATTGGCCACATCGAGTATCTCGGGGGTGGAGCGGTAGTTGCGCGCCAGCACGATGTCGGTCCCGGGAGTCCAGTCCACAAACATCGCCGGCCTCGCGCCACGCCATTCGTATATCGCCTGGTCAGGATCCCCCACCACGAAGAGATTGCCGTAGCGTCCGGCAAGGATGGTCATTATCTTCCAGTCGTCGGCGTTGCAGTCCTGCACCTCGTCGACCATTATATAGTTGAGTTTCTCCTGCCAGTATTCCCTCACCTCCGGGAACTTCCCGAGCAGGAAGAGGGTGAAGTTTATGATGTCGTCAAACTCCAGGGCATAGTTCATGGCCTGGTAATGGATGAAGCTCTCCACATCGGAGAATCCCCGGTCGTCGCGGAACTTCGGAGAGTCCTGTAGCATGTAGATGCTTATGTAGTCGGGGCATTCGCGGTCCTTGAACTCGGCGACACGGCCGAGGAGCTTGTTGACTGTCTTTTTGGAACGGTCCATGCCGTGGGCGGCGAGCACCTGCTTGGCTATTGTCTCGTTGTCGTCCTCGTCGAGGATGGTGAATGTCTTCGGAAAGCCGAGACGGTGGATGTCGCGGCGGAGCACCTTGACGCAGAATCCGTGGATGGTACATACGAAGTCGTTGGCGTCGCCGGCGGCCACAAGGCGTGAGATGCGGCCGCGCATTTCGGCGGCGGCCTTGTTGGTGAAAGTCATGCAGAGTATGTTGGCCGGATCGATGCCGAGATTGTTGACAAGATGCGCGAAGCGGTGGGCCAGCACACGGGTCTTCCCCGACCCGGCGCCCGCCACGACGCGCACGCGTCCTTCCGTAGCCAGCACAGCCTCCAGCTGCCTCTCGTTAAGATTGCTCAGTATATCCATCTGCTTGAAATAGCTACTGCAAAGATAACACATAATCTCCCTACCTGCAACACCGCCCCGGACTTGCGCCTGCAAAACGGATCGCCCCGGTCATGACGGCCGGGGCGATCGCGGTAATTGCGTTACGGGATATCCGGTCAGGAGTCGGCGAGCTTCATCTTGTCGAAGTTGGCGCGTGACAGCTGACGGTTTACATAATCGGCGTCGACAGTGAACTCCTTGACCTGCATCGAGGGGATGTCGAACATGGCGTCGACCATGACGGTCTCCACTATCGAGCGGAGTCCGCGGGCACCGAGCTTATACTCGATGGCCTTGTCGACGATGGCCTCAAGGGCGTCCCGGGTGAATTCGAGTTTCACGCCGTCGATTTCGAAGAGCTTCCTGTACTGGCGCACAAGGGCGTTCTTCGGCTCCGTGAGGATGCGCAGGAGCGCGTCGCGGTCCAGCGGATTAAGGGCGGTGAGCACGGGCAGACGCCCGATTATCTCCGGAATCAGGCCGAAGCTCTTTAGGTCCTGGGGCAGGATATAGCGCATCAGGTTGTCGCGCTGCTCCTTCTTCTTGCTCTCGTCGCGTCCGTAACCCACGACATGGGTATTGAGGCGCGAGGCTATCTTACGCTCGATGCCGTCGAAGGCGCCGCCGCAGATGAAGAGTATGTTCTTCGTGTCGACGGCTATCATCTTCTGCTCCGGATGCTTGCGGCCTCCGTTGGGGGGCACGAGCACCGTGGAGCCCTCCAGGAGCTTGAGCAGACCCTGCTGCACGCCTTCGCCGCTGACGTCGCGGGTGATGGAGGGATTGTCGCTCTTACGGGCTATCTTGTCGATTTCATCGATGAAGACGATGCCGCGCTCGGCACGCTCCACATTGTAGTCGCAGTTCTGGAGCAGACGGGTCAGCAGCGATTCGATGTCCTCGCCCACATAGCCGGCCTCGGTGAGCACCGTGGCGTCGACGATGGCGAAAGGCACGTCGAGCAGGCGCGCTATGCTCTTGGCCAGAAGGGTCTTGCCGGTACCGGTGGGCCCGACCATTATGATGTTCGACTTCTCGATGTCGACATCGTCGGGATCGGCGTCGATGGCCTTCCTGAGCCCGGCCTTGGGGGCATCCTTATCGCGGGCCGCCTCCTGGTCGATGCGCTTGTAATGGTTGTAGACCGCGACGGAGAGGTACTTCTTGGCCTCGTCCTGGCCGATGACGTAGCGGTCGAGGTATTTCTTGATCTCGTGGGGAGTGGGAATGTCCTCCTTCTTCACCTTCACGTCGCCTCCCTGGGCGCGGGCCTCGGCGAGGGTGTTGTCGCGCGCCTGGTCGATATAGCTGATGCAGTCGGTGCAGAGCGTCAACCCGTCGAACACAGGAACGATTGTGGCGCCCTGTGCCTCCGACGTGCCGCACATCATGCAGCGCAGGTCATTTGACTTCTTTTTGGCCATTACGCGTTCTCCTCCTTCTTGCGGCTGTTGACGAGGATCTTGTCGATCATGCCGTATTCCTTAGCCTCGGCCGCGATCATCCAGTAGTCGCGGTCGGAGTCCTTGGCCACCTTATCGAACGACATTCCCGAATGGTCGGAAATGATGCGGTAAAGTTCATCCTTCAGTTTCAGGATCTCACGGGCGGTGATCTCGATGTCCGACGCCTGGCCCTGGATTCCTCCGAGGGGCTGATGGATCATGACACGCGAGTGAGGAAGGGCGAAACGCTTCCCCTTCTGGCCTGCCACGAGGAGCACCGCGGCCATCGAAGCGGCCATGCCGGTGCAGATGGTGGAGACGTCGGAGTTGACGTACTGCATCGTGTCGTAGATGCCGAGGCCGGCATATACGCTTCCGCCGGGAGAGTTGATGTAGAGCGAGATGTCCTTATCCGGATCCACTGAATCGAGATAAAGCATCTGTGCCTGGATGATGTTGGCGCTCTGGTCGCTCACCTGGGTGCCGAGGAAGATGATGCGGTCCATCATAAGGCGCGAGAACACGTCCATCTGGGTCACATTGAGCTGCCGCTCCTCGAGGATATAGGGATTAAGGTAGTCGGCGCTGGGCATTGTGACGCCGGCGGCCTTGGAGTCGACGAAGCGTGTGTAGGAGTCGAGAGTGTTGGAGCTCATGCCGAGGTGATTGACGGCATAGTTCCTGAAGTCATCAGTCATGTTGATCATAATATTACTGTCTTTAATGTATCACACCGGAACGGCGCCGACGGGGGGCCGTCACCGCTGCCGGGATTATAATGAATTATCCCGGATTCGAGAAGGGTCTGGGACCCTGTCGTCGAGATCCGGGATAAAGCGATGGCGGCAGGCCTTACTCAGCTGCCTCGGCGGTCTCGGCGGGAGCGAAGAGCGCGCGGAATTCCTCTACTGTGACGGGCTTCTCGTCGAGCGATACGGCATCACGCACTGCGTTGAACACCTTGAACTCAAGGCTCTGCTCGGCCATGCGGCGGCGCACCTTCTCGTCGCTGATGATCTGGCGGGCGTACTTGTCAAGGGTCTCGGCGGGCACATTGGCCATGCCGTACTGGGCGAACTGCTGCTGGGCGGTAGCCTTGGCGAGATTGAGGATATCCTCTTCCTCCACCTTTATCTCGAACTGCTTGGCGATGGCCTCGGAAATGAGGTCCCATACGAGCTGGCCGCGCATCGAGGCGAAAGTCTCGTCGACGTTTTCGGGAGTCACCTGCTCGTTGGCCTGGATGAGATACTCCTTGAGGATGGCTTCGGGAAGCTCGATCTCACCGACGGCCTTGAGGATGTCGTTCTTGGCGTCGATGGTGAAGCGGTAGAAGCTGTCGTTCTTAAGGGCGTTGGCGATCATGTTGCGCAGGGCGTCGCGGTATTCCTCCTCGTTGTGTACCTTGTCGGCTCCGAAGAGCTGGTCGTAGTATTCCTGGTCGAGGTCGGCGGGCTTCACCACGATGATCTCCTTGATGTCCATCTTGAAGTCGCCGTGGTGCTCGGCAGTCTGCTCCTTGTCGATGTTGAGCATTGACGAGAGTTCCGCTTCGTTGCCGTCGCAGGTGGCGGCGGGATTGAACACCACTGTCTCCCCTACCTTCTTACCGTTGAAGAGTGCCTCCTGGTCCTTGTTCTTGAAATAAGAGGGAGCGAGGATGCCGTTCTCCACCACGATGCCCCCTTCCTTGGGATTACCCTCGGCGTCGAGCTCGGTGAGCACACCCTTCACGAGGGCGTTGTGCTCCACTTCCTCGCCGGGCACCTGCTTGCCGAGACGGGTGCGGAACTGCTTGTCCTCGTTGTCGATCATCTCGTCAGAGACGGTGATGTCGTAGAAGGGCACGTGGAGGTCCTTGTTGACATGGGTGTCGATCTCAGGAGCCACACCCACCTTGAACTTGAAAGTGAAGTCCTTGTTCTTGAGGTCGAATTCCTCCTCGGTCTTTACAGGCACGGGGTTGCCGAGCACGCGGAGATCCTGCTCGCGGATATAGTCGTAGACTTTCTCGCCTACCTCCTTGTTGATGACGTCGTACTTGACGGCGTCGCCGTATTTCTTGACAAGCAGGGCCTTCGGTGTGTGTCCCGGGCGGAAGCCGGGCTCCGGACGATGCTTGGAGATTTCCTTAAGCTGCTTTTCTACCTTGTCTGCGTAGTCTTTCTCCTCGAGAGTGATGGTGATTTCACCGGTCACATTGTCGAGCTTGTCGTAAGTAACGTTCATTTTTCGGTTTATCTGTATTTGTGAGTTTCCTATCAAATAACGTGCCAGAACGCACGTCGGCGACGCGCGATTTGCGGCGCGCAGGAGTTCAAGATGCAAATTTAACTATTTTTCCCGACTTTTCGGCTCTTTCCAGCTTGATTTCGGGTGTGAAATCAGATGCATCCGGCGTTATAGAATGCCGTGAAGGCGCAGATTGTGTCAAGAATGTCATCGGCGCCCCCGGTCTCGCATGCGGAGTGCATCGCCCAGATGGCGCATCCCATGTCGACTCCGGCTATGTCGAGCTGCGACGTGAGGATGTTGCCGAGGGTGCTTCCGCCGGCCACGTCGGCGTGGTTGACGAAGTACTGGCACGGCACCCCCGCCGAGTCGCATAGGGCGCGGAATATTGCGTCGCCCCGGGAATCGGTCATGTACTTGCAGTTGGCGTTGATCTTGACCACCGGGCCGCCGTTGACCACGGGATGGTTCGTCGGGTCGTATTTCTCGTTGTAGTTGGGGTGCCATGCGTGGGCGTTGTCGGCCGAGACGAGGAAGGAGTGCTCCAGCATCCGGTAGAAGTCCTCGGCTGCGTGGCGCTGGCGGGGATTGTAGCCGGCCGGCCAGTCCGGACAGAGTTCATCCCCGCCGGGCATGGAATAATGGCGCGAGATGCGTTCGAGCACATTGCGCAGGGTGGGCGCGGCGGCACCCATGCGGGTGCCGGAGCCGGTCTCCTCATTGTCGAAGAGGGCGAGCACGCTCACGCTCTCTTCCCCGGCCTCCGACTCAAGCAGGGCCTGCAGGCCGCAGAAAGCCATGGAGAGGTCATCGAGCCGGGGCGACATGATGAGTTCCTCATGCACCCCTCCGAGCACTGCGTTCTGCAGGCAGGGATAAAGCACAATCTCCGATGAAAGTATATCCTCGGGAGCGACCCCGGCGGCCTCCGCCAACATACAGCGTACTATCCCGCCCCGGGATTTCATCTCATTGAACTCCTCCCGCGTGAACTCGCCGAGCACCGGCTTCATGTCCTTCTGCACCGAAAGCCTGTTGCCTTCGTTGACCTGGCGGTTGAAATGGATGGCGAGGTGGGGTATGACGGCCACCGGGCGCTTGAGGTCGACGAGGCGCACCTCGGGGCGCATCGGGTCGGCGGTGCGGAGCATGAGGCGTCCGGCCATCGAGAGCGGACGGTCAAACCATGTGTACATTATCGCGCCGCCGTATTTCTCCACATTGAGCGACACCATTCCGCCGTCGCCGTAAATCTCGGGATTGGGCTTGAGCTTGAAGCCCGGGCTGTCGGTATGGGCCGCTATTATGTTGAATCCCTCCGGATGCGCGGAGGCCGCCGTGCGGAAGGCTATGAGCGCGGAGTCGTTGCGCTTCACGTAGTAGCCTGCGGCGGGTTCGAGGTTCCATTCTTTCGAGAGGTCGAGCTCCCGGTAGCCGTGCTGCCGGAGCTGTTCTTCGACGGTGCGCACGGCAAAGAAATTGCATACGGAGGCATCAAGGTGCCCGCACATGCGGCGTGCGGCGTCGGTGTACATGTTCGTGACCGTTTCCATCGGGTCTTTCATGGGCATAAGGTGTAAATTGATTTATGACTTGATGTCATTGCATTGTTATTCGTCTCGTTCGGAGAAATAGACTTTGTTGAGGGCCCTCATCACGTTGCAGAGCGACTGGCTCCAGTAGGCCACGAAGTCGGCGCGGCACTGGCGGTAGGCCCCTTCGAGATGCTCCCCTTCGGAATCGCGCACGATCGACACGAAGTCATAAAGGGGCTGGAATATGTCGGCGAGCGACTCGGAGATGGAGGCGGCGATCGGGGTGTCGCTGTATTTCATGTCGTCCTCGAATGTCTCAAGGAATACGTCATCCTCCCCCAGGAGCCCTTCGATGCGTGAACGGATGCCGTCGTACATGGTCTCGTCGGTATACGAACCGTAGTACTCGTCGGCTTCCTCCTCCATGAGTCCGCCAGGGCCGAGGGAGTCGAAATCCTCCTCTGCGTCATAGGAGCGCATATCGGATCCGGCGTCGCCGGAGGCGGCGCGCCCCGGCGCGATGTCCATGAACTCTATATAGATTTTCGGGAGCAGACGCAGCATGGATCCTACGAATTCCTTCACTTCGGCCTCGGCGGCCTTCTCAAGCCGCACACAGTATTCTGTGGCGAGGCCCACCACTCCGTAGAGGCGTGTACGCATATTGTCTTCGAGCATAATCGATGGCTGTGTGGTTTTTATTATCGTGTGCGGGGTCAGGATAAGGCGGAGTGTATACCGCGTCTGTAAAGGGCGTGGCTTATGATGTAGCCGCTCACGGCCGCCGGAATCAGCGCCGTGTCGGGCACACGCCCGTCGGCAAAGGCCTCACGGAGTGCCGTGGAGCTGACATCCACCATACTGACCCCCTTAAGTATAACGCATCCGGATGGAGTTTTGCTCAGAGTGTCCTCCCCCTCCTCCGGAGCGGAAGGGTCCGGGCCATCCTTTTTTCCACTTCCCGGCCGGGCGCTGACCCCCTCCTCGCGGGGATAGACGATTACTCCGTAGTCATGCAGTATTTCCTCCGGTCCGCGCCAGCCGGCAAAGCTCCGGAGATTGTCCTCTCCTATCACGAGTACGAACTCATCGTCCGGATAAGCCTTGCGCAGGGCGCGGAGAGTGGTCACAGTATAGGTAGGCTTCGGCAGCCGGGCCTCGAAATCACTGACCCGCACCCGGCTCCTGACCTCTTCCGGAAGCGAGCCCACGGCCCGCTCCGCCATCTCGACGCGCATCCACTCGGGAGTGATGCGGCGTCCCTGCTTGAACGGATTCTCGGGGCTCACCATCAGCCACACCTCGTCGGCCATGCGCTGACGCACTATCGCCCCGGCTATGGCCAAATGCCCCCGGTGGGGAGGATCGAACGTGCCGCCGAAGACTGCTATTCGGCTCATTTCGAAATGAAGTTGCGGATGATGCAGGCCACTTCGGACGCGGCACGGTCGATGTCGTCGTTGACCACGCGGCAGTCGTATTGCGGCGCGAAGCCCAGTTCATACCGGGCCTTGGCCAGGCGCTTGAGTATGCGGTCTTCGGGATCGGTGGCGCGTCCGCGCAGGCGGTTCTCGAGTTCGTCGAGGCTGGGGGGGAGTATGAAGATCGATATGGCGTTGTCGCCATAGGCCTTCTTCACATTCACCCCCCCCTTGACATCGATGTCCATGATGAGGTTGTGGCCGTCGTCGGTGACGCGCTCCACTTCGGAGCGGAGCGTGCCGTAGCATGTGCCGGGATACACCTCTTCCCATTCCACGAAGTCCCCTTTCGCCACACGGGCCGAAAACTCGTCGGAAGTTATGAAGTAGTACTCGCGGCCGTCGCGCTCGTTGCCGCGCGGCTGGCGGCTTGTGGCCGAGATGGAGAATCCGAGGCGCAGCTCGGGGTCGCCGATGATTCGGGATATGATGGTGGACTTGCCTGTGCCCGAAGGGGCTGAGAGTATTATGACCTTTCCGTTCACGGTAAACAGGTGGTATTTAACAGTTGGTATTTCACGGGATTGGAAAGGAGCGGCTCAGAGCACATTGAGCACCTGCTCCTTGATCTGTTCGAGATGGTCCTTCATGCGCACCACGATACGCTGCATCTCGGCATTGTTGCTCTTCGAGCCGAGAGTGTTGATTTCGCGTCCCATCTCCTGGGCTATGAAGCCGAGCTTCTTTCCCTGGCCGGCGGCCGGACGCGGATCGTCGGGTCCGCCGAGGGTCTCGAGAAAGTAGTCGAGATGCGAGCGCAGGCGCAGTTTCTCCTCGCTCACGTCGAGTTTCTCGATGTAGAATATGAGTTCCTGCTCAAGGCGTCCCTTGTCATAGTCCACTCCGTGGAGCGACGCGAGCTGGTCCTCAAGACGCTGGCGTATGCGCTCAACACGGCTCTCCTCAAAGGGATCCACCTCCACGAGAAGCCTGCCGATGGCCTTGATTTTCTCCACGAAGAAGACGTAGAGCTTCCGTCCCTCGGCGGTGCGGAACTCAGTGAGCGCCTCCACTGCAAGGCGTGTGGCCTCGATGAAGGCGTCGCGGTCGGCCTGGTCCACCTCCTCCACGCGGGTCTGAAGCGTATCGGGCAGGCGGAGCAGCGTGGCGTACCAGTCGGCCGGAGCCGGAAGGCCGAGACAGGCGCCCATCTCCTCCACCTGGGCCTTGTAGCTGGACAGGGCGTCGAGGTTGAGGGTGGCCCCTGACGTTGGCACGAGGTTCTCGACCGAGGCCGACATCTCCACCTTGCCGCGCTCAAGCATGGGAGCGGCCGCCGAGCGTGCCTCGATCTCAAGCTCGCGGAAATAGGCCGGAACCCTCATGAAGAGGTCGAGCTGCTTGGAATTCAGCGATTTTACTTCTACGGTAATCTTCCGGGACGCTGATTCGGCTATGCCGCGCCCGAAACCGGTCATTGACAATATCATGCGGGTTGGGTATTCTGGATTTATGGGGTTGGATTCATTCTGAACGGCAAAATTAGCCATTTTTCCCGCACCACGCAAAAATTCCCTTTTATTTCGCAAGTCGGCGTGAACCAAAATACCGATTTTTTTGCTAAATTTGTAGTCGGACACCTAAGAGTGCCTCAATATTAATACACACCCAGTCAAAATATCACAATGGATAACGACGCATTATTGAAATCCTGTATCGAACGGGCTGAGAAATGGCTCGGTCCCCAATACGATGAAGAAACACGCACGGCCGTAAAGGCCCTTCTCGACAACCCTGACAAGACAGAACTCATCGACTCCTTCTACAAGGACCTCGAATTCGGCACAGGCGGTCTGCGCGGCATAATGGGCGCCGGCACCAACCGCATGAACATCTACACCGTAGGCGCCGCCACACAGGGTCTGGCCAACTACCTGAAGGTATGCTTCAAGGACCTTCCCCAGATCAGCGTGGCCGTGGGCCATGACGTGCGCAACAATTCCCGCAAGTTCGCCGAAATGGTGGCCGCCATCTTCTCCGCCAACGGCATCAAGGTATATCTCTTCGACGACTGCCGCCCGACTCCGGAGGTGTCGTACGCAATCCGCCGCCTCGGCTGCCAGAGCGGCGTCAACATCACCGCTTCCCACAACCCGAAGGAATACAACGGATATAAGGCCTACTGGGCCGACGGCGCACAGATGATCGCTCCCCACGACGTGGAGACCATCGCCTACGTCAACGCCATAACTTCCGTCGACCAGATCAAGTTCGAGGCCAATCCCGAACTCATCCAGATCATAGGCAAGGACGTCGACGAGCCCTACCTGGAGGAAATCCACGGCCTGTCGCTCTCACCCGAGGCCGACGCCCGCCACGCCGACATGAAGATCGTCTACACTCCCATCCACGGCGTAGGCTCCATGCTCATCTATGACTCACTCGCCAAATGGGGCTTCAAGAATGTGATCCACGTGCCCGAGCAGGATATCAAGGACGGCAATTTCCCGACCGTCGTCTCCCCCAACCCCGAGAACGCCGAGGCCATGTCGATGGCCATCGCCAAGGCCAAGGAGACAGGCGCAAGTGTCGTGTTCGCCTCCGATCCCGACTCCGACCGCGTAGGCCTCGTGGTGCGCGACAAGGAGGGCAACTACCAGCTCGTCAACGGCAACCAGATCGTGATGATCCTGCTCTACTACATCATCACACGCAACGTGGAGCTCGGCAAGATCCAGGGCAACGAATACTGCGTGAAGACCATCGTCACCACGGAGACGATCAAGCGCATCGCCGAAGCCAACGACGTGAAGTGCTACGACTGCTTCACGGGCTTCAAGTGGATCGCCGACGTGATGCGCAACCTTGAGAACACTGAACGCTATTTGGGCGGCGGCGAAGAGAGCTACGGCTTCCTGGCCGAGACTTTCGTGCGCGACAAGGATGCCGTTTCGGCAGTGTCGCTGCTTGCTGAGATCGCAGCCTGGGCAGCCGACAAGGATATGAACCTCTACGAACTCCTCATCGAAATCTACGACAAGTACGGCTTCTCGCGCGAACGCGGCGTAAGCGTCGTGCGCCCGGGCAAGACAGGCGCCGATGAAATCGTGCAGATGATGAAGGACTTCCGCACCAATCCCCCGAAGGAACTGGCAGGCTCTCCCATAGTGACCGTAAAGGACTATGCCGACCTCAACTGCAAGAACCTCAAGACCGGCGAAGTGGAGAAGATGAACTTCCCGACCACTTCCAACGTGCTTCAGTTCTTCACCGAAGCCGGCGACAAGATTTCAATCCGTCCGTCAGGCACGGAGCCGAAGATCAAGTTCTATATCGAGGTGCGTGAGGATATGCCTTCAAAGGCCGACTACGAAGCCACCGTCGTCAAGGCCGACGCCAAGATCGACCGCGTACTCGCCGACCTCGGCGTGAAGTAAAAGCCACCGAATCATACCGACCGACAATACACAAGGCCGCCGGGAGAATCTCGATTCTCCCGGCGGCTTATCGCATGGGGTCATATATGTGTCGGGAATATGTCAGCGCGGGTCAACTGCGGCCGGGGGAATAAAGACGACGGCCACGGGAATACGACGCCCGTGGGAATCACGCGTCTATTATCGGGCGGTGGCCCAGGCGGCGCGTAAGGCGTTCGCCTTCGGCAAGAATGGCGCGGGAGGCCGGGGAAAGGTACCGTTCGCAGAACTTCTCCCATATGTAGCCTACGGCCTGCGGCGAGGGATGAAGCATATCGGCGGCATAGAACCGATAGTCGCGCAGGTCGTCGGTCATTATCTCGAAAGCGGGGAAATACTCCGCGCCAGGGTTGGCGGCGCAGATTTCCTCGCAGGCGAGCTGCAGGATGGCCTTCGAGCGGGAATTTCCCTCGAAGCCATCCTTCAGATGGCGTACCGGACTGACCGTGAAGATGACGCGCAGCCGCGGATACGCTTCCGACAGACGGCGCATCACTTCATTCCATTCGGCAGTGATTTCCGACACCGAGAGACGCCGGCGCTCAAATGCGGCGGCAGGAAACTTATGGCAGTTGGCCACCACATACCCTGCCCTGTCGCGCAGCTCATAGATCCATGCCGTGCCGAAGGTGACGATCAGGGTCGAAGCTACGGCAAGCCTTTCGCGCAATTCATCCAGACGGGCGGTAAGACGCCGGCCGGTTTCGGAGGGGCTGCGGGTGGTGCATCCTGAATCCGCCAGCCACGACATCCAGAGGCCATCCCGCCCGACTATCGACCGCGCCAGCTCTTCGGCACGGTAGCGCCCGAAGCAGGCAAGCCGGAGGATATTGGCTATGGAGGCAGGATTGTAGAGCACTCCCGTGACATTGGGATAGGCCTCCCAGCGGCAGAACCTCATGCGCTCGCCGATGTTGTCGGTAAAGCATGAGCCGACAAGCACCACCGGCTGCCGCGGATCAAGGAGCGTACAGGCCGGGTGCGCCGTATATTCGGTGCGGAATTTCATCATAATGCAGGTGTGCGCACGGTATGCCTCGGATTTATGGAAGCAGATTGTAGTCGGAGTCGCTGACGGGTTCGAGCCAGACGTTTTCAGAGGCTTCTCCCGGCACTGAGAAAGCAAGATGGGCGAACCAGGAATCCTTCGCGGCGCCGTGCCAATGCTTTACGTTGGCAGGAATATTGATGACGGTGCCGGGAAGGATCTCCACAGCCGGTTTTCCCTCTTCCTGATACCATCCGCGGCCGGCCACTCCCACCAGCATCTGGCCGCCACCCTTGGCCGCCTTGTGGATGTGCCAGTTATTGCGGCATCCCGGTTCGAAAGTGACGTTGGCGAAAGGTATCTGCTCAGTCGAGATCTGAGCTAGATAGCTGTTGCCCTTGAAATACATGGCATACGCCGTATTGGGCTCGCCGATGGGGAATATCATCTCCTTCTGGAAGCGTGCCTTCGCATCGTCGGCCCCGGCTTCGGCATCATCGGCCCAGACATCCTTGGCGAGCCTGAACGCCGCCCAGGCTTTAGGCCATCCCGCATAGAACGCGATGTGGGTGATGATCTCTGATATTTCGGTGCGGGTGATGCCGTTCTGTCTCGCCGTCTGGAGATGGTACACCAGCGAATTGTCGGTGATGCCCTGCGAGATGAGGGAGGTGATGGTCACAAGGCTGCGGTCGCGGAGCGACAGCAGGTCATTGCGGCTCCAAACCTCGCCGAAAAGGATATCGTCGTTAAGACGGGCGAATTCCGGCGCGAACTCTCCGAGAGCGTCGCGTCCGGCGGTCTGTACTATCTTCTGCTGTGCCATAATATTGGATATGAATGTAAGGGATAGGACGATTGTCAGTATTTTCTTCATTGTACGCTGGGTTGTCTGATGGATTGGATGTTGGATTACGTGCCCTTTGGGCGCCGGCGCATACTCGGCCAAGACATCCCTGCCCGATCCTGTGGCGGGCCCTTGACGGAGGGATGCACGCGGCCGGCCTCCTATACTGCAAAATTACAAAAACATTCCTTTTCCGGCCTACCATTTCCAATGGTTTCACAACCATTTTTCACGGTCCGCCGGATGCGAGCCCCACTTATCCTCCGACCCTATTCCAGAGTCAGGAGCACTATCTGGGGATAAGCGCCGAAACGGAATGCTATGTTCTCCCCGATGCCGGTGCTGACGTAAAGCCGACGCTCCCCCTCGGTGTACATGCCTCCCCATTCCGGATATGTCCATACGGAGGGTGACCAGTTGCCGATCTTGAACTGCATCGCGTGGGTATGGCCCGAAAGCGTGAGGTCGATGTCGGAATCAGGGAGCACTTCCCTTCTCCAGTGGGATGGATCATGGGAAAGCAGTATCTTGAATTCATCAGCAGGCAATCCCTTTACCGCCTTGGGGAGATTGGAGTTATCGGGAAACATACGGCTTCCGGCGTTATCGACTCCGACCAACGCTATCGACGCTCCGTCACGACGGATCTCGACCGACTCGTTGCGAAGCATCCTCCAGCCGATTTCCGATTCCGTGTCCACCACTCTGGCCAGCTCCTTCGCGGGGGAGTCGGGAGCCGTGTATTCGCGGTAGAGGCAGTAGTCATGGTTGCCCAGTACGGAATACACCCCGTCAGTGGCCTTCAGGCGCCCCAGCACTTCCTTGAATTCGTCTATTTCCCGGGAAGAGGAATTCACCAGGTCGCCGGTGAACACTATCAGGTCTGGTTTAAGCGAGTTCACCTTATCCACGATCTCACTTACGGTGGCGGGAGAGGCGGCGTAAGTGCCGATATGGAAGTCGGACAGCTGCACGATCCGGTACCCCTTGAAGGGAGCCGGAATCTTCGGCGACGCAACCGTCACCTCCTCCACCGTCACTTTCTTCCATCCGTAGACTATGCCGTAAAGGGATATGCCGAGCCATATGGCGGCCACCGCCAGACCAAGGACATTGAATACCCTGAAGCCGGGCTGCCAGAAAAGCGCCACCCCCTTGCCGAGCAGTGAAAAGACACAGAAGAGCAGTGTGGTGACCACCACACACAGAGTGAGCCAGAACAGCAGGTTGAGCAGCCACTGGCGCAAGTCGCCGGCCATAAGGCGTCCGATCACAATGAGGTAAACCACCGACGGAAGGAGAAACAGCGCCTTCATCCACAACCGGGCACCGGGCATCACCCCCATCAGCACATAAGTGTCAAGCAGGGCCAGCACGACCCCGAGGATTATGAAAATCAAAGCCATAGCGTGAAATCTTATAGTCAATTGCATGTAAAGTTAACGAAAATCCGGCTGACGCCCAAGAAAAGACTATAAATCCATATTCCTGACCCGGTATTCCTTAGGGCTCACCCTCTGATGGCGCAGGAAGAACTTACAGGACCCCGAATGATTGGCGAAATGGAGCCTGTCGGCTATCTCCGAGACAGGGATGTCAGTGCCGGCAAGGAGGTAACGGGCCTCCATCATAAGGAAACGGTCGATATATTCCAAGCAGGTCAAGGGGAAAAAGGCATAGAGGGAGTAAAGGCATTCATTCCTATATGTGCCGGAGCCCGAGATGTAGCCCCGCATCTCCTCTCTACGGGCCTTCAGATGCCTGAAATCTCCGTCCGGGAGATGCAGCTTGTTGTCAGACGCGGGATTGGCGAGGGAATATGAGGCATTTATGACATTTCTTGCGAACGGCACACCGTAGACCACCACCTCCTCCTCTATTATCAGGCAGAGCTCAATGTAGTCGTCGCTGACATCCTGAGTGACTATCCTTATGCCGGGGACAGAGATGAATAGGTCGTTGCGCCCTATCTTCAGCAGCTTGCCGTCGTAAAGCACCGTCGCCTCGCCCGACAGGACAAGATTGAAGGAAAAGAACGTATCGAATCCCATAGACTACGTGAAGTCCGAACTCAAGCGTCAGGAAGAGTGTGTTGAGGTGCTCCGCAAGTGTCTTGCCGGAGTACAGGACGACCCCCGCGACGTACGATATCCTGAAAGAGTACCTCAAAGATGAGGAAGAAGACCTCTACTGGAGCGAGACCGCCGTGGAGCTCATCGAGAAGCTCGGAGAGCAGCACTGGCTTCTCACCCAGCTTTGACCGCATACACCCATCTGACTTACATATGTAAATAAAGGTATAAATAAAGGGCGGAGAGAGCATTTTTCTCTCCGCCTTTGTTATTCGGGTATAACTACGTTTAAGAAAAAATTTCAGTGATATGAATGGTCTGCTTGTCGGGCTTGCTCTCCCGTTCATCGGCACGGCCCTGGGAGCCGCCTGCGTGTATTTTATCAAGGACAGAATTCCCGGACTGCTGCAGAAAGGCCTGACCGGATTCGCCGCCGGAGTGATGGTGGCCGCCTCGGTATGGTCGCTCCTAATACCGTCGATGGACATGACGGGGAAAGAGGGCTTCATGAGCGTCCTCCCGGATATCGTGGGGTTCGCTTTGGGCATCGGCTTTCTGCTGCTGCTTGATGTGACGGTGCCCCACCAGCATATCGACGACAGGGAAAGCGAAGGCCCCAAAAGCAACATCTCGCGCACCCGAAAGCTGGTGTTCGCCGTCACCCTTCACAATATTCCGGAAGGAATGGCCGTCGGAGTGGCGCTCGCCGCCGCTCTGGAGCACAACGCCTATCTCCCGATGGCCGGGGCCCTGGCCCTGTCGCTGGGCATAGCCATCCAGAACTTCCCGGAAGGGGCCATCGTGTCGATGCCCCTCAGAGCCGTGGGCAACACCCGCAACAAGGCCTTCGGCTGGGGAGTGTTGAGCGGGCTCGTCGAGCCGGTGGCGGCAGTCGTCACCCTGCTCCTTGCCTCGTTCATAGTCCCGGTGCTCCCCTACCTTCTCGCCTTCGCGGCGGGGGCCATGATGTATGTCGTGGTGGAGGAGCTGATACCGGAGACCCAGGAGGGCAGCCATTCCAACTGGGGCACCGTCGGATTCGCCGCCGGATTCATCCTGATGATGGTGCTCGATGTGGTGTTAGGGTAGGCCGCATCACGCTTCACGGGTGCCACACTCATCGGTTTTAAATATTGCATCGGGGAAAGCCTCAATGCTCTTTTTGATGGTTCGCACCCTTATCAGTTACGCCCGGCAAAAGAGAAGCAGCCGATAACTTAGTTCTACACCACTAAGGATATATTGGAAAAATTCGGTATCAGCAATTCATAGCTGTTCAAGGCAGCGAAAGAAATAATATACCAAGAGTAAAAAGAGGTAAATACACTTGTATGAGAAGTGGGATTATGTACTACGCCATTTTACCATCTACTGCAAGAATAAGTGTTCTTTCGGTGATCTTACAGTGGATTTCTGCAAAGGATTCCGCAATTATCTGCTTAAGGCACAGCGTCAGCGCAGTAACGGGAATGGACCGATTTTCCACAACTCTGCTGCCGGATACTGGTCAACATTGCGCGCATTGTTGAAAATTGCCGGAATAACCCGAAAGATTACCTTCCACTCTATGCGTCACAGTTTCGCTACCCTTTTTGCCGCCAATGGGGTGGATATTCTGACTATCAGTAAGATGCTGACTCATAAGAGTGTCCAAAACACCCAGATTTACGCTGCGGTTGTCGATGAGAGAAAACGCGATGCGTCAAAAGCGATTTCATTAAAATGATTCCGAATTACAAAACTATTCAGGTTATAACTTTTGCATTTCAAAATTTATTACTACCTTGGCAAATAGATAAGTCATGCCCATCATCTCACATAGAAAACTCAAAGAGTTCTATGAATCCGCCGGAAACGGAGATTCAAGAATTGCGTTGGAGCGATGGTACGACATTGCTCAGCAAGCGCAATGGCACAATCTGTCGGAAATACGCGAGGATTTCCCGGCAACAGACTATGTCGGCAACCAGCACTACGTCTTCAATATAAAAGGCAATAACTATCGGTTAGTCGTAGTGATAAAGTTTACTATCGAAAGAATCTTCATTCGATTTGTCGGGCCTCATAGTGAGTATGACAAAATTGATTGTTCAACCATCTAATAGCAACAATATGGAAATTTCAAAACAGCAATATGAGTATGCACTCAACCGTATTGAGGAACTGTTGCCACTTGTGACTGATGAAACTCCAACAAACGACAAGAACGCCATAGAGCTTACCATTGTTTCAGATGTAGTTGAAGCCTACGAGAAAATTCATTATCCGATAGCGAAGCCCACTATCGGAGAGTTGATCAGCCTTTCCATCGAGGAAAAAGGGATGACTCAAAAACAGCTTGCAAAGGAGCTGTGAGTAAGTCCTTCAAGAGTCAGCGACTATATTTCCGGACGTGCTGAACCGACCCTGCGTATTGCCAGAGCCATATGCCTTATTCTCGGTATAGCACCGGCTGCCATACTCGGAATGTGAGCATAATCATATTTTACGATATTTGGTTGTTCTTATTTAGAAGATCAGTTTATACGGCAAGTGCCAGCCTGCACAATGCAGGTTGGCACTTGCTTTCCATTAACATCATCAGGGGCTTGTTCGTTATAAAAAACCGATGATTTTTTACAATTATTAAACATAACGAAAACGGACAACGCCCCGACCATTGGCAGACTACCAACTGCAAATCGAGCCGGACCAATCTGTACTGCAAGCAATGATACAGCGCAATCCGATGTTACAGAAACTCATTGATGACCTGCAATGTAATCTCGTATTAGTTGAACGGTATAACCCAAGAACTGATAAAATCAATAACCCTTTAGAATCTGAAACAAAATGACTACTAAGCAAACGTCGGCAGCTATATCAACGCCATCCTCTCGGAACATCTTAATCTGAAAATATCTGCAGCGTTCGGAATGGGATGGAGCGAGTTTATGTTTTCGTATTACAAGTCATCCGAAAACGACTCGCCCCCATTCCGCTCCCGATGGTCACAAACTTTAAATCCCCCAGACAATGAGACAATCCAATTCCCGCCCCTCAAAAGGGCGACCCAAACTCCCCGCCGAAGAACGGAAGTCAATCCTCGTGGCGGTGAAACTCGACATAGACCAGTACAAGGAGATAACCGACAAGGCATTCGTTGCCGGACTCAACCGTTCGGAATACATGCGCCATGCCGCCCTTCACTGTAAGGTGGACGAAGGCCTCAAACCGAAATACGTGAAGGCTATCCGCGACATTCAGGGAATAGCGGAAAACCTGATCCGCAATGCCAAATTTGTAAGCGCGATTATCAAAGGCGGAGCAAGTGATGAGCAGTTTATCCGCACATATCAGGAAATGATCGCCTGCAAGAATTTCGTTCTTTCACTGATTAAAATCTATCGTGATACCCCCGACACCCTATGATGGGAAAGATTACAAAAGGCAGTAGCTTCGGAGGATGCATCGATTATGTAACCCGTAAAAAGAAGGATAATCCGGACGGAACACCCTGCAATGAGTGGCGCATAATTGACCTTAAAGATGTGTCAGACTTGGAAGGTAGAGAAAGCATCATCGCTTCCTTTGAGGATAACCGCGCCCTTAATCCGCGTCTTAAAAATCCGGTCGGACATATCTCGCTTAACTTCCACGCCGATGACAAGTACAAAATCAACGATGAGAAAATGGTGGANATNGCCCGGAAATANATGGAAAGAATGGGNATNNTTGATACTCCNTACATCNTNGTTCGGCATCTTGACAAGGNTTATCCGCATTGCCATATNGTGTTCAGCCGTATCAATAATTATNGCGANACNATCTCTGACAAGAACGATTATGAGCGGAACAAGNATATTTGTCTTGACCTGACAAAAGAGTACGGGCTTCATATTTCCGACAGTAAGCGACAGACAATCGTCAACAGACTTCACNGAAATGAGAAAATCCGCTATGAGATTTTCAATGCGGTTGAAGCAGCTTGGAACGATAATTCAATCTCAACATTCGAGCAATTTGAGGCAAAGCTGAAGTCCTCAGGTGTCGGTGTAGAATACACATTCAAACGTGGCACAANTGAAGTTCAAGGNCTATGGNACACCCGAAAGGGNAAGCGTTTNCCGGCATCGAAGATTGACCGCCGTTTCAGTTACGGCAATATCAAGGCACATCTCGGCAGGAACAAACCTCTACATCCGCAGTCAAAATGGATGTATGCCGATGGCACTATTGTACCCATTAAAAGCTACAAGGGTGTTCAGTTTACCCAAAAGCAGATCAATGATTATGTCGCTGGCAAGACAATCCGNGTNGATGGTTGCCAAGGTAATNATCCGACNNTGTATATCAAATTNGATCCNNANCGTATGATTCCGNGCATTTACNGTTCCAATCCTGATNCNCCGCAACGNTCGACAAGTACACAATCACNGNGAGCNGGAATTNCCNTNTCNNCNCATNCTTTCAGAGGNGGAGNACANGANNATCAAGGNTTTGCCTNTNGNGATGGAATNTCNGANGATTTCAAACTGTGGTTGAGCCGTCATCCCGGACTCAGCATTGAAGAAGCCATTCGCCGTTACCGCGATGAACAG
The DNA here is from genome assembly GCA_014802425.1 of Bacteroides sp. Classification (GTDB taxonomy): domain Bacteria; phylum Bacteroidota; class Bacteroidia; order Bacteroidales; family Muribaculaceae; genus Lepagella. The sequence continues at coordinate 88,127 of JAAVCH010000022.1, forward strand.
AAAGCCAAACAACGCAGAAGTGGCCCCAAACTCTACTAAACTTCAACACTATCGAGAGGCAATACAGCACCCTCTCAGTGGTGTTTTGTTTTATCAAAACTACATCTCTGTTTGACAGCGGTTCTACAATTATGCTATTTAGCATAAAGCCTTGTCTACCTCAATATTTTTTTGTAATTTTACATTTNCTAAGTANCGAAAATCTGAAANTGACCAGTCTATAAACAAAAAGACATNCCGCGAGAGCCGAAAACCTTTGGGAGCATCCTTGTAGTCGTTATAGGCTTTGGTCGGNCTTCAGATGCTACGGGGATGTTTCCTNATTAAATGCGCATGAAAGAGAACCTTTCACCAATNTTGAATAATCCATACGAGGAACCAAAGTTCCACTATGACGCAGATCTTAATGGAAATCTTGATTATAACAAGATTTTAGAAGGTCGGCGCCCTTATTATTCCCATATTGGTATTGCGCCTAATCGACCCGAAACAGCTCTCTTCACCACANACGATGTGGGAACTGACGACCCTAATGCTCCTTTCATCAACCTAATTCGTGAGGAAGTCAAGAAATGGAGATTGGCCGGTTATCCTAAAGCTACTCGCGTTACTAAGGAACTACTTAATTTTTGGTTTAATAATCCCGAACGTCAGAATTATCAAAAACTGTTCTTCTGTCAGCGAGAAGCTGTTGAAACAGCAGTTTACTTGAATGAAATTGCGGATCTTGATCCTAATGTCGGACGTGAAATTTTGCGTCAGCTTAATGAGCGAGTAGAGACTGTCTCTAAATTCTATGAAGATGTCTTGCCTCGAACAGCTTTCAAGATGGCAACCGGAACCGGTAAGACGGTTGTGATGGCGATGCTCATTCTATATAATTTCATCAATAAAAAAATCAATGCTCAGGATACCCGATTTGCAGAGCATTTTTTAATCGTTGCGCCCGGAATAACTATTCGCGACCGCCTTGGTGTGCTTTTTGTTGATGAAAGTTCCACAAATGATTTCCAAAAGACCGATTACTACCACGTACGCAGTTTAGTGCCTCGTGCATACGAATCCCTGCTCGGCGGCTTAAACAATTCCATTACCATTACCAACTATCATCAATTTGAGCCAAAAGTATATTCTGGTAAAAAATCAAGTCCCCTCGATGGAAAACTTGTTTATCGCGAAGGCGAGGGCATGGTAAAACAAAACGACAAGGAAGGGTATGCCTCAGTTATCTCTCGTCTTCTTGGACGTATGCCTAAAAGCAAACGTATTCTCGTGATAAACGACGAAGCTCACCATTGCTACCTTCCTCGGAAAAAAGAGGGCAAGATTGATTCCGAAGATCAAGAAGAAAATGAAAAGGCGATGGTATGGTATGAGGGCCTGCGTCAACTTAAAAAATTGGGCTATAAGATTCAACACGTTTATGATCTCTCGGCAACTCCCTACTATTTAAAAGGCTCAGGCTACGTTGAATACTCGCTTTTCCCTTGGGTTGTTAGTGATTTTGGTCTGGTAGATGCCATTGAAAGTGGGCTTGTAAAGATTCCTTTCCTGCCGGCTTTCGATGATTCGCATGAGCTTGAAGAACCTGTACTCCGAAATATTTACGAGCACATCTCCAAAGAACTCCCTAAGAAGGGACAGAAAAAGGCTCGAAAGGAAGCAAAGGAAAAAGGAGAAGAAATTAAAGCGGAAGCTCCTGCCAACCTTCCATCCCTTCTTCAAATAGCCCTTGACCAATTTGTCAAGGACTACAAAGAATATAATCGGGGCACTCGCCAGGAAGGCGAGGAAGCTGTAAATGTATTTTCTACGCCTCCGGTGTTTATAGTCGTGTGCAATAATACTACAGTAAGTAAAGAAGTATTCAAATACATAGCCGGATATGAGACTGTAGACGTAGATGGAAATACAATATATGTTGACGGCCATTTCCCTATATTCTCCAATTATAAAGATGGCATTCCTTTAAATCGCCAACCGAGTCTTCTGATTGACAGCGCGGCCATTGATAACGCAGGCGGTGTTGTCAGCGATGATTTCAAAAAAGTATTTCGAGAAGAGATAGAGAACTTCAAACGTGAATATGCACAACTTCATGGTGCCGGAAGTGCTGATGCGCTTACGGAGGGCGACATATTACGTGAAGTCGTAAACAGTGTCGGAAAACTTGGGACTCTTGGTTCGCATATAAAGTGTGTGGTGTCTGTTTCGATGCTAACAGAAGGTTGGGATGCAAATACTGTAACCCATGTTTTGGGTGTCCGTGCTTTTGGTTCACAACTGCTTTGTGAGCAGGTCGCCGGTCGCGCACTTCGTCGTCGCAGTTATGAACTTCGTCCGTATAATAAAGATGGTGAAGAAATAGGGTCAATAGACGTTAAGCGTTATAAACCTGAAAATATAACTTGGAAATTTCCACCTGAGTATGCACATATTATCGGCGTGCCATTCAAGACTTTTAAGGGCGGAGGCACAGGAACTCCTCCACCTGCAAAACCGCGTACTCCAGTTTTCGCGATGCCGGAGCGTCGTGCATTAGAAATCAGGTTCCCCAATATTATTGGGTATCGCTGCGAAACTAAAGAGGGCGATATTCCATTCGACTATTTCGGTCTGTCGAAATTCCGATTGAATTTCAATGAGATTCCTACAAAGACTGTCCTTGAATCAGCAGTAACTAATCGCGAGGGAGATAAAGAGGTTGTGCTCAAGAGTGAATATCACGACATCCGCGACGCTCAGGTAATCTACCAACTTACCCGCGACCTTATACGCGAAAAATATACTGACAAGGAAACCGGACGCCAGTTCCAGAAATTTGCCAGACTTCGTAAGATTGTCGAGGAGTGGTATTACAATCAGGTTGAAATTGTCGGTGGTGATGGTTCGCCCGATCTGCGTCGACTTGTTGTTTTCTTTGACAAGAAAAACGTCGTTGCTTCAATCTATGAAGGTATCCGTCAGGCCGCCAAAGGAGAAGATCGCATTTCAGCCATTCTCAATTACTATAATCCCGAAGGCTCGACACGTCATGTCCATAATTCCACGACAAAATCTGTCTATGCCACGACGAAGAGCCACGTCAACTATGTAGTCGCCGACACAGATTCATGGGAGCAAATAGCTGCAAAGACTTTTGAGGAAGTGGATGCAGTGCAATGCTATGTTAAGAATCAATTCCTTGATTTCCGTATCCCCTATCTTTATCTCGACGAGGAACACGATTTCATTCCTGATTTTATCGCAAAAGTTAAAACTCAATCCGGCGAAACCGTGAACCTTATTATTGAAATTTCAGGTTGGAGCAACGACGTTACCGGCCATAAGGCTGAAAAACGTAAATATACAACTGACTGGTGGATTCCGGCAGCTAATGCGCTCGTCTCGCTGGGCCGATGGGATTTTCTCGAAGTCTCGGATATAGACAATATAAAACCAATTCTTCTCGCCAAAATCGCCCAATTATGATAGATCCTAATAAAAAACCGGTAGAATCAATTAAGCACCCCGATGATTCCCGAACTGTTATCCCGACTTCTGAACTTGCGGGCGAAGAAGCTATGAATATTGCCGGTATACCCGCCATGAGTCAATACCGAACATTCAAAAATGACTTTGACCGTGGGCGTGATCCCGAACTATATTGGCTCGGAAAGTATGCCAATGATGACGATGAAACAAAATCGCCTGATCTCCGGGTAGATATACGTTCGCTATATGTGCATGAGGATATTAATCCCGAAATGCTTATCAAACGGCTTTATCAGGTGAAACAGGAACAAAAGTCATACCAACCGATGCTCTTTTCTCCTGAGGATATGCGTACCGAAGTTGAAAATCAACTTGAACGGGTGGCGGATTATTATACCCATTCAATGGATTGGAAGAACCGCTTGATTCAAGGTGATTCGTTGCTCGTGATGAACTCACTGCTTAATCGTGAGAATATGGCAAGCAAGGTTCAGACTATCTACATCGACCCTCCTTATGGGATAAAATATGGCTCTAATTGGCAGATGAAACTTAATTCTCGCGATGTTAAGGACAATGATGAGAGTGTCACCGGAGAACCGGAAATGATTAAGGCATTCCGTGATACTTGGGAACTTGGTATACATAGTTATCTTTCCTATTTGCGAGACCGTCTTGTTCTTGCTAAAGAACTGCTTACTCAGTCCGGTTCTGTCTTTGTCCAAATCTCAGATGAGAACGTACATCTTGTTCGTAATCTTCTTGATGAAGTATTTGGTAGCGAGAATTTTGTGAGTCAAATTACCACTAAGAAAAGTGGTGGATTAGTTTCGGATTCGATAAGTAATATTTCTGATTATATTTTATGGTATGCTAAAGATAAGGGAAATGTAAAGATACGGAAACTATTTATCCCCAAGACACTTACAGAAGGCGTTGGGTTAAGATATAATCGAGTTGAGGAATCTAATGGCGTTATACGTCCCATAACTGATTCTGAAAGATTAAATCCCAAATCCTTACCAAAAGGTGCAAAGGTGTTTTTAGGTGGCCCTATTACCTCTCAGGATCCGCCAAAAGAGCCACAACCATTTACGTTTGATGGGAAGACATACTATCCTCCAAAAGCACGCCATTGGTCTGCTACTTACCCTACGGGAATGGAAAAGTTAGCATCGCTTGGCCGGATTATAAAAACCAAGGATTCTATAAACTATAAATTATACATTGATGACTTTCCTGTTGTTAATTTAACCAATCTATGGGACGATACAATGGGCACCGCCGAACAGGACAAAAAGTATGTTTGTCAAACTTCGACCAAGCCAATTCAACGTTGTATTTTAATGACAACGGACCCCGGCGACTTGGTGCTTGATCCAACTTGTGGTAGCGGTACAACAGCCTTTGTCGCGGAACAGTGGGGTCGCCGTTGGATTACGATTGATACGTCGCGTATCGCTCTCAATATAGCTAAAACTCGACTCACTACTGCCTTATATCCTTACTACGAGCTTTTCGATAAGGAGAATGGCAATATACGTCAAGGTTTTGAATATAGAACAGTTCCCCATATAACGATGAAGTCGATTATAGGGGAGGAAGAAGAAGCATTTGAGACCCTCTACGATCAACCGTTAGAGGATAAGAAACGGATTCGCGTCAGCGGTCCGTTTACTGTAGAGACCCTGCAAAGCTATAATGTAGCATCGCCGGAATCGGTTGACGACCGTCCCAACGAGGCAGAAGAAAACCGACTGTTTCAAGACCGTATTTTCAGCCACCTCCAAACGTCGGGTATTCGTAATGGCGATAAGAGTCAGCGAGCTACATTCAAGCAAGTCGAGGCGGTCAGCCATCCGTATCTCCACGCACGTGGATGGTACACCGATGGTGACGGCGAAGACCGATTAGTCTATTTCCATATCGGGCCGAAATTCGGCACAGTCAGTAAAGTCGCAGTAGGTGAGGCGGTCAAGGCTTTCCGTAGCAAAGCGCGAAATGAAGGTGCTTCGTGGCTTGTGCTGCTCGGTTTTTCATTTGAAGATTCCATCAACAACGAAGACTACAATATGGGCACATACACCGTCAGCAAGGTGCGTATGCACGATGACCTTATGCAAGATGGTCTTTTGAAAAAAGATAAGGGTGCAGGTTCGTTTATCACAATAGGTGAGCCAGATATTGCCATAGTCTATGACAGTGAAGTTTCCTGTCACGTTGAAATCCGCGGCCTCGATATTTACGACCCAATCAAAGACGACGTAAAAGCTCGTTCTGTTGAAGATATCGCCTACTGGGAAATTGACGATAACTATGATGAACAACAGTTCATCGTCCGCGAAATACACTTCTGCGGTGGCAATAAAAAAGAATTTGACGCGTGGAAGAAAGGTCTAAACAGCCTCGCATCTTCCAAGACTAAGAAAGCCGAAACCACTCTCAAACTCGAACTCAACGACGAAGTGTGGGACACCCTCTACGATTTCCGCAGCTCTGCCATCGAACGCCGCCCCGGTCGCAAAATCTGCGTCCGCGTTATCTCCCAATTCGGAGAAGAATCCTCCAAAGTCTTAACTATCTAATAGAATCCATATTGCTATATAATTTTGATAAAAAAGGAATAATAAATGAATTACGAAAATCCGGCTGAATTTTCCAAATTTATTGACCTCGTTAAACTAATGTTGAAAGAACGTGGTGAGGACGATATTTGTAATTTGCTCAGTGATGCGAATATTAAGATTGCCAATATTGATGACAATACTTGGTTCGATGGATATATCGAATATACTATCGAGGTTAAGGTTGCAGTGAAGAAATATTCATCTTACAGCAAATTACAAATAGAATTATTTGAAACACAGATCTCTGATTGCATGACTGAGATTACCAAAGTTGATGGAAGTTCAAAATTTATCACCAAAATAGTTCCTTCTATAATAACTAAAGAGAAAGAAACAATTGAGGAGATAGTTCCACCAGAATATAAAGAACTACGTCAGAACTTAGATACCATTCGTAATATTATGGTATCAGTAGCTACTGGAGGTGAGCGTATTCAGAATGTAAATGAAAGGTATCAAACAATACACGTTGATGTCAAATCAATGTGTAAAAAAATGGGTATTCCATATAATAATACTTTTGATAGTCTTTGGGATTGGTATGGAAAATGGAAAGTGGATTTCCCCTCCTACCAAGAACGAAGAGAATTTATTCGTGAATTATTTACTCCTACGCTAACGGGACTTGATAATTATAGAAAGAACGATGTTGATGTTCTTGTTCAGTTAGATGACTGGGGGAAAATTAATAGAATGGTTGGTAAAATCAGAAGTAACAGCCTAGCTGCTAATGATGTAGAGGATTTTCAATCTATTGGAGTATTGTGTAGGGAAGTTCTTGTATCTCTTGGACAGTTAGTCTATAATCCAGCACTTCATGGAGAAGAAGATGAGACAGGCACAAAAATAGGTAAGGCTGATGCTGAAAGAATGTTTTTAGCATATTTTAAATATAAATTAAGTGGCAAACATAATAAGGAATTACGAGATTATGTAAAAGGAGTAAAGGGGATTGCAAATCAACTGACACATAAAGATACATCAACTCGAAAAGATATGCTTTTAACTGTGTCAATGACCTTATCCTTAATAAATTTCATAGGAATATTGGAAGATAAGATTTAAATTAAATGATTATCACTTCTAATGATACATTATTAATTTAATTTGATATGGATATAGACAACGAAATATACCGCCGGATTCATTTCGCTGTAATGGCGATTGAGAGCGGTGCTCGTAAGTTAGGTATCTCAGGCAAGGAGATGCACGACCGGTTGAGCAAACAGGGCTTAATCAAGAACAGGCTTATAAAAAGGTATGAGGAACTTCATACGCAAAGTCTTGATTGGGTTACTGACGATATTAGCGAGACGCTTCTAAACTGGGAGGCTGGACTATGATAACACTTTATCACGGTTCATACATAGCAGTGGCAGCTCCATTGGTGGGACTTGGCAGAAAGAAGGTAGACTTCGGGCAGGGGTTCTATCTCACGAATCTACATGAACAGGCAAAGTCGTGGGCTGTTACAATTGCGGAAAGAAAAGGCCGAAATACTCACCCGATTGTCTCGGCATATACATTGGATTATACCTTGGTAAAGACCGACGGTTTTCGCGTCAAGGTATTTGACTCATACGATCTCGAATGGCTTGAGCATGTGATTGACTGTAGGCGCGGAGGGGAGAGTCAGAAACAGTATGATATCGTGGAGGGTGGTGTGGCCAACGATAACGTCATCGATACTGTTGAAGACTATGAGAACGGTATCATCACGGCAGAACAGGCGCTCGGTCAGTTGCGCTATAAGAAAGTCAACCATCAGATCTGCATACTCAATCAGGAGATAATAGACAAATATTTGACATTCATAAATTCGGAGATTGTGCCGAGATAAATGGTTATAACGTATGAGAGACAGCGTACTATGGCGTAAGCAAAGCCGAATAATAATGCTCTTGTCTGATACCCTGAAAATATCGCCAGAGCGTGCCCTTGACCTTTATTACGGCACCAAGGTATATGAGCAGATGACAGACCCGAAATATGGTCTGCAACTGATGAGCGACGACTATATCCTCGAAGAATTGATAGAGGAGCTGAGAGAGACCCAGTGATAAGAAAATTTAACCCGTGAGTGGCACTCACGGGTTAAAGATAGTGTTTCAGTAAGTGTGTCCGAGGGGAGTCTGCCTCAGAAGTGACAAGCAAAGCTAATTAAAAAATTTTTAATTTATCTCATAAACATAATTTTTGTGTTGTAGCCGGACGAGGAAACGGGTTCTGTTGAGGAGTAACCTGTCAGCAACCTGACTATGCCCATACTGATGACTAAAAGTCATCCGGAGTCGTCATTGTTGACGGCTCCTTTTGTTATCATGAAGGCTACTCCGGCTAAGAAAACCTGTTTCCGTCAGTCAGGGAACAGAGTCTTGTCAGCCAATCTTCGTTGAACACTACTTTCATGTAGTCCGAGGTTTTCGGCAATCTCTACTCTTGTTATTGCAGTATTCTCCGAGATCAACGCTATAATTCTATTTTTATGTTCGGTTTTAGTCCGTTTTGGTTCGGTTTTGGTGCGGTTTTATATCGGTTTGTATCGGTTGTTTATCACCCCTGACAGACATGACAATCTCACGATAAATCACGCCTGTAACACCTCCTTGCTCAACAGTAAATTCCGGACGTTTAAGATTAGCTTTATCGAAAGCCTTCATTATCTTTTCATAGCCACGTCCCCATGCCTCAATGAATCCGGCACGGTAGAACACCTGAGCCATCTTCGGATTACGCGGTTTGGAGGTATGCTTACTCATTAGGGTTTCTACGGTATAATCTTCCGGCAATACACCTTCATTCCACAAACGAATATGGTCATCATAAATACTCATCTGATTCCACGTACCGAATTGCAATTTGTGGACGATGCTGTTGAAGATTATTTCACGAAGCGCATCTTCTGGAATCTCCAACGGTTCCTTCCGTTGCAAACCCTCGTAATGTATCGGACGGATAAGACATTTGCTGCTTAACACCTGCATTATCTTATCAATCATTTGAATAAGATTCCCTTCTATTTGGTCTTGACTTAACAAGTCTGCGTCATCCACACCAAATCTGCCAATCTTAAAACTGGACGTTACAAATCTACGTTGAGGATGTTTCCCGAATAGCAGAACCGCACCGTTTGTGGGAATACCATCCTTAAAAGACCTAAATTGTACAATACATCCTCTTTGGAAGATTTACACGATTCAGTTACATACGACCCTTCCCCGATAGCATTATCCAAGAAATATTCAATCGCTCCGTCATCAATATCATCCAGCGTAATTCCATTACAAGGAATGTCCCCCAAATTTAATCCCATCTTTTTCAGAAGAAACTGATGAAGAGCAACCCCGCGAAATTCTTGTTTAGTCGCGCCACTACGATGAGAGCCGGAATTGTTAAAATTGGAGGTGTGAACCCCGTAAAATACAATTTTGTATACTTAAAGCGCAACTTACTAACTATCAATATTATGCTGTAACTGAACTGACATATGAATGTCCGCACCGCGATACGGTGCGGACATCTTCCAATGTATCATTCTGAGATGAGAAGTCGTGTCTCTTCAGCCACCGTCATAGGGGATGAATGCCCGGAATAGAGCATCGTCTCCGGCGGCAGGGTGAGTATTTTGTTGATGATGGACTGCTCAAGCGTATAGCGGTCTCCTCCCGGGAAGTTGGTCAGGCCCGGACCATGCCGGTAAAGCAGGTCGCCTACGAAGGCCGCGTGCTCGTCCTTGGAATAGTATGTCACCGAACCGGGGGTGTGGCCCGGAGTATGGATCACCTTAAGCGTGAATCCGGAATTCGCCTTAAGGCGGATTATCTCTCCGTCATGAAGCTCCTCGTAGTGGGGCACCGTGATGGGATCTCCCGAATTCGCGCTCAGGTTGAGATACGGGTCGGTGAGATAGCGGGCGTCGGAGGGATAGATATAGATGGGGGCCGCCAGTTTCTCCCTCAGCAGCTCGGCCGCTCCCATATGGTCGAAATGGCCATGGGTGAGCAGTATCTTCTCTATGTGCCAGCCGTTCCTCACGATTGTGTCGTAGATTATGCCGGCCTGGGCGCCGGGATCGATCAGGAATCCCGACTTCGTATGTCCGTCAATGTAGAAATAGGTGTTTTCGGCGAATACACCCTGTACCTGAAGCGTACGTATCATCGTCTTTCCTTTCTTTACTTTACGTTAAACTCAGAGGAGCTCGCAACCGTCAGGACCGCACTGATGCGCCCGCTCGGCAGGCTCGCTGTCCTTCACTTTCCTCATGGTGCGCTCGATGGCCGACTTGAAGCCGTCAAGCGTCAGAGCGCCGGGCACTGCGAAGTCGCCGTTGAATACGATGTAGGGCACTCCGTGCACACCCCTCATCATTGCCTCGCGCTCATCGAAGCGCACTTCGTCATCATACTTGCCGGAGTCGAGCACTTCCTTCACTTCGTCCTCCTTCATACCGGCTTCGAGGGCTTTGGCGAGAAGCACCTTATGGTCGGCCAGGACAAGATTCTCCACAAAATAAGCCTTGAAAAGGAGCTCGTTGAGACGCGCCACGGTCTCGCGGTCATACTTTGCCTCGGCGAGTTTCATAAGGCGGTGGGCGTCGCGGGTGTTGGAATACTGCGTGGTGGCATAGTTGAAGTCGATGCCGAGCTCGCGTCCGAGCGACGAGATCTGCCCGATCTGCTCTTCCGCACCCTCAAGGGTGAGGCGGTACTTCTTCGCGAAGCGCTCCGGAGTGGACGAAACCACCTCTTTCGATGCAGTGGGATCGAGTTCAAACGCGCGGTAATCGATCACTACCTGATCCTTCACTCCAAGTTCTTCGATGGCTTTTTCAAGACGAGTCTCACCGATGTAGCAATAGGGACATGCGAAATCAGACCAAATTGTCAGTGTAATCATAGTGTTTTTCCTTTCTTCTTAAGATTATTTTATTTTGTGTCTATGTGTTTTGTGTCTATTGTTTTGAGTCTATTATTGCGTCGAGTATCCGGTTGAATATCTCCAGGTCGCCGGGGACGGTGAGGCCGGCAAGCGCCTGATGCCTGAGGGCGGCCACTTTCATGACCCTCGGCTGCATCTCCCTCGACCTATCGGTAAGGTAGACCCTGAGGCATTTGTAGCTTACGGCTTCCGTGGCTACGAGACCTTTCTTTTCCAGCCCCGCCACACAACGGCATACCGCTGCCCTGTCCTTGCCCACCATGTCCGCGATCTCACACTGCTGCAGCCCTTCCTTACTGTATACGGCCCGGAGCACGAGGTATTCACCGACGGTGATGTCGAGTCCTTCATCCTTCAGGGCTCCGGCCAACTGGGACAGGAGTATATGGTAGGCCTGCCCTATCTTGCATCCCAGAGCGGGATTCCCGATATTTTCCTTAATTTCCATCATACATCACTATAACAACGGCAGACTTAAAATGGTTGACCATACAATCATTTCAAGTCTGCCTAAATCTTGTTCCGAAGGAGGGGACGCCTGCATTCAGGCGCCTCCACGAGGGAGCGCGTTCACTTCGCCCCGGTATCAGCCCAGGTGTTGTAGTGTACGTACTCGGGGTGCCATTTGTCCTTGGGAGTCGACGGGCCGGCGGGATAGCCTATGCAGATGCAGGCCATCGGTATGATGTCGGCGGGGAGGGCGAGCCGGGACGAGAACTGCTCCACACGCTCCGTCATGGGATAGATGCCGCACCACACGGCTCCAAGGCCCATGGCATGGGCGGCGAGAAGGAGGTTTTCGGAAGCTGCGGAGACATCCTGTATCCAGTAGCCGACCCCTTCGCCGGAGAAAGTGGCGTTGACATCGCCGCACATCACCACGGCCAGCTGCGCTTTGCCGGCCATCGACATGGTTTTGAAATTCTGTCCTATATATTCAAGAGTGGACTTATCGTCGATCACTACGAAACGCCAGGGCTGCCTGTTGCCTGCCGTGGGGGCCGCCATAGCCGCGCGGAGCAGGGTGTCGACCGTCTCCTTCGCCACGGGACGGTCGGAATACGCGCGCACGCTGGTGCGCGTCATTATGTCGTCGACGGTGGATTTCTCCACTGTCTGATTCGCCTCGGGGGAAGAGGTTGCGGCCACCCACTTACAGGTGGTGAATACGAGACCAAGGGCGAGGAGGATGATGAGGTAAACCGGATTTTTCATTTTTATGGAGGATGGATTACATTAATCTAAGTTTTCGGCACGCTTGAAGAGCGATCCCGTCGGACAAACGAAGCGGCAGTACGGACGGGCCACCACAGCCGACAGCAGCACAAATACGCAGGCCGCGATGATGATGGCCGCCGACGCCGACTCGAACTGGAACGCCTGGAAGAGCTCAAGGTCCATCCAGCCCACAAAGGAATCGGCCCAGAGAAGCAGCATGAGGGCGGCCCACAGCAGCTTGCGGAACCAGTCGAGCCCCTTCACCACGCGGCGGGACAGGCGCACCTTGTATCCGCATATTTCGGCCATAAGCTGCTGGGCTGATCCCAGCGGACAGATATGACTGCAATAATGCTGCGGGCGGCCGAAGAGCGGATAGATGAAGGCCGCGGCGAGCATGGCCACGGCTATCAGCGCGGTGGGCCACGTGAATCCGGCCGATGTGTACTTCAGCATGAGGGAGTAGTCAAGAAACTGACCTGTCCAGAATCCGAGCACCACGACGTTGGCCACCATCTGCACCGTGTGGTAGACCTTGTTCCTCACAAACAGCGGCAACACGCACGCCGCAAGCGTCACTCCGAGGGCTATCCATATCTTTACGGGTACGGCAGCCGTATTCCGGGCTCCCTCACCGTCGTAGGCGGCAAGCCCTACGCCTACATTATTGATGATGGCATTGGATGAATAAGTGGCGCCGCTCACGGCATCCACCTTCAGCGCCTCCGCTTCCGCCGGGGTCTTTCCTATCCATTGCTCCAGAATCACGGCCGCACGCTTGAAGAAAGCCGGGGTCTCCGTGTTCTCCAGAGGCTGTATTCCGGTGATGCGGTTGTCTTTAATATGGATGTCGAGCGGCACCGTACCGGCGTAGCCACTGATGGTGCCCGACATGGCTCCGGTATGGATGACGGTGGTGCCGTCGGGCAGCACCGTAACGCTGTCGGCCGGCGCGCCGGATGAGGCCTCCGTGCAGAAGCCCCCCTGCATGCCATGCCCGAACAGCGACTTGTTAACGCTCACCGACGCGGCCGCCATCATCAGGAAAACCACGAATAGGCTCAGTATTCTTGTTCTTTTTGACATATGATGTTGGTTGATTAAATCCTAAATAAGAAACGTATTCCGCAATTAAACGCATTCCGTAATTAAACGTATTCCGCATATCGCCTTATTATACAGACCTTGCCGGAGGGCGGATATCATCCGGCCAATAACCGGAAACCGGAAGTGGTCAGCACCCTCAGTGAAAAGCCCGTACTGTCGGCCAATACGATAAGCCCCTCCACTTCCGGCTCCCTTTCGAGCATCGCCAAAGCGCTGTCGGGATGCATAGCCATGCATGCAGTGGCGAATGCGTCGGCCGTCATGCACCGGGGAGCCAGCACTGTAGCCGACAGCACGGAGCTCACTTCCGGATAGCCGGTGAGAGGATTGATTATATGCGAGAGTGTCCGGCCGTCGGCCTTACGCTGACGCCGGCTGCGTCCGGATGTGGCCAGGGCCTTATCCCTTACTTCCACCACTCCAAGGCCGCTCGCCCCCACGCTGTCGGGTGGACTCAGCGGATTCTCCACCATGACGCGCCACGGTCTTCCCTCCGGATTAAGACCGGCTCCCACTATCTCCCCCCCTATCTCTATCAGATAGGAGGTCACTCCGTTTCGCTCCAGCATACGGGCCGCTTCATCGCAGGCATATCCTTTCGCTATCGCCGAGAAGTCGAATTCCGTACTGAGGGATTTCTTAATCACGCGCCCCTCACGGTCGATCCGGCATTCACGCATACCCACTGCGGGGAGCACACTGTCGACGGCCGACTGACTGACCAGAGCGCGCGCCGTGCCTCTACGGCCAAACCCCCAAAGATCGACCAGCGGGCCGACAGTGGGATCAAACGCTCCCCCGCTCTTCCCGCTTACCCTGAGGGCATCCCCGAAAACCTCCCTCATCATCCGGCCGGCCCTCACGGAGGTGTCGTTGCGGTTGACGCGGCTGATCTCGGACCCGGCGTTGAACACCGACAGCGCCGCATCGACTTCCTCAAACACCCCTGCAAGCGAATCCCTAAGGGATTCGGCGCCGACGTACTTCACATGGTAGGCCGTATGCCACACGTCACCCTCGACGGAGACGCAGGTGCCGCCACGGCCGCAGCCCGCTGAAAGCAAAGCCGCCTCCAGGGCCGCAGCCGCGATCAATCCGGATAATGATGATAAGGAATGTCTCATAACTTGACTGCAAAGTTAACGAAACTTCGTCAATTGCCGCACAGCGGCCCACCGTATATTTTCAGGCACGGGCGTGGGGAGGAGGCGTGGAGCGCGGTTGCATATTTCGGGGAAAATCCGTAACTTTGCACTGCTCATCGGAGGGTCGATAGTCGGAACTATTTGGCTGGATAAGATGTCGGGTGCGCCCGGAAGACATCTTTTCCGGTCTATTTTTTTTGCCCGCAGCCTACGGCCCCGACCCTGCCGGCAACCGATTTATAACGATTCTTAAAACTGAACGACATGAAAAGAGACAGTCTGGATTTCGCCACCATGAAAATCGGGCCATTGTTCCGCGCCCTGTTTTTTCCGACACTTATCGGAATGATCTTCACGTCGCTGATCACGGTAATCGACGGCATGTTCGTAGGCCACGGAGTCGGCGCCGACGGCATCGCATCGGTCAATATCGTGGCGCCCACCTATATGCTGGCCACCGGCATAGGCCTCATGTTCGGTATCGGGGCGTCAGTGATAGCCAGCATCAAGCTCTCGGAGCACAACGTGAAGGGAGCCGACATAATACTGACGCAGGGATTTCTGGCCAGCACGCTGCTCGCCCTGCTGATGACGGGCGTGATACTCCTGGCTCCAAAGTGGACCCTCGGCGTGCTCGGATGCAGCGACGAGCTCCTGGGGAACGCCACCGACTATATGGTGTACCTCGCTCCGGCCCTGCTGTTCGTGATGGTGCAGTGCATCGGCATGATGCTCATCCGCCTCGACGGCTCGCCGAAATACGCCATGTGGTGCCAGGCGGTGCCGGCCGTGATCAACATCATCCTCGACTACGTGATGATTTTCCCGATGGGGATGGGAGTCAAGGGCGCGGCCGTGGCCACATCCATCAGCTGTGTCATAGGGGGCCTGATGGCGCTCGTCTATTTCTTCCTGTTCTCTTCGACCCTGAGGTTCTACCGGCTCAGGATATCGGGGAAGAGCCTGAGGCTTTCGCTCCGCAACACCGGCTACATGGCCAAGATCGGTTTCGCCACCTTCCTCACCGAAATCGCCATGAGCGTGATGATGGTCAGCGGCAACTATATGTTCATGTCCATGCTGGGCGAGCAGGGAGTGGCGGCCTATTCCATCGCCTGCTATCTGTTTCCGGTGGTGTTCTCGATGGCCAATGCCGTGGCGCAGTCGGCGCAGCCCATCATCAGCTACAACTACGGAGCCCGTCAGGGTGCCCGGGTCAACCGCACGCTGAAGGTGGCGCTCCTGACCTCCCTGATATGCGGAGCGCTGGTGACGTCGGGCATCGCCCTCGGCTCAAATGGAATCGTGGCGGCGTTCCTGACTCCCGACGCACCGGCCTACGGGATAGCCGTGAGGGGTCTACCCCTCTTCGGCATATGCGCGCTTTTCTTCGCCGTCAACATTACTTTCATAGGCTATTATCAGAGTCTGGAACAGGCCGTACGCTCGATAGCCTACACGCTGTTGCGCGGCATCATATTCCTTGTGCCGGCATTCGTACTTCTCCCCTCCCTCCTCGGCGAGGCCGGACTCTGGCTGGCCATACCCGCGGCAGAAATACTGACGGCCCTCATCATCACGGGCATCTATGCTGTGCGCCGCTTACGGATGAGGGCCGACGGGGAAGGAATGTAAGACCGGAAAGGAAGGTGGAAGTGGCGTGAAACCGGCGTCAGAAGCCTATCTGGCCGCCACCGGAGGATTTGCCGCCGCTCACACGGTCGTCGGAAGAGATGTCGAGGCCGCTCGTCTTGGCCTTCTCCTGAAGCTTGCCGAATTTCCAGGTCAGGGTCACTCCGACATTCCAGCTGCGGTAGCGCGATCGGTCGGAGCGCCGCCATCCCTCACCCCATTGCTCGGAATGGAAACTGCTATGCTTCTGTAAGAAATTGTTGGCGTTGAGCGCCACATTGAAGTTCTTGTCCCTGAGGAAGTCGCGCGACACACTCAGGCCGTAATAGTACCAGCCGCCGTAATAGCCGGAGATGGTGATGTTGCGGAAGCCCTGTCCGCCGTAGGCGGCAAGCTTTATGTCGTAGGGCGCCGTATAACTCCAGTTGGCTCCCCAGTTACCGCCCCAACCGTGGTTGCCGCGTCCGGACTTCGGATCACGGATGTCGGTGTAGTTGAGGCCGCCGTTGAGCGAGAGCTGCATCTGGCTGAGGATATTGATGTTGAGGAATGCCGTCAGCTCCGTACGCTGCTTGACGCCGAAGTTGCCGAAGCCATCGTAGAGGATGCCGTCGCGGTATTCCGAATAGGATTCGATGGTGTTGGCCGTGCGGGCGTAGGAGGCGGTGACGCTGCCGCCGAGGATGCGGCCGAAGTTGGAATAGGACAGCGACACGGTGTTCTGCCGCTCGCTCCGCAGGTCGGGATTACCCTCCTTTACCTGATTGCTGAGCACGAGGCGGTAAGGGTTCACCTGCTCGATGCCGGGACGGGAGATGCGCATGTTGTAGGCCAGGCGGATCGTGTGGGCGGGCGAGAACAGATAGCTGACCGAGGCGTTGGGCACCACATCGTCGAGATTCGTGCGGAAGTCATCGTAGTCGCCGAGATGGAAGTCCATTCCCATGCGTGTGTGCTCGTAGCGCAGGCCGGCCGAGGTGCTCCAGTGGTCGAAGTTGCCGGTGTAGGCCGCGTAGACGGCGAGGATATCCTGCATCTGGGAGGCATTGACGAGCGATACGCCGTCAGGTGCCGGAGCGTCGGCCGAGGCACCCGTCTCGCCTTGGCCGAATGCCGAGTTGCGGCGGAAGATTCCTTTCAGGCCGGTTTCGAGAAGATGGGTGCGTGCTCCGAAGGGATTGGAGTAGTCGAGCTGGACGGTGTGTTCGCGGGTGTAGTTGGTGCTGAGGTTGCTCTGCCAGGGAGCGGAATCGCTGTAGTTCAGGATGCCGGTGTTTTCGGAGTCGGCGGAGATACGGTTTTTCCCGTAATTGAACCCGTAGGCCAGGATGAGGCGCTGTCCGGCATCGTCGAAGTCATGGCGCCATGAAGCGTGGGCCGTGGCCGAGGAATTGGAGATTTTTCCGGTGAGGAGCTGCCGCCAGCCGCTCATTAGCTCTCCCGCGTCGGAATAGACCGAGGTCAGCGACGAGCAGTCGTCGAGCCCGGCGTGCATGTCCATGTACGAGCCACCCCAGGAGAAGAGATTGGCCTCATTCGGCTGCCACGACATATTGAGGTCGGCGCTCATATACCAGAAGCTGACCTTCTGCCGCGACTCCTGGCTCTGGAGATAGGCCGAGGGAGTGAGGTAGCTGTAGCTGTCGCTGTTGGAAATGTTAGTCTGGCTGAGGCCGGCGTTGTTGCTGTAGGAGACATTGGCGTCAGCGTTGAAGTTCCTGTGCTTGAGGCTGCCGAGCAGGTTGGCGAAATACATCTGCGAGGAGACTCCGGCGCTCACCGAGCCGGAATAGCCGTACTGACGCTGTTTGCGCTCGGTCACGAGGTTGAGGATTCCTCCGACCCCTTCGGCGTCGTATTTGGCACCGGGCTCGGTGATGACCTCT
This sequence comes from Bacteroides sp., assembly GCA_014802425.1. GTDB lineage: Bacteria > Bacteroidota > Bacteroidia > Bacteroidales > Muribaculaceae > Lepagella. The sequence continues at coordinate 106,157 of JAAVCH010000022.1, forward strand.
ATCGAGGCCACGGCATCGGCCGGCATGGTCTTGAACACCGTGGAGGCGTTCGACTCAAGCATTTTGTCCTCGCGGCCGTTGACGAGTATCTTGATGTTGGAATTCCCCTTGATGTATATCTGGTCCTTTCCGTCGACGGTCACCATCGGTATCTTCCGCAGGGCCTCAAGCAAGGTCTGGCCCTTCGTGGAGTCGTCGGCTTCGAGGTCGTAGGTGAGGTTGGCGCCGTCGGTGCGCACCACGTCCTTCTTCACGCTGATCACGAATTCGTCAAGGTCGTAGGCGGGGATGTCGAGTGTGTCGGCCGGAATCTCCCCGAGCGTCGTGCCGGCGGGGAGCTGGGCCCCCGTGCCGGCATCCTGAGCGTCGAGTGTGGTGGCGGTGAATATCGTCCCGCCTATCAGTACAGGTAATATTAAAGTATGTGGTTTCATTGTCCAAATGGGGTTGATGATAGAGGATTTGACAGAGCCCCCGGGGGGATGTGCGGATTCTCATGCCTGCTACCCGAGGAAGGCGGCATAGCGGGAGGAAAGCTCGGCGGGGGTTATGCCGAACCGCGCGAGGCGTTCGAGGAAATAAGGGGCTTCGCGCTCGAAGAAGTAGGAGCGCAGGAGGGTGTTGGCCTGTTCCGGGGCGTCGTCGGCTATGAAGTAGCCGATGCCCCGCTTGTTGAAGATTATGCCCCGCTCCTGAAGCCAGGTGTAGGTGCGCATCACTGTGTTGGCGTTGACGCCGACGCGCCCTGCGAATTCCCTGACCGATTCGATGCGTGCGCCGGGCGCGTAGGCGCCGGAGATCACGTCGTCCATTATGCGGTCGGCTATCTGAAGATATATCGGTTTTCCTTCGTTGAAGTTCATATGTGCGTTGCTTTTTTATGGGCAGCCCGGGGGCCTGCCGTGTCAGTCATGTCTGAGTATTGTGCGTCCGGTGGAGTGCGGACAGGAGTCATCCGAAAATGCCCGGCAGTACCGTGGCGCGCTTCAGACGCCACCATGCGAGGAAGAACAGTCCGGTGGCCACAAGATAGACCATCAGCGTGGAAATCTTGATGAAGACCTCGGGGTTAAGGCCGGTGAGCCACACGAGCGAGCCGCGCGCCATCCAGACCACCGCCATTCCGAACACCATCTGGAGCAGCCATCCCGCCACCATTGTCTTCAGGAATGAATATTTAGGCCAGAGCACACTACCGAGAAAATAGAAGGCCACTCCGAAATAGGCTCCGGCACCGAAGAGGAGCACCCCCCAGAGGGTATCGTCATACCCCGCGCCACGGAATATCATGTTGAAACGGGGAAAAAACAGGCCTCCCCAATGATGGTTGACGACGCCGTCGATCAGAGTCCGGCAGACTTCCATACCCAGGTATCCCAGGATGCCGAGCACGAAGCAGCCTATGAAGAGGGAGATGGCGCGGGTGAGTACCTTGGCACCCGCCGTGGCGGGGGTCATGAGCAGGGCTATGCGTCCCTCGCGGGTCTTCATGTCGTTGAACGCCAGAGAAGCGAGCAGCGCGGTCATCACCAGGTACATGAGCACATAGATGAACAGTGTGGAGTACTCCCCCCCACCTACGCCGAAGTATCCCATCCAGCCCCCCACGAGGCCGCTCAGGCCGGTCCATCCGGCGGTGAAAAGGAGGGATTTGCGGCGGTTTTCCATGGCTTCCTTCTTTATCATGAGCCATATGTTGTTTGTATGTACGTTTGCGGTTTCCATAATTGCGATAGTCGGATAAAGTCGGGGATTCAGAAGAGTATTGAGCCTACGCCGGGGTGGCGGTAGAAGAGTTCATAGAGGAGTTCGAGGTTTACGTCGGTCTCGAAGTCGGGGTCGCAGTTGCGTGTCACGATATTCGCGCCCCCCGGCACTTCAAGGGCGAACAGGGCCGACCGGATGGCCTCGCGGTCGGTGGTGAATTCAAAGCGGAGCTTCGACGCGATGTCGGCCATGCTCCGGTTCAGGAGCACTCCATGCTCACCGAGTATCACCACATGGTCGAGGATCTTGTCCACGTCATGCACCTGATGAGTCGATATTATCATGGTGCGCTCGTCGGTCATGCTCATGCTGACGGCCTTGCGGAAGTCGTACTTCGAGGTGATGTCGAGTCCGTTGGTGGGTTCGTCGAGGATGATGAGCGAGGTGTTGCAGGCCAGTGCGAAGCTGAGGAAAGCCTTTTTCTTCTGTCCCATGGAGCAGGCTCCGAAATGGAGGTCGGGGGCGAGGCGGAAGAGGGCTATGAGTTCATCCATCCTTTCGCGTGAGAAGCGCGGATAGAACGGAGCGTTGACCTTGACGTACTCCTCGAGGGTGACTGAGGGGAGGTAGATTTCCTCGGGCACGATGAAGATATCGTTGAGGAACCCGACTTCGCGGCGGTCGGGCACGAAGCCGTTGTACAGTACCTGGCCGGCCATCGGGCGGAGCAATCCGCAGATCAGGTAAAGAAGCGTGGACTTGCCCGCGCCGTTCGAACCCAGGAGACCCACGACCGAGCCCCCCTCCACTTCGAGCGATAGCCGGTCGATGACCGGATTACCTTTGCGGTAAGCGAATGTGAGATCTTGAATAGTCAACATATCTATTGTTTTAGTGTATTAGTTTATTAGTACACTGCAAAGGTACAACAACTTTTTGAACTACCAAAATATTTCCACCTTTTTTTTGCAAAAAAATGTCCGAGCGCCTTGAAGGCAGTCGGACATTGATGCTTTTAATAATAACTGTAAGTGGTAGAATTAATCCAAGGAGGGTTAATTCAACTGCTTAGGATAATTGCGGATTGGTTCAACTCTTGGGAGCCGATCAATACTTGGAGGTTGAGGGCTGGAAGAGCTGATCGAGGGCCGCGTTGAGCTCGGCATCGGCAGAGGCCGTATTACCTTCGACCACGTCTACTCCATCGAGCACCCAGGTATTGGGAAGGAAATTGCTCACTTCCTGACGCACCTTCTTGGCATCGTCGCGGGTAGAAATTACGGGCACGATGCGCTTACCGGTGAAGTCGTAGTCGTCAAAGAAAGTCAGCACCCCATTGGGGAGAGCCTCCCACCAGTTGGGCGCGATGAGGAGGATACGCTCCACATTTTTCATACCACTGTACTTGCCTACGAGTTCCGGACGGCGGTGCAGACGGTTTTCTTCCTTGGTAATAGCCTCGAACTCGGCCTGATTCTCGGGATAAATCTCCACAGGCACGATGGCGAATGAATTATACTCCTCGCCACGGGCCTTCAGCAATTCGCCGGCGCGCACGGCCAGCTTGGCCGAATTGGAGTCAGTCTCATGCCCTTTACGGGCGAAATAAGCGATAAGAATTTTTTCTGTGTTCATAGTATCTTTATATAATTACGAGCGGTGGGACCCCTACGCAGGCTCCCGTGTGTTTTTCATCCTGTATTCGTAGAAATAATGCCTCGCAGGCCTCTTTTGTTCACCCGTATTCTCCCGCGATGGAGTAAGAACCCTTAAATTCTTATCCTTGTAGAATAAGCTGCTCAATGAGAGCGTCTAATCCAAAAAGTTTTTGTACCTTTGCATCCTCCGGTGGAAGAGAAATGCCGCCGGAAATGAAAAGTGTCAAGCTTTCTTTCTCGGTAAGACGAATCGCCAATTCATAACATGCTGAGAGAGTGTAAGATTAGACGCTCTTTCTGTTTTGTAGTATCTCTCGGTGCGACCCACGCCGTCGTACCTCCGCATACTCAATTCAGAGAGGGGCAGTTTATTCTACCCTCACATATCATTCAGCGTGTAGGCTTTGGCGAGCCTGTCTTACTATGATTGAGGTGCGATAAATTCCCCTCTTTTCTTATATCCGTACGTAATCGCCAAATTAGGGAATCAGGAGGCACTATACAATGTAACTCCAGATGCTGAAACTTCTACGCTATCTCGTATTAGTGATGGTTGTCTCCATCCATTCTTTTTCAGGAATGGCTTTCTACGACAACAATTCATGGTGTAATTTCAAGATTCTTACAAATTCCGAAGAGGATGGTTATACCGTTGAGATGACATCCTCCTACCTGCTGGATCTCGCGGTTCCGGAAAGTGTCGACTACAATGGCACCACCTATACTGTTGTGGGAATCGGGACCGGGGCATTTAAAAACAAAACCCTCAACATCGATAAATTCAGTCTCCCCAATACATTGGAGTATATCGGTGAACAGGCATTCTACAATACTAAATTCCAGACCCCGAACAAGACGCGCACATATTCCCTGTCACTCCCCTCTGCCATAACCACAATCGGCAAGGAAGCCTTCATGAATGCGTATGCGCATAATGAGGGCCGCATAGCCATATATCTTCCAAGTTCATTGAAGGAAATACCGTATCGCTGCTTTTTCCAGGCCAATTTCCAGAGTGTGCAGGTCAATAAGGCCTGTACTGCGATAAAGGATATGGCATTCTGTGCCTTCACAGGATCGATCTCTATTCCGGCCGATAATTCCATCAACACTATCGATGGTAACCCTTTCTATAATTCCCAACTTACGAACATTTCTCTTCCGCTGATCGAATCCATTGGATTCTCATCATTCCGCAACTGTTCCCTGCTGTCGTCCATCAGCATAGGTGATAAAATTTCAGTAATCCCGTCGGGATTTCTATCCAACTGCAGCTATCTCTCAAAAGTAGAATTTAAGGGAGAAATTGAGGAAATCGGTGCGAACGCCTTTCAAGGATGCAACCGACTGAAGGAATTCAAGTTTGGCGATACCGTACTTCAGGCCGTCGGCGATTATGCCTTCGACGGATGTGAATCGCTGGAATATTTTGAATTTCCCGAAAGCCTGAAGAGTATCGGAAACTATTCATTCAGGGGATGCAAGAACTTCATCGACCTGTATTTCCCCGACGGTATGGAATCAATCGGAGCCGGAGCGTTTGCATCAGTCTATATAAGGAGAATATTGCTGAATGGAGCTATTAAGAATATCGGCAGGGGTGCGTTCGATTCTCTAGTCAATGCGGAATGGCTACTTAAATCTGCCCGTCCTACCGAAGCATTCAATTCGTTACTCCCGCTGCCATACGGTGTGCGTATCTATATCCCCCATGGATGCTTCCCGAATTATGGTTATGTCACGGGCTGGAGTTTAACGGAACTCTCTGAAAAAGATGGGTTTTACAAAACGCTCCCCACCTGGAGGCTTGCCAATAGGTCAAGTATCTACGGCGACCCCGTTGAACCCGAACTCATCTATAACCCCAATGAGGATCTGACCGGAGATGAACCGATAGGGGCTCCTATAATCACTTCAGATTATGAAGAATGGAGAGACGCCGGGTCATATCCCGTAAAGTTATCGTGGGATAATACTCCGCACAGCAGATTCATCATGCTATTGGAAGACAACTGGCTCATCTCAAAAGCGGAACTGACAGCCAAAGCTACCGATGCAAGCCGAGCCTACGGAGAGCCCAATCCGGAAATCGACATTGTATATTCAGGCTTCAAGTATGACGACAATGAGTCAATGATTGAAGTACGCCCGTCAGCGACAATCGATGCTACCGAAGACTCTCCCGTGGGTATATATCCTATTACCCTCTCCGGAGGGGAAACTCAAAACTATACATTCAGGTATGTGGAGGGGGAACTCACCATTGAAAAAGCCCCCCAGAACATTATCTGGAATCAGGAATTTGAAAAAGTATATGCCGACCGGGATATTGAATTGGTAGCCGAATCCTCATCGGGTCTTCACGTGAGCTTCGAAAGCTCTGACACATCCATAGCCGAAGTTGAGGGAAGTGTGGTTAGATTCAAGCTTCCCGGAGTGGTGACACTTAAAGCGACTCAATCGGGTGATGAAAACTACCTGCCGGCCGAACCTGTTGAAAAAATCATTACCGTAGATGAATACAGCATAGTTGCACTCCGACTTAATGAAAGTGAGATTACTATAATGGAGGGTGAAGGCTTCCCGTTGACGGCTACGTGGGAACCAGCTGACATTGCTTCACCCGATCTGACGTGGGCTTCAAGTAATCCGGAGTGTGTCACCGTCGATGATACAGGCATGATATCAGGAATAAAGCAAGGCAGCGCAATTGTGACAGTATCCCTGACAGACCATCCCGAAATCGCCGCCTCCTGCGCAGTCAACGTTGATATTGAAAGCGGAGTAAATGAATTGGAAGATCAACCGGCATATGACTATCTGATAGACGGGAACAAACTCATCAGAACGTCCGAAATCACATCACCCATCAGTATTTACTCGGTGGAAGGAGTAATACTGTATCAGGGTACCGACAAGGAAATAGAACTCAATAAGGGCATCCACCTCCTTAATGTCGATGGAAAAACAATAAAAATAAAAATCTGAAATTCCCCAATCACTGTCTCTGACAGCTCACCTGAATCAGGTGGGCTGTTTTTCTTAAGTGGATGCCTGAAGGCACTCCTCCTCTTAGTTGCACCTTAATGCNGGACAGCAGGCCAGACACTGGTACTTTNCAATAGATCATTCTATATTTCATTTCTATTTCCTNATTTTGCAGTTNCTTGCAGGCTCTACAAACTTCCGGTGCTTGCCGATGCTATTGCAGCTACGGGCAATTATTGCTATCTTTGTCAGATTATTTGGAAGCGTGCCCGAGGGCTCGCCTCTGAAGCTTGACTGTACATATGGCAAAAGTTACTTGGAAACCCGGCACGATGGTCTATCCCGCGCCCGCCGCGCTGGTGACCTGCGGCGCCTCGCCGCAGGACTGGAATATGCTCACTGTGGCATGGACCGGCACGATCTGCACCAATCCCGCGATGCTCTATATAAGCGTGCGTCCCGAACGCCACTCTTATCCTCTGATTGTGGCCAATATGGAGTTTACTCTCAATCTCACTACGGCCGATATGGTACGCGCCACCGACTGGGCCGGCGTGCGCTCCGGACGCGACTACGATAAATGGAAGGAAACCGGACTCACTCCCGTGCCCGGAGTGATGGTGAAATCACCCTCCATCGAGGAGTCTCCCCTATCCATCGAGTGTCGCGTCAAGGAGATTCTCGGGCTCGGAAGCCACGATATGATAATAGCCGATGTGCTCTGCCTCCGTGCCGACGACCGCTATATCGATCCCGCCACCGGAGCTTTCTCCTTGAAAGACGCCGGATTGATGAGCTATGTCCANGGGGGATATTACGCTCTGGGCGAACTGCTCGGCACATTCGGTTTCTCCGTTAAGAAGAAAAAATAAATCTCTCCGGATTCAATCTGCATCTGAAGTTTTCTCCTGTGCCGCCAATCCGCGGCTCTTACCTACACAATGAAAAAGATACCGTCAAACAAAATCGTAAAGTGGCTCTGGATCTCTTTTCTCGGATTCGGATTCCTTATAGCGCTCGTGCTGCTGCTCATATATAATGGCGTGATAGGCTACATGCCTCCCATCGAAGAACTTGAGGACCCACACGACAAGCTGGCCTCGGTGGTGTATGCCTCCGACGGCACCACCGAACTCGGCCGCTATTTCGCCGGAGCCGGCAACCGCGTCTACAACGACTACGAGGCGATATCCCCCCACGTGATCGACGCCCTCATAGCCACAGAGGACGCCCGCTTCAACCAGCACTCCGGCATCGACTTCATGGCCCTCGGACGCACGGTGGTGAAGACCCTCGCCATGGGCGACAAGTCGTCGGGCGGCGGCTCCACCATCACCCAGCAGCTCGCCAAGCAGCTGTATTCGCAGCCTTCGTCCAACATGTTCAAGCGCGCCCTCCAGAAGCCCATAGAATGGATGATCGCCGTGAAGCTCGAAAGATTCTACACGAAAGCGGAGATAATCAACATGTACCTCAACCGCTTCGACTTCCTCAACAATGCAGTGGGCATCAAGACGGCGGCCAACGTGTACTTCGGCAAGAATCCCGACAACCTCAACATCCAGGAGGCCGCCATGCTCATCGGCATGCTCAAGAACCCTTCCTACTATAATCCNCTGAGGCATCCCGAGCGCACACTGGGACGCCGCAACACCGTGCTCGACCAGATGGTGAAGGAGGGATATCTTTCACGCGAGGAGGCGGATTCACTCCAGAAGCTCCCGCTCGGACTCGATTACCATAAGGTGGACCACCGCGAGGGGGGCGCCCCATACCTGCGCGAGGAGATACGCCGCCTCATGACCGCCAAGAAACCCGAACGCCCCCGCCGCGACGACTATGCCAACGAACTCGGCTACAACATGGCCTACGGCCAGTACACCACCGACTCCACCCAATGGGAGGACAATCCCCTCTACGGATGGATCCTGAAGAATCCGAAGCCCGACGGCTCCTACTATAACCTCTATACCGACGGCCTGCGCATCTATTCCACCATCGACGTGAAGATGCAGCAGTATGCCGAGGAGGCGGTGTGGCAGCATCTCGGAGGCACTCTGCAGCCGGCGTTCGACGCCGAGAAGCGCGGTTCCTCCCTCGGGCCGTATTCCTCCAACTCCGAGGAGATATCCAATGCCGGAGCGAAGCGGCTGATACGCAACGCCATGAGGCAGACCGAACGCTGGCGTGTCATGAAGCTCGCCGGCGCCTCGGAGGAGGAGATAGAGCGCGCGTTCCAGACGAAATACCAGATGGACATCTTCACGTATNACAAGGAAGGTGNACGTATCGCCCCCGGATCAAAGACCGTGATGATGTCCCCCTACGACTCGCTGCTCTACATGAAATCGATCCTGCGCACCGGCCTCATGTCGATGGATCCCACCACGGGATACGTGAAGGCATATGTAGGGGGCCCCGATTTCATGTATTTCCAGTATGACATGGTGGCGAGGGGAAAGCGCCAGGTCGGTTCGACAGCAAAGCCTTTCCTCTACGCATCGGCGTTCGAGCAGGAGTATGACCCCTGCGACCTCTTCCTCAACGCACAGCCCAATTTCGGGGGATGGAAACCGCGCAACGCCGGCAAGAGCCGCATAGGCGAGATGGTGGACCTCCGCTGGGCCCTCACCACCTCCAACAACTGGATTTCGGCTCGCCTCATCAATGAGCTGCGCCCGTCGAACTTCGTCAACAAGCTGCGCAGCTTCGGCATCTCCGGGTTCCTGACATCGAACAATACACTGGCCCTCGGCTCGTTTGACGCCTCGGTAGGCGAAATGGTGTCGGGCTACTCCACGTTCGCCAACAAGGGNATCCGCGTCGATCCCGTCTACGTCACCCGCATCGAGGACAATCAGGGCAACGTGATCTATTCTCCGACAGCCCACCGCACGGAGGCCCTGTCGGAAGCCGGGTCGTACAAGATCCTGTCAGTGCTCTTCGACGTGGTCGACAAGGGCACCGGCCGCGGCCTGCGCGGCTCCTACGGCATCAACGCCCAGATGGGAGGCAAGACAGGCACCACCAACTATAATTCCGACGCCTGGTTCATGGGCTTCACGCCCGACCTCGTGACAGGCGTCTGGGTAGGAGGCGAGGAGCGTTACATCCACTTCAACTCCATGGCCTTCGGCCAGGGCGCAAAGGCGGCCCTCCCGATCTACGGCCTGTACATGAAGAAGGTGTACGCCGACAAGAGTCTCCCCTATTCACAGGACGCCAAGTTCACCTTCCCGGCCGACTGGAGCCCCTGCTCGGGCAGTTCCTGGTCAGGCCCGGCGCCCGTGGAATCCGCCGCCACAGAAGTAGTGGAGGGTGTGTTCGAATAAGTCCTTTATCTGACCGCCATGAAAAAAACTCTTAAAATCCGCGACCTCACGCTCCGCGAGGGGCAGCAGTCGCTCTTCGGCGCCCGCATGAGGCAGGAGCACCTCGACAGGGTGCTGCCCCTGTACCGCGAAGCCGGATTCTACATAACGGAGGTGTGGGGAGGCAATGTGCCCGACGCCATGATGCGGCACCTCGGCGAGTCGCCGTGGGAACGCCTGCGCGCATGCTCCCGCGAGATACAGGGAGCCTCGCTGCTCTCCGCCCTGGTACGCGGACGCAATCTGTTCGGCCAGGTGCCTTACCCCGACTATGTGCTGGAAGGATTCTACAGGGAGGCCATAGCCGACGGCCTCAATGTGATCCGCATATTCGATTCCCTCAACGACGCCGAGAACCTCCGTGAGTCAATCCTCATGATTTCCCGGCTCGGGGGAACGGCGGACGCCGCAGTGTGCTACGCCCTCGACCCCAAGCCGGAGCCAATGGCGCCTCCGGCTAAAAAGAAGGGATTCTTCGCCCGCCTCTTCGGGGCGACNGATCCGAAGCCGGTGGTGCGCGAAGATACCTTTACCGATGAGTATTTCGTCAGGAAGGTAAAGGAACTTGAGGCCATGGGCGCCCGCATAATCACCCTTAAGGATATGGACGGCCGCATAAGCCCGCGCCGCATCTTCGCGCTCATGCCCAAGCTGAAGCACGCCGTGCGCGTGCCGGTGGATTTCCACACCCGCTGCATGCCCGGCTACGGCCTGGCCTCGGTGCTGACGGCCATCATCAAGGGGGTGGACATCGTAGACACCAACATATGGTGGTTTGCGGGCGGCCCGGCGGCTCCCGCGATCGAGCTTGTGTGGGTTTTCTGCCAGCGGCTCTGCATCGAGGTGGACGTCGACANGGAGGCGATAGGACGCATCCGCAGGATACTCCGGGATATCCGCAAGGATATGNCGCCCTACGACACCGACAGTGACCGGCTCCCCAACGACTTCGAGGAATACTATGCCGCGATGCCTCCGGAGGTGGACTCGGCGTTCGACGAGGCCATCCGCGCCGCTACCGAAAACCGCGAGGCCGACCTGCTCCGGCTCTGCCGGCTCATTGAGGAGTATTTCGGTTTTCCGACTCCCGACACGCCGGTGAAGGATACTCAAGTGCCCGCCGGAATGTACGCCCACATGGTGGAGAACCTCAGACANCTCCACGCAGAAGAGATGCTTGAGGAGGCTCTGGGGCTCATATCCAAAGTGCGCCGCGATGCCGGAATGGTGCCTCTGGTGGCACCGGCCAGCCACATCGTCGGGTCGCAGGCAGTGGCCCTCGCACTCGACCGCCGGAAGGGCGCTCCCGACTACACCACCCGCACCCACCAGTATATGGCTCTCGTGAAGGGGGACTACGGCCATACTCCGGTGGAGATCTCCCCGGCATTCCGCGAACTTATCACCGGGAATTCCGCAGAGATTCCTTTCGACGTAAATTCCTACCGCAAGCCGGCCAATCCGGAGCTTNCCGAATACGGCGGGGCTCTTCTGGCCCAAAGCGATGAGGAGTACATGCTGCTGATGNTGCTCCCGTCAGTGGCCACGGCGTTCCTTAAAAACAAACGCAAGGCTGAATACGAGAGAGCCGTAAGCTCTTCGTATCCAGCCCTGAAAGACGTTATGGCTCCGGCCGGGGAACCGGAAGACATTTACTGACCCTACGCCCGTCAGGCGAGGCAGGCGTCAAGCTCGCGGGTAAGTTTCTCCCGGTCGAGGTCGCGGCCTATGAAGACGAGCTTTATCATGCGGTCGCCGTATTCGGGATCCCAGTCGCGTGCGAAATCGGNATCCTGCTCCATNAGCTGNGCGCGGTCTTCCTCCGGAGCGGAGGCATACCACAGGCCCGCTTCCGAAATATTCTTCTGCACGCCGGCCTGCTCGAAGAGGACCGACATGTCGCGGTTATGGCTGAAATACAGCACACCCTTGGCGCGGATCACGTTCTTCGGCCAGTGGGCGCAGAAATTGTCGAACCTGTTGAAGTCGAACGGGCGCCGGCGGTAATACACGAAAGTGCCTATGCCGTACTCCTCCGCCTCTCCGTGGTCATGGTCGTGATGATGGTGGTGATGATGCCCGCAGTGTTCATCGCATACATGGCCGTCCTCTCCGTGGTGATGGTGATCGTGGTCATGGTGATCGTGGTCATGACCGTGATGGTGACCATGGGCCTCGGCCTCCTCCTCTTCAGTGACGGGGCGCTCGATTTCCCGCACCCATGTGGCCGAGGTGACCGTCTTTTCGAAGTCGAAGCGATGAGTGTCGAGCAGACGGTCGAGATCCACGTCGCAGTAATCGCATTCTATAATCTCGGCCTTCGGCTGGATGGCACGTATCACGGCCCTGATNCTTCNGGCCTCCTCCGGGGTGACTTCACTGATTTTATTGAGCAGGATTACGTTGCAGAATTCCATCTGCTGGATCACGAGGTTTTCGATGTCCTCCTCGTCGATATCCTTTCGGTTAAGGGCTTCGCCGCCGGCGAAGTCGGTCTTCAGGCGCAGGGCGTCGACCACTGTCACGATGCAGTCCAGTTCCGGACCCNTCCCACCGGGGGCGCCCTGTGCCATACGCTCCATAGTGACGATGGTCTGGGCTATCGGCTCCGGCTCGCATATGCCGGAGGCCTCGATCACGATGTAGTCAAACTCACCGGCATCGATAAGCTGCGCTATCTGGGCGATGAGGTCGCTCTTCAGGGTGCAGCAGATGCAGCCGTTCTGCAGGGCCACGAGGTCGTCCGCCCCGTTCTGGCCCACAATGCCGCCTTCGCGGATTAGGGAGGCGTCGATATTCACCTCACCTATGTCATTTACGATTACGGCGAAGCGTATCCCTTTCTTATTATTGAGTATACGGTTGAGCAGCGTGGTCTTTCCGCTGCCGAGATAGCCGGTAAGCAGAAGCACCGGCGTCAGATTCATCTTTTCCATACATTAATAACGCACGAAGGAGGAGGTTTGGCTATGCGGCACGCAAAAAGGATGCAATCCTGTTGCAGACAGCATTCACTAACTTTGCTGGCGAAAAGGAAATGGCGGCGCTTTCCGCCATAGATAAAAAAACTTACCGCCATGACACACGAACATACCGCACNCACCCTNCCCTCCTCCGATTCCAACCAACCGATGCCCCATGACCATGCACATGACCACGGACTCGACCATGCACATGACCACGGACTCGACCACGGTCACAATCATGAACACGGCCACGGACACGGCCATCACCACCACCATACGTTCACGCGAGTGAGCAAAGTGCTCCTCTGGGGCATCGCGCTCAACTTCCTCTACGTGCTGGCCGAAGGTGGCATGGGAATCTACGCCGACTCGATGGGCCTCGTCTCCGACGCGGGCCATAACCTGAGCGACGTATTCAGCCTGCTCCTCACCCTTACGGGTATAAAGCTGGCCATGGCCGAAGCCAACCGCCGTTTCACCTACGGCTATCAGAAGGCCACCATCCTCATCTCGCTCCTCAACGCGCTGATCCTGCTCGTGGCCGTAGGGGTAATCATCGTGGAAAGCATCCGCAAGTTCTCGCATCCAGAACCCATTGACGGCGACATCGTGAGCTGGACCGCCGGCATCGGCATAGTCATCAACGGCCTTACCGCGTGGCTGCTGATGAAGGACCAGAAAGAGGACCTCAACATCCGCGGAGCCTTCCTTCACATGGCCGCCGACACGCTGGTATCGGCAGGCGTCGTAGTTGCCGGTCTGGTCATCACCTTCACCGGCTGGATCCTCATCGACCCCATAATATCCCTCGTCATAGCGGCCCTCATCCTCATATCCACATGGAGAATGCTTAAGGAGGCCCTTTGGATGGCCATCGACGGAGTGCCCGAGGGAATCGACATCGAGCGTCTGCAACACCGCATCAACTCCCTTCCCCATGTAGAGTCAATCCACCATCTCCACGTCTGGCCCCTCAGCACCACCACTACCGCCATGACNCTCCACGTAGTGATCGACACCCGCGACGAGGAAGCCGCCCTCAACGCCNCCATAAANGCCCTCGCCGCCGAAGAAGGCATCACCCACTCCACCCTCGAATTCGAGACCACTCCCTGCCCCGACTGCCACCCCTTCGAAAAGTGACTTTACACTTATATAATAGAGATATGTTTCAAAGGTGAATCCGATTGTACTGTACAGTCAGTCGCTGGAGCGTCTCAGGTCGTTCCAAGCCGGAGTGGAGTATGCCGCCGCCGGGCAGACCAGAGAGAAAGGCTGGCAGGAAGGCATGGAAAAGGCCGCCGGAATACTGATGGCTCTGGGTAAGGACAACGAATTCATTGCCGGGCAGACAGGACTTACAATCGATGCCTTGCAGGCGATAAGGATGCCGTCCCNCACCCTTGAATATGGCGTTGGAGAACAGTGTGACGGTTGTCGAACCGATGATTCTAAGCTGCTTTATCCACTCTTCCGTCCCGTTGCGTCGGCTGTCCGATGAAAGCGGCTCCTTGTTAGCGGCATATAGATCGCGANAGACCTCCTCAAAGAACTTTTCTGATCTCTGGAGTTTGCGTCAGAAAGAGTACTGCGTCGGGGTAAGGTATCTATGCCGACATGATGGAGTTTCGAACCTCGGCGGTCATGGAGGTCTCAGTTTCACGCAATGAGTCGAAGCGTTGGATTACCGCATATGGCATTGTAAGCATATGCGTATAGCCATCGAAGCTCTTGACATACTTCTCTCCGCCGTGTTTTCGGCTAATCCCAACAATCTTTTCACGGTCGAGTGATTTTATTAGCTGACCATATACCGNCTGTCCGAAGAAAGTACTGCTTTTGCNCATGGTTATCATTAAGTCTGTGGTGAACCCAAAATAACCATAAAGGGCTGACTCCTGCAAATGGAATCAGCCCTGTTTTTATTTTGTCTCAAANTATTTTAGCGGACAGTAATAATTATGTATGGCCGTGAGGCCGTCAGCCCATGAAGCACAGGATCAGGACCTGGGCCACTATGACGCGCATGAACATCGTCAAGGGGTAGACAGTGGAGTAGGCCACGGCCGGAGAGTCGTTGTTGGCCACCTTGTTGGCGTAGGCCAGCGCGGGGGGATCGGTGTAGCCACCCGACATCATGCCGATGATGCTGAGGTAATTCAGCTTATACTTGCCTCGGGCGATAATGCCCACCACCAGAAGAGGTATGAACGTGATGAGGAAACCGTAGCCCACCCACTTCGCGCCACGGAGATTGAGCACCGTTTCGGCGAAGTTCTCGCCTGCCGCTATGCCTACCGACGCGAGGAAGAGGCATATGCCGATCTCACGCAGAAGAAGGTTGGCCGAGGAATTGGTGTAGGTCACCAGATGCAGACGTGTGCCGTAGGAGCTTATGAGGATGGCCACCACCAGCGGACCGCCGGCAAGACCCAGCTTCATCGGCACCGACATCCCCGGGAACTGCAGCGGAATGCTGCCCACCAGAATGCCCAGGAAGATACCGATGAACATAGTGATCAGATTAGGCTCGTTGAGACGCTTCATCGAGTTGCCGAGCTTGGCGGCCACGGAGTTGATGTCGTCGAGCTTGCCCACCACCGTGATGCGGTCGCCCATCTGCAGGCGGATGTTGGGTGATGCGAGAAGATCGACACCGGCACGGTTCACACGGGTCACGTTAAGGCCGTAGGCGGTGCGCATATGGAGNGAGCCGAGCTTTGCGCCGTTGTACTCCGTCTTCGTCACCACGATGCGGCGCGACACGATCGGGCCCTTGTCCATCTCCCACGTCTTCTCCACCTTCGGGCCGAGGAAGCGGGTGAAGATNTCTTCATCCTGAATCGAGCAGATGATGAGCACCAGGTCACCGATGTTGACGGTGTCGGCGGCGGTCGGGATGATGGAGTCGCCGGCGGGAGTCTCGATGCGGCTCACCACGAAATCGGCCGAGATGAGAGTGTGGAGCTTACGTATCGTGAGCCCCTGGATGAGCTCGTTGGTGACGCGGTAGGTGACACGGTGAGGAGCCATGAGGGAGGCCTTCTTATCGTCCTCCACCTCGGCTATCTCCTTGTCGACATCCACACGGAACACCTTCTTGATGATGATCATCGTAAGGATGATGCCCACCACTCCGAGCGGATACGCCGCGGCATAGCCCATCGACATCTGCTGGCTGATGTTGTAAGCGTCGTCATGCACCTGGAGCACCGTCTGCTGCGCGGCGCCGAGGCCGGGAGTGTTGGTGACGGCGCCGCTCATTATTCCAACCATCTCCTGAAGGGTGGTGTCGCCCGAAGAGCCCCCCTGCAGGAAGTAGATGGCGAGCATCACCACCACGTTCAGTCCGATTCCGGTCATGGCCAGGGCATTGAGGCGCACGCCCCCCTCCTTGAACGAGGAAAAGAAACCGGGGCCCACCTGCATGCCTATCGAGAAGATAAACAGGATGAGGCCGAATTCACGGAGGAAATGTAGCGTGTCGGTCTGAACGGTGTAGCCGAAATGGCCCATAAGCAGTCCTACGAACAGGACAAACGTCACGCCCAGCGACACTCCGAAAATCTTGATCTTTCCCAGATAGATACCTGCGAAAATCACAAAGGAGTACAGCAGTATCGTACTTGCCAGCGATACCGTGTGAGGCTTAAGCAAATCTATTAGCCAATCCATTTTGTTAATATAATAGTGTTATTGTTGAAACTTATTTCCTTCTCAATAATCCGGCACCTTGCGGCGTTTACCATTCGGTGACGCCGACTAAGTGTCAGCTCCGGGCCGGTCCTTCCGCAGGATGGGCTCTTAATAAATTGCAAAATTAATAAAAAATTCGGTACAATGAAAAAGATTCGTGCAGCCGTAGTGGGCTACGGCAACATCGGACAGGCTTCGCTCCAGGCCCTTCAGGAGGCGGAGGATTTCGAAATCGCAGGCGTGGTGCGCCGCAACGCGGCCGACCGGGCCGGCATTCCGGCCGACATTCCGGTGGTTGAATCCATCAGCGAGCTTGACGGCGTCGATGTGGCCATCCTGGCCTCCCCCACCCGCAAGATCGAGGAACAGGCCCTGGAGATTCTCGCGGCGGGCATCAACACCGTCGACAGCTTCGACATCCATTCCTCCATCCCGGCGCTGCGCGCCTCACTCGGCAAGGCCGCCCGCGAGCATGACGCAGTAAGCGTCATTTCGGCCGGATGGGATCCGGGGTCCGACAGCGTGGTGCGCGCCCTCATGCAGGCCATCGCGCCGAAAGGCATCACCTACACCAACTTCGGGCCCGGCCGCTCGATGGGACACACCGTGGCCGTAAAGGCCATCGAGGGAGTGAAGGACGCCCTGTCGATGACCATTCCGCTGGGCACCGGCATCCACCGCCGCATGGTCTACGTGGAACTTCTGCCGGGCTACACCCTGGAGACAGTGGCCGCCGCCATCAAGGCCGACCCCTACTTCGCGTCCGACGAGACCCATGTCATCGCCGTAGATTCCGTCGACGCGCTCAACGACGTGGGCCACGGCGTCAATATGGTGCGTAAGGGTGTCTCAGGCTCGACCCACAACCAGATGCTCGAATTCGACATGAAGATCAACAACCCGGCCCTTACCGGCCAGGTACTCGTCTGCGCCGCCCGCGCGTCGATGCGCCTGCGCCCCGGATGCTACACCATGATCGAGATTCCCGTCGTCGACCTCCTGCCCGGCGACGCCGACTACTGGGTGGAGCACCTCGTGTAAGCCACGCCGCAGCGCGCCCTCACGTTAAAAAAGACTCCCCGAGGGCAAAAAATTTTCTCATGTCGGGAAAAAGTTGTAAATTTGCAGGCCGAATGTAGCGGGATCGCGACCTGCTACGCCATCATGGCCTCCGCCCGGCCCCCGCGTCGCTTCCGCGCCCGGATGCCGGAGAAGGCCGAAAACGTATAATTTTTAACTGCAGAAAAATTAGAGATGAAAAAAGACATCCATCCCTCCAACTACCGTGAAGTGGTGTTCAAAGACATGTCCAACGACGAAATCTTCATCACCCGCTCCACAGTGGCTTCCAGAGAGACCATCGAGATCGACGGCAAGGAATACCCCCTCGTAAAGCTCGAAATCACCAGCGCCTCCCACCCCTTCTTCACCGGCAAGCAGAAACTCGTCGACACAGCAGGACGCGTCGACAAATTCCGCAGCCGCTACGGCAACCGTTCCAGCAAGAAGTAAGGAACGCTTACGATACACACGTCGCCCCGGGACTCCTGACGGAATCCCGGGGCGCACTTTTTCCACACCGGACCACCCATCTTCGCCTCCCTCCTTTCATCCACCCCTTTGCATATTGCGGCATTTTTATTAATTTTGTAAAAGTTTCACCCTGTATGGCGTGAACACCCCCGCACCGGAGCGTGCGGGCATCATCTAAGGGAAAGCCATGAAAACTCATATTATGCGCGCCTTTCCCTCTATTGGCTTTTATTTAAATTCTTACTTAACCTCAACACCATGACAAGTCTAAAAGGACTATTTGCCGGCGTGCTGCTGGCAGGCGTGGGCCTCACATCGGCGGCAGCCACCTTCACGGGCGACCGCACTGACTTCCGCGACGAGACAATCTACTTCGCGATGACCACACGCTTCTATGACGGCGACCCGCAGAACAACGTCTACTGCTGGGACGGCGACAAAAACATCAACGACCCCGAATGGCGCGGCGACTTCAAGGGCCTCATCGACAAACTCGACTACATCAAGGCCCTCGGCTTTACGGCCGTATGGATCACGCCGGTGGTGGAAAACGGCTCAGGCCTTGACTATCACGGCTATCACGCCATGGACTTCTCCAAAGTCGACCACCGCTACGTAAGCAAGGACGCCGATGCCGAAGGCGCCGACGTGGCTTTCCAGGAACTCATCGACGAGGTCCACAAACGCGACATGAAGATTATCCTCGACATCGTGCTCCAGCACACCGGCAACTTCGGCGAGGAGACCCTCTGCCGCATGTTCCGCAAGGATTACTCGCAGGACCTCGCCGACATCAACGCCTCGATGCTCGTAGTGCCCCAGAGCGAAGGAGGCCGGCTCCCCGACAACTATCCCTCGATGGAGCCCGGCGCCCAGTACGGCACCCGCCTCGCCATGATGAAGAACTCCGACTTCACCAACCACGACATCCACAATTACTGGCACCACAAGGGATGGTATGACTGGGACGACCCCTCCCGCTGGTGGGGACAGATAGCAGGCGACTGCGTCGACCTCAACACCGAGCACCCCGCAGTGACCAACTACCTCGTGGACTGCTATTCGCGCTTCATCAAGATGGGCATCGACGGCTTCCGCATCGACACGGCAGGCCATATTCCGCGCCTGTCGTTCAACAAGATGTTCCTCCCCCAGTTCATAGAGGCCTCCGAATCGGCCGAAGCCCGGAAGAAGCGCGGCAACACACCGTTCTTCATGTTCGGCGAGGTCTGCGCCCGCTCCATGGAGGTGATCTACCGTGGCGAGAACTACAACTGCTCGCCATGCTACTACACATGGAAGGAAAACAAGGACTACGCCTGGGACATGGACCCCGAGTCATGGGACGAAGTGGAGGCCATACCCACACCGACCGAAGGCTCGCAGGACTTCTTCACCGTATCCGGCCACACCAACTGGGAATCCGTGCTCCAGAGCGCCAAGGACGACCTCGGCCACTCCGACAAGATCCTCCGCAAGAGCGACAACGCCAAGCTCAACGGCAACGAATACCATACCCCCGACCACTCCGACTTCTCCGGACTGAGCGTAATCGACTTCGCCATGCACTGGAACTTCAACTCCGCTTCAGGAGCCTACGGAGTGCGCTCGCAGGACAACCTCTATAACGACGCCACCTACAACGTGGTCTACGTCGACTCCCACGACTACGCCCCCGACTCCAACTACCGCTTCATGGGGGACCAGGCCACCTGGGCCGAGAACCTCTCGCTGATGTTCACGTTCCGCGGCATCCCCTGCATCTACTACGGCTCCGAAGTGGAATTCCAGAAAGGCAAGGACATCGACAAGGGTGCGGTGCTCGCCCTCAAGGACACCGGCCGCGCCTACTTCGGCGGCTACATCGAGGGTGACGTCGACGTCACCGACTTCGCCGAGTACTCCAACGCCACCGGCAACATGGCCTCCACCCTCTCCTACCCCCTCGCCCTCCACATCCAGCGCCTCAACAAGATCCGCGCCGCCGTGCCCGCGCTCCGCAAGGGACAGTACAGCAACGACGGCTGCTCCGGAAAGATGGCCTTCAAGCGCCGCTACGTCGACGCCACCACCGACTCCTACGCACTCGTCACCATCTCCGGCGACGCCACCTTCACAGGCGTGCTCAACGGCCGCTACGTCGACGCCGTGACAGGCGACGCGCAGAATGTCACCGACGGCAAGCTCACCGCCAAGTGCTCCGGAAAGGGCAACATCCGCGTCTACGTGCTCGACACCGCCAAGACCAAGGCCCCGGGCAAGGTGGGCGCCGACGGCAAGTACCTCTTCAACACCGCTTCCGTACCCGGAGAGTGGGTGGAATGGCCCGACGAGACCATGCCCGAAGACACCTGGACCGTCAAGCCCAACCCAAGCCCCGTCACCGGCCCCACAGGCGACCGCGTGGAGCCTGAGACTCCCGTGGCACCCGCTATGGCCGAAGGCGAACAGGCCATATTCTTCGAACACGATTCCTGGAATCCCGCCACAGCCTGGATATGGACCGGATCCACCAACTACACCGGCGGCCAGTGGCCCGGACAGGCCTTCGAGTACCTCGGCAACAACGTCTACAAATGGACCTACACCGGAGAAGGCAAGATTCCCGCGTCGGCAAAGGTGATCATCTCCAACTCCGGCGACAGCCAGACCTCCAAGGATGGATGGGACTTCGTCAACGGCGGCTACTACAACGCCAACGGCTATGTAAGGACCATCGATGGCGCCGGCGAGATCGAGGATGACCCCGTAGTGCCCGGCGACACCACCGAATGGACCGTCTACTTCGACAATTCCAAGTCGAACTGGGACGCAGTCTACACCTGGATCTGGAGCAGCACAGCCAACTATACCGGAGGCACATGGCCCGGCGTACAGCTGAGCCTCGACCCGACCACAGGCTACTACAAGTACACATTCACTTGCACCGAAGCCCACCCCGACATGCAGGTGATATTCAGCGGCGGCAACGGCAAGCCCCAGACAGCGGACATGACCTGCACCAACGGCGCAGTCTACACCTCCGCCGGCCCGACGGGCGACGTGATAACCAGCGTGGTCAGCACCGTGGCCGACATGTCCATCAACGTCTTCGCCGAATGCGGATCGCTCGTGGTGGAATCACCCGTCCAGGCCCGCATCTACGTCTACACCCTCGACGGACGCGCCATTCCGGCCGACCTCCACGTAGGCCGCAATGAGATACAGCTCCCCGGAGGCCTCTACATCGTACTGGGCAAGAAGGTCGTGCTCTGAACCGGCGCATCCCCTTCCGGCCTCAATGACTGAGTAAATCCCGCTCCGGCGGTGGCGAAGCCTTCGGGCCCGCTGCCGCCGGAGTTTTTTCCCGGCGTCCCGCGTGCCGCCCTTCCCCACCCGACCCGGGAGGAAAATTTTGAGGTCTCGCTTAAAATCGCTATATTTGTAGGAATTTGCGGAAGGCAGGCCTTACGGCGCTCCTCCGCCGAGATTACCTTCAATTAACTATGATCCTACCTATATATCTGCTCGGCAACGCGGTGCTCCGCGAAGAGGCCGAGGACATCACCCCCGATTACCCTGAACTCAAGAAACTCATCGCCGACATGTGGGAGACCATGTACCACTCCGACGGCGTAGGCCTGGCCGCGCCTCAGATCGGCAGATCCATCGCCCTTATCGTGATCGACGGCACCCCGGCCGCCGATGACTTCCCCGAATGCAAGGACTTCAAGATGGTGCTCATCAACCCGCAGCTCGAAGTGATCGAGGACTCCGACATCATCAGTTTCTCCGAGGGATGTCTCTCGCTCCCCGGCATCAACGAAAACGTGCCGCGCCATGACCGCGTGCGTCTCACATGGCTCGACGAGGACTTCAACGAGCACACACAGGAATTCCATGGCTTCGCCGCACGCATCATCCAGCATGAGTACGACCACCTCCTCGGAGAAGTCTTCACCGACCACATTTCCCCCATCCGCAAGCAGCTCGTGCGCACCAAGCTCAACAACATAGCCAAAGGGAAGGTCGGAGCCGCTTACCGTACCGTGGCCGCCCCCCGCAAATGATCCGTCCGGCCGGGGTCCCAACGATGCGACGGGCGCGGCCCCGACCGACGCAATAACTCCAATCGCTCCAACAAATCCAATAACCCCAATCCAGCTCAAATGTCAGACGACAAGAAAATCATATTCTCCATGGTGGGCGTGAGCAAGGTCATCCCCCCTCAGCGCCAGATCCTCAAAAACATCTACCTGTCCTTCTTCTACGGAGCCAAAATCGGCATCATCGGCCTCAACGGCAGCGGTAAGTCGACACTGCTCAAGATCATCGCCGGCCTCGACAAGAGCTATCAGGGCGAAGTGGTGTTCTCACCCGGCTACAGCGTAGGATACCTCGAACAGGACCCCAGACTCGATCCCGACAAGACGGTACGCCAGGTCGTGGAGGAAGGCGTGGCCCCCATAATGCAGCTCCTGAAGGAGTACGACGAAGTCAACAATGCCTTCGCCGACCCGGAAGTGCTTGAGAATCCCGACAAGATGGACCAGCTCATCAACCGCCAGGCCGCCCTCCAGGACAAGCTCGACGCCACCGACGCCTGGAACATCGACAATAAGCTCGAACGCGCCATGGACGCCCTGCGCTGCCCCCCCGACGACCAGAAGATCTCCACCCTCTCCGGCGGCGAACGGCGCCGCGTGGCCCTTTGCCGCCTCCTGCTCCAGCAGCCCGACATCCTGCTGCTCGACGAGCCCACCAACCATCTTGACGCCGAATCGATCGACTGGCTTGAACAGCACCTCCAGCAGTATCCGGGCACAGTCATCGCCGTGACCCACGACCGCTACTTCCTCGACCATGTGGCCGGATGGATCCTTGAGCTCGACCGCGGCGAGGGAATACCCTGGAAAGGCAACTACTCCTCATGGCTCGACCAGAAGACCAAGCGCATGGCGCAGGAGGAGAAGCAGGCGTCGAAACGCCGAAAGACCCTGGAGCGCGAGCTGGAATGGGTGCGCATGGCCCCCAAGGCACGTCAGGCCAAAGGCAAGGCGCGTCTGTCGAGCTACGACCGCCTTCTCAACGAGGACCAGAAGGCCCGCGAAGAGAAGCTGGAGATATTCATCCCCAACGGTCCGCGTCTGGGCAACAAGGTGATCGAGGCCATCGACCTCTCCAAGGCCTTCGGCGACAAAGTGCTCTTCGAGGGACTCAACTTCATGCTCCCGCCCAACGGCATCGTAGGCGTCATCGGCCCCAACGGAGCCGGCAAGACCACCCTCTTCAAGCTCATCATGGGCCTTGAGAAGCAGGACAAGGGCGACTTCGAAGTCGGAGAGACGGTGAAGATAGCCTATGTCGACCAGAACCACAAGGACCTTTCGCCCGAGAAATCGGTATATGAAGTGATTTCGCAGGGTGTGGAAAGTTTCCGCATGGGAGGCCGCGACATGAACGCACGCGCCTACCTCTCGAAATTCAATTTCACCGGAGCCGACCAGGAGAAAAAGATCGGGGTGCTCTCCGGCGGCGAGCGCAACCGTCTGCACCTTGCCATGGCGCTTAAGGAAGAGGGCAACGTGCTTCTGCTCGACGAGCCGACCAACGACATCGACGTCAACACGCTCCGTGCCCTGGAGGAAGGCCTTGAGAACTTCGCCGGCTGCGCCGTAGTCGTAAGCCACGACCGCTGGTTCCTCGACCGCATCGCCACCCACATCCTCGCCTTCGAGGGTGACAGCAAGGTCACCTACTACGAAGGCTCCTACTCCGACTACGAGGAATACCGCAAGAAGCGCGACGGCGTGATCGACACCCCACACCGCATCCGCTACCGCAAACTCATGGACTGACATCCCGTCCGGCCACGGGACACCATATACTGACTCCACCTTACACCCATACAGGAACACCCTCAGCGCATTCAATGGCGCCGAGGGTGTTCCATATTTATACTAGAGGATGTTCCATACTTATAGCTGTTCTATACTTATAGATGTTCTATACTTATATTAGGTGAGGTGTCCACTCTTTCGGCTAGACCGTCATCTCTCACACTACTGCCCTATCCCATAAATTTTTTAAGTTCTTTGAAATGTTTTGGTTCTTTTCCCTTTCGTTTGAAGCCTCGTGGCTTCTCGCGTCCGGGGAATTTTTACGGTACATTCAGGACGGAGGGCACGAGAGGACGAAATGCAAGCGTGGCAAGTGAAAAAATATGAAATACCCAAATCTGTGATTTGCGGAAGGCTGCCGGATTTTTTCATGCAGCCAAGCCGGAGGCGGTCGCTTGCAGTCGGCACCGTACTCCGTAACTTTGCAGCGAAAAAACCACGGTCAAGAAAGTCAACGGGTCAAGAAGGAAGTAAAGTCCTGTTTAGGCCGAAAGCCGGAGTAATCCGCATGAATCCGGATATAATTTGAGCCATTGAAACGCCCTTATGTGAAAAATCAGATAAAAATAAAAAAGCAGAAACAATATAATGAATTAGATCAATGGGGTAATAATAATGTATTAACCAATCTGACATACGATAAGTATTGACTGTAAGGAAAATTTTGACAGAGAAAAAAAACATATACACTCAGATTAGGATAATTATCAGTTAGACCTTTCGTTATTTAATATATGAGAAATTCAATATGCAATATTTTGGGAATAAGTATATTGTTGGCTTTTTGTGGTTGTAGACGAACTCAAGAGAATAAGGAAGACAACGACACAGTATCAATTGAGAAAACTATTGATACCAATAGCATCTTGCAAAATGCACCGATAGAGGGAGTTGAATCCGAGGATATAGCCACTAAAGATACTGTCAATCCATATGCCACTCCATCCACAAAAGAATTGATGGAATTACAGGAATTTATTTCATGTAAATTAGGCCAACTAAAAGGCAATACTTTACAACAAAATGTGTGGGGTATTTCACGCTTGCCGAATGCAGTAGAAGTCTTATTGACTATAAATACGCCTTATTGGCAAAATGAATTCAGAAAAAGTATTTCTGATTCACCTTATATAATATTTGAAGGTCCCACTAAACCTAACAAGATAAAGATAGAAGAAGTGATTGATTCCATTGTCGAATATTCAGATATAAAATTGTATCCGAAAAGACCATTGATCACCTCTGATTCTGAATTTGCTTCATTCATCATATCGAATAATAGTGATAATGATATTATATTTGGAGAAAAATACATTATAGGGTTCAAAGATGCTGATGGCATTTGGTATGAACTTCCACAAACCGGAATATGTAATGATATTGGAATTGAGTTGAAACCTACAGGTAAATATACCTTTGAAGCAGCCTTGCATCCAAGACTTAACAACAATAAACCTGGAGTATATAGATTATACAAACGAATACAATTAGGAAACAATAAAAATTACATTTGGTTAATGACAGAGTTTATACTTGAATAATTTTATTCATTGTCCGAAACTATGTATAATTAAAAAAATTGAACTTCACTTATTATATCCAACGGTGCGTTAAATAACAAGTATAATGTAGTTCGTGTCAAATTTCTACATTAAGACCAATTAAAAGAAACAATCTCTAATAATCTACTGACCGTAACTCCGTGTTGCTAACAGGAATAGGTCTGCCGACAAGATTTCCAAACATAGGCACATACACTTACGCAGGGCCACATTAAATATGGCTCGTCGTGTAAGTGTGTGCCTTAATGCATAGCAGAAGTGGCAATATATTCCGGTCAATCAGCCTTAAACGCAGTCTAAGGTGTCTGGACCGGGCACGTCCTCGTCTTAAGATTAGTTTTCAGAAAATTGGCAGGGACGCGAAAGACATTGAAGAGCAGCCGCAGGCAAACTTCGATGGCTTTGGCGTTCATGCCGTCATAGGGGCAGCCGTCGATATATACAAAACCTTATCGGCTGAATCTTACTCGGTGTGAAAGACACGGAGTAAGTCAGACGGATTGGTTTCCACAAAACAGGCACATACGCTTACGCAGGACCACATGCAATATGGCTCGTCGTGAGTCCGTGCTATCACTGTGTGACCATAATATTCAAAGATTCCGGCTATTTCAGTGGCAAGTGGCAATCTGCGTCTAAAATAACCGGGCGTATTTTCCAGAGAGGCGGTTTTGCGAGGTCACAAAGCAAGAGGTAGGCTTCAATCAAACCATTAGGGATTGCTCTCTTTGAGAATTGCGATAAGTTCATTATCGGGAAGTTTCAAATCACTATCGGAAGTATAATAGAAAGTTTCCTCGTCCACTTCTTCGGCTTCTTTATCTGCGAAGCCCTACTCTACAAAGAAAGAGTCATGTTCTGAAGAAAAATGGAAATGAAGAGAAGACTCAAGGGACGCTTTATAAAAAAAGGGCATCTCTGCAAGCCAGTAATGGCTTCCAGGCCCAGATGTTAGCTTTCAGCGAAATGAAGAATACCAAATTAGAAGGTGAGCCGGTATCGTCGACACAGATTGCCGCATGGTTAATCATGTGCCTGTTTATCATTATAGAGACTGCTCCGACATTCTTTAAAATGATGATGGAGGATGGTCCGTATGATGATTTGTTAAGAGCTCAGGACTATAAAGTGAAAGTCTTAGCCGATAAAGCCATATCAGATATAAATGATGAAGTCAATACAAGCGTGAAGATCTCGACTATGAAGAATCAAAAACGCTTGGAGGCGGAAGTATTGGCCAATGAGGATATCCTCAAACGTATCGCTGAAGCACAGGCTGAATTATTACAGAAATCAATTGACGCATGGCGTGAAGAAGAGATGAGGAAAATCGAAGAAAATCCAACTGCATACATCAAGATCGCAACCAATCAGAACTCTGAGCAAGCATGAAAGCGAACATGAAACATTAACGCATTTTAACACATTTTAACAAATAGGGGGGGGAATCTGGTAAATTATACCTAATTTTGCATACGAAACCTACAATTTAAAGGAATAAGTGGCATTTTATAGTTCAAGCTTAAAAGTCACCTATATCGTTTAATTTTTCAAAAACACTTATATGCAAAAAACTGTACTTCTTTTAGGCGTTGCCGCTAGTCTGCTGTCTTCGCCTATGGCTGCGACGGCCAAGGGGCATACACCCTCTAAAGCGCGGCAGGTCATGGCCGCCGCCAATCGTAAAGCCGCCAAGATGAATGCCGAGACCGTTGCACGTTTCTATCACCCCGAAACTGTAACCACTGAATCTTACGACCGTGAGAGCGCCCAGTGGGTAGACCTCCGCACCTCAAAGTATACATACAACAAGGCGGGGCAGGTGCTGACCATCACCGATGGCGGGGGCTTCCAGCTGAAATACACCTACAACGAAGCCGGACAACTCGTCAAAGAGGAATCCTTCGAAATGTTGGAGAATGAATACAAGCTCCAGGAGGTATCTGAGTATACCTATGACACAGTATTGAAAAATTTTGTGGTAAAGATTACCCGAACTTCCTACAACGTATTTTCCGGCGAATCGTACGGTAGCAATGTCAACGGTACAGAGATCACACGTAACTCCTACGGCAACATCACCAAGATTCAAGACTATTCGGAATGGGACGGTAACAAGAACTATGAGGAGAGCCTTGTGATAGAATACGGAGCCGACAATAAAGCGGTGAAAATCACTGAAATGTATGGTGACGAAGCTGAGACGATCCTTACCGACATCGTATGGGCCACCACCGACGGCCAGATCACTACCTTTGAATACGATGATCCCAACGGCGAGATGTACTTCTCAAACAACCGTATCGCATCGGCTACCATTGACGAAGGCGACAGCTACCCTCAGCCATGTAAATTCACCGCAACCTACGACGGCGACAGCTTCCACAGCAAAATGATGACCGGCACTGACTTAGCTCTGGAAATCGACTTCAAATGCCTTGAAAAATTCACCGGGTGGGACGAATTTGACCAATGCTACAGTTACGACTCTACCACGTTTGAAGCTGAATTTGAATTTGATGAAGACACCAACAAGTACTTCATCGAATACACTGACGAATCCACCGAAGAAAATCGCACCAACGCCTTCGGTATTCAGCTGTCAAACAAGTCCGTCTCAATCACAAAGTATGCCAATCCCGAATATGAGGATTGGACAGAAACCGACGAACGTAAATCGGAGGTGACTTATGATGACACCTACGGTTATCCTCTGACCGTAATCGAATATTCCACCTCATACGAGACGGGCAAACTCGAGCCCCGCACCCGCATCAACTATTCCGATTACGTAAACACCGACCCCTCGGGAGTGGCATCTGTTGTAGTCGATTCAGCAGCCGAAGCTGAATATTACACTCTGCAGGGCGTGCGCATCAAGGGCGAGCCTACCCCCGGCCTCTACATCTGCCGCAAAGGCAACACCGCTACCAAGGTGCTTGTGAAATAAGTAAGTGACCCAATGCCATAAGGGGCTGCCTCGTAATTAAGGTTTACGGAGCAGCCCCTGTTTTTCGGTATGCTGATGTTCAGCCATGGAGGTTGTATAGACTATTCATCGACCGCGTTGCTGATCAAAATCAATCATCCACTTGCCTGCCCTCTGATCAGGCTTCTGTATCAGCGCGCTTTCAGGTGATCCACTGTGCCGGAGGTTAAGGGGAGACACCTCCCTTACTTCCTGATTGCCACTCCTGCCGGAGTAATGTAGATGCCGGGCGCGAGGATGTCAAAACCGCAATAGTGGGTCTTGCCGGATAAGTCAACGAATACATTTCCTGAGAGGGGGGATTCCCTGTCGGCATCAATGCCGTCAAGGGATGCGTTATCAATGGCCTGCTTTGAAAGGAGGAACTCAAGCGGCTTCTTGACACGCTGCTGCCAGTACCATTCGTTATGGCCGGCACCTTCCGCATCATACACGGCCAGGGTGCCGCTCTCCTCAGTGTAACCCTTATCCCTCACTATTTCACGTGCCATGTCTTCATACTTAAGGTACCCGGCATCCCAGCCCACGGTCCCCTGGTCCATGTAAAGCCTGTGCAGCCCGTCGGCAGGGATATGGTCGCTCAGATACTGCAGGATGGCCGTGGCGCATACCTCGTCGTCGTTCATCGAATAGTCAGGGTTCAGATTCAGCGATCCGATCCAGTGCGTCGACATGCACGCCGCCCCTCCGAATACTTCCGGATACTCGCATAGAAGATACATCGAGGCCAGCGCACCCATGCTCGACCCCATCGCGAATGTCGTCGACATACCGGATGACGTGCTGTAAAGACTGTCGACAAGAGGCTTCAACTCGTTGGCCACAAAGGCCGCCTCCTCGTTTCCCATGAAGATGTCGTTGCAGGTATCGAAAATAAAGGTCTCGGCCAATCGGTCGGTAGAGATGTAGTCCAGCGCGTTCTCCGGAAAATAGTCGCTGGGACGCATCCCTTCCGATCCCCTGTTGTTGATCCCCACTATGATCGGCATCACGAAATCCGGATCCTTGGCAAGCCGGGCACACGCCTTGTCGACTCCCCACGGCACTCCGGCAAAAGTAAACGAGGCGTCAAAAAGGTTCTGGCCATCGTGGGCATAGACCACCGGATACCTCGTGCCCGCAGCTGAGTCGTATCCCGCCGGAGTCCAGACATCGACGATCACCTTTCCGCCGAGATTTTCCGACTCAACCGACATGCGTGTGATTGCGCCGTATGACGAAGCAGGCGCACCGGACTCGATAATCTTAAATTCCGGCAATGCGGCATCAATGGAGGAAAACGTCAGCAACGCGGATATTACAACGGGTAACTTTACTTTATTCATAACCTACCGAGATACATTATCATGGTCACATATTCAAGCATCCCTTATCAGGCAGAGACACTCATACCCGTATAAACGGAAATGCTCCTAAAATCAGTATGCCACCCCGGTACGCCACACCTCACGCACACCGGCAGCGGAGCCCTCACCAAAGGAAATCCAGGATTTATTCCATTCTTCCGGATTCAAACCAACGGCATTCCACCCGCGTTAGATAGACTGAAGAGACTTACTTCCCGACTGGCGATCCTCCTTTAAGTCCATTACCTCCTACCTGACTCCAGCAGGCTGATTCACAGCAGGCGGGAAAAAGCGCTCACCGCACATTATGTATACATATTCCGCCATTGCCTACGCAGTGTGCCCAAAATCCCAAATCAGCGATATGAAATATGTTGACTCCGGAGCCGGCAAACTCCCGCTTATAACACTGATTGCCATCCTGGCCATATCCCTGACAGTGAATCTGCCGGGCCTCGCCATATCCCCCATCATGGGAAAGCTACAGGAAATCTTCCCCCATGCGTCAGAATTCGAAATCCAGTTGCTGACCGTACTCCCGAATCTCGTCATCATTCCGTTCATGCTTATATCCGGCAGGCTTTCCGTCGGCCACAGCCAGTCGATGCTTGTCACCGTCGGTCTGACCGTCTACCTCCTCGCAGGCGTGCTTTATTTCTTTGCAGGCTCGATGACGGAGCTTATCCTCATCAGCGCCCTCCTGGGTGCGGGATGCGGCATCGTGGTGCCTTTGGCCGGAGGCCTCATCGGACAGTATTTCGTAGGTGCCGCCCGGGTGAAGTATCTCGGATGGAAGAGCGGCATCTCCAATTTCACCATCATCCTCGGCACACTTTTCGTAGGCCTGGTGGCCGGACGCAACTGGCATCTCCCCTTCGTGGTCTACATGATTCCCGTCATCCCGCTGTGCCTCATCCCGTTCCTTACCGGGAAGTATATCGACGCGCATAAGATCGACCCTGTCTCCACCCCTCCTTACGAACCGCTTAAGGAACCGAAAATCACACCTTCCGACCCGCGCTCGAAAGCCCTCAAGCCCACCGACGTCAACTTCCACTTCACCGGCAGAATCGCCTTCAGGCTCCTCATGGGCGTAATCCTGATATACTTCATCACCACATATTCCTCCGAAGTGGTGTCCTATTACCTGCCGTTCACATTCAAGCACTACGGACTCTCCACAACCGCCACGGGCGACGCCACCTCGCTCTATTTCCTGACCTGCACCCTGGCCGGATTCGCCCTGCCGAAGACCATCAGGATCATCGGCAAGGATGTGCTCATCTACGGCGCGGCCATCGTGATGACAGCCCTCTACCTTTCGGGATTCTTCCATCACTACGCCGGCTACCTCTTCGCCGTCGGCATCATGGGATTCGCCTACGGCACCATGCAGCCCATCATCTACGACAAGGCCACCTACCTCGCCCCCACAGCGCAGGAATCCAGCAAATACTTCAGCTATGTGCTCGCGGCCAACTATATCGGCATCTCCCTCACTCCGGTCATCGTGTCGGGGATGAGCCGTCTATTCGGAGCGCAGACCGACACCAACTTCTCCTATATCCTCAACGGCTCGGTAATGATACTCCTCCTCATCTTCATGCTCTGGAAACGCCGCACATATTCCGTGGAAGTGAATCCGGCGCTCTACAGGTAACCGCACTCTCCGTGAATCCGCCGGCAGCTCACATATAAGGCCATACATCATATTCCATACGGCATAAAAAACGTTTTTTTTGCCCGTATGGAATAATTTTTTATTATCTTTGTATATAAGTGGCTCTTCCATAATGGATGCTTATATTGAGATTCCATCATATCCAGCCTGAAAGTCACATCCTCCTTATTTTTCAAACTACTGACAACCTAATACTTAAACCCTAATTCAAACTTATGACCAAACACTTACGACGGTTGGCTCTCGCCACCCTGCTGTTGGGGTCGACGCTTACTTCCCTTGCCGACAGGATATCGCGGGAAGAAGCGCAGGTCATAGCCGCTGAGTTCATGAGCGCCCGTACCGGCAGGAGCACGGATCAGATCCGTCTTCACGCCGCCGCAGGCACGGATGCTTCCGCTCAGGAGCTATACTACGTGTTCAACGTCGACGACAACAAAGGTTTCGTGATCATTTCGGCGGAATCGAGCGCCACACCCGTGCTCGGTTACTCATTCGAGGGTGCATATGCGGCCCAGCGTGTGCCCGACGCCATGCGATGGGTGATGGACGGCCTTGAACGCGAAATCAAGGCCGCTCCCTCGGTGCAGGGCGCCATTCCGGCAACCGACCTCAAGCGGATGGCCCGCAAGGCCGGACGTGCCGGCGAAGCCGAAAAACTTCTTTCCACCCCTTCCTGGAGCCAGGAGGCCCCCTTCAACAGCCTCATTCCCGGCCGCCCGCTCGTAGGGTGCGTCGGCACGGCCATGGCCACCGTGATGAAGTACCATCAGTACCCTCAGAGCGGCAAGGGCTCGTTTGACGGCGTGGACTTCTCCACCTCCTACGACTGGGCCTCCATGCGCGACGACAACTACCGCTCCGGCTACACCGCCGCAGAGGGTGATGCCGTGGCCACACTTATGTACCACGCCTCGAAGAGCATCGACACGCAGTACGCCATGTCGGGTTCGAGCGCCTACGAGGTACGTGTGCCCGCCGCCCTCTCCTCCTACTTCGGCTATGATCCGGGCGTCTCCTACAAGAAGCGCTCCGAAGTGGCCTCACAGGACGCTTGGGACCGCATCGTCAAAGACGAAATCGATGCCGGACGCCCCGTGATCTACTGCGGACAGGATGTCACCGCCGGCCACGCATTC
Organism: Bacteroides sp.; assembly: GCA_014802425.1. Taxonomy (GTDB): domain Bacteria; phylum Bacteroidota; class Bacteroidia; order Bacteroidales; family Muribaculaceae; genus Lepagella. The sequence goes on from JAAVCH010000022.1 coordinate 138,672, forward strand.
GTGTGCGACGGCTATCAGGGCGAATACCTCCATTTCAACTGGGGCTGGGGCGGAAGCGCCAACGGCTACTTCCTGAGCACCGCGCTCAATCCCACCGTCAGCCGCACCCACCACTACAACAACCTCAACACCATCATCTACAACATCAAGCCCGGCAGCGGAGCCATCTCCGAATGGTCGCCCGTCCACATCACGGCCGACGCAGGACAGCCCGGCATCGGCAGCGACCTCACCGACCTGGCTTCCGGAGAGACATTCAAGGTGCGCGTAGGCAACCTCAAGAACCTCTCCTACGACGACTTCTCTGGTAAGATCGCGGTGGCCCTCTACGGCGCCGACGGCAATATGAAGGCCCTCCTCTCCTCACCGGCCTCGTTCTCGCTCGCATCCATGGCCACCCTCTACAACGGCCGCACCGACTTCAGCTCCTGCCGGCTCCCGGCCGGCACCGCCGTGGCCGACGACGATGTGGTACGCATCGCCACCCAGGCCTCCGGCAGCGACGAATGGCTCCCCGTGGCCGGCGAGCTTCCCACGGTCAACGAACTGGCCGTCCGCACATCGGCTCCGGCATCGTTCACCGTGCTGCTCCCCGCCGCCGTGGCCGGCGTGAGCGTCACGGGTGAGAACTCCGTGATTCGCGGATGGGACTACACATTCTCCGTAGTGCCCGAAAACGCCGACGAGGATGTCATCACCGTCAAGGCCAACGGCTACGTGCTCACTCCGGGCAACGACTACCGGTACACCATCGCCAACGTGTGCGACGACCAGAACGTGACCGTCATCGTGCAGAAGGCCTCCGAAGTAAGGGCCAGGCGGAGCATCTGGGTCGAGACTCCCGGCACCCTCTCCACCCTCATCTCCGAGGCGGAGTCGGGCACCATAACCGACCTCTCGCTCTTCGGCTCGATCGACGCCCGCGACTTCGCCTTCATGCGCGGCAATATGCGCCTGCAGCGCGTCGACCTCTCGGGAGTCTACATCGCCGCCCACGGCACCGACCAGGCCAACGCCATCCCCCGCGAGGCATTCCGCGGCATGGGCTCCCTGCAGGAGGCCGTGCTCCCCAAGTCGGTCAACCGCCTCAACAACGGCTGCTTCCGTCAGACCGGCCTGACGTCCATCACGATTCCCGCCGGCGTGAAGACGTATGAATACAACGTCTTCGTGGCCGCCTCCCGGCTCCAGCACATCTACGTGGGCCGCGAGACAGCCGAGTTCATCAACTGGTGCGTGCTCTCGGGCGTGAACGTGGCCAAATGCACCCTCCACGTACCCAGCGAGCGTGCCGTGGCCAACTACTCCAAGGCCGAGAACTGGAACACCATCGGCAACATCATCGTCGACCCGATCGCCGATACCGACGACGTGCTCTTCGCCGTAATGGACGACGCCGACGTGATGTACGATTCCGAGACCATGCCCGGACGCATGGACAAGGGCTCCGTGGTGACGTTCAAGGCCTCGTACATCCCGGAGAACGACAACCGCATGGCCGTCTACGCCAACTCCACCCTTCTCACCCCCGACGCCGAAGGAGTCTACTCCACCGCCGTCAACGCCAACACCATCATCCACTTCGGCCTCATCGAGCCCACAAAAGTAGAGGACTACAAGTCGCAGTGGACCCTCACCGGCAAGAACGGCTCCGTGGGCCTGCTCACCGATGCGGTCAACGTGATTCCCGGCCAGGAATTCCAGGTGCGCGTCAACACGCTCGACATCCCCCAGTACCTCGACCAGCTCTTCTGGGCAATGGCGCTCACCGACGCCTCCGGCAATATCAAGGAGTTCATCTCCCCCGTCAACGTCTGGACCGCCGGCCCCGGCGACACCCATAAGCTCAACGTCAACTGCTGCGTCCGTGAGGCCAACGTGCGCGAAGGCAACACGCTCCGCCTCGTGACCTCCGTCAACAAGCGCAACTGGGCCCTCGTGCATGCCGCCTCCGACGACATCGTCGACGCCATCCCGGCCCTCAACAACCAGACACCCGTCTACAACATCAATGTGGCCGAGGTGAAGAACGCCACCGTGTCGGGCGTGACCGAGACAGCCGTCCGGGGCCGCGACCTGACCCTTAAGATAGTGCCCGTCAACGCCGCCTACCGCGTGGACCTCACCGTCAACGGCGAGAAGGTGCTCACCAACCAGCCCACAGTCAACTACACCTTCGTGGCCATGCAGGACATGGACTTCGAGGCCGACGTCTACGATCCCAAGGAGGAGGGCTGCGTGACCTACAACGTAAGCCCCGGCGAGCTCTACAAGGCCGTGACGCAGGAATCCATCGCCGCCCACGTCGTGGTGACCGGCGAAGTCTACAGCAAGGACCTCTCCAACGCCTTCCGTCAGGATTTCGCGGCACGCACCATCAAGAAGCTCGACCTCTCGGGAGTGACCATCGTGGCCAACGTCCTCACCCCCACCGACGACAACGACAAGATCGCCAACTACATCCCGGCCAACCTCCTCTACAACTCCACGAGCCTCTCGGCCGTGATGCCGGTCGTGGAGGAGATAATTCTCCCCAACTCGGTTACCCGCATCGAGGTCGGCGCGTTCCGCAACTGCTCCAGAATCAAGGAGATCACGCTCCCGAGATCGCTGACAGCCGACAAGATAGTGGTGGGGCAGTATGCCAGCGGCTCCCCAAAATACGGGTATGCGCTCGGCTACGGCATATTTGAGGGATGCACATCGCTGACCACCATCTATCTTCCCTGCGCCCCGACGAAGGTCAATGGCCGCGACGTGGTGAGCTTCTATAATCCCTACGGCTCCTATGCCAACGGCGTAAACTCGGGACTCAACGTACATGACGGCAGCACTAAGATGTACGACCTCGGATTCTGGATCGACGGCAAGCCCGACGCATCCAGAGTGACGCTCATCGTGCCCGAGGAGCACCTCAACGTCTACCGCACGAAGTATGCCGATTCCAACTACGGCAATCCCTGGGTGGCCTACGGCTACAACATCCTCTCCGAGAATCCCGTCTATGGAGTCAACTTCGACCCGAGCCGCGTGAAGGTGGCCGATGACACCGACGTGACCGCCATGGCCTCCTTCCTCGGCGACGACATCGCCCTGGAGAGCATCACCGCCGAAGGGAAGCTCATGCTCGTGAACCCCGACGCAAAATGCAGGGTCTACGACAACGGCGTGGAAATCGAGCTCGCCGAAGACGGCTCCATCCCCGTGACCTTCTACAACCCCGCCAAGAACGCCGCCCTCGCCGGCAGCCATGACATCAGCGTCGTCTTCACCCACGACGTGACCTTCGCCTCCACCTCCCCCCTCTTCACCATCTCCGAGCCGGAGGTGAGCCGCGAGGGAGCCGTATTCGACTCCGCCGACGCTCTCAATCCCGTGCTCCGCGACGTGCAGGAGAACTCCACCGTGCGCTTCAAGGTCGATTTCTCGACAGAGCACGAGCGTGGCCTTGAGGCCCGCGTCATGGCAGGCAACGACGAGCTGCAGGCCGACGCCGAAGGCTACTACACCCTGGCAGTGACCAACGCCGGCAAGGCCGTCGACATCTTCGCCGTGCCCGGCGAAGGCGCCATCCTCAACGCCGACGACCTCGCCGCCATCAACCACGAGGAGGCCCACGGCGTCACCTCCATCGCCCTTGAAGGAGAGATGACGGCCGAGGACCTTGAGAACGTCAAGGACTGCTTCCCCTATCTTGAGACCCTCGACCTCTCCGGATTCGAGGGTGAGCTGCCCGAGGGCATATTCTCCGCCATCGAGACCCTGTCCGTGGTCACCCTCCCCGAAATAGAGGAGATTCCCGCCAACCTCTTCAGCGGCTGCACGGCCCTTGAGTCTGTCGAGATTCCCGCCTCGGTGACCGCCGTAGGCGAAGGCGCGTTCCGCGACTGCAAGTCGCTCGAATCCATCAAGCTCACCGGCATCGACCATATCGGAGCCGATGCGTTCAACGGATGCGACAACCTCACGACGATCACCCTGCTCGCCGATGCCGCCGCCGCTTCCGCATCCGGGGCATCGCGTCCGGCCCGCGCTCCGCGCGCAGGCCTCTCCGACGATGCCTTCGCCGGAATCAACCCCAACTGCTTCATCGTGCTCGACGAGGGCGTGAAGATTCCCGCCGGCAACGCCAACGTGCTCCTCACCTCCTCGGAGACCATCTCCGAAGAGCAGCCCGACGGCTCCGTGATCGAGCGCGAGGGACGTGTCTACTCAGCCGCATCCGACATCGCCATCCTTTCCGGCTATCCCCTTGCCATCCCCCATGCGTTCACACTTGCCGACGAGGCCTCCATCTCGCTTAAGGCATCGGCCGATAAGTGGACCGGTCTTGTGGTGCCCTTCGATGTACAGGCCATCACCGGTGCTGGCTCCGAAGAGGTGGAAATCACCCTTACGGATGAGGAGAAAGTGAGCGGTAAGAGCAACTATCTCTATACCTTTGCCGGCGAGGATGACGCCGCACTTACGAGCGTGGCCGAAGTCAAGGCTAACGTGCCCTACTACTTCTTCTCGCCCAAAGAGACGGAGTACACCTTCTCCGCCACCGGCATAAAGGTGTCCTCCACTCCCGCCTCCATCGAAGCCGCCGGCAAGGACTTCTCGCTCCGCGCCACATACGCTTCCGAAGAGCTCCCCGCGGCCGAGACCTACCTGCTGACCTCCGACGGCATGGCCTTCGAAGCGGCTGGCGCCGCCGATGATGCTCCCGTAAAGGTGCGCCCGTTTGAAGTCTACGCCACGTCTCCCGAAGCCCTCAGCTCGATCGAGTCGACGCTTCCCGAGGTCGACGTGATCTCATCGGTGGAAATGACCGGCATGTCGACTGATGGCGTCACCGTCGCAGTCGACGGCGACCGCCTCGTGATCAACGCTTCTTCCGAGCGCGTGGAGAAGATATGCGACCTCGACGGACACACCGTCATGGTGCTCCACCTCAACGCAGGCCGCAACGAGGTTTCCGCAGCAGGCCTCGACGGCGTCTACGTAGTGGCAGGAATCAAGATAATGCTCTGATTCCTGCGGCCCCAAGCCGTAACCACATAATCCCGTTCCCTGAACTGAATGTAAAAGAGGGGCCGTCGGAATTCCGACGGCCCCTCTTCTGACACGATGCTCGCGCTCATGCGGTGTTCGGCGCTTCCGCACGGAATCACGCGGAAGCGCCGTCGGCAGCGAACGGAACATCACTTCGTTCCTCACTCCGAAATCGAGGCGCTTCACGAGAGCGCCTTTCTCATTACAGATATAAGCTTTGCCGTTTTCCGGGGTCATATTTCCCCGGAAACCATTCCGCCCCCGCCGGCGTTGAAAAATAGAAACATTAAAGCCAGCCGTCCCGCCTCGGACTGCGGGACCGGCTGTATTGCCATTTACACTTATGATATGGAAACAGACTCATTGTTCGACCTTACAGGGAAAGTAGCCGTCGTGACAGGCGGCGGCGACGGCATCGGTAAAGGATGCTGCGAGATTCTGGCGGCCGCAGGCGCGTCAGTGGTGGTGAGTGACCTTTCGCCGGAAAAGGCCCGGGCCGTGGCGCAGGCCATCTCGGAGTCAGGAGGACAGGCTGCGTCGGTGGCCTGCGACGTGATGCGCAAAGAGGACCTTGAAGCCCTCATCGACTTTACGGTAAAGAGATTCGGCACAGTCAACATCCTGGTCAACAACGCCGGCATCGGCGGAGGCGGGCGTGAGAATCCCTTCGACATCGACCTTGAATACGTGGAGCGCATATATGCCGTCAATCTCTTCGCTCCCTGGCAGCTCTGCAGGCTTGCAGCCCCCTACATGAAGGAGTCCGGCTACGGCAGCATCGTCAACATCACGTCGATGAGCAGCGTCAACACAAGCCCGTCGATGGCCATCTACGGATCATCGAAAGCGGCCCTCAACCATATGGCGGCCAATCTGGCGTTCGACTACGGCCCGATGGGCATACGCATCAACTGCGTCGGCCCCGGCGCCACGCGCACTCATGCCCTATCCACCGTGCTTACTCCCGAAATAGAGCGCCGCATGCTGGCCCATACTCCCTTAAAGCGCCTCGGAGAGGTATCCGACATCGCCGGCGCGGTGCTTTACTTCGCCTCCCCCGTCTCCGCCTGGGTAAGCGGCCAGGTGCTCATGGTCAACGGCGGCGGCGTCCAGACCCTCGACTGACAGACCTGCTCTAAGGAAGGGCCTGCGTCCGGTCAGGGCAGCCGTGCTCCTGCGACCGGCTGAATCCGGGGGCCGGGCAGGAACTATTGAGGCCGTCAGGGCGTTAAAGCATTAAAACATGACTTTAGCGAAGACAAGTATGAGAGCAGGTGTATTGAGAATATTCGGAAATGCGGCGATGGGTATCGCCGCTCTGGGGGGCACGGGCCTCAGTGCTTCGGCACAGGCTATGCCGGCGACAGGAACCGATACGGCCGAGGCGCGGGAACTCCCCGCGGCACTCGACGGCAGCATGACCCTTTATGACTTCGGCGCCGAAGATCCGCGTGTGCTCCCAGATTCGCTCACCCCAGTGAGCATCGACTATATCGCACGCCACGGAGCACGCTACCTGACATCGGAGGCCAAGGTCACCAAACTTGAGGAGGTGCTCAACCGCGCCGAGATGACGGGCTCGATCACGGAGCAGGGAAGGAAGTTCCGTGAGCTTCTCAAGGAGGTGGCCGACCATACGGCCGGCCGGTGGGGGCTCCTTTCCGAAATAGGGAAAGAGCAGGAGCTGCGCCTCGGGCGCGAAATGGCGGCGATGTGGCCGGAGGTGTTCTCGCGTGCCGACGGAAGAGGGGTCACTTCGGTGGCTTCCTATGTGCCGCGTGTGGTGCAGACGATGGATTACTTCACGCTCCCCATTGTGGAGAAATTCGAGGGGGTGGACGTGAAATCGGCCTCGGGCAAGGCCTACGACCGGTTGACTCGCTTCTTCGTCACGGATTCCGTCTACGACTCCTGGCGCACTTCAGGCGACTGGCAGGAAGTGTACAATTGCTTTGTATCACGCTACGTCTCCACTTCCCCGGCCCGCAGGCTTATGGGCGACAACAGCGGCTACAATCCGCAGGAACTCCGTAAAATCACCTACGATATGTATAAGGTGCTCCAGGGGATGCGTGCCGCCGGGCTCCCCGCGCCCACCACGGAATGGATGACCCCTGATGAATACCGCGCCTGCTGGGAGGCCACCAATCTGGAGAAATACTTTCAGTACTCCCTCTCCCCTCTTTCGGCCATACCCGCCGCCGGCGCCAAGGACCTGCTTCTGGCCGTGATCCAGCATTCGCTCTATCTTGAGCGGGGTGAGACACAGGGTGGGGTTAACGCTGTATTCGGCCACGCCGAGACACTTCTGCCGGTATTCGCCCTCATGGGCGTACAGGGCACCACCGCCCTGCCGCTCGACTATGACAATCTGGCAAAGGAATGGAGCGACGCCGAGCTTACTCCGCTCGCCGCCAACCTCGCAGTGATCTATTCACGCGGGCCCTCCGGACGCCTCTATGCCTCGATGCGGCTCAACGGACGCAACGTCTCACCCGTCAACGATCCGAAGCGCCTCACCGTGCCCCTCTCCGAGCTGCAGGAGTACTGGCTCAACCGGCTGGCCCAGCTCACCTCATTACACGAATAATGACCGACTATCGCCATACATGAAAAAACGAGCCTCCGCCAGTATGGCGGAGGCTCTTGTATAATGCGTGTATATCATTCATTTCAGATTACCGAGGCGGCGGCGATGCCGAGCATCGTGACTACGCCGACCGAGATCGTGAGGTCGCCGATGGTGATGGCCGGTCGGTAGGTGATGTCGGAAGTGAGGTGGAGTTCGGGAAGGGTCACTACAGGACGCCCCATGCCGGCCAACGACTCATCGCGTTTGCGGGGATTGTAATGGGTGGTGACACGGTAGCATACATAGCCGAAGAAGGCACCGATAAGTCCTCCGGCGAGGAGATCGCCCGGATAATGCACGCCTAAGTAAAGGCGGGTGTAGGAGTTGAGTAACGCCCATACGAGGATGAACGCGCGGATGCGCGGGCGGCGTATCAGGCAGCAGATGAATGTGGCCAGCGCGAAGGAATTGGCCGAATGGCACGACGGGAAGCCGTAGGTGCCTCCACGGTAGCCGTTGACGAGTGTGGCGAATTCCGACAACGGATTGTCGGGATGCGACGGGCGTAGCCGCTCGAATATGGGACGCAGCACGGTGGCGCAGGTCTGGTCGGTCAGAAGTATGGCCATCCCGATACCCAGCAGGTAGACACCGCCGAGCTTCACTCCGAATGTCCTGACAAGCATGGCGGCAAGCGTCACATAGAGGGGAATCCATATGAAGCGTCCGGTGAAAAGCGACATGAAAGTATCCAGCAACGGCGTATGCATGCCGTTGAAAAACAGATAAATCTGAGAATCCAACGAATTAAGTAAGTCGATCATTGAGGTCAAGGAGCCACGACAGGCTCGGCATATAGGTTTGAAAAAGCAATGGTCATTCCTTTGGAAGCCGGAATGACACTTATATTGCAAAGATAATAAATCCCCGCCGATTCCGCCAGTCCCGCGCCCCTTAATTTCCACCCCGTTTAATTTTTTTACGTAAACAGACCTTAAACAGTCTGCCGAACGCCACTGTTTGAGGCGATTGCCTGGGAATGCCGATTTTTCATACGCCGGCCCGTAATATTACGGTGCCGGCCATCGTTTGCATATATGAAGGAATCCGTATAGATGACAGGAACGGATTCAACCGCACACCAATATGATGGAAAATGAAAACCGACCGGAGGTGAAGGAGCGATTGTGGAATGCCGGCTACTGCCGCGCGATGGTGGGGAATTTCATGCTCTATTTTTCATTCTACCTGCTTACGCCGCTGTTGCCGCTGTATCTCGACGCCCAGTTCGCGGCCGAGAAGGATGTGATGGGGCTCGTGCTTTCGGGCTATGTGGTGGCCGCACTGATGGTGCGCCCCTTCAGCGGCTTCATCGTGGATACTTTCGACCGCAAGCGGGTGCTCTCCCTCTTCTTCTTCCTTTTCTTCATCCTCTTCACGGGATATATCGGCGCGGGCACGCTTCTGATGTTCGCCATCGTACGCACGCTCCACGGCCTGCCGTTCGGTGCAGTCACCGTGGCCAACTCCACTGTGGCCATCGACACACTCCCCTCCTCGCGGCGCACCGAGGGAATCGGCTTCTACGGACTCAGCAACAATCTGGCGATGGCCTTCGCGCCCTCTGTGGGGATATGGATCTACAACGCCACCGACAATTTCGAACTCCTCTTCTGGATCGCGCTGGTCATGGCCTTCATCGGCCTGGCGACGGTATCCACCATCAAGCTTCCCCGGCGCGAGAAGGTGAAGGAGAAGAAGCCGATCAGCCTTGACCGCTTTTTCCTGACACGCGGATGGATGCTGGCCGTCAATATCCTCTTTTTCGGACTCTGCTGGGGCATAATGTCGAACTATGTGGCCATCTACGGCAAGGAGACGCTGGGCATCACCGACGGTACCGGCATCTTCTTCATGATACTTTCGTTCGGCCTCTTCACCTCCCGCATCCAGGGGACGAAGGCCCTGGCCCGGGGGCGCATCGTGGAGAACGCCGCCGAGGGAGTGGTGCTCTCGCTCGTGGGCTACACGCTGTTCGCCCTCGTGCCGCAATCCTGGGCCTACTACACCTCAGCGGCTCTGATCGGCCTGGGCAACGGCCATATGTACCCGGCGTTCCTCAACATGTTCATCAAACTGGCGCGCAACGACCAGCGCGGCACAGCCAACTCCTCCATCCTCACCGCATGGGACATAGGCATGGGGCTCGGCATGATCTCGGGCGGATTCCTGCTCGAATACGTCTCCTACTCCGCCGCATTCTGGGGCGCGGCCATCATGCAGGGAGCCGGTACCATCGTCTTCTTCCTTTTCACACGCGGATTCTTCATGCGCCGCCGTCTCGACGCCCGGTGAGCCTCCACGCCCCGATGCGGCCGCCGTATGAATCGCCGCGCGGCGCCACTACGGTTTGCAGGCTCCGATTAAAATCACTATCTTTGTAAGGGCGCCCCCACACCGCGCAGATCCGGACTGACCCGGCCCTGCCCACCGCCATCAGCCGGCAGCCGACGCTCCGGCCACAACCGAGAACTGAGAATATAAAAAAGCAAATGGGACGAGTTTTAGCCATAGATTACGGGCGGAAGCGCTGCGGAGTGGCCGTGACCGACACTCTGCGCATAGCCGCCAACGGACTCCCGACGCAACGCACATGCGACTTGCTCGGATTCATAAAACAGTACTGCGCCATGGAGACGGTGGACCTCATCGTGGTCGGAGAGCCACGCACCCTATCTGGCGGGGCGTCGGAAAGCGCACGCTACATCGAGCCCTTCCTGCGCCGGCTGCGCACGGAGCTTCCGTCGGTTCCTGTGGAGCGCTATGACGAGCGCTTCACCTCCGCCATAGCCCACCGCGCCATGATCGACGCCGGCCTTAAGAAAAGCCGCCGGGAGGAGAAAGGACTCGCCGACCGCACGGCGGCCGTAATAATACTGACCGACTGGCTCCAGGCCCACACCCTATGCTGAACCAAACACGACACTGACATGCCAGGATCAATACTGTCACGCATCGCCGCCGTTTTCGGTTGGTTCACGGCGCTGATGGTGCTTTTCAAAATCATCTTCATCGCCGTCTATGCCTCTGCCATCGGAATCACGGGATTAAGCGATGTCCTTCAGGTGTTGGCCCACGGATTCCCGATGGACCTCAGTGTAGCCGGCTATTTCACGCTCGTGCCGGTGTTGCTCACCGTGGCACGCATATGGGGCGCCCCCCGGGTGGCCGGCATCGCCGGAAAAGCCTATGCCTGGATCAGCTCCACGGTGCTCGCGACGGTGTTCGCCGCCGACCTTGTGCTCTACGGCTACTGGGGCTTCCGCCTCGACATGACCCCCGTGTTCTACCTCACCACCTCTCCGGCCTCCGCCATGGCAAGCGCCCGGTGGTGGGAGATCGCGCTCGGCCTGGTCGGCATAGTCTCCCTCATCAGTATGCTTGCCCGGGGCTATATCAAGTGGATCCTACCCTTGGGAGTGAAACATTTTCCGGCAGCCACCCTCCGGCAGCGCTCCCGGGCCACAGCGCTCGCGCTGACACTGGGCGCCCTGCTCATCATACCCATACGAGGAGGCCTGACCGTGTCGACGATGAACCCGGGAAGGGTCTACTTCAGCCGGCGCCCCGGTCTGAACCACGCGGCGCTCAACCCCCTCTTCAATCTGCTCTACTCGGCCTCGCATCAGCAGGACTTCTCCTCCCAGTACGGTTTCATGGCGCCCGATGCCGTCGATCCGGCCCTGCGCTCGCTTTACGCAGCCTCAGCCACGGTCTCCCCCGTCTTCCCGCCTCAGAGCGCTTTCTCGCCTGACTCCGTGCTGACCACTCCGCGTCCCGATGTGTGCATCCTCATTCTTGAGAGCTTCTCGGCGCACCTGCTTCCCGTGCAGGGCGGAGAGCCGGTGGCCCTCTGTCTTGACTCGATAGCGCGCGCGGGCGTGCTGTTCGACAACTTCTATGCTTCGAGTTTCCGCACCGACCGCGCGTTGCCCGCCATCCTCGGGGGGATGCCCGCCATCCCGTCGGCAAGCCTGATGAAATTCACCGACAAGACGGAGCGCCTGCCCGCCATCGCATCGCGTATGCGCGACGCCGGCTACTCCACAAGGTATTTCTACGGAGGGGACGCGAATTTCACCAACATGAACTCCTACCTCGTCTCGTCAGGATTCTCGGAAATAGTGAGCGACCGGGACTTCCCCCTGCTGGAGCGTACCGGAAAATGGGGCGCGCACGACCATGTACTCCTCAGCCGTGCCACGGCCGACATAGACGGACGCAGCGGAAAGACGCCTGTCCTGCGTGTAATCCAGACCTCTTCGAGCCACGAGCCCTTTGAGGTGCCTTACTCCAATCCGGCTTTCGCCGGTTCGCCGCAGAAGAATGCGTTCGCCTACACCGATTCATGCGTCGGAGCGTTCATGCGCGCTCTGCGGCAGTCAGCCGCATGGGAAAGGACGCTGGTGGTCATCGTGCCCGACCATCTCGGAGCGTGGCCGACGGGACTCGACGACCCGGCGGCGCGTCACCATGTGCCGCTGATACTCACCGGCGGCGCCATGCGCCATGCGCCCGCCCGGATATCCACCTACGGCTCCCAGAACGACATCGCGGCCACGCTGCTCGCCCTCCTGCGCCTGCCGCACGCTGACTTCCCGTTCAGCCACAACCTGCTCGATCCAGCCGCTCCCCACTTCGCCTTCTTCTCCGAGCCCGGCCTGGCCGCCACCGTCACCCCGCAGGGCACGGCCGTAATCGACGCGGCCACCGGAAACAGACTTGCGGAGCCTGCCGGCACTTCCTCCGACTGGCCCCGCGCCTATCTGCGCCGTCTGGCTGAATACGTGGATTCCCTCTGAAGCCTCCGCTATAGGATGAGGTCCACTATCGGCCCGGCAAGGAAAGCGGTCAGCACTCCGTTGAGTATCAGGCCGAGGGTGGCGTAGGCTCCATAACGGTCGGACAGTTCGCCGATGCGGTTGGTGCCCATCACATGCGCGGCGGTGCCCATGCTGAGGCTCTGCGACACGGCGCCGTGCACATGCCCCCACTGCATCATCTTCAATCCAGCCGCCGCACCGATCATGCCCACCACCACCACGATGGCCGACGTCAGCGCGGGTATACCCCCTATCTGGCTGGAAATCTCGATGGCTATCGGGGTCGAGACGGATTTGGGGGCCAGCGAGCGCACTACCTCGGGCGACGCCCCGAGCCACCGGGCGATAAACACCACCGTCACAATCCCCACTATGCATCCGGCCAGTTCCGTAAGGAAGAGGGTGAGGAACTGCGACTTGATGTGCTTCATTTCGTTGAACAGCGGGAGGCCGAGGGCCACGATGGCGGGCTTGAGCCAGAACTCTATCAGATGGCCTGACTCGTAGTACTCCTCGAACGATATGCCCGTAAGCTTAAGCAGGGCTATGAGCACGATGATGGTGACGAGCATCGGACTCAGCCACGACACTCCGCTCTTTTTCTGCACCCATCCGGATCCCCAGTAGACGAGAAACGTTATCGAAATCAGAGAAAGTGGACGCGAGAGCAGGTCGATTACAGTTGTTTCCATGATTGACGAAGGGTTATTTACCGTGGATTCCGTGATTGCCGTCAGGGTCGTGATGTTCGCGGGAATCATGGTGTTCATGATGCCCGTGGTGTTCGTGATGGCACTGATGCCGGTGCTTCACCCTACGGTGGAGGTACTGGTGCAGATGCCCCGTGACGAGAAGCACTATGAGGATAGACACCACCGTGGCCACCGTTATCGGCACCCAATCCCTGGCGATAAGGTCGAAGTAAAGCATGAGCGCCACTCCGGGAGGAATGAAGAAAAACGCCATGTTGGAGATTAGAAACCGGCAGACGGGCCGGATCGTATCCGGATTCACCACCCTCTTTTCCAGCAGCAGGGCCAGAATGAGCATTCCCCAGATGCTCCCCGGTATCGACAGTCCGGGGATCAGGGACAGCAGTTCGCCAAGGGCCAGACATCCGAAGATAATCCCGAATTGCTTTGCCATATAGTCGTTGAAACTGAAGTTGTCGGTCAGTAGTAGGATTCATTCACCGGCAAAGGCCGTCCGGGGGCACCGGGCGGCCTTTGCGGTCTATGTCGGGAAAAGGGAATCTTTACTTGTTGGCGAAGAAACGCTGGTAGAGGCCGTAGAATCCGCGGCCGTGGCGTGCTTCGTCCTTTGCCATCTCATGCACTGTGTCGTGGATGGCGTCGAGGTTCTGAGCCTTTGCGTTCTTGGCGATGCGCATCTTGTCTTCGTTGGCGCCGGCTTCGGCGTGCATGCGCTTCTCAAGGTTGGTCTTGGTGTCCCATACCATGTCGCCGAGGAGTTCGGCGAACTTAGCGGCGTGTTCAGCCTCTTCCCATGCGTAGCGCTTGAAGGCGTCGGCCACTTCGGGATAGCCCTCGCGGTCGGCCTGGCGCGACATGGCGAGATACATGCCGACTTCCGTGCATTCGCCCATGAAGTGGTTGTTGAGGTCTTTCTTCATCTCGTCGTCGACATCCTTTGCCACACCGAGTTCGTGCTCGGTGACGAACTTCAGGAGTTCAGTCTGGTCGAGTTCCTTGAACTTATCACGGGGCACACCGCACTGGGGGCACTTCTCGGGAGCTACTTCACCTTCTGCCACATATCCGCAGACGGTGCAAATCCATTGTTTTGCCATTTTTTATTTCTTGTTTTTGATTCTTGGTCGTGTCGCTGGCGGAAAGTGGAGCGTCCGCTCCCCTCCCGTCAACCTTAAAACATAGCGCTTCGTGAAAAGTTGACAAATCATAACATTTATCAACTAATTTATACTTTCTCTAAATAGCGGATACTGTCCGTTTACACCCCCCCGGGTGTCCGAAATATAAAAGGTGTCCGAAAGCGGACATATCCGTCTGTGCCCTTAACCGCTGGCAATCAGTCCACTGACAAAACTGGCACGCTAAATGCCTGCATTTATGGCGAACATTCCAATTACCCGACATCTGAAATGGATAAAGAGATACCTGCCGAAATACGCCGGCGCCGCCGGATGCTTAGAATCGGAATCCCCGTAGCGGGGGCCCTGCTGACAATAGCGGGCCTTCTGCTGGTGATGCATCGCTTCGCCGATGGGATCGACCCGGCGACACTCGACTTCTCGCGTACCGAGACAGGCACGCTTGAAAGCGCCGTCTCCTCCGACGGCCGGATCGTACCGGCCTATGAGGAGGTGATCGTCTCCCCCGTCGGGAGCCGCATACGCGAGATTTTCTGTCATGAGGGCGACAGCGTGGAGGCAGGCACTCCCCTGCTCCGGCTTGACCTCGCCTCGACCGAGGACGAGTACCGCCGCCTGGCCGACGAGCTCGCCATGAAACAGAACCAGCTCCATCAGGCCGACCTCAGCGGCGAGACCCGCATCTCCGACCTTGAGATGCAGATAAAGACAAAGGAAATGGCAGTGGACCGTCTCCACGCCGACTATCAGAACGAGCGGCGCCTCGACAGCATCGGGTCAGGCACCGGCGAGAGGGTGCTTCAGGCGCGCCTGGCATGGCAGACCGGCATTCTCGAACTCGACCAGATGCGCCGCCAGCTCTCCAACGAACGGCGCATACAGCAAGCCGCCTCCTCCACCGGCCGCATCGAGGAAAACATCTCCCGGCGCAATCTCGCACAGGCCGGACGCACCCTTGAGGAAGCCCATATCCTCGCCCCCCATTCAGGCACACTCACTTTTATCGTATCATCGATCGGAGCCACCGTAGGACAAGGCGAACGCCTTGCGGTGGTCTCCGACCTCTCCCACCTCAAGATCAGCGGCGAGGCGCCGGAAGGACTGGCCGACAGGATAGCCGTCGGTGCCCCGGCAAAGGTGAGGGCGGGCAAATACGAATATGACGGCACCGTGACCCACACCGGCAGCCAGTCAAAGTCAGGGGTGGTGCCCTTCACGGTCCGCCTCCAGCCCGACCACGGGCCCGGCCTGCGGGCAGGCATATCGGCCAGGGTCAGTGTCATCCACGATGTAAGGTCCGACGTGGTACGCATACGCAACGCCTCCTATTACCGGGGCCCCGGCAAATACAGGCTGTTCGTGCGCACCTCGGCCAACCGCCTCGAAGCACGCGACGTGACCCTCGGCGACAGCAATCCCCGGTGGGTGGAAGTCACCTCCGGTCTGTCGCCCGGCGAAGAAGTAGTCATCTCCGACATGAAGCCTTACGAAGGACGCTCCTCGATCCGCCTGCGTTGACTCCCGCATCGCCTGAGCAGTCTCCCAGAGCATCATCCCCGAGCCTCCTCCGGTACATCTCCACTTCCTCAATTACGACATCTCCGGTTTTCCCAAATAATCCGATTTTTCAATAACCCCAATCCCATCCCCTATGAGCATCATACGCCTAACCGCAGTAGACAAAGTCTACCGCACCGCAGAAATCGAAACCATAGCCCTCGAGAACGTCAACCTTTCCATCGACAAGGGGGAGTTCGTGAGCATAATGGGGCCGTCGGGCTGCGGCAAATCCACCCTTCTCAACATCATCGGCCTCCTCGACACCCCATCAAAAGGGGAGGTGATCCTGATGGACCAGGACATGAGCCACCGCAGCGACTCGACCCTCTCCGGATTCCGCAACCGTAATCTCGGCTTCATATTCCAGAGCTTCCACCTCATCCCCTCGCTCAATGTGATGCAGAACGTGGCCCTGCCGCTCACCTACCGCAGCGGCGTCTCGCATAAGGAGCGTTCACGCCTGGTGCGCGACGTGCTAGAACGCGTAGGCCTCAGCCACCGTCTGCGCCACTATCCATCGCAGCTCTCGGGCGGACAGTGCCAGCGTGTGGCCATCGCACGCGCCATCGTGGGTGATCCGGCGATAATCCTGGCCGACGAGCCCACGGGCAACCTTGACTCCCGCATGGGAACCGAAATCATGGACCTCCTCCACCGCCTCAACCGGGAGGAAGGGCGCACGATAGTGATGGTGACCCACAACGAGGAGCAGGCACGCCGCACCGACCGCGTCATACGCTTCTTCGACGGAAGGATAATCGAAGGATAAGTCCAAGCACTCCGCCTCCAACCTTTTAACCACACTTCATAAACCTAACCTCCAACTGCATCCGATGAAGTATTTACGTCAGATATTATTTGAGCTCAGGCACCATCCGCTGATGACGTGGCTCTCCATAGCGGGCACGGCCATAGCCGTGGCCCTGGTAATGACCGGCTTCATGCTCGACCGTATCAATTACGCCCCTATGGCTCCGGAGTCACTGCGCGACCGCATCGTCTACGGCCATTACATCGACGTCCATTTCGAGAACTCCGGAAGTTCCTCGGGCTCGATGAGCTACGACATCATACGCCGCATCTACGACGGCCTCCCCATGGCCGAGACCATAAGTTATTCCAATTCAAGCCCCGATACCTCCGACACATCGCTGCCGGGCGAATACCCGCAATCGCAATCGGTGCGCGGAGTGGACCATAATTTCTGGAAAATCTACGACTTCACATTCGAAGAGGGAGCCCCTTTCACTGCGGAGGAGAGCGACGCCTCGCTTCCCGTAGCGGTCATCACGCGCCCGATAGCCGAAAAATATTTCGGCAAGGAGGAGGCCGTAGGCAAAGTGATAGAAATCAACGGAGTCAACTACACCGTACGCGGAGTCATAAAGGAGCCTTCACGCCTGCTGAGCACATCCTACGCCGAGATCTACCGCACCCTCACGCCAAACGAACGCCAGTCGGAAGACCGTGTGGCACCCGAAATGGGTACCCTGTCGGCCACGATCCTGCTGAAGCCGGGCGCCGACCTCGGCGAACTCAAGAAATGGACCGAGTCGCGCTACGCCACCGTCAGCGAGGAGCTCAAGCCGGAAGGACGCAGCCTCAAATACCGCGAACAGCCCTACGACGCAAAGGAAATGAACACCTACCACGGCTCCAACTCCACTCCCGACCCGGCTCCGGCCGAGCGCATGATGAAGATATTCTACACGGTGCTTCTTCTCGTGCCCGCAATCAACCTGAGCAGCATGACACGCAGCCGCCTCAAAAGCCGCGTGGGGGAAATCGGAGTGATGCGCGCTTTCGGCTGCTCGCGGACGCGCCTTTTCGCCGACCTGCTCGGAGAGAACCTTCTGCTCTCACTTGCCGGAGGATTCATCGGCCTGGGGCTCAGCATAGTCTTCATCATGACATTCTCCAACTACTTCTTCGCCTTCGGCGATCCATGGCAGTCCACACTGGAGCAGGTCCGGGCCACTCCCGACTTCAGTATGGTGTTCAGCTGGTGGAACTTCATAGCCGTGATCGGCTTCTGCTTCGCGCTCAACCTCATCAGTGCCGGAGTGCCTGTAGTCAAGGCGATATTCACCAATCCCGCTACAGCGCTCAGCGGCCACAACTCCAATAAATGATCCGGGCGCCGCTCCTGCCTATTTTTATCAACCGACCAAGAAAAGCATACAGACAATGTTCCGACAGATAATATCAGAATGGAAAGAGAACCTATGGCTCGTCATCGAGCTTGCCATAGTGGCCTGCATCGTATGGTACCTGACCGCGGTGCTCCGACAGCAGTATCTCGACTATAACATGCCTCGTGGGTTTGACGCCGAAAACGTCTATCTGGCCGACGTCAATGTGGCCTTCGAAGGGGACTCGCGCTGGATCGACATGGGCGACTCCACCACAGTCAACGATAACGCCGACCTGTGGGCGCTCCTCAATTCCATCAGCGAGCTCCCGTCGGTGGAGGCGGCCGCGTTCGGCACCTTCAACGCGCCACCCTACAATTACTCGTTCCGCGGCGACATGGTACGCATCGAGGAATGGCCCGACACGATGGGGATATACGTAAATACGAAATACGTGACTCCGGATTTTCCGAAAGTATTCCGCCTAACGTCGCTCGACGGGAGCAAATCGCCCGAGGACCTCAGCGATATGCTGGCCGGCAGGATGGACGTCATCTACGGGCGCAGCCGGGGACTTGAAAGGATGGACCACCCCATACTCCGGCAGGACACACTGACAGGGAAAATCCTCGCCACCGGCCTCCCCGGGTTCAGAATCGGGGCAGTGACAGAGACCATACGCCGCAGCGACTACGAATTCTCTGATAACGGGATGCTTATCGGAGCCTTCACCCCCGGCAACCCGTATATGTCGCAATTCATCAGCCGCCTGTGCGTACGCGTCAAGCCCGGTCAGGCCGACGAGTTCGTCAAGGCAATGCGCACGGACAGGGAGCTGCTCAGGCGCCGCAACATCTCGTTCAGCAACCTCGCCCCGATCGAGACCCACCGCATCACGCTCCAGTGGAAAGACGAAGCCAACCGCAACCGATACATCGCCGGCGGAGCGCTGCTCCTGTTCATAGTGCTCATCGGGCTGCTCGGCACATTCTGGGGGCGCGTCTACTCGCGCACTTCATCCATAGCGGTGCGTAAGGTGTTCGGAGCCACCGACCTCAACATCTTCGGCAATCTCGTGGGCGAGGCACTGCTTTTCCTTACCCTGGCCTATGTGCCGGCCTCGCTGCTCATGTGGAAGGGCACCCAATGGCTGTCTGAATCGCTTTTCAGCTTCGTCAACCGCTGGGAATGGACACATAATTTCATTTGGGCCGGCGTGATCAGCTTCGTCATCATGGCGGTGATGATCCTCATCGGCGTGGGCATCCCCGCCTGGAGAGCCATGCATATCCAGCCTGCCGAAGCGCTTAAGGAAGAATGATGGCAAGAAAGCTATATGTGTTGTTATTGTTGATCGCCGCCGGGTGCGGCCTGATCGGGGGTCAGACATCCCTGACCCTTGACCAGGCCATATCCCGTGCCCGCGCCGGAAGCGTCGACGCGGCCGTGGCGCTCGACCAGCTGCGCTCCGCCTACTGGGCCTACCGCTCATACAGGGCGTCGCTGCTGCCGGAGCTGTCGTTCACCGCCACACTCCCCTCCTACAGCAAGCAATACTCCACCTACATGGACGCCTCAGGCGACTACTCCTTCGTGGCCTCCCACGTGATGGAGCTTCAGGGACGCCTCTCCATCGACCAGAACATCTGGCTCACCGGGGGCACCGTCTCGGTCAGCACGCAGCTGAATTTCCTCCGGCAGTTCAGCGGCACACCCTACAGCCGCTTCATGACCATTCCCTTGGCGCTCACGCTCAACCAGCCCCTCTTCGCCGCCAACACTGTGAAGTGGGACCGCCGCATCGAACCCCTGCGCTACCGTGAGGCACAGGCCGCCTACCTCAGCGCCACCGAGGATGTGGCCATCAATGCCATCCAGCTTTATTTCACGCTCCTCGTGGCGCGGGAGAACCTCTCGATCGCGGCCCAGAACCTATCCCACGCCACTAAGCTCCATGAAGTGGCCATCGAGAAACGCGAAATGGGCATCATCAGCAAGAACGACCTCCTACAGATGGAACTCAACCTACTGGACGCCCGTTCGGCCATGACCGAGACCGAGTCGGAGCTGCGCAACGCCCGCTTCCGCCTCGCCACCTTCCTGGACCTGGGCGACGACCTTTCGGAGATCCTCACCACCGTGCCCGAAGAAATCCCCGAGGCCGACATATCCTTCGAGGCGGCCTACGCCAAGGCGCTCGACAACAATAAGTTCGCCCATACACAGGCCCGCACCATGCTTGAGGCCGACTACGCCGTGGCCACAGCCCGGGGCGAGATGCGGAAGATCAACCTCTTCGCCCAGATCGGCTTCACGGGCACCGCCGATGAAATGGGAGCGGCCTACGGCACACTCCGCGACAACCAGCTCGTGCAGGTCGGGATAGAGATACCGCTCGTAGACTGGGGACGCCGCCGTGGACGGGTACGTGTGGCTGAGAGCAACCGTGAGGTGACGCGCAGCCGCCTGCGCCAGGAAGCCCGCACCTTCCGGCAGGACATCTTCATGCTCGTGGAGCGCTACGCCAACCAGCGCGAGCAGCTCCGCATAGCCCGGCAGGCCGATTCGATAGCCGCACGCCGCTACGCCACCAACGTCGAGACCTATCTCACCGGGCGCCTCTCGACGCTCGACCTCAACGACTCCCGGGTGACAAAGGACCAGACACGCCGCGAATACTTCAACGAACTCTACCTCTACTGGCTTTACTATTACCAGCTGAGAAGCCTCACCTTATGGGATTTCGCCACATCCTCCCCCATCGACGCGGATTTCGACTCGCTCATGTAGCGCGCTCGGGAATGGATGGCGCTTCCTCTCTTTTCCTCACGGCATTCCCGGTCCAAGTAAATCTTTTTTTGTAATTTTACACTTATGATTCTAATCATAGATGATGATCCGGCAATACGCGCCACCCTTATACTCCTGCTCCGCCGCGCAGGCCACGAAGTGGAGGCCGTCAGCTCTCCCGCAGAGGCTCTGGCGCTCTTCCGCACGCGCAGCTACCGGCTTATGCTGATGGACATGAATTTCTCCTCATCCACCTCGGGTGAGGAAGGGCTGCATCTTCTGCGCCAGGCGCACATCTTCCAGCCCGGCTGCCCCGTGATACTCATCACGGCATGGGGGTCGATTTCGCTGGCTGTGGAGGGGATGCGGGCAGGAGCCTTCGATTTCATCACCAAGCCCTGGGACAACCGCATGCTGCTCGCCCGCATAGCCACGGCCCTGGAGCTGACCTCCGACGAGACTTCCCCGGCCTCGCCCGACTTCTCCCGCGCGGGCATCATCGGGCGGAGTCCGGCCCTGGAGGAAGTGCTGAGGCAGGTGGAGCGGGTGGCTCCCTCCGACGCGCCGGTGCTCATACTCGGCGAGAACGGCACCGGCAAGGAACTGATAGCCCGCGCCCTGCACGCCAACAGCCGCCGCGCCTCGGCCCCGATGGTGGAGGTGAACCTCGGCGGCATACCCAACTCCCTTTTCGAGAGCGAGATGTTCGGCCACGCCAAAGGCGCATTCACCGGCGCCGTGGCGGCCCGCAAGGGGCGCTTCGAACTCGCCGACCGGGGCACCATATTCCTGGATGAAATCGGCGAGCTCGACCAGGCGTCGCAGGTGAAGCTCCTGCGGGTGCTTCAGGAGCATACGTTCGAGCCGCTCGGAGAGTCGCGGAGCCGCACGGCCGACGTGCGCGTGATATCGGCCACCAACGCCGACCTGCGGGCCATGGTGGCCGCCGGCACATTCCGCGAGGACCTCTTCTATCGCCTCAACCTCATCACCCTGCGCCTCCCTCCGCTGCGTGAGCGGCGTGAGGACATCCCCCTTCTCGCCCGCCACTTCGCCCGCGAGTATGCCCGCGAGAACTCTATGGAGCCCCCCGAGATATCGCGCCCGGCCCTCGACAAACTCATGCGCCTGAATTACCCCGGCAACATCAGGCAGCTCCGGAACATGGTGTGCCGCGCGGTGATCATCAACCGCGAAGGGCCGCTGATGCCCGATGATTTCGAGGACACTGCCGCGCCGGCCTCCGACACTTCCCCCGTGGCCTCCGGGGCCACTCTGGCCGAGATGGAGCGTGTGGCGATCGAGGAGGCCATGCGCCGCCATGAGGGGAATCTTTCACGGGTGGCCGCGAGCCTGGGTATAACGCGCCAGGCCCTCTACCGCAAGCTCGAAAAAATGAAACACAGCGCCAAGGATTAGACATGACCCTGTTCCTGTTGTTGATAGCCGATACGGCCGCTCTCGCGGCCATGCTCCTCTTGGGTGTCACGGGCTGGCCCGCCTGGCTGGCCTGCGGCGCGGCTCCGGTGCTGCTCTTCATGATGTGGCGCAAGATGGTGAAACCCCGGCAGGTGGTGATGACCGGCATGGATCTCCTGGCGAGTCAGGAGTTCAACAACCGGCTTGCCCGGGTCGGACAGCCCGACGCCGACCGCATCGGCGCACTCTTCAACTCCCTCATCGACCGCCTGCATGAGGAGCGCACCCGCCTGCATGAGCAGAACTCCTTTCTCGCCCAGCTGATCGAGGCCTCCCCCATGGGAATAGCCATGATGGACTTCGACTCGCATATAACTCAGGTGAATCCGGCGTTCCGCACCCTCGCCGAGATACCCGCCGACGACGATATCAGCGGACTGACGCCCGATGCCCTCCCGGCTCCGCTGGGCCCTACGCTGGCCTCGCTGCGCGACGGCGAGGCCGTCACCGTCAGGCCGGGCGGCTCCAAGGTGTTCCGATGCTACCGCCTGTCATTCCGCGAGCGGGGCTTCAGCCGTCCTTTCCTGATGGTGGAGAGCCTCACGGAGGAGGTGCTCACCGCCGAGCGGGAGGCCTACGGCAAGGTAATCCGCCTGCTGGCGCATGAGGTCAACAATACGATGGGGGGACTCATGACCCTGCTCGACATCCTGGCCGACGAGCATTCCTCCGACCCGTTTGAGGCCGACGCCATCCTGAGCACACGCAGCCGCTGCGAGGCCCTGTCGAGGTTCATCAACGCCTATGCCTCAGTGGTGCGTCTACCCGACCCGACGCTGCTTCCTCACGACCTCTGCGGTGTGGTGGAGGATATGCTCCCCTTCCTGCAGGCCACTTATAGCGGAGGCATGGAGATAGACACCGACATATCGGAGAGTCCCGCGCCAGTGCTCTGCGACACCGATATGCTCTCGCAGGTGATGGTGAACCTGCTCAAGAACTCAGCCGAGTCGATACGCGCCACCGGCCGCTCCGACGGCCAGGTGACCATATCGGCCGGTACGGGCCCGCAGGGTCAACCCCGCATAGTGGTGGCCGACAACGGGGCAGGCATCCTGCCAGAAAACTCGTCGCGCCTCTTCAATCCGTTCTTCTCCACCAAGCTCGGCGGACAGGGAATAGGCCTTACGCTCGTGGCCGAGATCCTGCGCCGCCATCACACCCGCTTCTCCCTCCGGACATCGCCCGACGACGGCCTGACACGCTTCACCATTGACTTCCCCGGAACCAGACCGTAACGCCAGTCCTCTCTCCCTTTCCCTCCACCCCACCCCTGAATCACTTCCTCATCCTTCCCTACCATCCATTGAATCCGATTCAAACATCCTACTTATGAAGACATCTCTCGACGGACACATCCACGCCCTGCGCGGCCATATGCGGCGCAACGGCATCCGCGCCGTGCTTCTGGGCCTCAGCGGCGGAGCCGACAGTGTAATGGCTTTTCATCTGCTGCGTCTTGCCGGGGAAGGCATCCCGGGATTCCGTCTCGGAGCCGTGCATGTCAATTTCATGCTGCGCGGCGAGGAGAGCATGCGCGACGAGGAGTTCGCACGCGCCCTCACCGCCATGTACGCCGGAGCCGGCGAGGGTCCGGAGGTGAGTCTTACGGTAGAGCGGTTCGACACCCGGGGGTATTGCGCCGGGCGCCACGTGTCGGTCGAGATGGGAGCGCGCGAACTGCGCCATGACCTTTTCCGGCGTCTCGCCGCGGAGGGAGCCTACGACCGTATCGCCACCGGCCACAATGCCGGCGACAACGAGGAGACCCTGCTCCTCAACCTCCTGCGCGGCAGCGGCTCGCGCGGCCTCCGGGGGATGGACTACGACAATGGCCGCATCCTGCGTCCACTCCTTCGCCTTCCGCGCACCGAAATCATGCGTCTGCTCGACGCCGTACCCCGCCCGCAATCCTCCGGAGCGGCGCTCCCCTCCCACATCACCGATTCATCGAACCTCACCGACGACTATTCACGCAATTTCCTTCGCCATCAAGTGATACCGCTGCTGCATCAACGCTTTCCGGGGGTGCATACCTCCCTGCAGTCCACACTCCGCATCCAGGCCGAGGAGTCGAAAATCGTGGAGGCCTCCCTCCGCGATGCTCTCGCCGAGGTCACCGACACCCTTTCATGGCAACTTCTCCAGACCTATCCTTCCCCCTCGACACTTATATTGAAATGGCTTGAGCCACATGGCTGCACTCCCGCCATAGCCTTGGAAATGGCCTCTCACATCCCTCCGTCCGGGCAACCCTGCGCCACGACCGGACGCCGCTGGCAATTCCCCGACGGCTCTCCTACGGAAGTCTACACATCCCCCGCCGGGCTACACCTTGTGTACCCCCGTACACTCCACCCGGTCACCGACACGCAATCCATCCCGGCTGATGGCCGGCCCGTACTCCCCGGCGACTATAAGACCGACGAACTCCTCTTGAGCCCGGAAGTAATGGAGGCCATACGCCATTGCCCACCCGGCGAAGCCTATCTTCCCGAGCCGCCCGAAGCCTACTGTTGGAGCACCCCCTCTCCCGGCCAGCGCATGACCATCTCGCGCAGAGGCGCCACCAAGCTCATCAGCGACATCCTCCGCGAAGCCGGTGTCCCGGCTTCGCTCCGCGCTTCAGTGCCCCTCCTGATCCACCGCGCCTCCGGCATCCCCGTCTGGCTCCCCGGCATCCGTCGCGCCATGACCTCCCTCATCTCCCGCTCCTCCTCCACAGCGTGGCACTGGCATCCGTGACATCAATGAAGAAAGAACTCATCAGTCTCTTTGACTGACACTAATAACTTAAGTAGCTAAGAAAAATTAAACGATATGATAACTCAGTAGCTTTGAAAATAACCTTCCACTGGGTATATCTCAATATGAGCTTTCCAAACTTATTCCTAACGAAATAAAAAGCTCTCTGCCCTCCATCGAAGAGATTGAATCTACTCTGGGACAACTATCAGAGAATGAGGAATAACAACCATACTGTCCATCGTCTTCTGATTTCTTGAATATAGGACGGAGATAGGGGAACGCCGGACGGGGAATCGTGGAAAATAGTTAAACCATAGGGCGGGTGGATTGTTAATATGGCAGGAGCCCGCTATGAAACACACAATCCTGTCAGCAATATTGATGTTTGCCGGCGCCACCGCGCCGATGTACGGAGCCGAGACCGTCGACTCCGTGGAATTCTTTTTTCCACAGGGGAAGAGCGTACTGCTGCCGGAATTCCGGTCAAACATGGAGAGTATCGGCAGGGTGGATTCAATCCTGCACGACTCGACGGCTACAGCCGTCAGGGTAAACTCCCTGCGCATCACCGGAGCAGCTTCTCCCGAAGGACCGGTAGACCTAAACAACCGCCTATCCGACCGGCGCGCCGAACGCATCGCCGAGACTTTCCCGGGACTGAACGGCTTCCGTGGAGCCGACTTCTCCACCTCTTTCCTCGGCCGCGACTGGAGCGGTCTGCGCGATTTAGTCACGGCCGACAGCCGGGTGCCTTACCGCCGGGAAGTGCTCGCCCTTCTCGATGAGATCATCACCTCCGATGAAGCCCGGGGGGGAGAACGCGAAGCCGACCATAATCTCGGCCGCCTCAAGGCCCTGCGCGGCGGAGTGCCCTACTCATATCTCTACACCAACCTCTTCCCCGACCTGCGCTATTCGCGAGTCTACATCGACTACACACGCGTGCCCCGCGCCGACCTCTCCCTCACCCCCCCGCAGGCCGAGGTGCATCCGCCCTACACCACAATCGGGCTGACATACATAGCCCTCATCCCTACCGAACAGGAAAACACACGCCGCAACTTCTATATGTCGCTGAAGACCAACCTCCTCTACGACGCCCTGGCACTCCCTACAGTAGGCGCCGAGTTCTACGTGGGCAGGAACATCTCCGTCGGCGCCGACTGGACTTACGGATGGTGGTCGCGCAACAGCAGCCACCGGTTCTGGCGCGCCTACGGCGGCGATCTCTTCGCCCGATGGTGGTTCGGCAGGAAAGCCCATGAGAAGCCCCTCACCGGGCATCACCTCGGCATCTACGCCGGCATCACCACCTACGACTTCGAGTTCGGCGGGAAGGGCCGAATGGGCGGACTCCCCGGAGGCACCCTTTGGGACCGCTGCATGAAGATGGCCGGAGTGGAGTACGGTTATTCCCTCCCCGTGGCCCGACGCCTCAACATCGACTTCACCGTAGGAATAGGATATTTCGGCGGAAAGGTGATGAAATATGAGCCGGAAGGGGACGGCTACCTATGGAAATCGACCAACCATATACAGTGGTTCGGCCCGACGAAGGCCGAGGTATCACTGGTATGGCTCATCGGCGCAGGCAACTGCAACAGGAAAGGGGGTGAAAAATGAACAGACATATCCTGACGCTCGCCACGGCGGTCATCGCCGCCACGGCCCTCTCATCCTGCCACCACAAGGACCTCATCTATGAATCCGAGCTCCGGCGCGAGACCGAAATCCGCTTCGACTGGAGCAACGCCCCCGATGCCGCCCCGGCATCGATGTCGGCATTCCTGTTCCGCCCCTCGGGACGCATGATACGCTTCGATTTCACCGACCGAGAAGGGGGTGAGGCCGACCTCCCCGTCGGCACCTACAGCGGCATAGCCCTCAACAGCGACAACACCGACTGGGCGCTCCTCCGCAACACAGAGAGTGTCGACGACTTCGAGATAGCCACACGCGACGTGACGTCCCTAACGGGAATGGAAATCGGCACACGGGCGCTCCCCCGCGCCGCCGGCACGGAAATCGAGCCGATCGTGGCCACTCCGGGCAGCCTCTGGTCAGCGCGCAGCGACAATATGGAGGTCACCGAAAAAGCCGGCAAGACGGTGCTGACGTTTTATCCGGAAGAGGTAGTGTGCCATTACACGGTCGACATCTACGGCGTAACCAACATCTCGGGCCTTACGGGCTCCGCCGTCGACGCCACGCTTTCCGGCATGTCGGGCGGATACCTTCACGGCAAGGGCACCCCCTCCGACTCCCGCGTGACGATGCCCATCAAGCTCATCGCCGACCTGTCGGACAAGGCCCTGCATGCGGAATTCCTCACCTTCGGCGAGAATCCATATACTGATTACGACCATAAACTGACTGTCTACATAATCCTTTCCGACGGGTCAAAGCGTTATTATGTATATGACGTCACCGGCCAGGTGCGTAACGCCGCCGACCCCCGCCACGTACACATAACGGTGCGCGGACTGAAACTGCCTGAAGCCACGGCCGACGGCGGAGGATTCGTACCGGAGGTCAACGACTGGGAAAGTGAAAACGTCGACCTGCAGATGTAGCACGGCCACAAGGGCGCCCCATGACGACAATCATATAAAAACATACTATAACTATGAAAAAGACACTACTCATCCTTTCGGCGGCCGCCATGACGTTAGGCATGGCATCCTGCGCCAAAGACGAACCCATCAGCGTCAACGAAGGCGCGGCCATCAATTTCCGTCCCTCTCTGGGGACACGCGCCACTGAGACTACCAACGCCAACCTGTCGGAAATCACCGTAGCCGGATTCATGGGCACGTCCCAGTACTTCAATCCCCTCCTTTTCACCAAGGCTTCAGACGGATATTTCGAATCCTCACCCGAATACAACTGGCCCGGCGACGACACCGAGCTTATATTCTACGCCTACTCTCCCGCCACCCCCGGAGGCACCGTCACCCTTACGCCCGACGCCAAGACACTCACAGGCTTCTCGCCCGCGGCCGACATAGCCTCGCAGGTGGACTTCATCACGGCCTCGGCGAGCGGCAAGCGCAGCGTCAACGAGACATCCGGCGTGCCCCTGACCTTCAACCATATGCTTTCGCAGATAGAAGTGCTGGCAAAGACCGACAACACAGCCTACACATATAAGGTGACAGGCGTGCGTATCGGCGAGAACGTATCCAAAGGGGACTTCGATTTCACCACTTCTTCCTGGACTCTCGGCACCGACAAGGCCTATTACGACGAGACCTACACCACTCCGGTCACCCTCGGGGCGGCACCCGTGTCGGTGATGGGCACCGAAGGAGCCGCAATGCTCATTCCCCAGACGCTCACTCCGTGGGCGCCCGCGACCGACGCCTCCAACACCGCCGGGGGAGCCTACCTCGCCATCAGGCTCCAGATCAACACCACGGCCGGAGCGCAGGTGTACCCCTTCCCTTCCGACACTCAGTGTGAGTGGGCCGCCATACCTATCGACAAATCCTGGGAACCCGGTAAGAAGTACGTCTATACGCTCGACCTCACCCATGGCGCCGGCTACGTAGACCCCCACGACCCGCAGCCCGGCACTCCGGTGCTCGGCGGACCGATCGACTTCACGGTCAGCGTGGCCGACTGGACAGATTCAGCCCAGGACCTTCCCATGAATACAGGCGACGATAAGACAGCTGACTGATGAGCCCGGGAACCCTCCATAGAATACCATTGCTCGCGCCGGTGCTCCTCATGGTGCTCGGCGCGTGCTCCGACGACCGGCTATCCGACCTGTCGGCCGACGGAAGACGCATCATGTTCGATGTGGCGGCAGAGTCGATGGCCACAGCCGCCACACGCACGGAGCATACCCCCTCAGTGACCCCTCTCAAAGGCGGGGAGCGGGAACTGTATCTTGTGGCAAGGGTATCGGAGGGTATCGACACCGGTACACGCGGAGCCTCCACCCGGGGCATCCCCCTGGACTCTTCGACCATCGGCTCTTTCGGCGTCTACGCCCGACGCGCTGACGAAGACGCCGACGGGCTGCCCGACTATATGCGCAATGTGGAGGTGACACGCGCCGACGCATGGACACCGGCCGAGGAATACCTATGGCCCGGCGACGCCTCACTCTGCTTCACTGCGTATTCCCCCTACCGAGCCGCAGGGGAATCCGAAGGGATAACCTCCCTTCCGTCCGACGGCGCCCCGGGCGCCATCGGATACGTCACTCCCGCCGACGTGGCCTCGCAGGAAGACCTTATGTACGCCACCCCCGCCGAAGCATCCGCCTCCCCCTGCGCGCTGACATTCAACCACGCCCTTACGGCCATCCGCTTCGCCGCAGGCTCCGAACTGACGCCATGCACCGTCAAGAGCGTCACCATATCGGGGGCGGCCTCCTCCGGCACACTCGACATCCGCACGGGCGCCTGGTCGGACCTCGCCTCGCCATCCTCCTTCTCGGTGGCGCCCGGGGTAAGCCTCACAGCCGCCGACGGCTCGGAATACGTAGCGCCCGGCGCCGACATCACGTCGGCCTCCGAGGCTTTCCTGCTTATCCCGCAGTCGCCCGGGGAGGACGCCGAGGTCACCGTCACGGTGGATTTCGACGGCACGGAGACCACCCTTACGGCCTCCCTCGGGGGGCAGACGTGGGAAGCGGGCCACACGGTCACCTACCGTATATCGGCCAATCCGGCCTCCGACTCGCTGACCCTTGACGTGACCGGCACTTTTGACTCCCCCTATACGGGCACGGCCCTCCCCTTCGAGATAAAGAGCCATTACACCGCCGCTGACGGAACGGAGTCACCGGTGAGCTGGACGGCCGAATTCGTGGATGCCGACGGTAACGCCACATCCACTCCGGCATGGATCGCGTCGATGCCCGTGCAGGGAGAGGGTGACCTGTCGGGGACGATAGCCACACAGCTCAACGACATAATATTCCTCGCGATGAGCGACCCTACGGCCAAGCTTCAGGCAGCCGCCGACATCAACTCCACCTCGGGCCGCACACCCTACAACCTTTCCTCCTCGACCGGCGACGCCACGGTAGAGAATACGGCCAACACGTACATCATATCCGCTCCCGGCTCCTACAGCCTGCCGCTGGTGTACGGCAACGCCATAGAGAACTCCGCCCCCAACACGAAGGCATACACCTCCACTTCGCACAACCGGTATGCGCTGAAGACATTCGTCAACCATCTCAACCAGGGGATCACCGACCCGTACATCTACAACAATTCCGGCTGCACGCCGGCCGGCGCCGAACTGATATGGGAGGACGAGCTCAACCTCATACGCGACGTGGCCCTTTCGGCCGACGGACATACACTCACGTTCGACGTGCCGCACAACACGATCCGTCAGGGTAACGCGATAGTGGCCGTGACGGATGCGGACGGCAACGTGATGTGGAGCTGGCAGCTATGGATCACCGACTTCAATCCCTCCGAGGGACTGCTCACCGTCAAGGGGACGTCGACTGAAATCCGGGTATGGCCGGAGAATGTGGGGTATGTCTCAGAGGGTGACAGGGTGAGGTTTCCCGAGGCGTCAGTCAGGGTGCGCTTCACTCAGACCGGAGTGCCTGACGGCATGACGCCCCTCTCCAGGACAATCACGCTGACACAAAGCGGCACAGAGATCGACACCCCTGAATGCAATACATTCTACCAGTGGGGGCGCAAGGATCCGATGATGTCGGCTGTGAAGCAATGGTACGACGCGTCGCATCAGGAGATAACGACCCTGCCTGACGCCTACATCACCCAGACGCTGACCGACGACACACTGCTTCCGCAGTGGTGGATACGCAATCCGCAGACCATGATGCTGGCCGCCCACGACACACGCTACAGCTACACCAACCTATGGGACGCCAACCTTTCCTCCACCTCTACGGTGAAGACCGTCTACGACCCGTGTCCCGCCGGGGCGAAAGTGCCACAGGCCGATGAATACAAGAATCTTCAGACGGCCTATACAATGACGGCCGGCCCCGGCAGAACGTTTCTCGTGACCCCGTCACAGGGTGGCGACACGCTTACGTTCCACACCTTAGGCTACCGTACGGGCAGTTCGGGCAGATGGTCCGGCGCCGGCACAGTGGCCGATATATGGCTCTGCACGGCCATGACCACACGCCTGAACGCCGCCTGCATCGTGGTGAACTCCTCCCGCTTCGCCTCCCAGACCAATCCACCCTACCATGCCTTCTCCATTCGCCCCATGGCGGAGTAGGCAGAGAGGACCGAGGGTCAGCGGTCGGGTTGCTGGAGAGCCGTGGCGAGGTCGGGACGCACGATGCGGATGGTGCTCATGAAAGCGGAGTCATAGGCCTGCCGGCAACGCTGCCGGTTGGCTATGGTGTACTCCGACCGACGGGCATTGGCGTGGAGTATGGCGTCGTGGAACTCCATGGAGTCACGGAACTCCATGTTGACTATGCGGCGGGCGTCAGAGCGGCCCGCCATTAAGGCTGCCTCGATCTGGGCCGTGGTCTCTTCGCTTTGCTCGATCTGCTTGGCTTCCTTGCTGCCGCAGGCGGCGAGGGCCAGTGTAAACAATATGGGTAAAAGGCGTTTCATTTTCAATAGGATAGAATGATTCCGGAGAACGTTGCGTACCGAAGCGCTGGTTCTCCGGAATCAGTGTTTAATTATTCGGGATTACGTCAAGGGCCTATTTCTTGTAGATGGAGTCCCACCAGCGGGAATCCCCTTTGAGCCATTTTTCAAACCATGCCATGATGGTGGCGTGCCACTCCTTGCGCTGTTCGAAATCCACAACCACGTGGTCCGACCCCTGGACGGTGATGAACTCCACCGGACGGTTGAGGAGGCGCAGGGCGTTGTAGAGCTGTATCGACTCTCCGATGGGCACATTGGTGTCGACCGTGCCGTGCAGCAGAAGCAGGGGCGTGTGTATCCTGTCGGCGTGGAAGAGCGGCGAGTTCTCGGTGAATAGCTTGGGATTGTTCCAGGGATATGAACGAGCCGCAGCCACTGAGTTGTAGGAGTATCCCCAGAAGCCCTCGCCCCAGTAGGACGTGATGTTGGAGATGCCGGCATGCGATACGGCGGCGGCGAAGATGTCGGTCTTCGTCTGAAGAAGCTGGGTCATGAAGCCTCCGTAGCTGGCTCCCATGCATCCGATCTTATCGGCGTCCACGTAGGGATGCGTGCGGCAGAACTCCTTGACGCCGTAGATGATCTCGTCGGCCGTATAGTCGCCCCAGGCATTGACGTGGCGTGCGGAGAATTCCTGGCCGTAGCCCGTGGTGCCGGAGGGATTGAGCACATACACCACATAGCCGCGTGAGGCGAGCAGCTGCGGGGTGTAGGGATGGTAGTTGACGTGGTTGGACGGAGCCGTGCCGCCGTAGTAATACACAATCGCGGGGTATTTCTTCTCGGGAGAGAAATCGGGCGGCAGGGTCACGGTGCCCTCCACGAGCGTGCCGTCGGGGGCGGTGAAGTTCCAGTAGTCGTACTCGCCGAAGTCGTAGGATTTCAGAAGGTCGGCCATGGGGTCGGCTATGAGGGAGGTCTTGCCGCTGCGCATGTCGCGCACGTAGGCGCGCCCCATATACGTGTACGACATACCCGTATATGCCACATAGTCACCCTTACGGGAAGCCACGCTGTAGTCGCGGATGAAGTCGACTTCGGCAGGCACCCGGGTGATCCTGTCGGTGGCGGGATCGAGAGTGTAGAGGTGCAGGTCGAAGCCGTCCTCCCCGAGGAAATAGATGCGGTTGTCGCCGGGATTCCATTTTGCGTTGTTCTTGATCGAGGGATTGAAGTCGCGGGTGACGGCGCGCACCTTGCCCGAGGCTATGTCCATGATGTATCCCTGGATGTCGAAGTCGTTGCCCCAGTCGAACTTGCCGGCGTTGAGTCCGATGCCTCCGAATGCGTTGGGCCCCGCCATTATGAACAGCTGCTTCGCATCGGGGGAATAGACGGCTCCCACCATTGAGGCGTCGGTGCCGCGTATGGTGTCGGTCTTAAGTGTATTGACGTCGAGCTGGATGAGGTGGTTCTGATAGAAAGGGAACTCTTCGGGAGTCTCGCGTGAGGATGTGTAGAGAATTTTGTCACCCTTGGGGGATATGTCGGTCATGTAGGTGGAGCCGCCTCCGTATGTGAGCGGCACGGGCATCCCCTTAAGCTCCCCTTTCAGGCGCACCATGCTGAGATAGGCGCGGTCCCGGTTGCCGGGCTGGCGGTCGTCGGGGCTGGTGACACGGCGCATTATGCCGGATTCGGGGGTACCTTCCTTTTGGGTGTAGTAGACGATGTAGTCCTCGTTGGGCGACATCACGTAGTCGGCCGCCTCCTCAGGTATACCTTCGGCCAGCACGCCGCGCTTCTGCGTGGCCGGTTCGAGGGTCTCGATGTCGAATGTGCCGTCCTTGCGGCTGCGGTTGTGGATGAGCGTGGCCGGACGGCTTGGGAGCCACTCGTAGCCGGTGCCGATGTTTTCGATCACGGTCCGGTTCGATGCCGTCTCCACGACCGACATCGTGGTCGATGTCGAGAGCGAATCAAAGGAATCGGTGGCCCGGATGAGGATGTATTTTCCATCGGGCGAGAGAGTGGCCTGCGCTATGCGCGGGCCCTCTCCCATCGTATGGAGGTTGAAGTACTGTTTCGTGTCGGGTCCCTGGATGATGACGGTTTCCTCGTATCCCTCGTCGGGAATCAGCTCCACGTCTATCGAGCCGGGAGCGCCGTCGGAAAGGAGGCGTATCTCCACAAGGGCGTCCTGCATGGGCTGGAGGGTGAGGGCTCCTTCGGCGGGAGAGGCCACACTGTCCTGAGTGGTCTTCGAGAGGACTTCGGCGCCGTTGACGAACGCCTTGAAGCGGCCGGGAGCGGAGACCTTGAGCTTCCCCTTGAAGAAGGATGCGGGGCGCACCGAGGAGTACATCCTCTGCATCGTCAGGCCCGTGCCGCCGGCGGGAGCTCCGAGCGAATAGTGTCCGGCCGAGTCGGGGAGCACCGTAGTGTAGTCCTGCGCCTGGCGACGGAGGTTGAAGCGGGTGAGCGCGGGCATACGGTCGAGCATCTGCGCGAGGTCGAGGGGATTCTCGGAGCTGACCGAGTCGGGCTTGGCCGGCACGGGTAGATGAAGCGGCTTCCCCGCCCGCAGGGGGGTCAGGGGCACCGTCGCCGCAGAAGCGGCGACAGCCGCCAGAGACAAGGCTCCGGCAGCTGTCAGCGAAATAAGGTGTATTCTCATGATGATGGGGATTTGGAGAATTGGTTAGGTCATATCATCGGGGTGCGCAGGAGGCCTGTCAGGGCACCTCGTAACGGGGAATCGACACGAGTTCAATCGTGTAGACCAGCGTGGAGTAAGCCGGAATCGTGCCGTTGTTCACCTTTCCGTACGCGCTCACGGCCGGCATTATGGCGGTGACTTTGTCGCCGACCTTCATCTGCGTCAGGGCCGCCCAGAAGCCCACGATGTTGTCGTTCGGGCGGCACTGGTAGATGCTGTCGCCGTAGGAGGCGCGTGCCGAATAGGAGTCGGAGATGCGTGTGCCGTCGATATTGTCGAGGGCGTACTTCACGCGCACCACGGAGTTGTCCATCGGCGAGAGGGATGATGCGGTAGAGAAGCGGTCGTTCTCCCATTTGAGGAGCACGAAGGCATCGGGGGCCCAGGCCGGGGCATAACGTGTGTACACGGGCTGTCCGAGTCCGTCACGCTCCATCTCTTTATCGGCCACGAACTTCGTGTTGCGCTGTTCCCATTCGTTGTAGTCGATGTCGTCGTCTTTAAGACACGAGCTCAGAAACGCGGGAGCCAGCACAAGCATGGCCAGGGCCGACGGTATGGCGGAGGTTATTTTCATTCGGGTTTGTGTTGCTTTCGAAAATTACGCGATACGCCGGAGGCGGGTCAGAACTTGACTTCGGGAGCCTTTTCGGCGCCTGTCTCGGCCTTGAACTGGGGCTTCGGCTTGAAGCCGAACCATCCGGCATAGATATTGGTCGGGAACTTCTTGATGGCCGTATTGTAGTCGCGCACCTGCTCCGTATAGTTGCGGCGGGCGATCGTGATGCGGTTCTCGGTGCCTTCGAGCTGCGTCTGAAGGTTCATGAAGTTCTCGTTGGCTTTGAGGTCGGGGTACGCCTCGGTGACGCTGAGCAACGACTTGAGGGCCTGGCTGAGCTCGTTCTGCGCCTGTTGGAAGCGGGCGAGCGTCTCTTCGTCGAGATTGTCGGCGTCGATGGTGATGGAGGTGGCCTTGGCGCGGGCCTCCGTCACCTTGACAAGGGTCTCCTCCTCGTGGGTGGAGTATCCCTTGACGGTATTGACGAGGTTGGGGATCAGGTCGGCGCGGCGCTGGTACTGGTTCTCGACTTCGGCCCATGCCTGGTCCACTCCCTGCTGTTCCTCAACGAGTGAGTTGTAGTTGCAGGACGTGAGTGTCGAGGCTCCCGTCATGAGGGCCATGGCGCACAACAGGCGCATGATTGCTTTCTTCATAGTGTCAGGGGTATTATATTGATGTAATCCCCCTCCGGTCCCTGAGAGGTCAGAGAAGTTTCTTGAGGAGGGTGTTGAGGTTTACTTTCTCCGAAAGGATTTTCTCGAGATCGTCGACCGCCACACGCTCCTGCTCCATTGTGTCGCGGTGGCGCAGGGTCACGGTGTTATCCTCAAGGGTCTGATGGTCGACCGTGATGCAGAAGGGTGTGCCGATGGCGTCCTGACGGCGGTAACGCTTGCCGATGGAGTCCTTTTCGTCGACCTGGCAGGTGAAGTCGAAGCGGAGGCGGTGCTGGATTTCGCGTGCCTTTTCAGGCAGCCCGTCCTTCTTCACGAGCGGGAGCACGGCGCACTTCACCGGAGCGAGGGCCGGCGGGAAATGGAGCACGGCGCGGCGGTCGCCGTTGCCGAGGTCCTGGTCTTCGTAGCATGAGCAGAACACGCTGAGGAACATGCGGTCCACGCCGATCGAGGTCTCGATGACATAGGGCACGTAGCTTTCACCGAGTTCGGGATCGAAGTACTGTATTTTCTTGCCGGAGAATTTCTCGTGCTGCGAGAGGTCGAAGTTGGTGCGGGAGTGGATGCCCTCCACCTCCTTGAAGCCGAACGGCATGAGGAATTCGATGTCGGTGGCGGCGTTGGCGTAGTGGGCCAGCTTCTCGTGGTCGTGGTAACGGTACTTCCCGTCGCCGAGGCCAAGCGCCTTATGCCAGCGGAGGCGGGTCTGGCGCCAGAAGTCGAACCATTTCAGCTCCTCGCCGGGACGCACGAAGAACTGCATCTCCATCTGCTCGAACTCTCGCATGCGGAAGATGAACTGACGGGCCACTATCTCATTGCGGAACGCCTTTCCTATCTGCGCTATGCCGAAGGGGAGACGCATGCGGCCGGTCTTCTGCACGTTGAGATAGTTGACGAAGATGCCCTGGGCTGTCTCGGGACGCAGGTAGACGTCCATCGCGCCGTCGGCCGTGGAGCCCATCTCGGTCTTGAACATGAGGTTGAACTGGCGCACGTCGGTCCAGTTCTTGGTGCCGCTGATCGGGTCCACGATTTCATAGTCGAGGATAATCTGCTTGAGCTCGGCGAGGTCGTTGGCGTTCATGGCCTCGGAGAAACGGTTGTGGAGGGCGTCGCGCTTCTGCTGATGCTCGAGCACGCGGGGATTGGTCTGGCGGAACATGGCCTCGTCGAAGGATTCGCCGAAGCGCTTCGCGGCCTTAGCCACCTCCTTGTTGATCTTATCGTCGAATTTCGCGATTTCGTCTTCGATGAGCACATCGGCGCGATAGCGCTTCTTTGAGTCACGGTTGTCGATGAGGGGATCATTGAAAGCGTCGACATGGCCTGAGGCTTTCCAGATCGTGGGGTGCATGAAGATAGCCGAGTCGATGCCTACGATATTGTCGTGGAGCATCGTCATAGCCTCCCACCAGTAGCGCTTGATGTTGTTCTTGAGCTCGACACCGTTCTGTCCGTAGTCATAGACTGCGGAGAGTCCGTCGTAAATCTCGCTTGACTGGAACACGAACCCATACTCCTTAGCATGGGCTATAATGGTCTTGAATACATCTTCCTGTTTTGCCATATCGATAAATGTCTATTTCGATAAAAGTATATTAATGTGCAAATTTAGCAATAAAAAAAGGATTCGGCAACTCAACTTGCCGAATCCTTAGGTTTAAGGTCGTTTAAATCTACTTACAATCGAACTTATCTACTAAAAAATGTTAAGTTTCGATCTTCTTATTTATCTGACGATGAGCTTGCAGACGCGGCGAGAGCCATCCGCCATACGGTCCACACGGATTTTGACTCCGGGCGCATCATATGCCACACGGTTGCCGGTCAGGTCATACCATTCTGTAGCCACAACTTCCGTATCCCCGATCTCTTCCACAAGTGAGTTCTCACCCACTTTGGCTTTGGCGGCATTCACCACGCTTCCGTCGGGACCAATAAGCAATGCCACTACTTCGAGCGCATCGCGGTTCTGAATAAGATTGAGTCCGAGCAGGGAGTTTTCGTCATGCACGCATACTGCATCGGCCAGGTCAAGAGTGACGGATACTGTCTCATACTTCGCCTCCTGCATCTCGGCGGGGAGTTTTTCGTCAGCAAGACTGCGGATCAGCACCACATGGTCGAATACATAGTCCGGGATAATGTGCCCGAGCTGAGTAAGAGGCGCGAGCACGTCTCCCACAGCCTCGGGATCCCCTCCGGCATTGGAATTGGACTGCACCCAGCCATTTCCTTTACCCTTCAGGCCATTCTCCATGAGAATAAACTCCACGGAGTAACCTTCCGTAGGCCGTCCGCTTACAAAGCTTATCTCAGCCGTGGCCTTTATCGCATCGGCGCCCTCCCATTCGCTGCTTACCTGCACATCCGCCTCGGCAAACTTGCGTAAAGCGGCATCCACCTCCGGACGTATGGGGAAGTAGCCGGTCTGCGCTTTCTGAGAGCCGTAGTAAGGATCGATAAGTTCGCCACGGTTCATCACAGCTGAGGGGAAATGAGGAATCTCAAACGGAGTCTCCGCCGCCGTATGCATGGCATCCTTACGATGATAGGCAAGTCCGATAAAGCGGTCGCCGTAGATCTGACCGAGTCGCTCTATGGCAGCTGCTCCCCGCGGACAGGCGGAGCACCATGCTCCGGTAGCTTCCTCAAGCACCACGTGAGTCACCGGCACCAGCGAACGACACTCCAACGGCAGCTTAACACTNACCGGTNTNTCAAGNGNCNTGCCATTGAGAGNNGTAAGANTGAGTGTCAGATTNTCNTTNCCNATTCTATCAATAGGNAGGAAGTCGAAATCNACAGCTGTAGTGGAGATAAGACTCGGAGNNACNGGNNCNGGGAGNNTNAGTNTTNCCNTCGCCTGNCACCAGGCCGGACTCATAGGTGTATCCAATCGANGTCANNGGGTTATGACCGATATTGGAGATAAGCACCGGGAGCGTGAACTCCTCCCCTATCTGAGCATAAGGATAGGAGGTATCCCAGCCGGCGATACCGGCTTCCTCATCGGCGAAGTCATCCTCAAGCCATACCGTCACCGGGAGCACACCATTCATGCGGTCTTCATAATCAGCCCACTTGATTGTGCCGAGCTGACTGAAATAATAGAATCCCCCGTCATGGCGCGACTGCGAGTAGCATAGGGGGCTCTTGCGCTCCTTATCATAGGAGGCGAGTGTGAAGGTATAGCCTACGTAGAGTCCCGACTCGGGAATAGTCACAGCCTCCGGAAACATTATATCCATGAATCCGTCCTTATCCGGAGTCGCCGCCACGGAATAGATATCGGGAGTGAAATGGCGTCCCGCGTCATCCTTCACCACATCAAGCTCCGCCGAGATCCACACGGAGCAATCCGTAAGATCCTGCTGATCGCTATAGACCTGTACACGCGCTCCGAGTGCCTTACGCCCGGCGAGCTGAGGATTGTCAATGCGTATGCCGACGGAATAGACGTCNTTCATATACACCGGCATCGACACCATCCGGCTCCCCTCTTCCGCATAGCTGAACGCGCGCGTCGGAAGGGCCGAAAAAGCCGGAATGTNTGCGACCGCACACGCTCCGGCTATAAGAAGTGATTTTATCATTGTCATAAGATAAATAATTCTGTCCTCCCGCGGAGGCAAATCGGTTTATCGCACCACTTTTTTCACCGCTACCTTGCGGCCGTCAGAAAGCACTTTCTGCTCGATCAACATTCCTTTGGCATCAGCGGCCACACGGCGGCCGGAAAGGTCATAGAGTTCGACAGCCACTACTTCCGCATCGTCAGCCACTGCGGCCACACCGGCATTGCCGACTTCGGCGAATGAGAGATGACCGGCATTCATCACCATGCGGTCAGAAAACTTTTCACCCTTGTTGCTGATGAAAGCGACAACTGACATATTGTCACGCTTCCATTCAGGCTTAAGCGTAATGGCGCAGTCGTAGGAATACTTGTCGCCATCAAATTTCACGGGGTCACCCCAGTAATCAGCCGAGCCGACGGCGCGGCTCACATGGTCGTGAATATANTCCTTTCCACCGCTGGTCTGATTTTTCTGCGGGATACCGCTTTCACACACCCAGACGGTTATCACGGGTGACTCACAGGGTGATTCACAGCTCTTCTCACCGGTCACATGTACATGGAGTTTATCAGGATCAGCCGCATCCACATTTGCTGTTACATTCACGTCGATCACAGCAGGAGTGGCAAGATGTGCGCTCCAGAGTTCNCCCACCACCTTTTCATCATCAGAGAAGAATACGATATTATTTTTGGANCGCTCGCTGCGGTCTACTGAAAGACCCGGAGCAAATGTACCGCCAAGATAAAGCTTCGTATATTCCTCATGCCAGGGCTCGGTAAGGAAGTCNGTACGGTANCCTGCATGATGCACTACCTGGATAACATTCTTATACTCCGGCTTCTGAAGCATCCCGGAAATCATTCTTACNACCGGCGGACAGCTTCCGCACATTTCAGTTGAGAATTCCTCACTGAGCACATATCGGGGGTAGCTCTTTGAAANCACCTCCACCNTACCNGTGAGGGAGTTATCAGTCATATCCGCATCCTTGGCTCCGTTTACGCCGGTGATGTTATAGACCACTTCACCTTTGCCACGTCCCACTTCTCCGGGATTGAGTGTCACATCAATTGTAGCCAGCGAGTTGGAAGGAAGCTTTACCGATTTTGTCTCGGTAAATTTCTCACCGTTGGGGAATACACATTCGATATCAAGAGATGTAATCTCCTGCGTGCCGAAGTTGTTTATCACCAACTTTGACGCATAGGAATTATCCGCGAGGAAACAATACTCCGGATTGTCAAGACGGCCGACGTGCACATTAGATGCGGGTAGGTTATCACCTTCGACCACGAGGTCAATACAAGCCGATCCGTACTCATGCATATCATACCATTCACCGTCGTTACGGAAGAGGAAGAAGGCATTCTCCACCGGAGTGGTATTAGCGGAGATTCCGCGGCCGTTCAGATCCCTGAGTTTATGCCCGAAACCTACATAAAGGCCTCCATTATAATCAGACGGAATCTCCCAGGGCTGTTTGAATTTCAGCTTATTGGCTCCCGTTTTGATATTATTCAGCTGATTAGGCACCAGAGTAAACTCAGCGAAATTTTCACCGGACTCGAGTTCCGGACGAATCCAGCAGCGCACTGTCTCGATACCTGAAGCACTCTGCAGACCGCCGTTCACGCCGATAATCTTATTCCCTTTCAGAGTCTCGACCGTGGAGGGGGGAAGATAAATCGCCATCTCCAGCCACTCGACCTCGCCACCTATACCGGCTCCGACGGGAGCACTGGTGGCATACTGACCGCCGGCATAGCCGAGAGTCAGGGTCTCGGCCCCGGCGCACATCGCTGCGCCGAGAGCCAGGACACTTAAAGCATATCTCATTCTCATGATAGTCAGTTCAGATTTGAATTCTTACTTGCCGAGAGCCACCTTTGAAGAAAGCTTCTTACCGTTATCGAATGTGATCACCTTGATGTAAAGGCCATTCTCAGGATTTACAACCTTCTTACCGGCTACGTCATAGAAGTCTACGCTTACAGGCTCTGCGCAAACAGTCTCAACACCGGCAAGCTGATAAGTGACAACGTTTGACTTTCTCACTTCGCCGTCATAAGTGTAGATACCCTGCACACCCACGGATGAGAAGCCGCCTGTACGCCAGCAGACAATATGAGATGTGCCCTCGACGCGGAAGTCCTCTGCCTCGCCATCCTCAAAATCGTAGGGAATCTCGGTCATAGGCTCGGTAAGATCGGGGAAGAGACCGGGCATGAATGTGTAAGGCTCGCCATCGAAATATACGATGTAGGTATAATTCTCCTTATAAAGGATTTCGCCGTCAGTGCCGAAGAGGGGAAGGTCAAACATAAAACCACCGTAGCCGAACTCAGGCATAAAGTCCATTACCTCGGTGATTTCGGGGTCAACCGGAGTCGCG
This sequence comes from Bacteroides sp., assembly GCA_014802425.1. Taxonomy (GTDB): domain Bacteria; phylum Bacteroidota; class Bacteroidia; order Bacteroidales; family Muribaculaceae; genus Lepagella. The sequence goes on from JAAVCH010000022.1 coordinate 180,225, forward strand.
GCACCGGGCACAGACTCCACAAACATCGGCCCTACGAAATAACCGTCATAGTAGAGCTGGCTTGTGCCGATATTGTTAAACCATGCGATATCCATCGGGCAGCTGATCTGCTTGGCCTCCTTATCATATGTGGCCTCGATGCTTGCGAGGGGAGAGCCGGGGAAGTCGTAGACATCACCGCGGTCGCTGCTGCTTATGAATTCAGCCTTATTGAATACGAGGTAGTTGTAAGTGTACTTCTCACAACCGATATACTGCGCCCCTGCAAAGGTGATCTTGTCGCCGTCAATATCACCTACCACGACACTTTCGGGGAATTTGGGAGAGAAGCCGGCTACATAGAACTTACCGTTCTCTTCATCGATAGCCACAGTGACACCATGCACACGAATATCGTTGCTATAGATCATACCCCATTCCTGAGACTCAAGATTGGCGGGGAGAGTCATAGGCTGACGGCGGCCGTCGACTTCCTTATACTCTGCAGAATATAAGGCGGCTCCGGAGAATACAGCATTATCCATATTGCCATCGGCATCACAGTAGAATGTGGCGAGAGCCATACCTTCGGGGAGATTGACCTCGTAGTCCTCATCCTCGTTCATCATATAGCGGAGCACATTCTCTTCGGCTGTCTTGATCGGCTCGAAGAAGATCATGCCGTCAGGATTCACGACCTTTGTAGCCAGAGATACTGCGATTGAGCCCGATTCATTGGCATTGATATACTGCGGGAGCTGACACTCGACACTGATCATCTCATCTTCTGTCTCCGTCAGCATACCCTTGATGTACGATCCGATACAGGTGCGCGGAAGGGGATTCTGGATATAAATATCGTCACCCATTGTGTTCATTACGAAATAGGCGCGGGTGCCGTCGGTAGCGTCAATATTGACATCAGTCAGACCGACACGTGTGAAACCACGCATGGCTACTTCAAACTGATACTCATAGGAGTGACCGTCTGCGACACACTGCGGAGTCCAGATAACATTGACTCCTTCGTCTGCCGCGATTGCGGAAGTGGCTGCGAATGCAGACATCGCAAGAGCAAGGTAAAATTGCTTCATAGGTTAGTGTTTTAGAGGATCCTGTAATATTTGCTACTATATCGGTGCTATCGGCGATCCTGTTACAGATAGCATCAATGAGAAATATCGATTTATTTCAATATCATCACAAAATGCAAGAGCGCTATCACAAAAAGCTTTTATTCTTAACGTATTTTACAAATATTTCTATAAAATATGTTAGTTCAGTTATAACAATCGCAAAGGTAGAAAAAAAAAAAAAAAAAAAATGCAAATTTCAGCTCAAGAAAATCATGATTTTTTTCAAAACAATCTGATTTTAGACCCAATGAAATATCTCATCCGTTCGGCACACAGCCGAAAATGTCAAAATGAAAATATGACAGAGAAAAGAACCAAGCGAGGACACGGATGGTTTTAATATCAAAGAATCAGAAATATCATTAATTACGACCATTATGAAGAAGACTATATACACATTGATGCTGGCGCTCGGGGCTGCCGGCATGGCTTCGGCGCAGAATTCAGTGCCAGCGCCCGGTTCGGGCGGAGGATTCACTCCGGCCGGAGGGCCAGGCGGGGCCACGTCAGTGCCGGCGCCCGGTTCAGGGGGCGGGTTCCAACCCGGCGGCGGACCCGGTCCGGCAGGGCCGGCATGGGGAGGCCCCTGGGGAGGCCCCTGGGGCGGCGGATGGTCGTCGAGTCCCGCGATTGTGGTATCCCCTCCTGTCTCCGGTTTCAATTCCGGTCTGACAAACGTCGTGGCGGTAGGCTATGACGCCATGGGCAACTACCGCGCGCTCCCGTTGCGTGTGAGCTATCAGTGGAACGGCGCTTACTATAGTGTGACTGTGATCAACGCCTGGAATCCCTGGACCGATGCCTGGAACTACGGCGTCGACCTTCCGGCATATCAGACCACCTATCAGTTCCGGGGTCAGACTTATAACTATTATGCCGTGCTCTCAACAGGCACGTTCTATTTCAATCTCTAATGATTTCCACAACATACGCAGGCGGGGGGCGGCAGAACGAGTCTGCCGCACCCCGCCTGACTGTAGCAGTCATCATGCGCCGAAGTCGCAAGTCGCCCGACGGAATCGGAAATCAGTCGTCGAGGTCGGCGAAGAATGTCGGGAAACTGACGAGGAAGAGGTCAGGCGCGGAAAGCGAGGGCCGGATGGCAATGAGGTCCGACAGAAGCACGGTGCCTATGACATAGCTGTCGGTGCGCGAGGTGTACTGTTCCTGAATGTCGATGAACGGAATCAGCTCCGCAGCCGGGGTCTCGACGTAACGCACATAGATTTTCAGCACAACGTCGGTGGTGTACTCCGGGCGGTTGATATAGCCCATCTTCTTGTACTCATAGCGGTAGTTATGGCGGTGGGCCATGATGTCGCTGAGGATGGAGGAGGCTGTCGGCAGACTTCCGGCACCCTTGCCGAACATGAACTGGCGGTCGTAGCACTCGCCGCGTATCACCACGCCGTTGTATTCGTCGTCGACACTGTAGATATAGCGCGACGGGGGCACGAACTCAGGCATCACGAACATAGTGAACTTATCGTCGGCCACCTTCAGCACCTGCGCCACAAGTTTGATTTTCACCCCTTTCTCTCGCGCATAGCGGATATCGGAGTCATGGATGGTGGAGATGCCGTAAGTGAACACATCCTCCGGACGCACGTAGACTCCGAGCGCGTGCATCGTGATGATGATGAGCTTGAAGAGGGAATCGAAACCCTCGATGTCGAACGACGGGTCGCTTTCGGCAAACCCCAGCTGCTGGGCGCGCCGAAGGGCATCAGCGTATTCCTCATGGTGGTCGAATACACGCGAGAGTATGTAGTTTGACGAACCGTTGAGAATACCCTTCACCTCCAGCAGAAGGTCATTGTCGTAATACTCCTCAAGGTTGCGTATCACGGGAATAGAGCCGCAGGAAGAGGCATCGTAAAGTAACGCGCCTCCATATCGGCGCTGCAGGTCGATGAGTCCGGGAAGATGGCGGGCGATCATGGCCTTGTTGCCCGACACCACCGGCAGACCCCGGCGGAGGGCCTCGGTGACGATACGGCAGGAGGCTCCGGCATCGTCCACCACCTCCACAATCATATTGATTTCCGGATCGCTGAAAATCCGCGTCATGTCATCGGTAAGGAGTGCGGAGGGGATTTCGACTTCGCGGGGTTTATTGACGTCGCGCACGCATATGCGGCGGATTTCGGCGTGGGCGTTGAGCGAGCGTCCTATCACCTTATAGATTCCCTGGCCTACCGTTCCGAATCCGAAGAGGCCTATCTTAATGTCGTTCATTGTCGTGGGTGTTGGAGTTGATGAAGGGTATGAGTATGGAGTTGAGCTGAGCGTGCTCTACGAGGAATCCGTCGTGGCCGAACGGTGAGTCGATTTCCCGGTATACGGCTCCGGGCATCATCCCGGCCAGCCGGCGCATCTCCACCGGAGTGAAGATGATGTCGGTGGTGATTCCGATCACCATGGCAGGGCATTCTATACGCCGGAGCATCCGGTCCTGTCCTCCGCGGCCACGCCCCACGTCGTGGGTGTCGAAAGCGTCAAGGATGCTGACATAAGAGTAGGCGTTGTAACGTCGGCAGAGTTTCTCACCCTGGTACTGCTGATAGGAACAGGCGCGGCGCACTTCGGGCAGCTCCTCCCTATCGGCCTGGGTGAGGTTGTAGCCTTCGGATCCACGGTAGGTCAGCAGGCCGACGGCACGTGCGGCGGCCAGTCCGGCCATGGCCGCGTCGGGGCGGCGTTCACCCCACGTGGCGTCGGCCTTGATGGCCATGCGCTGGGTCTCGTCGATGGCTATGGCCCAGGGAGAGGCCTTGGCGCCGGTGGCTATGAGGATAAGGCGCCCGAAGCGTTCAGGCTCCTCCACTGCCCATTCCGTAGCCTGGAATCCACCTACCGAACTCCCTACAAGCGCGTGTATCCTCCCGATGCCGAGAGCAGCGGCAAGAATCCTGTGGGCCGCCACCATGTCGCGTATGGTGATGGCCGGGAAGTCAGCGTAGTAAGGCTCGCCGGTGAGCGGATTTTCGTGGAGCGGGCCTGTGGAGCCGTAGTGGCTCCCTATTATATTGGCGCACACCACGAACCATTTCGCCGGGTCAAGGAACGCGCCCTCCTCCACCGTGTGCGGCCACCAGTCGGCGACATCGCTGTTGGCCGTCAGCGCATGGCATACCCACACCACATTGTCGCGCCGCTCATTAAGGCACCCGTAGGTGTGGTAGGCTATGTCGAGCCGCTCCAGCCGTCCTCCAAGTTCCAGGTCAAGCCCTTCGGGGTGTCGGAGGGTCCTCATAGCGGAAGGGAGTGGTCGTTTTTGGTTTCTCCGAGTACGAAAGAGCTGTTGAGGGATCCGATGCAGTCGAGGTCGCCGAGAATCCTGAGCACGAACTTCTGATAGTCCTTCATGTCACGGGCGTAGATTTTAAGCAGGAAGTCGTGGTCGCCGGAGATGTTGTAGCATTCGGCGATTTCGGGCACCTGCTGCACGGCCTGCATTATGCGGATGGCGTTTTCGTAAGTATGCTGTTTGAGCTTGAGGTAGCAGAACGCTATGAAGCCGCGGTTGAGTTTGTCGGCGTCGAGTACGGCGGTGTATTTCTTTATGTAGCCTTCGCGCTCAAGGCGCTTCACACGCTCGAAAGTAGGAGTGGTCGACAGATTGACCGCCTGCGCCAGTTCCTTGTTGGTGCGCCGGGAATCGCGCTGGAGTTCCTGAAGTATCTCCAGGTCTTTTTTGTCAAGTTGATAACTCATGATATCGGATATTTTAAAGAGTCCGGGCGCCGCGCACCGCCGGGGTTCCGGTCCGGAGGGATTTCCGGCAGGCGACCGCTTTCCGTGAGCCGGGGGAGGGGAAAAACGACAAGACCGACAGGATTTTACCATCCGGAAGCGCGCATACGGAGAAGACTCCGTATGGCCGATTTTTCCGCCGGATGCATCGTCGGAGCCTCGATGCCGTCCTATCATTCTAAATTCACCTGCAAAATTAGAGGAATATTCCGAATATTCAAAATAATTTGGAAAATAATTTTATTGAAATTAACTTTGCAACAAAATAGTTGAAATCCCGGTCCATTTCCCCGCAAGGGGGCAGAGGCCAAAGCCCCTTAACGATATGGCAAAATACAAACTACATTTCGAGACACTTCAGCTCCACGTGGGGCAAGAACGGCCGGACCCCGCTACGGACGCACGCGCTGTGCCCATCTACCAGACCACCTCTTACGTGTTCCATGATTCACGGCACGCCGCCGACCGCTTCGCCCTCAGGGACGAGGGGAACATCTACGGCCGGCTGACCAACTCCACCCAGGATGTGCTCGAAAAGCGTGTCGCGGCCCTCGAAGGGGGCGCCGCGGCGCTGGCGGTGGCCAGCGGAGCGGCCGCCATCGACTACGCCATAGAGAACATCGCCGTAAACGGCGACCACGTACTGGCGGCCGACAACCTCTACGGAGGCACGACCAACCTCATAGCCAATACCCTCTCCACGCGGGGAATATCGCACACGTTCGTCGACGTAAGCGACCCCGAAGCAGTGGAACGCGCCATACTGCCCAACACGAAACTCCTCTTCGTGGAGACATTCGGCAATCCGAACTGCGACGTCACCGACATCCGCGCCCTGGCCGACGTGGCCCACCGCCACAATATCCCCCTCATAGTCGACAATACCTTCGGCACCCCCTTCCTGGCGCGTCCGCTCGAGCAGGGAGCCGACATCGTGGTGCATTCCGCCACAAAGTTCCTCGGAGGGCACGGCACGTCGCTCGGCGGCATCATCGTCGACGGAGGATCATTCCCCTGGGGCGCCGACCCAGACAGGTTCCCCACGCTTGCCAAGCCCGACCCCAGCTATCACGGAGCAATATTCACCGATGTGGCCGGAGCGGCAGCATTCGTGACCCGCATCCGCGCTGTGGTGCTCCGCGACACGGGGGCCTGCATCTCCCCTTTCAACGCCTTCCTGATCCTTCAGGGGGTGGAGACGCTATCCCTCCGGGTGGAGCGCCATGTAGAGAACGCCGTAAAAGTGGCCGCCTTCCTTGACAGTCATCCCAAGGTGGCGCTCGTGAACCATCCCTCCCTCCCCGGCCATAAGGACCACGCGCTCTACCGGCGCCTGTATCCCGACGGAGCCGGCTCCATCTTCACATTCGAGATAAAGGGGGATGAGAAGGACGCCTGGAGATTCATCGACTCGCTGGAGATATTCTCGCTGCTGGCCAATGTGGCCGACGTGAAGAGCCTCGTGATCCATCCCTACACCACCACACACTCGCAGCTCAGTCAGGAAGAACTGGCACGCCAGCGCATCACCCCCTCGACAATCCGCCTCAGCATCGGCACCGAACACACCGACGACATCATCGCCGACCTCTCCCAGGCACTCGAAAAGGTCTAAGCACACTTCCTACACCAATATCCAACCACCTGCAGATGGCCGGCGTACCGGCCATCTGCTTCGCCACTTCCAAGGAAACCACATCGCAGATACCGCCTATGACAGCCATCGCAGATAAAATCAACGCCGCCGAGGGGCCGCTATTCTCGTTTGAGATACTACCGCCGCTGAAGGGCAACAGCATCTACCGCGTCTACTCCATCATCGACCGACTGCGGGAGTTCGAGCCGTCGTACATCAACATCACCTCCCACCATAGCGAGGCCGTCTACGAACCGCAGCCCGATGGTACGCACCGCCGCATCACCGTACGCCGCCGCCCCGGGACCGTGGCCATAGCGGCGGCCATTCAGAACAAATACGGCATACCGGCAGTGCCCCACATCATATGCAAGGGCTTCACCAAAGACGAGACCGAATATGCCCTCCTCGACCTCAACTTCCTGGGCATCACCAATCTGCTCCTGCTCCGGGGAGACTCCAAGTCGGAGGAGACCCGACATCAGGATCCGGAGAAATACAATCTCTTCGCCACCGACCTCCAGCGTCAGGTCAATGACTTCAACGCCGGAGTCGGCATCGACGGCTCACGGATTGAAGGAATCGACACGCCGTTCTGCTACGGCATGGCGTGCTATCCCGAAAAACACGAGGAGGCGCCCAATCTGGAGTTCGACCTTGAGTATGCCAGGATGAAGGTGGCCAACGGCGCGAAGTATCTCGTCACCCAGATGTTTTTCGACAATGAGAAATACTTCGCCTACGTCGACCGCTGCCGTGCGGCCGACATCGACGTACCGATAATCCCCGGAATCAAGCCGCTGACCAAGGCGCGTCAGCTGACGGTGCTGCCGAGGGTGTTCCATATCGACATTCCCGAAGCGTTCTCACGCGAGCTGATGAAATGCCGATCCGACGCCGAAGCGGCGGAATTAGGCACGGAATGGTGTACGCAGCAGTGCCGCGAACTCATCCGCCACGGGGTGCCGGGCATACATTTCTACACCCACTATGCCGCCGACAGCGTCTGCCGCGTGGCCAAAAACATCTATTGACATGATTGAATCACGCCTGCAGAAAGAGATACTCATCCTCGACGGAGGCATGGGCACCATGATAATGACGCACGGCCTCACGGAAGAGGATTTCCGCGGGGAGCGCTTCGCATCGCATCCCACTGCGCTCAAGGGGTGCAATGACCTGCTCGTGCTTACGCGGCCCGACATAATCGCCGGCATCCACCGCGGATACCTTGAAGCCGGGGCCGACATAATCTCCACCGACACATTCAACTCCACGCGCATCTCGCTGTCGAAGTACGGGCTCTCCGGGTATGCGGCCGAAATCAACCGTGAAGGTGCGGCTCTGGCCAGAAGAACGGTAGACAGTTTCTGCCGTCAGCACGGCATAGGACCGGAGCGGCGTCCGTACGTAGCGGGGAGCATGGGCCCCACAGGGATGGCGCTTTCCATCTCCATGCAGGATTCCGGAGACCCGCAGGCCGATTTCGACCGCATGGCCGGGGATTTCGAAATGCAGGCGTCAGCCCTTATCGAAGGAGGAGCCGACCTGCTCCTGCTCGAGACCGTCTTCGATACGCTCAACGCAAAAGCGGCGGCGTATGGAATAGCCCGGGCTTTCGACAGGGCCGGAAGAAGATTGCCGCTGATGGTATCGGCCACACTCTCCGACAACGGGCGGCTGCTTTCAGGCCAGACGCTTCAGGAGTTCGTCACGGCCATGGAGCATGCCGGGCCCCTGTCGTTCGGTCTCAACTGCAGCTGCGGCGCCAAAGCGCTCCTTCCCCATTTGATGGAGCTTTCCGCAATGACGGACCGATACGTGTCGGTGCATCCCAACGCCGGCCTCCCCGACGCGCTGGGGCGCTATCTCGACACTCCCGGAATCATGCTTGAGGAAGTACGGGCCATCATGGAGCACGGAGCGGCCAATATTATAGGAGGATGCTGCGGCACCACCCCGGCCCACATACGCCTGATTGCCGAAGAGGCCCGGCGGCACCCGCCACGGCCGGTCGCTCCCGGCAGGCACGCCCAATGCGGTTTCCTCCACGATACGGCGCGGAGCGGAGAGGCGCAAAAAGGAGTCGCCGACGCCGCGCCCTTCATCAAAGTAGGCGAACGGTGCAATGTGGCCGGCTCGCGCAGGTTCCTGCGCCTCGTAGCCGAAAGGAACTGGCGCGACTGCCTCGACATCGCCGCCGACCAGATTGGAAAAGGGGCCCGCGTGCTCGACATAAATATGGACGACGCCATGCTCGATACCCGGGCCGACATGACCTCCTTCATAACCCGCCTCACATCCGATCCGCGCACATCCTCCACTCCGCTGATGATCGACTCCTCCGACTTCCAGACGATAACCGCCGCGCTGAGGCTCATGCCCCTGAAGGGAATCGTGAATTCAATCTCGCTAAAGAACGGCGAGAAGGAATTCCTGGAGCGTGCCGTGGAAATCTCACGCCTGGGATGCGCCATGGTGGTGATGGCCTTCGATGAGCGCGGACAGGCCGATACGTTCGCACGGCGCACGGAAATATGCTCGCGCGCCTACGGCCTGCTTACCGGAAAAGCCGGCATCGCACCCGAAAACATAATCTTCGACCCGAATGTGCTGGCCGTGGCCACAGGCATCGACGGACATGACACCTACGCGCTCGATTTCATCCGCACCACCGGATGGATAAAGGCCCACCTGCCCGGGGCGCGCGTCAGCGGCGGAGTCAGCAACCTTTCCTTTTCCTTCCGGGGCATCGACCCGGTGCGCAAAGCCATGCACTCGTATTTCCTCGAACAGTGCATAGCGGCCGGAATGGATATGGCCATAATCAATCCGGCCACTCCCCTTTCCTCGGAAAGCATTGACCCGGAGTTGCGCCAGCTTGTGGCCGACGTGATTCTGGCCCGACGCGACGGAGCCGCCTCCGACCTTCTGGACTACGCCACTCGACTGAAGGCGCGCCTCGACGCCGGAAAAGCGGCAGGGAAAGGACCCGGTTCCCGGGACGCCACCACTCCGCCGGAGGAGGCGCAAAGGGGAGCCGCCGGGAGCCGGACGGCATGTGAGCGCGTAGAGCTGCAGCTTATGGCCGGGGATGCCGCCGGACTGCAGGAGCTGCTCGACGCCGCCCTGAGGGAATGCGGAGGGTCGGCGCTGCGGGTGGTGGAGACAGTCCTTATGGAGGGCATGGATTGCGTCGGAGAGCGTTTCGGACGAGGTGAGATGTTTCTGCCGCAGGTGGTGAGGAGCGCCTCGGTGATGAAGCAGGCCGTGGAGGCGCTTACTCCTCTTATCGAGGAGCAAGGGGGAGGCGGAGGAGGCGCCGCACATGGGCCGGCGGTGGTACTGGCCACTGTAAGGGGGGATGTCCACGACATCGGCAAGAACATAGTGGCCGTGGTGCTGAGATGCGGCGGATTCAATGTGATCGACCTCGGGATTATGGTGGAGCCGGAGCGTATCATCCGGGCAGCCGTCAGGGAAAAGGCATCCGCCATCGGGCTAAGCGGACTGATCACCCCCTCGCTCCATGAGATGACCGAAGTGGCTCGCATGATGGAAGAGAGCGGGCTGCGCATACCCCTCTTTGTGGGCGGAGCCACGACTTCTCCCCTCCATACGGCCGTCAGGATAGCGCCTGTCTATTCCGGCGCGGTGGTACATACCCATAACGCCGCCTCGCTCCCTCCGGCCATAAGGGACTTCACCTCCGTGGATGCGGAGGAATACGCCGCCAGGCTTAAAGCCGAACAGGGACGGATACGGGATGAATATGCGGCGCGGACCTCACTCATGACACTCGCCGAAGCCCGCGCCGTAGCCGCCAAGGTGACTTGTCCGGCTCCCGAGCCGGAATCCGCGGGGGAGTTCCTGTTAAGCATCCCTGTCAGCGAAGCCGTCCCCCTTATCAACTGGCGGGCATTCCTTTCGGAATGGCACCTCGATCCGGCCGATGCCCCGAAGGCCCTGCAGGAGTCGGAATGCGGCTGCGGGGCCGGCGGCGAAGCGGAGCGGATCATCGCCGACGCCCGCCGTATGCTTGCCTCGCTCGACTGCTCCATCCGGGCGAAGGTCATAATAGCCAGCGCGTGTCCGGAAGGGGACGACATCATGGTCTACGCCCCGCGCCGGGAGTCACTGCGCATTCCCGCGGTGCGTTCGCTCACTCCCAATCCGGTGAGCGGAAAGACGCTTGCAATGAGCGACTTCATATATTCCGACGGTGACCATATCGGCCTTTTCGCCGTGACTCTCGCCGGGAGCGGCCTACCTGAGAGGGCCGAAGCCCTGAAGGACTCCGACCCCTATGGCTCGCTGCTGCTCCAGTCGCTCTCCCACCGCCTTGCGGAGGCCGCCACGGAGTGGATGCACCGCCATGTGCGCAGCCGCCTGTGGGGGCTCGGCGAGAACGACGGCATACGCCCCGCCGTAGGATATCCGTCGCTCCCCGACCAGTCGCTCGTGATGGTGCTCGACAGGTGGCTGGACTATGCCTCGATGGGGATAAACGTCACCGGGAACGGAGCCATGCATCCTTCGGCCACCACCACCGGCCTCATCATCGGCCATCCCGAAGCGCGCTACTTCGCCACCAGCCCACTTTCCCCCGAGGCCCGCGCCGACTACGCGCGGCGCCGGGGCGTAAATCCGGAGAGCCTGGAAGCGTTTCTGCGGTAAGGCCTATGCACCCCCGGGGCAGCGGATGCGGAAACGCGGAAACATGAATCAGTCAAGAAAAAAACTGTCGGGCGTGTAAACTTTTACATCGCCCGATAGTCATATAAGGGTATCTTGACTTTTCAGTAGCCATCCATATTCCCGGGCTACGCCTATAGCTTATTTTTGAAGGTACTTATGAAGACCAGCAACTATCGATCCATCCTGATGCGTGGCGCCGTGTCGTCAGCGGCGGCTACGCTTTTTACGCTCTCGGCGTGGGCCGACGGCTCCATCACCGGCAAAGCGGTCAACAAGACCACCGGCGAGCCCATAGACTTCGCCACCGTGGCCCTGCTCGACTCCAAGGGGAAGGCCACCAAATACGGTACGGAAACCGACCTCGACGGCAATTTCACCATTTCCGGTGTGCCTGACGGCAATTACATACTCAAAATCTCCAGCGTGGGCAGCATCGGACGTGAGCGCGACGTGAAAGTTGCGGGAGGCAAGGTAAGCCTCGGGGCCATACAGCTGGCCGACGACACCAAGGTGCTGCAGGAAGTGGTGGTGGAAGGAGTGCGCAGCCAGATGCGCTTCGAGCTCGACAAGAAAGTGTTTCAGGTCGACGCCAACATCGCGGCCGCCGGCCAGTCGGCTTCGGAGCTGCTGGAGTCGATTCCCTCGGTGGAGGTGGACCAGGACGGCGAGGTGTCGCTCCGCGGCAACTCCAGTGTGACCGTCTGGATCAACGGCAAGGCCTCCGGCCTTTCGGCCGACAACCGCGCTCAGATCCTCGAACAGATTCCCGCCGAGACCATCGAGAGCATCGAGGTCATCACCAACCCCTCGGCCAAATACAGCCCCGAGGGCACCACCGGCATCATCAACATCATCCTCAAGAAGGACCGGCGCGCCGGCTATTTCGGATCGGCGGAGCTCGGAGCCAACACCCGTGGAGGCGGCAACGCCGGATTCAGCTTCAACTACAATTCCTCGCAATGGGACGCCTACGCCAGCGTGGGATTCAGAATGCGCCACAATAAGGGAGGCTCGATGTCGCGCCGCGATTACGACGACGGCACGTTCCTGCATTCCGACGGATCATCGCGCAATCACGGCAACAACATCTTCATCCGCGGCGGCGCCACATGGCACATCACCTCACGCGATGACCTCTACTTCAACGCCTTCGGCATGTTCGGCCACCGTTGGGGAAAATCACTGACGGAGTATGCCGCCAACCTGCCCGGACAGTGGGCCACCAACACCGACCTCTCCCGCAACCGCTCCGACACCCGCGGAGCCAACGCCGAGCTGGGATACAAGCATGAATGGTCGAAGAACCACTGGATCGACATCGTGGCGTCGTTCAACCACTGGGGCGGACCGCAGTGGAAATGGTACCACGAAAACCATACGTTCGCCGACCCGGGCCTGTCCGACTACGACCTCTTCCAGGAACAGCAGCAGCACATGCTCGTCAACTCCGTGGAGGCAAAGGTGGACTATACCAACCAGGTGCTGCCCTGGCTGAAGCTTGAGACCGGGTTTCAGGGCAACTACAGCCATGAACACACCCCCGTCACGACCTATCAGGGACCCGCTTCCGACGACATGAGCGTGGCCGAAAGCCTCTACAACAGCTTCATCTACAACAACAACATCTCCGCCCTCTACGCCACCCTCGGAGGCAACGTGAAGAATTTCAGCTTTTCGGCCGGACTGCGCGGCGAGCTCTGGCGCGTGCGCACGAAATCCCTTGAATGGGGGGAGTCGCTGGGCGATGCCGGATGGTACGACCATTACAATTTCGCGCTCTTCCCATCGGCGTTCCTGAGCTATGCCCTGCCCCACGACAATGAGTTGCAGATCAACTATACGCGCCGCATACAGCGGCCGTGGGGCGGCCAGCTCAACTCGTTCCGCGACATCTCCGACCCCTCCGACATCAGCTACGGCAATCCCGAGCTCGACCCCGAATACACCAATTCATTCGAGCTCAACTACCTCAAGACATGGACCATGCACGTGATTTCGGTATCGGCCTATCTGCGTCAGTCGACCGACAACATGAACCGCATATCCTATCTCCAGGACAATGTGATGTACACCACATGGTTCAACGTGGGCACCTCCACCAATTCCGGCGTGGAGATAGTGGGCAAGAACAACGGCCTTTTCCGCGTGCTCGACCTCACCACCACCATCAACCTCTACAACAACCATATCTCCGGCTGGTCAAGCGTGTTCCGCGCCCCCGACGGACAGGAGCACGTGCTGACCGGGAATCCACGCAGCTCATTCGCATGGTCGGCCTCGCTGATGGCCAATGTAAAGCTCCCCTGGAGCATGTCGTTCCAGGCCACCGGGCGCTACAACTCAAAGATGCTCACCGCGCAGGGTTCGCGTCAGGGAGGCTGGAGCGTCGACGCAAGCCTGCGCAAGAACCTGGGCGACTGGTCGTTCTCACTCAGCTGCCGCGACATATTCGACTCCCGCAGATTCAAGAACACCATCGACGGCATCGGCTATACCCAGTACTCCGAACGCTGGCGCGGACGCCGCAGCCTGCAGCTCACCGTCAAGTACAGCTTCGGCAACATGCGCGCCAAGCCGGACCGCCGCACATCGGAACCCATGGACGCCTCCGGCTACGGCGGCGACATGGACTGAACCGTACTGCGGTGCGCGTCTCCTCCACACATACCCGTAAATCGCCTCAGCCATTAAATAAAGCTGAACGACATCCCTTAAAAGAGCGTCCGGACAATACCTGTCCCGGCGCTCTTTTTTCATGTTTTTTGGTGATTAAATATTTTTTCGTTAAATTTGCACTGAAAACGGGGACAGTTGCTCCGTGAAACCCATGATGCCGGGGTGGAATCCTTCCCCCGGTCGACTTCCACAATCCATCCAATCCCAATTTTTGCGGTAAAACCCAAATAATTTCTGTGCCCCACGACACAACAGAATTTATCCCAGCTATTTATGCCTAAATACCATATTGAGGATCTATCCGCTATGGAACCTTCGCAGGTCATAGACATTGCGGAGTCCATGGGGATGAAGAAAGCCTCGTCATCCGATCTGCAGGATGTGATCTATTATATCCTCGAAGCGCAAGTCGACATACAAGAGCGCCCGGAATCCGCACGTGAACGTGCGGAAAAGAAGCCGCGCGGACGTAAACGCGCAGCCAAGGACACGCAGGAGAATCCTGCCGACGAAACCGAACCGTCGGCCGAACCGACGGCCGAAGCCCCCGCTCCCAAGAAGCGCGGACGCAAGTCGAAGGCCCAGAAAGAGGCCGAGGCTGCCGCTGCCGCCGCTCAGACCCAGGAGGCTGAGTCTTCCACCGACTCCGCTCCCGCTTCCGCAGAGGCTCCGTCGGCCGAAGCCCCCGCTCCCAAGAAGCGCGGACGCAAGTCGAAGGCCCAGAAGGAGGCCGAGGCTGCCGAAGCCGCCGAGCAGGCCCGGAAAGGCGCCGTCGGTGAAGTATCCCTTCCCGCTCCCGAGGTGCCGATGCTTGCCCTCCCCGACTATCCTGACGCCAGCGCCCCGCAGGAACCCGTGCCCGACACCGACCGGGACACAGCCAATCCCTCCCCCGCCGACGACCAGCAGTCCCCCGCACAGCGCAAATGGGCCCATCAGGACCCCAACGCGCCCATGGCCGAGCAGGCTTCCATGAAAGAATTCCAGAATCAGCCGGTGCGCAAGAACAACGCCGGTCTTGATTCCTTCTTCTCCACTTCCAAAGGAAAGACATTCAAGCCCCGCAGTCAGAAGGAAATCGAGGAAGCCGCAGCCGCCGAGGCCGCCCGCCCGCTCATCATCGCCGAGCCCGGAGCCAACACACAGACCCCGAAAGTGGTGCGCGACGCCATCCAGGCCCAGCAGACCCAGCAGCCGTTCCAGCCCCAGCAGCGCCTCACCAAAAAGCAGCGCATGCAGCAGCGCCAGATGCTCCAGCAGCAGAAGAAGATGCAGGAGCAGTATGATTTCGAAGGGATATTCTCGTGCTTCGGCGTGCTTGAGCTGATGCCGGAAGGATTCGGGTTCCTGCGTTCGAGCGACTACAACTACCTCGCCTCGCCCGATGACGTCTACGTACCCCAGAACGTAATAAAGGAATTCGGCCTGAAGGCCGGCGATGTGGTGGAGGCTTCCATACGCCCCCCGCGCGAAGGCGAGAAGTACTTCCCGCTATGCAAGGTGATTTCGGTCAACGGCCTCGCCCCTGAGCTCATTCGCGACCGTGTGCCGTTCGAACACCTCGTGCCCCTCTTCCCCGATGAGAAATTCAACATCACCTCCGGCAAGAGCAACAACATCTCGACCCGTGTGGTGGATATGTTCGCCCCCATCGGCAAGGGACAGAGAGCGCTCATCGTGGCTCCCCCTAAGACCGGTAAGACAATCCTGCTTAAAGACATAGCCAACGCCATAGCCGAAAACCATCCCGAGACCTACATACTCATGCTCCTTATCGACGAGCGTCCGGAGGAAGTGACCGACATGGCCCGCAGCGTCAATGCCGAGGTCATAGCATCGACATTCGATGAGCCGGCCGAGCGCCACGTCAAGATTGCCGGCATGGTGCTTGAAAAGGCAAAGCGTCTGGTGGAATGCGGCCACGACGTGGTGATAATGCTCGACTCCATCACCCGTCTCGCACGTGCCTACAATACCGTGTCGCCCGCATCGGGCAAGATTCTTTCCGGCGGTGTCGACGCCAACGCACTCCAGCGTCCGAAACGCTTCTTCGGAGCGGCCCGCAACATCGAGAACGGCGGCTCCCTTACCATAATCGCCACTGCCCTGACAGAGACATCCTCTAAGATGGACGAAGTGATCTTCGAGGAATTCAAGGGTACCGGCAACATGGAGCTCCAGCTCGACCGCAAGCTCTCCAACAAGCGCATCTTCCCTGCCGTAGACATAATCTCCAGCTCCACACGCCGCGACGACCTCCTCCTCAGCGAAGACCACCTCAACCGAATGTGGATCCTCCGCAACTATCTCGGCGATATGAACTCCCTGGAAGCCATGGAGTTCATTAAGAAACGCATGGAAATGACGGCCTCCAACGAGGAACTGCTCGTAACGATGGACCGATAATTTTTTCAAAAAAATTTTTCAAAAATTTGGAAAATCCAAAATAAAGCCTTAACTTTGCATCGCTTTTGAGGAGCAACCCTCCTTAAGAGAGAAATGGTGAATGTAGCTCAGTTGGTTAGAGCGACGGATTGTGGTTCCGTAGGTCGTGGGTTCGAGACCCATCTTTCACCCTCCCCCTTAACCAACTCCCAACTCCTGATCCCTTGCCGTCGCCCCCTCGACGCGAGGGATCACCTTTTTTATTCCCCCTCTCCCCAACTTCACCCCGTCCTCCCGCGCGAAGCCGTCCTCGCCGGCGCCCCTGCCGCCAACTCTCGCGCGCGACGCTGTTTCCGCATGCGGCTCTGCTGCTTTTCGCAGAACAGGTAGCTGAGATTAATGGCTAAAACCGGGAAAGGAACTGAAAAGGGAGCGGGAAGAAAGCGGAAAAGGAAGCGGGAAGAAAGCAGGGAAGGGAGCAGGGAAATCAAAAAGAGAGGCGAGTGTGTTATATTTGATATAAAACAGTAACTGAATTGGATTCCGCTATGCGTAAGTTTACTCATCTGATGATGCTCTTCGGAGCTTTGGCCCTGGGAATCGGCCTGGCGTCCGCCGACCGCTTCTATACTTCCTGGGACTGGCAACATAAGTATAAGGGTGAAAAGATAATGCCCGATGACTGGAATTGGGGACCGGATGTGCTCCCGGGGTATGAGTCACGCTTCGTGGATATGGGCGAGGCTTTCGACGGACCCGTAAGAAGCACCATCGTGCGCCTTATGGCCAACAAACCGTCGAAGAAGGCATTCCTTTACGTCCACGGATTCAATGACTATTTCTTCCAAAGCGAAATGGGTCGCGAATTCGTGGATTCAGGCTACAATTTCTATGCCGTGGATCTGCGCCGCTACGGACGTAGCCGCCTCCCCTGGCAATATCCCTTCAACGTGCGCGACCAGAAGGAATATTTCGCCGACATCGACTCGGCCCTATCCCAGATACGCCGCGACGGCAATACCGACATCACCCTCGGCGGCCACAGCACCGGCGGACTGACCGTGGCTTACTACGCCGCCTTCCGGGGACGACGCATCACGGTCGACCGCGTAGTCACGGATTCCCCCTTCATAGCCTGGAATTTCAATGCCTTCATGCGTAATGTGGCGGCTCCTGTCATCAGTGGTCTCGGGAAGATATTCCCCAATGCCGAGGTGAAGCAGGGACACTGCGACGGCTACGCCTACTCCCTCCTTAAGGAATATGACGGAGAATGGACCTACAATACAAATTGGAAAATGATTTACTCCCCGCCGGTGAAGTGGGGCTGGGTAGGAGCCATCAATAATGCCCAGAATGACCTGATGAAGCGCCGCAGCGACATCAGCGT
This sequence comes from Bacteroides sp., assembly GCA_014802425.1. Taxonomy (GTDB): domain Bacteria; phylum Bacteroidota; class Bacteroidia; order Bacteroidales; family Muribaculaceae; genus Lepagella. Next base: position 197,881 of record JAAVCH010000022.1, read on the forward strand.
GCCGATCCTTGTCATGACTTCCAGCCGAAAGATCGACGGTTGCAATTACGAGCCGGTGTTCAAGACCGGCGACGCAGTACTTGACCCCTCGATGCTGCGCGAACGCGGCCGCAAGTTCTCCAACTCCACCGTATGCGAGATTGACTCAGGCCTGCACGACCTCATCCTCTCCCCCTCTCCTCACCGGGAGGCGGCCTACGACACAATCTTCCGGTTCATCCGCAATCATCCGTGTCGCTGAGCGACCTGACCATCATCCGGAAAATCACTCATGACTCATAAATCTTCAGGCCTCTGTCGGAATTCGCGACAGGGGCCTGACTGCTCCAAGAGGAAACGTGACGTGATTTTTAACGTAACGCCCCGCGAAAAAACATTCAAAATATTTTGCAGTTTCTCTGAGAGTGCGTAATTTTGTAGTGGATGAACGGCATTTCGACATGCCCGCGTCCCCACACACCCTTATCTAATACCAACCAACAGACACAATGAAAAATATCCTCATCATCGGAGCCACAGGCCAGATAGGCTCGGAGCTCACAATGCGCCTTCGCAAAGAATATCCCGGCGGAAACGTGGTGGCGGGTTTTATCCGCGGAGCCGAACCGAAGGGTGAATTGCTTGAGAGCGGTCCGTCGCACGAGGTCGACATCACCAATCCCGCCCAGATTGCCGAGGCAGTGGATAAATATAATGTAGATACCATCTATAACCTTGCCGCCCTTCTCAGCGCCGTGGCCGAGGCTCGTCCGCAGCTGGCCTGGAAGATTGGCGTAGGAGGTCTTTACAATACTCTCGAAGTGGCCCGCGAGAAGGGTTGCGGCGTATTCACACCCAGCTCGATCGGATCATTCGGTCCCGACACCCCGCGCGACAATACTCCGCAGGATACACTCCAGCGTCCGGAGACAATCTACGGCGTCACCAAGGTGACCGGCGAACTTCTCTCCGACTATTACGCCCGCCGTTTCGGCGTCGACACCCGCTCGGTACGTTTCCCCGGCCTCATCAGCTATGTGACACCTCCCGGCGGCGGCACCACCGACTACGCAGTCGATATCTACTATTCCGCCGTCAAGGGTGAGGAATTCAAGTGTCCCCTTAAACCCGGCACTTTCATGGACATGATGTACATGCCCGACGCGCTCCGCGCCGCCATCGAGATCATGGAAGCCGACCCGACGCGCCTCAAGCACCGCAATTCATTCAATATTGCCTCCATGAGCTTCGACCCGGAAATCATCGCCGCCAAGATCCGCGAATACATCCCTGATTTCCGCATGACTTACGAGCTCGACCCGCTCCGCCAGAAGATCGCCGACTCATGGCCCAACAGCCTTGACGACTCCTGCGCACGCCGCGAATGGGACTGGCGTCCGGAATATGACCTCGACGCCATGACCCGCGACATGATCGCCCATCTCCGCACGAAGTTCGGTATCGCAGCTCCCGAAGTCCGCAAGGAAGCCCTCGAACCCGCCTTCTGATTCTCTCCAATCCCACCAACGCAATAGAACGACAACAACAACCGGCCCCTGCCTCCCGAAACCTTTCCGGGATGCAGGGGCCATATATCATATACCCGCACTGGCACACCGATGATTCCACACCCGATATATTGGATAATTGAGGGAAATCCATCAATTTTTATGGACCCATTAAAGTAAAATCACAATACGCCCTCGGCATATGAGGGACTCCGGCTGATAGACCGGTTGCTTACGGATTAAATGGATTTATAGATAATTCTATAGAAAAGATTTGCAGATTTATAAAAATTCCCTAACTTCGCAACTGAGAGATCATTTTCCATAATCATTCACCCCTGACACAGGGAATCCTCATGAAAGCACTCAGATTTATGACGATTACATCGATGCTGTTCCTCTTGAAAGATAGGAGTAGAAGTGTTATGCTTAGTGGAGTCATAATACTTGTCTGGGTTACCATTTGATTATGGCCGTAGAACCTGCGTATTCACAATGCGATCCGGGCAAATTTGAAGATGTCAGATGGATTGACGGGTACGGAAGCGAAAAAAACCTTCTTCACCCGATAGCCGAACCATCCACCGTCACTTCCACTCCCCATACTATGGAAATTACAGATGGAGACGATGTTATCATCTCTTTCTATGGAGTCAAGGAAAACCTGCCTTGGTTACGGCCATTGTAAGTGGCACTTAAAAATTTAAAGAATCTATAAATTTTTTCTCAAAACTACTTGTAATTTCACAAAATTTGACTACCTTTACCACAGCGAGATAATTCACAGGATTATTCACCTTAATAACCACACTTCATCATGAAAGCGCTAAGATTTCTGACGATTGTATCGGGACTGCTTCTGCTGACAGGATGCAGCCAATCCGATGAGATGGAGTGTCTGAGTAAGCAGGATGCTTCAAAACCGGGCGGACACCGGATGCCGACCCGCTCACTCGAAGACGCAATCGGAATTGCAGCGGAATGGTTCCGCATGCAGTCACCCACCCGTAGCGATGCCGACAACACTGTTGGCAATGTGGAGTTACTCACAAGACTCCGCCCCGGTGAATCGGTACCCGACACACTCCTCTACCTCATCAACTACGCCGGCGACCGAGGCTTCGCAATTGTCGGTGCACCGATGGCGGCTGATAATATGCTTATGCAGAGAAGGGAAGAGTCTCGTTGTCAGATACAGTTGATAATATAGGACTAAAATCCTTCCTGAATACTACTATGTATGGTGAATATTCTACTGTTATTCAGGGAAATCCCCTAATGTATACTCACATTTACCTACATTGTATTTGGGGTACTAAAAATCCCAACGCAAACGGATACTATAAATACTCTAACGATGTTCGTATATCATCAGAAAGTTCCGAATCCTATAAGTTAGGGGTAATATTCACTAATTTGACGGTTTTCGGCAAATACGCAGTACCTCAAAGTAGTCTTTCTCCATCTCCTTTTTTCTAGGGTACCTTCCCGTTATGGGTTTTTAGTACTACTGAACTCCGATAATCACCCACAATGAATAAATTCGGTCAGCCTAGACAAGTGATATCTGTATTATGTAAGTAATATATTATAAATTCAACCTAAATGTCATTAATGTGGGGACTTTCTTTCCTAATATTCCTCATTTAGGATGGTCCCCATATTTACTATCTTATTATTTATGCATTATATTTTAGCGATATTCTTTATACTTTTAGTATTTTTTCGTATAAATGCCACGACCCACGACACAGAAAGGCATAGGAATATTATGCAAATAACTGAAACAAATAAAGAGCAATCTGATGAAAATGCAAAACTGAGAATTACAGAACAAGGGAGCGGCACGGAGAATCTCACTGATATCACGACCGGGTTGCAATACATAATTTATGTAGGAGGGTATCTGGATTATGCGAAACCATATGAATATGGTTATGAAATCGGGGATCTGAAGGTGGTGAAAGGAAAAGAGGCATATGAGGTTTGGACCATTAATCCTACAAATAATAAGAGAATACAGCTTTATACTTATCTTCATATTGATGGTCTTAAAGTCTCAATGTTAGGGAAGGATAAGAAACATCGGAATACTTGGCTTCCGTTGTACGATTTTGGACTTCAACCCGGAGAAATAATGCTGGGCTACAGCTATTTTGTTTCGGCTACACCAACCAAATTCTTTTATAGATGCATTTCTATCGAAGATAATAAAGAGTACAACGGTCTCAAATTGATGACCCTGGAATGGTCTGATTCACCTGATTTTCCAAACCATGATAATCGGGACAACTTAACAACCTGGATTATGAACTATGGTGGTACCAGAAATCTCCTGGGACCGACGATAGGGTATTGGGCAGGATTATCGGGTCAAGCAGTCAGAGAAATCAGAATAGGTAAGGTGAAAATCTTCTCTCTACGGGAGTATGCTATCTCAAACGGATTACACTCTCATGGAGGCCCGAGATGGAAACCGAAGACTAGGGGTTTGAAATAGGAGCTACAATCACTGTTGCAGGGATGAATGCGTATGAAGTCTGGAGCTTTCATACAGATTCGCCAGAAGATAAGGCACTCTATACCTACCTCCATATCGACGGGACTAAGGTATACCGTCTTGGACAGAGAGGAACTAAATACAGTAATAATTGGTTGCTCCTTTACGACTTCGGTTTACAACCGGGAGACGTCATGGCAGGAGATTCATTTGATGGTGCTCCCCTACCTGACAAATTCATATGAAAGCCGTTACTATGCTGATAAACAGTATGGATTATAGAAAAGAATACAGGGAAGGTACAGATTTTGAAAGAATAATGCAAAAATGTGTTCCCTTGCGTAAGTTTTGTGTTTTCAGGCAGTTAGAAGGATATAGGCTAAATTAGATATTTTTACTTTAATACTACACTTTTATTAATTTTATTATATTTATATTTATAATATTTAACGCAGTAAAATAGGGTGATTATGCATGCTCAATAGGCTTTAGAGCCAGTTTTGGCTCCTGTTAACATCTTAAATCGGGTAGAGGGGTTTCCCCTTGCAAGGGTGTTTAATGTCCGACAAAAAACACATCTTGCAGCAGCAATCGAAACACCTTAATAGAATTGTCTGGAATAAAAGTGTAGAAAAAATCAGTATGGTGATAGTAGTGCAACAATCGGTTCAGGGTCGTAGAGTTCCTAAATCCCTCAAAGGGCATAATGAACGGTATAAGTCCTTGTTGAGCAAGTGGTTCGCCATTGCCGGAGCGAAGTACCGATAAAGAAAGCGAGCCTCGGATCCAACTGGAGGTTGGTGCCGAAGCTCGCTGTATGTAGCGATTGAAGCCTTTTGGTCGAGACCTTAGGCTCGATTTACGAAAACGCGGCGGCGGTGCCGCGACTCCATAAGAAAACCCCGACAATACTACCGAGGTTTTTTATATAGTATGTGTTGCTGCTATAACTGAATTATACTGAATTCTTTACCGTTCCAGCCTATGAGCCCGGTATCGTCGATTGCAGCGATTCTGTAAAGGGGATAAGGAACGTTAAAATATCGGTCTATGACTTTACCGCTCCAATCAATCTTATAAATCGACGGAGCGAAATTTGCTGCATCAGAATATTTACATGACCAATGCAACGCATATATATAATCGGGAGTGCAAGTCACATCTATCGTATGCAGTATATTCTGAGTATCGAAGTCAGCTTCCCCAAAGGTTTTCGCATTGAATGTGTCTTCACCTATTTTTATTAATTTGATAGTCTTGCCGTCAGTGTCGAAAATTTCGACAATTGGGTGGAGTTTATATGCAAAAGCAAGCCTATTATGTTTACCCGAATATACCATTTCCCCGGTATTAGGCATCCATGTCTTTAATTCAGGAGAGATGTTTATCTGTCTTATTGTATCAATTTTTGATGTGGTAAGGTCTGCGGTCATGGCATACTGGCGACCACCGTTTGACTCACGTCCAATAAAGACATGTTTGTCGGGGCTCGTCATATATACATCCTGAACGTATTGGGAAAGAGGAAACGGCACTTTGCGGTTGCCGTCCATTAGATATTGTCTTGTCCTGACAAACGCAGTATCGTTCTCGACGGCAAAAATCTCGCAATCGTCATAATCTATGACGCGATTCGTGCCATTGTCGGAGATAAAAGGATAAGGCATGTAGGAAGCATAATATCCGTCCTTACGTTTACCCATATCAGGGCTTATATTGATTGTTTTAGTGGCACGGTCAATTATAGCGCGACGAAGAAACCGCTGACCCTCTCCACCCTCACATTCAAAGGCAAACAGCAATGTATCACCGGAAAGTTTCATATCAGTAATATGTCTTATAGCAGGCAGCGGTTCCCCGGATATTTCCAGTTTTGCTGTTGTAGTAGACTGTGCGTTGGCGCAGCCTGACATGAACAGGGATAGACTATCTTCTGCAACTGTCGCAGGTTGCGCCTTTGCATACCCAAAAGTGCATAATCCGACAATAAGAGCTATGAGAAATTTTATCATATACTTAAAAGTACAAAGATAAGTTAAATTATGAAGTTACACAAAAGAGTTGGAATACAAAAGTTTTAGTCTCTGAAAATTTGCAAGTTATGCCCAAAGTATCCAATAAAGGTACAAAATAGGTGATTTCGACCACTTTTTACACTCCGAAATCGCGTCCTCGAGTTCGGTTCATATCCTTCATAACAGAAGGGAGATTGGAGGTTTGATAGTTTAACTCCCTGCTATCTTTTTCGAACTGTTGAGTTTCAAAGAACGGACGTGCAATGCAATCTCTTTTGTAAATAACTCTGTTCTACATACTATTATAGTATTGGGATAACCCATACTGTAAAGTTAAAACGCTAACTATCGGTTGGAAAAGACACAAAATATGACTACCTTTGCGCAAAATATTTTAAACATGAAACATATTCTTACCATCATAATGTCGCTTGTTGTACTCGCAAGCTGTAAAAAGGTAAACTCTAATCAGGATGTTTGCGATATGGGGTATTATTACGCAAACGATACAGATATGGTTGAAGTAGCAGAACCTGAACTAATACAGGTTCCTCTTGATACGGCAGTATTAAAAGGCTCTTGGAAACTTGTGCAGTATCACTCTCCATATTTCAATATGGTTCCAACAGATAAATTTGATTACATAATCAAATTTTCCGGTGGTTTAATCGAAATGCAGTTTGCCGCCAATGAATTGTTATCTGAATATAGATTACAGGGCGATTCCCTCCGTCTTGTGAATGGATTGATGACACAATCCCTTGGAGGGGATGCCCCTTTGGAGAAAGTAATCTACGAGCTATTGATGAATAGAAATCTTACTATACAATGTACTAAGTTTTCGGACTTAGAAATATGTATAATGGCTGAAGACGAGATAAATGGTAATACCTATGCTGATTTCTGTAAAATTAAATAGCCTTCATTCGAGAATGAAGGTGACTTGCATAGTTCATAAGAATGGGTTAACTTTCCCATAAATATTCCCTTGTTTCGCCGCCTTTCTATATGATAAGTAAAACTTAAAAAACATGGCTGTTGAAGTCAAGATTGGGGTTAGGCTTATCCACGACGCATCTTGTCTAATTGTCTCATAAGTGCAATAGATAAGACCGCAAAGTAAGGCAATAGCAAACATTAAACATACATTACGTTTAGTTATATTGCTTATCATATTATTCTTTATTTAAGTTTTTAAAAAGAAAAAAATGCTATTGTTATTTGAATCAATTTGCAGATTTGAAATAACGTATATTATAAAGGAATGGTATAACACTATTTATTTCAGAAGAAAAGCCAGCCTCGGATGCAACGACAAGGTTAACTTCACTGTCAACCGGTAGGCCTAACAGCATAGGCATCTGAATAGCCGTACCCCACTGTGCAGTGGATTGATTATGAGAACCGATTACAATTGAAGTGGCAGTAGGTGTTAAACTATTCATATTGCCCTCACCATTAGG